>JBJEPE010000048.1:0-14133 GCA_051881075.1 Acutalibacteraceae bacterium | reverse complement strand
CTAATTTACTACCAAGATATGCCCCTACGGTTGTTAAATCCGAAAACAAGGTTCTGCCTTCTCCGTCAATATCATAAAGATAAGACTTTTCCCAAGTATTAAACTCCGCTTCATAATTATATGGAAACGTAAGATTAATCATATAATCGTATATTTCTCTTGAATTTACCGCTTTTTTCAATTCAAATTTCATTTCAAGTCCCCCGCAAATACCGATTTGTTATATTTTTCAACTTTAATCCTTTCTAACGCAAAAACACACCTATCAAAAGGGGAATATGCGTGGAATCGTCACTTTTAATGTCAATTTCACTATTGCAGCTTAAAATAAATCAATCAATTTAAAAATAAGTGCATCAACAATCCAATTAAAAAGCAAATTGCCGCCGTAACAACAGCACTAATGATAACCTTTAAGACGTTTTGGTATGGACGTTTTCCTGCTTCAACCATCTTATTAATTTCATCTAATTTTTTACCTTCACAAAATGCAACAATTTCCTTATATGTCTGTACATCATTTTCTTTCTTGATTTTTTCAACTTTCAATGCCCAAAACATTGTAATTGCAAACAATACCCCAAAAGGTATGAACGCATATTGTTCTAACCAAATAAATAGCGGCACCGCTGAGATAATCAAAATCAAAAAATGAATACTGAAAATGCTTCCGTAATAATTAAACTTTTTAACTTCCTGTTCGCTGATAATTTCTTTCATTGTCTCTATATCTCCTTTAATTAGTCGGTCGAGAGATACATTGAACAATGAACTGAGAAGCAACAGGCTGTGAATATCGGGGTAGCTCTTTCCGTTCTCCCAATTTGAAATCGTCTGTCTTGTCACATATACTTTTTCTGCCAATTCCTCTTGGGACATTTTCAGCGACCTTCTGTATTTTTTTATCTGTGCGTTCAGCTCCATAATTTTTCCTCCTTTGAAACTGATTTGTTCTCTTGACCTGTTCTAAGAATAATAGTTTTTTCTTTTACTGTCTATCAAACCGGTTTTACTTCGCTGAAAATGCAGTGTCAAAAAGTTTTTACAGTGCCAAAATCACGCTGTATTTCCAAAATAATTCTCCGATAGAATTTCCTAACGTTCTTCCTACTGTACATTGGGAAGTGTGATCCTCTATAATAAAAGCTGAAATAACAAATAGAGATTAAAAATAAATTATTCGTGTAAAATTCGTGCATAAAAAAACTGAAACCGCCTATAATGAGCGATTTCAGTTTTATGGCAAATGACCCTAATTTTGATAGAAAACCGATACCGATGCACCCCCATGACAAACAACACACCACTTCGTAACGATGTCTACCAATTTGAGATCAGCCCTACGGGCAATGTCGAGTTCAAAAAAACAAGGTACAAAAATTGATAGCTGTTTCTTTCTCAATTTTACTGTTTATCTATATAAGCGGCGCATGATGGACAGAAGCCATTTTCTAGAACATCTATGCTTACCAATTCACCGCATCTCTCACATTCCACCATTTCATTTTCAAAACCGCAATAGCAACATCTTCCTACCGGCAGAAAATCTTCATGGATTGACACACCGAATTTTCCACACTGCTCACACGGAAAGTCAGCAACAAACTGCACAGCGCCCTTGTTCTCATAGGAAAGCGCATCCAATTTCTCTGGATAAGGGTTCAAAGATTCTATCGCATCGAGTAAATCATCTTGAAAATCATCCAATTCAAAAGTGTCATACTCGGAACTGTCAGTAGCTTCCATAATACCTTCTTCACCCTCACAGCCATCCCCATTGTGAAAGCGAATTTCCGCCTTGCAGACTTCATTTCCATCTCCATCTCGGGCGCTTATATAGCATATACTATCTGAGCCGAGATCGTCATCAATAGAATACTCTGCGGCTACTTCGATCTTAACACTGCCGTCTTCAACAGCCGGACAGGATATTGTAAACACGATTTCATTTTCATTTGGCGTGGCAAAATCAGAAATCTCATAACAAACATCCAAATGGTACTGTTGATAGACCAAATTGAAAAGTTCGTGCAAGACTTTATCAAACCAATCACTTATCGCATCCTCATCAAGAATGTCAATTCCTGTCTCGTTTGCCAGTCTATCTCTGAAATACTCATTATTGTTCTCAAGTTCTTCCTGTTCAGCTTCCCATGTCAGAATAACTTCATCGGATGTCTCATTGTGTTCAAAATTGGTGTCGGCCGCTAAAATAAGGGATCTCATTTTATCAATATCTGAAAGAATTACCTGATATGCGTTCCAGGAGAGGACTTTGCTATGTGCGACATGATTTCGGCCTTCAATAAAATTGTGGACAGCTGTTTTGAAAGCACTTTGGTCATTAATATATGGAGCGAAAAGATCATTCCAAATATCCTTATCCGCGTTTCGCCGCCCTTTGATGTACCCAGCTATACTATTTGCAGAATTTTTGAATTTTTCTCCCAATTCTTGAATTTTTGCGTAATCCTGTCTACTTAGAATGATTTCTTCTTTATAGATGACCCCTTCAAACATTACTTTTACCAAAGTTTCAAGTGTCATAGATAAGAAATCCGTGTTGATATTATCAAATTCTGGAACACGTTGAATAAATTTTTCTTTTAGTGTATCTACTGATTCAGCTTCTTTTTCCAGTCCAGCTTTTCTGAGCCAATCTACACCAAGGAAGTGAATCAACACTTTGCTTGCAAAAGCTCTTAGATTATTTTCTATTTCAAATGTTTTCTCATATGTGTCTTTACATAATGCAGACGCTTGCTCATCTGCAAGCCATGTACATTGGTGCCAATCTGGGAGAAGTCGGTTTTTCAACGCAATTTTCAGTTTTTCAAGTCTATGATTGTAACCTTCGGTTTCTGGAGCCGTGATAGTAACTTCTAAACGAGCCGCTTCACCACTATATGTGTTGACATCGAAGGATATATTGTACTCCAAACCATCAGTTGACGTAAGAATAAATGTCTCATTTGCTATACGCTCACGAGAGCCAAGGTATTTTTGCTTCATCCAGTCTGAAGGTGCGAGGTATTTTAACACATCAGCTATAATATTTTTACAATAGTCATCACCATGATAATGTTCTGAGCGCACCTCTTCAAATCCAGGATGATTCTCTAATGTATAAGTATATAACTGATCCATATTTCTAATGCCGTCCATTGAAAAAGATATACGCATTTGGATCAGCCTTTCTATTTGATTTTCAAATTGTTAAACAACTCTGATTGATTTTTAGCTTGGGGCAGGTAATTTGCACTTTTTACAATAATCAAAATTTCCCCAATTGATAAGAAGCCATATGGGATGCACCACACGGCTGCCTTGGTGGCGCAGATACTCACCATAAAACTATTATAGGGCATAATATCAGCAAAATCAAGATTTCGTCGTATTTTCAGTTAAATAGGAAAAGACCGCAGGCTTTGGGCCTGCGGCTTCATTGCTTTTATGGGCTTATGCATCAATCTCCGTGCCGCCCTGAAAATTGAAGGTCAGTCGACCATCGGTGTGGACGGTCACCATATCGATAACGGTCAGCCAGAGCTTTTCATCAAATGCAGATGATGCGGGAGGAGAAAATGCTCTTTCCGCTGTACTGTCGGCTAATCCGTTTGCGTCGTTCAAATTCGGTCTCTGCCTTGTCAAATTCCTCCGGCGTGATGATTTGCTCATGGCTGTGTTCCACATAATACTGTGGTACTTCACCCTCGTTCACCTTTATCTTTTTGGTGAGGAAATCAACAGTGAAGCATTTCTGGCGGAGAGATGGGGATTCGAACCCCAGATACGATGATAACCGTATACATGATTTCCAATCATGCTCCTTCGGCCAGCTCGGACATCTCTCCAAAGTAAAATAAGGTTATTAAATTGCGCTTAACACGCAAGAATAATAATATCATACTAAAACAGAAAAATCAAGAGAAAAATAAAAAAATTTTAAAAATCAACAGAAAAGTCTAACATTTGACTTTATTATATTTTATTTTTTGTTTTCGGAACAGTTTTCTTTTTCATTTTTCTTTCTGTTTTCTTTGTCTGTATTTTCTGCGTTATTCATTTTTGCTAAGCTTGCCTGCATATTAAATGCGGTTTTAATTCCTGCACGATATCCCCAAAAGGCAATTACTGCTATAGCAAGCACAATGCCGCCGCCGATTAGCATACTTGTAAGTGAGCTCCCCCGTACAGATAGCAGGGAGGGCTCGCGGCCATTCTCATAGTCGCCGTTGTGTACACTGTTGTCTGATGCGGTACTGTTTGATGAATTGTTTGCCTCACTGCTCCCGCTGTTAGATGATGCAATGTCATTTAAATCAATTTTTGAATTATCAATGGCTTCGTTTGTTTTTAAAGATATGCTTTCAATACATGAAAAATTAACCGCATTGCTGCTTACGTCAATGAACTCTTCGCAAATCAGTTGTATGTTGATATCCGCATTGTCATCAAGCTTTTTAAAGCTTAAAGTGATATATTCATTATCGCCGCATGGCAGAAGTTTTCCAAGCTTATTTCCGCTTAAAATTGACACTGTATTGCCGTTATCGTAGGTATCTATTTTATCGGTACTTAGTTTGTTACTTAGTTTGGCGGATTTATCAACATACTTTAAGGCGGTATTGTCGTATTTAATTCTGAAGAGTATTGCGCCTAATTTAACGTCAACGGGTGTATTTATATGTATATTAACATTAAATTTACTTGCAGATGTAATCTCTATCTTTCCATATATAAGAGAATTTTCTGCAGCATTGGTGTTTGATAAAGGTAACTTTGTTATTAATAGCATTAATGTAATTAACATTGCAAAAAGTTTTTTCATAGTTAGTTTGTTCCTGTAATCTTTATGCTTACTATCTCGCTTTTGCTGCCCAATCTGACGGGGAAGCCCATAGTGCCTATGCCAGATGTGACTACAATATTGTAATTATCTATGCTGTATAGGCCGTAGCTATAGTCATTGACAAGTGCAGATATATAATTAAAAGGAAACAGTTGGCCGTTGTGCGTGTGCCCGGATAACTGTAAATCTATATTTGCAGCTTTGTTTTCTTCTGATGAATTTGGCGTGTGGTCAAGCATTATTATAGGTAAGCTTTGATTTATTTTGCTTTTTCCGTGTGTAACGTTTAATAATTCTTCCGCACTTATTCGATCGGATTTATCGCCTATCATACTTCCGCAATTTCTGCCTACAATATAAAACCTATTATCGACCAAATCCCAATCGTCATATAGAACCTGAATTCCCTCGGCCGACAGCTTATCTCCGAATTCTTTACGCATAGTTGTTGTTTCGTGATTACCGTTAATATAGTAAACAGGTGATTTTATCTGCGAGAACTTATAGACCGCATAGTCCACAAGCTCAGAAGATGTTCTTTCATCTATTATATCACCGCAAAGGCAAACGGCATCTGCTTCAATATCGTTTATCATGCTTACGATTTTGTCAAGCTCATTTTTCTTTACGGATGTACCTAAGTGTGTATCTGAAATCATTACAATATTTATTTCGTTGCCTTTAATGGCCTTATTTATTTCTACATTATAGCTAGTAATTACAAAATGTCGGCTGTTTAGTGATGCGGCTACGGTAATGATTATTGCTATAAAAAGTGCTGTAGCACCCTTTTTATTTATACGTTTTAGAATTTTTCTGAACTTTCCGCGAATATTAAGCTTTCTGCAAATTAGGGTTATCATATCTGATATTATGAATAGAATTATACCGTATACAAACGTTGCAAAAAACGGTGTGCGAAAGTATATCGCAAGAAACGCACATAGAGCGTATCCGCACCAAAAAACAGAACGTGAAATATAAGTTACCTTTATATTTAGCATAAGGCGAATTTTTTTGCCAAAATACACAAATGCTCCTAGTATAACTGATAAACATAAAATTATTGGGATGAACAGGATGTTTCGGCTCATCAAAAAAATCCTTTCCGTAATTGTGTTATATTTTTATTATATTAATCATATAAATTGAGCGGTAATAACAAAATAAGTGTAACATCTATGCGTCTATTAGTCAAGCAATTATATGTAAAATAGGCTTAAAAAATAACTTATTATATGTATTATTATTGTCAAAAAGCCAAAAAGTTAAAAAAATTATGTATATTTTGACAAAAAATCACCTATGTTTTTTGTGCGTTTTTAAGAAAATACATTTCAAAATCAAAATTTGTAAAAAAAATGTTGCACATTAAATTTTAATGGTGTATAATAATGTTGTTTTAAGTGATAGATTACTTTGCGGATTTTCTGGGCGTTTTTGAAAGACAATTATATTTAAGTTTTTTGTTTTTCAGAAGCGTCCTGTTAATCTTAGTAAAATATTTATTACTTATAAAAATATTTTAGGAGGAAAATTTATTATGTCCAAGAAAATTTTAAGCGTTTTAATGACAGTTGTTCTTGTTGTTGCTACATTATGTATGACAGCAGTTAGCGCATCTGCATTAACGGGCACAGTTTATTTTGAAGTACCTGCTGACTGGGGCGAGTACGAGACAATTTACTGCCACTATTGGGGCGACGGTATAACAAGCCCTGACTGGCAAACAGAACCTGAAGTTTGCACAGAAGCTGCTGACGGTATCTATGGTTATGTTCTCCCAGAGGGAACAACAGGCTTTATCTTCAGCGCAAACAACGGCATCCAAACTGCTGACCTTTCTTTAACAGAAGATTGCATCGGTAAGGTTGGTAAGGCTGCAGCTCGTGTTGAAGGCGAGAACGTAGCAGTTGCTTCTTGGGATGCACCTACTGTTGAATTAGCAGAGGTTACTCCTGTAGTTGTTGATACAGAGGACGGCGATACAGCTGCTTCCGGCCAAATCAGCGGTAAGATTTACTTTGAAGTTCCTGACACATGGAAGAACTTTGAGACAATCTATTGCCACTATTGGGATGCAGACGGAAACGGTCCTTCATGGCAGTCAGACGCAGAAGTTTGTGAGAAGGTAAGCGACAAGATTTATTGCATGGATCTTCCAGAGGGTGCATGGGAATTCGCTATCTTCAGCAATGACAATGCAATGCAGACAGGTAACACACCTATCACAGCAAACGAAATCGGTAAGGTTATGTACCTCACAGGCAACAAGGTTGAAAATCCTGTAAACGGTGAGGAAGTTGACGAGGCTCTTTGGAAAGATTACGAAGTAGCTAAGATCAGCGGTAAGATTTACTTTGAAGTTCCTGACACATGGAAGAACTTTGAGACAATCTATTGCCACTATTGGGATGCAGACGGAAACGGTCCTTCATGGCAGTCAGACGCAGAAGTTTGTGAGAAGGTAAGCGACAAGATTTATTGCATGGATCTTCCAGAGGGTGCATGGGAATTCGCTATCTTCAGCAATGACAATGCAATGCAGACAGGTAACACACCTATCACAGCAAACGAAATCGGTAAGGTTATGTACCTCACAGGCAACAAGGTTGAGAACCCTGTAAACGGTGAGGAAGTTGACGAGGCTCTTTGGAAGGACTATGTAGCCGAGGAAACACCTACAGAGTCTAAGGATGAAACTACAGAGTCTAAGACTGATGCTTCTGCAGAGCAATCTAACAACCTCTGGTTGTACATCGTTATAGCTGCTGTTGTTGTTGTTCTCGTTATCGTTATTATCGTTGTTGCTAAGAAAAAGAAGAAATAATTTCTTTTAATACATAGCTGAATTAAATAAGCGATAAAAGGTCGGACTGTCGAAAGGCAGTCCGATTTTGCGTTATAAAACAAAAAGTTCCGGTTGGATCGGGGTGGAAAAATAAAGCCTCCAATGATGAAATTGATAAGTTCTACCAACCTAACAAAAAATCAAAGGAGGGCTCGTCTATAAAAGACGATATAATTGGTTTAGCATATTCAAGGTGAATTTACAAGTATCGTGTTATACTTTAAACAAGGCATAGCAAAATGATAATATAAGCGGATTAACTCTGATATATGAAAATTAGAAAAAAGAAAAATCCCTTAAGAGGTAGCTGAAAATAAAATTTGGTTTTCAAACTTTTCTTACTCTCTTAAGGGATAATGTTCGTTTCAAGCAATTATATTGCACTTTTGAACAGTTTATTTAATGTGTATTGATTGTGACTGTTTTTTACTCGACAATATAGTAGTTATTCCGAGCAACAATACGATTATGTATGCGCCCGCACCTGTTGACACTGTCATATTAAACGCATAGTTTGCATCGCTTTCAAGACTTGTAACCATAATTCTTTCCAGCATAAGCATAGATGAAACCGCATCTGTCATTGATAGGTTACGTATCGTGATAGTCAGGGCGGATTTTGAGCTTTTAGCTTTAATCAGGTTTATAATAGCCAACGTCATTTTGTAGAATGTGTATGTTGCTGATGTTATCATTGGTATTAAGCTTTGTTTTTGTATTACAGGGAGCTTTAAGCTGAGCGTAACTGAACCCACCAATATAACTGAAAGCAAGCAGAGTAAAATTCCGCAAGACATAAGGATTTGTTTTTTGTTATTTCCGGGACGGTGTAATCCCTTAAATATACATATATATCTGCCAAGTCCCAATATGACGTAGTAGACAGACATAGTAAGAAACCAGTACGAAAATCCTTTTATAGCTAAATAACCGTTATATGCTGCAAAAATAACATTGAGAAAGAAGCTGATTGTAACGTTCAGACGTAATCTAAATATAGGATCGGTCTTAATTTTTTTATAAAGTTTATCCATATCTTAATAAACCAGCTTTTGTATTTCTTCCAGCGAGAGCAATCCGTTGCCGTCAGGAATTACGCATTGTATCATAATGTTTGCAATATAATTTACATCTTCTTTGCATCCGTTATATACCCAATCTTTAACTATTCCTTGCAACCCGTGTATGTAATAAGATAAAAAATAGCTTTGGTCTTTTTCAGAATAGTTAAATCGCTCCATAACAGGATTAATCACCTGCTCGAACATCTGATTAAAGATATTTTTTGCTCCAATTACGTCCGGTTGCGCAAAGGTCGCCAAAAATACGGCTCTGTTATTCTTAACAAAGTCTAAATATGGTATAAGATATTTTGGAGAAATAAAAATAAGCTCTTTTATTGGACATTTATCAATATTATACGATATTTTTGTATGCTCATCGTTAAACTGTTTAAAGAAATTAGTCTTTATATTTTCAACACATTCTGACAGTAAATCTCCGATAGTATCATAATGTAAGTAAAAGGTTGAGCGATTTACGCCTGCTTCTTGGCAAATTTCTTTGACTGTGATATATTGAAAGTCCTTTTTAGCAAGAAGAGCGATTAGTGCATTGTCCATTTTTAATGCTGTATTAAAGTATTTGCTTTCAGACTTATTCATTGCACTTTGCTCCTTTCACAAGTTTTTATTATTCTTCCTCACATATTTCCTTAGCTAGCTGAACTATCTCAAAGGCGTACTTTTGCTTTCCTTTTTCAAGTAGTTTTTTATAAATCGGATAGTTTACTCCCATGCCTATAAATCCGATTATACCGATTGCTATGCCTAATATCATAAAATAAATCGTTTTAGGGCCTATCACCTGCATAGACAGACACATACCCGTGCCGGTGATCAATGAAGCAATGATACCAAAGGTATAGGCAAAGATGTTCGCCGAAAGTTTTGCTTTGCGATCCAATTTTCTGAGTGCAACTACCTTAGATGTGGTTTTTGGGGCGTATTCATTAGCGATTGATTCTGCATAGATTTTGTTTGTATTCATAACAAATCTCCTTTCTTTTAGTGATTATATTTTAACAGACAGAAGAAATGAAATGAACATCATTGTCTATGAATTGTGTCGATTTAAAACAAAAAACCTCTCTTGTTACATGGCAAAAGAGATTTTTATGTAGTAACTGTAGCGACTTAAATTAATTTTTCGATTTCATCGCACACGGTAGATATATCGTATTCCTCGTTATTAACTTTGAGATCACATACCTCGTTGTCAAACATACCGTGCTTCTTTTCCAGCATTATTTCTACAGGCTTAGGCAGATTTCCGTGCATTCTTTCGGCAAATCTTTCCTTTATTTTATCAAGCTTAGCTGTTGCTAATACCTTAATGGCACCGTCAGGCAGTAGTCTAAGGTGTTCTTTCTCAGAGATGACGTATATTACGTGATCCCCTGTAAGTGCATAAATTAATTTTTCCTGAAAAAGCTTTTTGGCTATTTGCTCATTTTTTGCAAGTCGCATATAGTCTTTGCCTGAGTATATTTCTGCATTTATTCTTTTTGCAAGTTTCTCTGCTATTGTAGACTTTCCAACGCAGCTTTCACCAAAAATTGCTATTACCATAATATTCTGCCCCTTGACCTTGTTTATTTATAGCTCCTATTATATCAGATATTCATAGCTTTTACAATCATTTTTTTATTCCGAATAAAAACCTTGTAAGTTTAAATCTTTTTGTGATTTCATATGTAATTATAGTTAGCAAAAATGATAATGAAATTATCAGCATATATTGCAGCAATGCGTTCTTAACTTGCAAAGCTGCAAAATAACCAACGGCTACTATGAAGGTTTGATGGAAAATATATATCGGAAATGATGCTTTGGAAAGATAATCTGTAAAAATAAATTTTTTATCAAGAAAATACATTCCGAAAGTACACATAGCTAGTATTCCGAACCACTGAAGAATTACCGTTGAAATAAACCAGAAAGAATCATCGCCAATGCTTATTACATAAAATATTCCCCTGACGGCTACAGTGACAAGTGATATTATAAACCATATAACCATATACTGTTGAATCCATGATTGCACTTCATTCATGCTGAGTATAAAGTAACCTATTAAAAACCACAACCAAAACTCAGTAATGCTTTTTCCGCCGATGTTTCCAAGCGGATTGATTACAGCGGGAAGAATTCCAACAAGAATGAGCTTAATCCCTATAAACGGCTCTGCAGTTTTTTTAAATTTTTTTATAATTGGGATACTCATGATAGATATTAAGAACAAGTATAGGATAAACCAGAGCTGGCCGAATGTAAAGCATCCGTCTGCACCCGATAGGTCTGTAATAGTGAAAAATCTTTTAAAATGCTGCAGATAATTTCCTGAATAATTATTATGAAATTTATCTGCCAAAAAGCACTGTATGGGGATAATTAACAACAATCCCGAAATAAGCGGTATAAACAGTTTTCTGAAACGATCAGCAATATACTGTCTTGTGGTTCGTTTTTTAAGCGCATATCTTGTTGATATTCCTGAGATCACGAATAGCCCTGACATCCACCATGGATATACTGAAAAATTAAAAATAGATGCAACTGTGCACTCATAAGTATTGATATAGTATTTTTCTCCCAGATCGTTAAAAATCATTACTGCATGAAATGGAATTAATATTAAAATACACAGTATTCTGATGTTGTCTATCCAATGTTTTCTTGCCATAGCTATGCTTACCTCATTTTATACGATTATTAGTTAATCAAAAATCTGTACAATATTTTCACCATTTAGATATCTTATATAGTCCATGTCTGTTACAATAGTAATAGAAATGACGTGTACCGCTGATTTTAAATCTTGCCTCGGCATTATATTCCGGGTATAACTTAACAATTTCAAATCCGTTATCTCTGACTGCGGCTATAAAAGAAATATAATGTGACTTGCTCATCTCGTGATTTACGGTAACATAGTATTCATCCTCTACCTTTTCGATATTTAACATATGTTTTTCGTCCGATGTTTCAGGTTCAAGAGGAGGTAATGTTATTCCGCAACAGCTTATCACGGCCTCGCCTGTGCCTGTAATCACGTTTCCGCAAATAGGGCACACGTAGAACTTCATTTTCATCATGTTAAATGACCTGTTTGAGTTTATCACGTCGTTACCTGACAAAAGCTCAATAACCGATATGCCAAGTGTATCGGCCAAAGACTCAATTAATGTAATGTCAGGGTATCCTTTTGCTGTTTCCCATTTTGACACGGTTTTATCGCTTACGTGTAATTTTTCTGCAAGTTCAAGCTGTGTCATTTTTCTTTCTTCTCGGAGCTTTTTAATGATTGCTCCTGTTACATATTGATTCATTTGTATCACTCCTTTGCTAAAAGTTTAACAGCTTTTTTGTTAAGTGACAACCTACGCAAAGTAGAGTTGTAAATGATACTCTATGGGTATTATATCATATTTTGAATTAAAGTAAAACTTTGCTTTAATTCAAATAGGATTTGTGTGAAGAATTAAAAGTGTATGTTCAAAAATAAAATGATGTGTTTAGCGTTCAAGTACTGATTTCAGCTGTGCGTCAACGTTGTACTCATCATCGATAAGTAAATAATCAATTTGATAAACTTGACACATTCTAAGCACTTTTGCGTTTTCTTCAAGCATAGATTCCATTGTACAGTATGAATCGTCCAGTCGGGCTTCTAAAACATTTGCAAATTTTTTAATATTTTGAAAGTGCTTCTTGATATAGTTTTCACTCATAACTAAACATATGTACTTAATTTCTGATAGATAATCTAAACTAAAATGATTTTTCCAATCATACGGAATATAACAACCTTCTATAATCAAGTTTTGTTTGTTTTCGATGGCTGTTTTTGCGATTTCTCTGACGATTGGCCAAAGATAATCCGTTAACTTATCATCGTCCTCCGGGGTAAGCGTAGTTTGCCCTGATCTTATCAGCCCCATTTTCAGATGATCTATAGACAAATATGGGTACTTAAATTTCTCAAGCAACATCTGTGATAAATATGTTTTGCCGGTATGCGATGCACCTGTAATCAGAATTATCATAATTTTTCCTCCGTGCTTTTTGGGGTAATATACTTACAATATGTGAATCTGGGGTTATAGCATTCTATCATCTGTAACAAAATGCTTTACATCGGTAGATGGGTGTTTTAGTTCCGTAATGAAAAAGTCGGGATAAATATTTCTGCTTTTTTCATCCATTGATATCCATGTAAGATATTCTCTGTTGCCGTTCTCAGTAAAGCTGTTGCACAAAGGGCTGAAATCATCCGGTGTTTTCATATAGAAAAAGAATGATATCTCATATATAAGCTTGCCGATTTTAGGGTAGGAGTCACCGATAAAGTAATTTTCATGAACAAATCCCAATCTATTAATTTCCATTTTTACGCCGGTTTCTTCGTACACTTCTCGTATTATGGCTTCTTCTGCCGTTTCCCCGAATTTGATCCGACCGCCAACTGAATATAAATAATCTGATGTTTCATTGCCAACCATCAGGTACTTATTATCTTTTATAATGATTGCACCTACACGAATGTTGATATAACCGTTTTCACACGGTACTGACATATCTGCGCCCACTTTCATTCCCTCCGTAAATTTTTATGTAATACTCTTCTTAAGTTTTAGTGTTATATAATTCTTTCAATATTGTTTACTTCAACGCTCTTTTCCACAGTTACTGAGTCTATTTTATATTTTATATTTTATATTTTATATTTTATATTGTATCTCATAAAATAAGATTTGTCAAAAAACCTCATCTGCCTTTATAGACAAATGAGGTTTGTTTAATGAAAAATGGTAATAACCGGTGCGTAGGTGATAAAAAATAGCGTTGCGTTCCAACAGAATGATGAGAAAATAATGCCCCTTAATTCTGTTTGTCAGTTTCAAAATATTAACCGTAAAATATGTAAATAGATCGGCAAGCTTGCTTTCTGCCACAGCAATCACCCAATCTTCATAATACAATAAAATCCACTTTATGTATGAAATCAAATCCGTTCTTTCCTGCGCCGCAAGGCGGATTTCATCACGAAGTGATTTCATCCATCGTAAAATAGATTTACCACGATTAACGGCAAAAACAGAGGTGTCAGAAACAACAACATACTCCATTGCATCACCTTTAATTCACATATTATAGTATCATGTGCAACGATTTTTCCAATCATATACCGCCTGAGGTGATATGATATAATATCAGTTCACTTTATACGCGAAGCGTATATCATCTGCGAAGCAGATATCATACCGACAGAGTATATCACCCGTTTCGTTTTTTACGGAACGGATATCATTGTAATCAAAACCACCCGTTAAACGGGTGGTTTGTGAAAGCCCTAAAAGGGCTTGATA
>JBJEPE010000047.1:0-14171 GCA_051881075.1 Acutalibacteraceae bacterium | reverse complement strand
AGAAGGACACCAAGAGGGTCTCGGTGTTATCACAGGCGGTGCAGATTCTTTCTTGTCAAAGAATAAGGCTCGCTCAGTAGACGCTTTCTTATCACGTTGGACTAAAGTTTTTGCTATAGGCTTTTTCCTTCTCGTAATCGGCTTAAATGCTATTGCTTTCTTTAAGTAATTTACCAAATTGATAAACACACATACAGCTAAATAATTCAAAAATATAGAGATGTACTTTCGTGCATCTCTAAAATTTTGTCTAAATATTTTCACTCATTAAGCCAAGTGCCATTTTGTAAAATTTACCTGTTATAATATTCACTTATGCTCTAATAATATTATCAGTCGGTTAATCAGTAAAGCGTTTGCCTAATTAACCGCAAGCTGCCGGCATTTTGTCGGCGGTTTTTTTATGTGGAATTTTGCCCTTTATTTTATTACGACAGTATCAAAATATTTCTCTTGAAAGTTACACAGATCAGATATTTCTTCCTTAGTGAAATCTGTATTTTCCGGTGCGACCACCCATTTATCTTCAACGTCATTCAGTCTGTGTATTATCGCAATAACCTTTCCGGTAAAGCTTTTTACAGGCCTATCAATGCCGAGTACATAGGCGTCCTGCTCCTCCCCGTCAGCGGCTATTATATCACTTATATAACCGTAATTTACCGAATAATATATATCGTCGTGTTCAGGGTGAGTACTGCCCAGCGGTCTGTCAACAGTAACCGTAACTATATCACCTATCATAAAATATCACCCGAAAGTCATTAAATTAATTTAATATAAAAGTCCGACTTTACATATGTAAGGTCGGATTTTTATTTGGAAACATATTTGTTTTTAGTTCTGAAACCGGTGTAAAAATAAACACCCGTTATTGCTCCTAATGATTTGCTAACACCTGATTAAAAGCCAATCTGCGTTATGTAAAGAAAATTAACTTTACATATTTAACGTAAGCTGTTCCGGTATATCGTCGGGTGCAGGTAATGCTCCGTTAGCAGGCAGATTTTTTGCTCTGTAACGATCGGGCTTCTTTAGTGTGCCGTCAACATATGGCTCAGCCTTAACCAACTTATGTCCCCTTTTCATAGTCATTACAGATACGCCCTGAGTGCTTCTGGTATTCTTTGTTGAGAGTGCGCCCGAATGCAAGAGTAACATTCTGGTAGAGGATGATGTAAGTAAAAATTCACAATCCTTTTCGGCATATCCTATATCGGTTAGAGGTGCCTTATCGCTGTAAGCTCCTGTCAACTTCTTGCGGTTAGTTTTTGTAATAAATGAAGATAGCTCAACTTTTGCTACTTTACCGTTTTCAAAGAAAAAGAGTAATATACCTGAATAATCCTTTGTGATTATCAGTTTTATAGGTAATTCACCCTCATCCATGCCAAGCTTTGCTGGAACATAATCACCCAGTACGCTTGCCTTTGTATCGCCAAAGTCAGATACCTTAGACTTGTAAACCTGCTGTTTGTTGGTGAAGAAAAGCAAATCGGTATTGTTTGTGGTTTCAAAGGTTTGTACTATCGTATCACCCTCTTTGAGCTTTTGATCTCCGCTCATTCTAAGAGATTGCGGGGTTATCTTCTTGAAGTATCCTTCCTTTGTGAAGAAAAGATTGACAGCGTAATCCGGTACTTCTTCAATCTCGTCTATATAGGTGCTTTCATCCGGATATATAAGCATACTTTTTCTTGGCTGACCGTACTTTTCGGCAACGTCCTTTAGCTCATTTACGATGATGTTTTTAATCTTAGCTTTGCTGTTGAGTATGGCATCAAGTTCTTTGATCTCTTTCTCCAATGCCTCAACATCGGCTAATCTTTTCAAAATAAATTCCCTGTTTAGGTGGCGCAATTTGATTTCTGCTACATATTCGGCTTGGATTTCATCAATGCCGAAACCGATCATAAGGTTAGGAACAACCTCTTTTTCCTCTTCGGTTTCACGTACAATGGCAACAGCCTTATCTATATCTAAAAGTATAGCTTGTAATCCCTTTAGAAGATGAAGTCGGTCAATTTTCTTGTGCATATCATAATATGTTCGCCTTTTTACGCACTCAATTCTAAATGCTATCCATTCATTGAGTAATTCTTTAACGCCCAAAACTCTTGGAACACCGGCAATTAAAACGTTAAAGTTACAGGCAAAAGAGTCCTCAAGCGGTGTAAGCTTAAATAACTTTTGCATCAGCTTATCCGCATCTACACCACGCTTAAGGTCTATTGTTATCTTTAAGCCGTCTATACCTGTTTCATCACGGATATCTGATATTTCCTTAAGCTTGCCTTGCTTAACAAGATCAATTACCTTTTCAATTATAGCCTCACTTGTGGTTGTCTGCGGTATGCTTAAAACGTCAATGCAATTAGCCGATTTATCGTATGTATAGCGTGAGCGTAAGCGAATGCCGCCTCTGCCGGTGCGATACACTTCTTCCATTGCGCTTCTGTTATATATTATCTGCGCACCGCCGGAAAAGTCAGGTGCAGGCATGGTAGACAGAACGTCATGATCCTCATCTTTGATAAGTGCAATAGTAGTTTCGCAAATCTCAGCAAGGTTAAATGAACATATTGAGCTTGCCATACCTACGGCAATACCTGTATTTGCATTTACAAGTACTGACGGAAATGTGGCAGGTAAGAGGCTGGGCTCTTTTAATGTATTATCGTAGTTATCTACAAAGTCAACTGTATCCTTATCAATATCCTTAAAAAGCTCATTGCACAAAGAGTCAAGCTTTGCTTCGGTATATCTGGATGCCGCCCAGGCCATATCTCTGCTGTAAAATTTACCAAAGTTACCCTTAGAGTCAATATATGGGTGCAAAAGTGCCTCATATCCTCGACTTAATCTTACCATGGTATCGTAGATTGCGCTGTCACCGTGTGGGTTAAGCTTCATTGTTTGACCCACTATATTAGCCGATTTAGTTCTCGCAGAGGTCAGCAGTCCCATTTTATACATTGTATAAAGCAGTTTGCGGTGTGAGGGCTTAAAACCGTCAATTTCCGGGATAGCTCTGGACATTATTACGCTCATTGCGTAGGGCATATAGTTTTCTTCAATAGTAGTTGCTATTCTTTGCTCAACAACACTGCCTGCACCGTCTATTACTCCGTGAATTTTCGGCAACGCAGCTTGTTTAGGCTCTTTCTTTTTTCTTGGCATAAGCGTTCACCTCCGTATTAGCTTAAATCCGCTGAATCAATGTATTTATATCCGTTTTCTACTATATAATCCTTTCTTCCGGATAGATTATCACCCAGAAGAATATCGAATATCTGCGATGTTTTCTCGGCCTCATCGGGCATAACCTGTATAAGTCTGCGTGTTGCGGGATTCATAGTAGTAAGGTTCATCATGTCGGGCTCATTTTCACCAAGTCCCTTTGAGCGCTGTATGGTAAACTTTTCTTTTCCTATTTTCTTGAGGAATTTTTCTTTCTCGGCTTCGGTATATGCAAAGTAAACGTCATTCTTTGTTGTGATTTCATATAGGGGAGATTCCGCAATAAATACTTTGCCTGCCTCGATAAGATCGGGAGTAAGCCTGTATATCATGCTTAGTAACAATGTTCTTATCTGAAATCCGTCAACATCGGCATCGGTACACAGTATTACCTTGCTCCAACGCAGGGAATTAAGGTCAAATGAGGAAAGCTCCTTACTGTTTTTTGACTTAGCCTTTACCTGCACACCGCATCCAAGCACCTTGATGAGGTCAGTGATTATTTCACTTTTGAATATTTTATCGTAATCAGCCTTAAGACAGTTGAGAATTTTACCTCGGATAGGGATTATCGCCTGATAATCCGGATCTCTGGCCTGCTTACAGGCACCGAGAGCAGAGTCGCCCTCCACTATAAACAGCTCACGCTGTGACACATCTCTGCTTCTGCAATCAACGAATTTTGCAACACGGCTTGTAATATCCATGTTACTTGTAAGCTTCTTTTTTAGATTAAGTCTTGTTTTTTCCGCATCCTCACGGCTACGCTTGTTTATAAGCACCTGTGCGGCGATTTTTTCGGCGTCGAGTGGGTTTTCTATGAAGTAAATTTCAAGCTGATGTCTTAAAAATTCCGTCATAGCCTCCTGTATGCCTTTATTGGTAATTGCCTTTTTAGTCTGATTTTCATAGGAAGTAATGCTTGAAAACGATGAAACTACAATTACAAGACAGTCTTCAACATCATTAAAGTTAATTTTAGACTCATTTTTGTTATATTTTGAGTTTTGCTTGAGGTATGAGTCTATCTGATAAACAAAAGCGTTTTTAACGGCTTTTTCAGGTGCGCCGCCATGCTCAAGCCAGCTTGAATTGTGATAATATTCGGCCACATTTATTTTATTGGAAAAGGCAACGGCTACATTGATTTTAGCCTTGTATTCGGGCTTATCTTCACGGTCACGTACCTTACGCTCGGTCTGCCATGACTGAACGGTAGTCAGTCCGTCCTCTCCGATTAACTCTTTTACATGGTCGGTTATACCGTCTTTATAGTTATATTCGGTCACATCAAAGCTACGTCCGTTTTGATTTCTGAATATAAATTGAATACCCTCGTTGACAATGGCTTGACGTTTCATGATGTCAAGAAAATACTCCGGCTGAATGTCAATGTCGGTGAATACCTGTAGGTCGGGTTTCCAATGAATTTTAGTTCCCGTACCTCTACCGGAGTATGGTTCCTTTTTTAGTCCGCCGATGTTTTCACCGTGTTCAAAGTGTAGGGTATAGCGAGTACCGTCACGCCTTATGTCAACGTCCATATATTCTGATGAATACTGCGTTGAACAAAGACCCAAGCCGTTAAGTCCGAGCGAAAACTCATAGCTTTCGGCTTCATTGTTATTGAATTTACCTCCGGCGTAAAGCTCACAGAATACAAGCTCCCAGTTAAAACGTTGCTCATTGTTGTTAAAGTCAACGGGGATACCTCTGCCGTGATCTTCTACCTCAATGGAATTGTCGGAGTATCTTGTGACCGTAATGCTTTTACCGTAACCCTCTCTTGCTTCATCAATAGAGTTAGAGAGAATTTCAAAAACTGAGTGTTGACAACCCTCAATACCGTCTGAGCCGAAAATAACCGCAGGACGTTTGCGAACCCTGTCAGCACCTTTTAATGAGGATATACTGTCGTTGCCGTAGTCGGTAGTTTTTCTTGCCATTTTGTTCACCTTTGACATAAAAGCCGCTGGGTTAATACCTGCGTCAACGTAATGTCATACCTTTCCTGTTACTTTTAAATGAAATAGTGTTTGGTCTACATAAAGTTTTCACTTATTAGATTCACTAAAATTTTGCATAATTATTCAAATTTAAATTTTCTATAAAAATATTTTTTAAATTAAAATTAATTTGTTTGGATTATTCTACTACAAAAAGCTGATCATGGTTGAATCATAACGAAATTTTAACTTTGAAAATAGCTGGGAATGATAGGCTAAAAATAAATCGCTCTAATGTGATAAAAGATTAACTCTGGATATAGTAATTACAACAATTTCTCAAAAGTCCACGTGATTTTAGTAGTTCATTGTTTAAAACTGATTGACTAATCTGTAAATTTATCAATAAACTGTTATTTTATTGCTGTAAAGTGTAAATTCTTTACATGAGCAACAGCCTCATAAAAAGCCAAATTATATCAGTTAAAATAGAAAATAATATATATTATATATACAATTAATTAATCGGGCTGATATAATAAAACAATGTTGATATGTGTCTAAAATGATTTTGATATTTAAATATTGATTCGTATTTTTCTTGTGTGAAAATAGTCTAAAAATAATTAAACAAAACCAAATTATAAAATTTATTATCGAAAATTTTACTTCTATAGCTATACTTTTTTATTTTAGCGTAATTTGTATTTTAGTAAAAATTTTTCAATGGTTTTCCTGCCATTTCAATTATAGATGTGAATTTTTCCTGAAAAGTTACTGTAACATTATATAAAAGTCAAAAATCACTTTATAAATCAATTAAAAAAGTTAAGTAAATAATTAATAAATATAAGAAATTTATTAATTATTATTCATATATTCTATAATTAATCATACTACATTTTGCAATAAAATTCAACCTAAAAAATTTTATTGTGTTTTTTTAATGCTTTTTAAGTTAATTTCCTTTTAACTTATTGATTTTATCTCTTAAATATGCGGCGTGTTCAAACTCTAAAAGCTTTGCGGCAGCCTTCATTTCCTTGGTGAGTTGTTCAATAAGGGCTCGTTTCTCCTCAGGCTTTAAGCGCTTGCGTGTTTTTCTGTCAGTTTCATCGTGAGTAGATATCTCTAAGATATCAGATGCCTTTTTGATTATGGTTTTAGGAATTATGCCATGTTCTTCATTATATCTCATCTGGATGGAGCGGCGGCGTTCGGTTTCGGTTATTGCCTGTTCCATTGACGGAGTAACGCTGTCGGCGTACATTATTACTTGTCCATCGCTGTTTCTGGCTGCACGTCCGATAGTCTGTATCAGCGACCGTGCTGATCTTAAAAAGCCTTCCTTGTCCGCATCAAGTATAGCAACCAAAGAAACCTCAGGTATATCAAGTCCTTCACGTAGAAGATTGATGCCAACAAGTACATCAAATTCGCCTAAGCGGAGGTCACGCACTATCTTCATGCGTTCCACAGTATCTATATCATGGTGCATATATTGTACCTTTACACCCATGGTTTCTAGGTAAGCTGTCAGATCCTCCGCCATTTTTTTAGTAAGAGTAGTCACAAGCACACGCTGCTCTTTTTCTACTCTCAAATTGATTTCAGAAACCAAATCATCTATCTGACCGTCGGTTGGTTTTACGATTATTTCAGGATCAAGCAAGCCTGTCGGACGAATTACCTGCTCAACTGTTTCTGCACTTTTTTCTTTCTCAAAGTCACCGGGTGTTGCGCTTACAAAGACTACCTGATTTAATTTATCATAGAATTCATCAAAGTTAAGCGGTCTGTTATCGTAGGCGGAGGGCAGACGGAAGCCGTAGTCGATAAGGCTTTCTTTTCTTGCTCTATCACCTGCGTACATGGCTCTTACCTGTGGTAATGTAACGTGCGATTCATCAACAAAAAGTAAGAAATCCTTAGGAAAATAGTCAAGCAACGTAAACGGTGCAGAGCCGGGCTCTCTGCCTGACAGTACCCTTGAATAGTTTTCAATTCCAGTGCAAAATCCTATTTCCTGCAACATTTCCATGTCATAATGGGTGCGTTGCTCTATGCGCTGTGCCTCTAAAAGCTTGCCCTCCTGACGGAAGTAAGCCAATCTTTCCTGCAATTCACGCTCTATCTCTATGAGTGCGGCATTCATTTTTTCTCTTGGTACAATGTAGTGCGATGCGGGATATATAGCGGCGTGTCTTAAATTTGCCGTTACCTGTCCCGTAAGTGGGTTTACCTCAGAAATCCGGTCTATTTCATCGCCGAAAAATTCTATTCTGAGTGCTGAGCCGCTTGATGCCGCAGGGAATATCTCTACAACATCGCCGTGTACACGAAATTTATTTCTGACAAAATTTATATCATTTCTTTCATATTGCAACTCAATAAGCTTTTTAATAAGGTCGTCACGGCTCTTTTCCATGCCGGGGCGTAGAGAAATTACCATTGTTCTGTAGTCTATAGGGTTACCCAAGCTATAAATACATGAAACGCTGGCTACTATTATAACGTCACGTCGCTCAGACAATGCCGATGTTGCCGAGTGGCGCAGTTTGTCTATCTCTTCATTTATTGAGCTGTCCTTTTCAATGTATGTGTCGGTATTGGCGATATAGGCTTCCGGCTGATAATAATCGTAGTATGATACGAAATATTCTACCGCATTTTCCGGGAAAAACTGCTTAAACTCCGAGCAAAGCTGTGCGGCAAGCGTCTTGTTATGCGCCAAAACCAATGTCGGACGGTTTAGCTTCTCAATAACGTTTGCCATAGTAAATGTTTTACCTGAGCCTGTTACACCGAGGAGAGTTTGCTCACGGTTGCCGTTTTGTATGCTTTTTACAAGCTTATCGATAGCTTGTGGCTGATCGCCTGTAGGTTTGTAGTCTGATTTTAATTTAAAATCCATAATATCCCTCACAAAATAGCGGCAAATACGCCTATATTTGTAAAAAGTTCAAAATAAATTCTGTAACTAATTATTATACACTATTTTAATAGCTTTGAATAGAGAAATAATTAACAAATAATTATAGCGAAATTTTTTTAATTTAACAATAATGTTTATAATACAGAAAGTCTGATTTTTTTAAAAATTATTGTTGTTTTTACGCAGAAATATGGTAAAATAATATAATACGAGTAAATTTTGATTAGTTTAGCCTTAAATTTAAGAGGAGAGTCTATATGAGAACTGCCGAAATCAAAAAAAATGATGCCGGTCAACGCCTTGATAAATATCTGACAAAGTGTTTTCCTACTATGCCTAAATCACTGATGTATAAGTATATCAGAACAAAATATATAAAGGTAAACGGTAAAAAATGCGACATAGCAACACGCCTGAGCGAGGGCGATGTAATAACGTATTATATCAAGGATGAATTTTTTGAACAGACTGTAGATGAAAATTACGAATTTCTTAAAGCGCCTTCTGTACTTAATATTCTATATGAGGATGAAAATATACTTCTCGCTGATAAAAAGCAGGGCCTTCTGGTGCATCCTGATGAAACCTATCATTTTGATTCATTGATTGCCCGCATACAGCATTATCTGTATGATAAAGGGGAGTATAATCCAAGTGATGAGGCTTCTTTTGCTCCGGCGCTTGTCAACAGAATTGACAGAAATACAGGCGGCATAGTTATCGCGGCCAAAAATGCCGAAAGCTTGCGTATTTTAAATGAGAAAATGAAAAACCGAGAGCTGCAAAAATATTATCTATGTGTCGTTCAAGGAATTTTAAATAAAAAAAGCGGTCTACTTGTGGGCTATTTAGAAAAAAACGAGAATAAGAATAAGGTTTACATACTAAGTAAGCCTAATGAGAATACTAAGACGGTAAAAACAGAGTACAAGGTTATCGCTGAGGGTGGCGGTAAAAGCCTGCTTGAGGTACATCTGCTTACAGGCAGGACTCACCAGATAAGAGCGCATATGGCATCAATAGGTCATCCGCTTATAGGCGACGGAAAATATGGCTCAAATGAGGTAAACCGGAAAGAAGGTCATAAGTGGCAAATGCTGTATTCTTATAAGCTTAATTTTGAATTTGAGTCGGATGCAGGTATTTTAAATTACCTTAATGGCAAGAGCTTTCAAGTTAAAAATGTGTGGTTTACACAATTATTTAATAATTTAAAGTAATATTTTTAACTATAGCAGATAATATTTAAAGAGTAAATACAGACTAATTATAGATGATTTGAGAGATGAGTTAATGAAGACTTTATATGTTTCTGACCTTGACGGAACCTTGCTTAACAGCAATGCTGAATTGTCGAAAAACACGATAGATACTATAAACTTGCTACTTGACAAGGAAATTTACTTTACAATAGCAACAGCACGTTGTATGACCTCTGTGGCACTTATGAAGGATGTTAATTTGAACCTTTTAGGCATACAACTGAATGGGGTGCTTACGTATGATTTTAAGGAGAAAAAATATGCCTCTTGCGTGCCTCTTGAGTTGGGTACAGCACAAAAAATAATTGATGTTTTAGACAGATTTAAAAGAAAATACTCTATATATTTTTTCGACGGCGGAATAAATATGATAAGCACCGGCTTTTCCAATGAGTATGAGGAGGAGTTTTTTACATCTATTACTAAGGATGATTATAAGTCAGTAAACATATGTGATAAGTTTAACCTTGACAGTAGCAATGATGTTATTTATTTTACTATGGTTGATGAATATGAAAAGCTTGTTGCACCGTATGAAGAGATAAAGAAGATTAATGGCGTTACGGCCTTACTGTACCGTGATAATTACTCAGGGCTTCATTTTTTTGAGATATTCAGCAGTAATGCAGGTAAGGCATCAGCAGTAAAAAAATTAAAGGAGTATTACAATGCCGACCGTCTTGTTACATTCGGAGATAACCTGAATGATATAGGTATGCTTCAGGTTGCCGACTATGCACTTGCAATGAGTAATGGGGCAGAGCAAGTCAAGGAGTATGCCGATGAGATTTTGGATACAAACGACAATGACGGAGTTGCTAAGTTCTTATTGAAAGACTTTAAGCAATAAAAATAAATTCTTCTAAATAATTGTATTTTTGTGCAGAATAATAGAATTGTACAAATTTTGTGCAGAGAAAAAGTTTTGTTTATTTTATTTATTGCACTTTTTTAGTATAATTTTGATTGCAACGGATGACTGGTTATATCAATATCTATAGCTTTATCGTTTATTCCTATAAGAACTCAAAAAACTGAAATATATGAGGCTATATTGTTAATATTTTGCAACATATCTGAAATAGGCATTGACAAAAAAAGCTGTTTTTTATATAATTAATTAGATATGAAAATTGAATGTTTAATACAAATATACATTAATTGGTGGTGGTCATTATGGCATTGAGTACAGTAAAAGCTATTAAGCAAGCTGAATTAAATGCCGATAAGCTGGAACAGCTTGCACGTGAAAAGGCGGGCAGAGCTGTAGACGGCGCAAAGGAAAAGGCAAAAAGCACCGTTGATTCATTTGTATCTATGGCACAGAACAAGTCTGATGAAATGATAAACGAGGCTAATCAAAAGGCTAGTGAAATAATGAGCAAGGCAAACGCCGAGGCGGATGAAGAAATTGCCGCCTTTACAGCATCTGCTGAAGAAAAGAAAGATATAGTTTTTGATGCTATAGCGGAGATAATCAGCAGATGACAGTTCTTTATTATCATATATATAATAGAAAGTGAGGTGTCGGCAATGGCTGTTTTACCAATGAAGCGAGTCAACATTTACGCTATGCGTGAAAATCGAAAGGCTATTCTTGAGGAATTGCAGCGCAGAGGTGTTATTGAAGTTGAAAAGCTGAATATCAATGATTCTCATTATAATTTTGAAGATACATCTCAGAAGCGAGCGTTATTTGAGAAAAACTCCGATATAGCAGGCAATGCGTTTAAGGTTTTGGAAAAATATATCCCGTCAGACGGGTCAATTTTTCAGTCGCTTAAGGGTAAAGACGATATCAGCGTTGATGATTACTATACATTTGTAAACGAATCTACCGAGATTATGCGTATTGCGTATGAGGTTATTGCGGTAGATAAAGAAATATCTGATTTAAAAGCCGACATTATAGGCATTAAAACTCAGATGGACGCAATAGTTCCGTGGTCAAAGCTTGATGTACCCATGCGGTTTAAGGGTACTGCGTCAACTAGGGCTTTCATAGGCTCGTTCCCACGCCTTATGGCGTATGATGACATAATAGACGAGCTTGCCGCTACGGCTCCGGAGCTTGAGGGCTATTCGCTTGAAATGATAAGCGAATCATCCAGCCAGACCTGCGTATTTATTCTTTGTCACAAGGATATATACGACGATTTGGAAAACGCACTAAGGAACATGGGATTTTCACGTCCGCCTGCTCCTACAAAAGAGAACCCTGTTGAAAGGCTTAAAATCTTAATGGACAGAAAGCGTGATACCGAGTTAACTCTTGAAGAACGCATAAACTACATGAGTACCTTTGCCGGTATGAAAAATGCACTAAGGTTTATGCAGGATTATTACACGATGAGGGCAGACAAATATGCCGTCATTGAAAAATTGGGTAACTCAAGGCGAATATTCATCCTGACAGGTTATATCCGTGCGGATCAAGCACAGGAGCTTGAAGAAGAGCTGTTAAATCGCTTTAGTCTTACTATTGAGTTTGAAGATACGGAGAAAGATGAGGACGTGCCTGTGGCACTTAAAAATTCACCTCTTGCAGAGCCGGTAGAAACGGTGCTTGAAACGTACAGTTTGCCAAACAGGCATGAGGTAGACCCTACCGCTGTTATGGCTATATTCTATTACATCTTTTTCGGTATGATGTTTTCGGATGCAGGCTACGGCCTGCTAATGGCACTTGGATGTATATTTGCATTGCTTAAATTTCCTAAAATGTCAGAAGGTATGCACAAAAGCCTGAAGATGTTTATGATGTGCGGTATATCGACAATGTTCTGGGGCTTTATGTTCGGCAGCTTTTTCGGAGATGCGGTCAACGTAATAGCTACTACGTTCTTTAATAGACCCGATATTGCGTTCCACGCACTTTGGTTTAACCCTGTAGATGAGCCGATGAGGCTGTTTATGTATTCACTCGGCTTTGGCGTTGTTCATCTTTTCGCAGGACTTTTGATTCTTGCCTATAAGAACATTAAGAACGGTCATATCATGGATGCCGTTTACGACTCTTTTAGCTGGATGTTACTAGTCGGCGGTGCTATATTACTGGTAATGAACATGGATCTGTATGCGGATATTTCCGGTTCAGCGGTTAGCTTCCCCGAGTATGTAATGACAGGCGCAGGTGTCGCAATGGTTATAGGAGCTATCATAATACTGTTGTTTGCAGGCCGTGAATCACGCAATCCATTTAAGCGACTGATGAAAGGTGCATACGGACTTTACGGTATAACAAGCTACTTGAGTGATATTCTTTCATACTCAAGACTTTTGGCGTTAGGTCTGGCAACAAGCGTTGTTGCAAACGTATTTAATCAAATCGGCTCAATGTTTGGCGGTGGAATTGTAGGTGCTCTTGCATTTATACTTGTATTCATTTTGGGACATTCTCTGAATATGGGAATTAACGCACTGGGTGCATATGTACACACCAACAGACTTCAGTTTGTTGAATTTTTAGGTAAGTTTTATGAAGGCGGAGGAAGAAAATTCAATCCGTTCAAGATAAATACAAAACATTATAATATTGTCAAGGAGGACTATTGATTATGGAAAGTTTAGGTTTATTTATTGCATTATTAGGAGCGGCTATCGCCGTTATTTTGACAGGTATCGGATCAGCTATCGGCGTTGGCAGAGCTGCTATAGCGGCATCAGGCGTTATCGCTGAGGACGGTTCAAAGTTCGGTAAGGTACTTATATTTGAGCTTTTACCTGCAACACAGGGTATTTACGGATTCGTTGTTGGCTTTATTACACTTAACGGTGTTCTTGGCATGGATGGCAATATGACATTTGCTAAAGGTATGCTTTATCTTGCGGCTTGCTTACCTATAGCGGTTGTAGGTCTTATCTCTGCTGTATATCAAGGTAACGCATCAGTTGCCGGTATTGGCGTTCTTGCTAAGAAGCCTGAGCTTTTCGGTAAGGCAATGATTTTCCCTGCAATGGTTGAAACATATGCAATTCTCGCTTTACTCGTATCATTGCTTTCAGTAAGCAAGATTGGCAGTATAAATATCTGATTGCCGAAAACGAATTAATGCGATAGGAGAGCTGTTTATGACAGGTTTAGACAAAATTATCAATCGCATTGCACAGGATGCCATTAAGTCTGCTGAAGTAATAGAGAAACAAGGCAAGCAGGAGGCCGAGGAGATAACCGAGGCGGCACTGGTTGAGGGCAGACAAAAGGCGATTGAAATTAAAGAAGCCGCTGACGCAAGATACGAGGATATCATAAACAGAGCGAAATCTGCGGCAGAGCTTGAAAAAAGAAGAAAAATACTTACAGAAAAACACAATATCATCAGAAAGATGATAGATCAGGTTCATACCGATATGCTCAATATGCCTGATGATGAATATTTTGCATATATTCTTAAAATGGTTGAAAAACACGTGCTTTCTCAGAAAGGCGAGATCGCATTTTCAAAGGCAGATAAAAAACGTTTGCCGCAAAATTTCAGGATAGAGCTTGAGAAGGCTTCCGGCGGTACGCTAAAGCTTTCAAGAGAAACACGAAATATAGACGGTGGCTTTGTTCTGATATATGGCGGTATAGAAGAAAATTGTTCATTCAGTGCCATATTTGAGAGTGTTGCCGATGAACTACAGGACAAAATACAAGAGATATTATTTGCGTAAAAGGGGGCACCACATATGGCAGAAAAATTCATCTATGCGGTTGCCTGTATAAGAGCAAAAGAAAATTATCTTTTCACTAAAAAAGATATTGATTATCTTGCAGATTGCAAGACCTATGACGATTGTATGAGA
>JBJEPE010000046.1:0-14348 GCA_051881075.1 Acutalibacteraceae bacterium | reverse complement strand
CGGACCCTCATAATATAGCCGGCATACTACAAGACTTAGAAGAATTTGGTTGCCCAGTTATACAAATAACGCAGAGCGCACGCAATCTGAACGACGCAACTGTTGATATACAGCTCTTAGTAAAAAGCTGTAAGGTTGAGTATGATATTGAAGATGAGCTTTTAAGCTGGTCTATGATAAATGCTGCCTTGGTAAGAAACAGCTTTGGCGAGATCAAAATTGACAAAAAACCACATCAAAAACATAGTCGTATCGACCCGGACGATGCTTTTATTGATGCACACGCAGTTAGACTTATAACCGGTATTACTGAGTGTAAAGATAAGCAAATTAATAATGCCTTAGATGATTATCTAAATAAAATGGGATGGAGTTAAAAATGCTGATAAAACGTATAAAAAGTGCTGTTAATGGTTTTTTATTAAAAAATAATAATTCAGGTGCCGTTATGGACAAGCTTATTGATTTTTTAAATTTAAACGGAGTATCAAATTCTGCTTTAAATGAAGCTACATATTATGCTTGTTTAAAAGTCCTCGGTGAGAGCGTCGGTAAATTGCCGCTTAAAATACAGCAATCTACAGAAAAGGGCGGTGTGCGAACAGCTTATGAACATCTCTATTATAATATGCTGAATATTAGGCCTAATGAGAACATGACCGCTGCGATCTTCTGGAGTACAATGGAGAATTGCCGCAATCATTATGGCAACGCATATGCTTACATAGACACAAGTAATATGCTTTCTCCAAATCTCATCCCTATACAGCCTAACAAGGTGAGGGTACTATATGATGATGCAGGTATATTAAAAGGCAGCAGTAGAGTATGGTATGATGTTAGTACTAAAAAAGGCAATATAGTTATTAATTCTGAAGATATGCTGCACTTCAAGAGCCATAACACACTTGATGGAATTGTAGGTATAAGCGTAAGAGAACAGCTATCTGAAACCATAAAAGGCAATATTAAAGCTCAAAAAATGCTTAACAGCTTGTATGAAAGCGGTATGTCTGCGAAAGCTGTTCTTCAATATACAGGAAGTCTTGACGATGCTAAGGTTGATATTTTGACTAAAAACATAGAAGAGTATGCGCAGGGTAAAAAGAAAAATCAGGGTATTGCTAACATAATACCTTTACCTATCGGAATCACTCTAACGCCTATCAATATGAAGCTTGCAGATAGTCAATTTATAGAGCTTCGACAATATAGTGCATTACAAATAGCAAGTGCGTTCGGTGTTAAGCCTTATCAGGTTGGCGACTATACAAAAGCCAGCTATGCCAGTGCTGAGGCTCAGCAACTTAGTTTTTTAATAGATACGCTTTTATATATAATTAAGCAATACGAAGAAGAAATAGAATATAAGCTTTTAACTCCTGAAGAGTTAAAAAAAGGATATCACGTTAAGTTTAATACGGGCGCAATTCTTCGAGCTGATTTTGAAACACAGATAAAAACGCTAAGTACGGCTGTTAATAGTTTCTTATACACGCCAAATGAAGCACGTGGTTTTCTTAATCTGCCAAGTGTGGAGGGCGGCGATAAGCTTCTCGGTAATGGTACAAGCATTCCTGTTGATATGACAGGATCGCAATATATTAAGCGTATGAGGGAGGTGATGAATAATGAATGAGCAAATGATAATTAAAGCGGCGAGCTTATCTTCTCAGAATATAACAGATGATGAATTAAAGAAAATTAACAAGTTTACTTTAACACCGCTTACGGGCGATGATGTGTTTACTTTTAAAGCCGTACTTTGTGATAATGAGGTTGATAGAGATTTTGAAAGATTTTCTTTAAAGTCGTTACAGCAGTTAAGTAAGCTTTTTGTTGGCAAAACGGTTATTAAGGATCACACGCCAAGTGCTGACAACCAAGTAGCCAGAATTTACGCAACCGAGCTTATGAAAGGTGCAAAGACACTTGATAACGGTGAGCCTTATACCCAGCTAATTGCGTATCTATACATGGTAAAGACAAGCAGTAATGCGGATTTGATTACTGAAATAAATGGCGGGATTAAAAAAGAAGGCAGCGTAAGCTTTGCTGTAAATAGGCGTGTTTGTTCTATCTGCGGTAAAAATGCAGTCGGATGTCCTCATTATTCCGGCACCACATATGAAACAACCGCAGGAAATAAAATGTGTGTATATATTCTTGATAATGTTAAAGATGCGTATGAGTTTTCACTAGTTGCCGTTCCGGCACAGAAATCCGCAGGCATAAGTAAGAGTTATAAAAGTAAAAATCTCCATGATCTTATTGAAAGAGCAAAGATGATTGATACTCAAATACGTAAAAAAGCGGATAAAAACGCTTAATAAAAATAAAGGAGCATAAAAATGAGCAAAAAACTAAGAGAAATTCAAGCGTCTATCTTAGAGAAAAATGCTAGAATGCAGGAGTATATCAATGATGAGAATATTGATGAAAGTGTACTTAAGGGCATGATTGAGGATATTGAAAGCTTGAAAAGTAAGATGGAACTTTTTAAGAAAGCAGAAAATATAATCTGCGAAAAAGCAGCTGATGCAATTCCGGAATTTTCAAGTAAAGAAAAGAGCAGCGGTTTTAGCGTTATTTCTAAAATGCTAAAACATCAGTCGCTTGGAGATGATGAAAAGGCGCTCATTACCGGAACAAATGCAATAAACGGAGAGGACTACCTTATCCCGGAAGATGTCAAGACCGAGATTAATGAGCTGCGCAAAACTTATGTTAGTGCTAAGGATATTGTTACGGTAGAGACTACCAACAGTCTTAAAGGCTCGGTAACATATGAAAGTGGAACACCGGCAGGATTAGTAAGCTTTGATGATGGTGATGAGCTAACGAACGAAAATAATGTATCGTTTAAAAACATTGTTTTTGGTATTAAGTTTTTTGGCAAGCTGATTCCTCTGTCAAAAATTCTGCTTGGTGCAGAAAAAGGCGGATTGATGAGATATCTTAATAGGTGGTTCATTAAAAACGCTATTATTACAGAGAATTTGGCTATTTTTACAAAGCTTAAATCAGGCTATAACAGCGGCACACCAAAGGCCATAGCCGGCTGGAAAGCTCTTAAAAAGTCAATCAATACTGACCTTGATCCATCGTGTAAGATCAACGGAATCATCGTTACCAATCAATCTGGCTTTGCTTGCTTGGATGAAGAGGAAGATGCAGACGGCAAACCAATCTTACAGCCTAATCCTGCAAATCCGACAGCGAAGCTATTTCAAGGACTGCCTATTAAAGTATATCCGGATGCACAGTTACCGAATCTTGACGCAACACATTTCCCGGTGATTTATGGAGATACGAAAGCCGGCTGTACTTTTGTAGAATATGATGCTTTGACCTTTGATATTTCAGAGCATTATTTGTTTAATAAAAATCAAGACTGTATGAGAGTAGTTGAAGGCTTTGATACAATGAGTACTGATACATCAGCATATGTATACGGTAGTTTTTCAGCTACGCCATCATCATCAGATAATTAAGGTGGCAAGGGATGGTTACTGTTAATGATGCGCTGAATTATCTAGGAATTGATTATGCCGACGATCTAGTTATAGATAATGTAACTAGATGTATTAATACTTCTCAAAAGCTTATCGAAGGGGCTATCGGTGACGACGTTGAAAACGTTTTAAAAAACGATGCCCGTATTGACGAATTGACTTTAATATACGTTGAGGATCTATATAATAATCGTGGAACTAATCTAAAGACAAGCAGCGCAAAACGCAATATAGTCCAGAGCATGGAATTACAGCTTAAAATGGACTATCGTGCGGCAAAGGAGCGTGATAGCCCATGATATACGATAAACCCATAACTATTCAAATTCAAGATGAATATACGGAGCAATGGAAAGATATGCTTAATCTACACGCCTATGTTAATAAAACTAAGGGCGGACAGGAGCTTGCTGCCGGAGCGTTGCAAAGTAAAAGCAGGTTGACATTTAAAATACCGTATGTATCAGCTCTTGAGAAACTCGCCTACAGCACACAGCCTTATAGAATCATATACAGGGGACGTAAATTCAAAGTGATTGACTATGACGATTATATGGAACGGCACAGGGAGATTAAGCTTGTAGGTGAATTTTATGAGTAGTGTTAATGATTTTGCAAAAAATTTAAAACAAAATCTTACCATTTACGAAAAAAGTGTCAATAAAGCCATAAACGATGCCGGAGGAAAGGCAATAAAAAAACTTGTAAAACAGACTAAAGCCAATGCTCCGGTGGGAAAAAGGCACGGACATTACAAGAAAAACATCACTTATAATGAACGATTTGATAAGCGTGGAATGAAAAAATATACTTGGTACGTAAAAGGCTCAGACTATCGCCTTACGCACTTACTTGTAAACGGTCATGCCACCCGTGATGGCGGAAGGACTAAAGGCAATCCGTTTTTGAAAAATGCTGTTGATACGGTCATATCTGAGTATGAAAACGCTGTTGAGGAGGTTTTGAATGGTGATAAATGATATTTTAGGCAACTTAGGTATTCCGATTACAGAATCATATTTTATTAAGCCGCCAAGCGATACTTACATGATATATCTCGATGATATCAGCACAGACGGTGCGGACGGTATTAACGCAATATACACACATGATTATGTGCTTGAGGTTTACGAGCCTCAAAAGGATGATGAGTCAATATCTAAAATTGAAAGCGCATTAAATGCTGCCGGTATATCATGGGCAAAGAACGGCAGAACTTGGCTTGCAGAAGAACAAAGATACATGACAACTTATAATTTTACCATAATAGAAAAGAGAGGTATAAAATGAGCAAAAGAACAACTGAAACTATTACACTTGGAAGCGGACATGTTTATTATCAGGAATTTACCGGAACATTGCCGACACTTGAAGACATATGCGTAGATGATAATCGTCTTGGATATGTTAAAGGCGGCGCAACTTTGGCATATACCGAAGAAACACATACTGAGAGCGACGACCTCGGAAAGGTTAAGAAGATTATTACGACGGACGAAGACGCTAAGCTTAAATTAGGTTTAATCACCTTTAATAACAATACACTTAATGTATTGATCGACCGCAGTGTTATTGATACCGCAACAGAAGGTAAAAGAATATTAAAGATAGGCGGCGCAAACAAAGCTAAAAATAAGAGCTATGTAGTTTGCTTCCACCATGAGGACGCTAAAGACGGCGATTTGTGGATACTTCTTGTAGGTCGTAACACAGCCGGATTAAGCCTTGCTCTTGCTAAAGAATCAGGTACTAATATTGAACCTGAGTTTACTGCTACTCCAATGGATAATGATGGTACCCTTGTTCAAATAATTGAAGAAATCGATGTTGAAAATGTTGATGACCAAGGAGTTGCATGATTATGTCCTACAGCTTTGATGACTTACGACAGCCACAGTTGATATATGAACTTAAGGATGCGCACAACACTATACTGCATATTGTACCTCCCATTAAAGAACTCGTCGATAAAATGAGGGCAAATTTAAGCAGAGTGCTTGAAATACTCAACGGTGAGGATGATGCTGCTATCAGGCAGGAAATCTACACACTTGCTGTACACGTGATGAACTGCAATCTTGATAATGTACATATAGCTGACGGCAGAGATCTTGCATTAACCTACGGAATGAGTGTTTTGGATCTGTGTGATTTCTTTATAAAATACGCTGAATTTATAAACTCAATCGAAAATGAAAAAAACTGATTATCCCGAGCTATCCATACGGTAGCTCGGGATCTCATAAAAAGCATGGCTATAGCGAGAATATGCTGTTTGAACGCATAACGGCGAGATATACGGGACTAAGCTTTAACGAGCTTAAAAAGCTTAATTATATAGAATATCTAGCATATCGCCGTAGTGCGTTTATTTATGTTATGAGCTGCTCTGATAAAGGCGAAGAATATTTAGAAAATGCTTGGCGAATGACTCAAACTGAGCCTGATCGTGAAGCTCTGCGTAAAAAGAAAAGAGGTGACATTAGTGGCAAGTAGTTATCAAAAAATTAAAGGAGTTACAGTCGAGATCGGCGGTGACACAACTAAATTGGGCAAAGCCTTGGAGGATGTTGATAAAAAATCAAGAAATTTACAAGGCGAGCTTAAAGAGATTGAACGCCTTTTAAAGCTTGATCCAACAAATACTGAGCTTTTAAATCAAAAGCAAAAAGTGCTTGCCGAAACGCTAAAAACCACTAAAGAAAGACTTGATATCCTTAAAGAAGCAGAGAAGCAAGTACAAGAGCAATTTGAAAAAGGTGATGTTAGTGAGGAACAGATACGAGCCTTAGCACGTGAAATTCAATCTGCTACCTCTAAAATTGATAAATGCGAAAAGGAAGCTAAAGAAACGGCTTCCGCAATATATGATCTAGGCAACAACGCCGACGATACAGCCGATGATGTCAAAGATTTGAATAGCGAAGCTAAGAATAGTGAGGAGGCATTTGGAAAAGCTTCAAGTGCTTATGATATTTTTATCGGAAATTTAGCAAGTAAAGCTGTTGATGTTGGTATAGGTAAGTTAAAAGACATTACCGGCGAAGCTGTTAATCTGGGTATGACCTTCTCGTCATCAATGTCAGAGATAGGTGCTATATCAGGTGCGACTGATGAAGAGCTTGAAAGACTGGAAAAAACGGCGCGTGAATACGGTGCAACGACCGCATTTTCGGCAAATGATGCGGCACAGGCTTTAAAGTATATGGCCTTGGCAGGATGGAGTGTTGACGAAAGTATAGATGGTTTGCCCGGTATTCTCAATCTTGCATCAGCTTCAAGTATGGATCTGGCAGAAGCTTCTGATATGGTAACTGATTATCTTTCCGCTTTTAGTCTTAAAGCAAAGGACAGCGCACGTTTTGCGGACATACTTGCTTTTGCACAAGCTAACAGCAATACTACTGCCCAGCAGCTAGGCGGGGCTTACTTAAACTGTGCGGCTAATCTAAACGCTGCCGGACAAAGCGTTGAAACAGTTACGGCATTGCTTTCCTCTATGGCAGATCAAGGATTGAAGGGAAATAAAGCCGGTACAGCACTATCAGCTATTATGCGTGACCTGACCGCTAATATGAAAGACGGCTCTGTTGCTATTGGCGATAATAACATTCAGGTAATGGACGCAGACGGTAATTATCGTAATCTGTTAGACATTCTTAAAGATGTAGATAATGCTACTTCGTCGATGGGTGACGCAGAAAAAGCGGCTGCTTTATCATCTGCGTTTACCTCTGACAGTATCAAGGGCTTAAATTTAATACTCAATAATGGCGTTACAAAAACTAAAAATTTTGAAAAAAGCTTGTCTAACGTATCCGGTACATCCTCTAAAATGTCTAAAACGATGAATAACAATCTTAGCGGAGATCTTAAAAGTCTTAATTCCGCTTGGGAGGAATTTGAGCTTAAAATCTACGACAGCGTAGAAGAACCGCTGCGGGATGTTGTTCAATTTCTGACAAATAAGTTCTTGCCGTCACTTACAAAAGGCGGTAAGTGGGTTAAGGATAATTTACCGCAAATAACAACGCTTGTAGGCGGTTTAGCAGGTGCATACTTAACATATAAAGGAATAGTAATCGCAACCGATATAGCGCATAAAGATATTAAATCAACATTAGAAGCTACTACCATAGCACAGAAAGCATTAAATCTAGCACAGACAGCTACCCCATGGGGACTGGTTGCTACAGCGGTAGGAGCTGTTGTTGCAGGATTAACAACATATGCACTATTAACTGACGATGCAACCACCGCAACAAGCAGTCTAACCGACGCTGAGCAAGAGCTTATCAATAAGTCCGCCGAAGCGGCACAATCGTTTAGAGAACAGCAATCTTCAACTGATGAAGCTGTTGGCGGTATAGAATCACAAATGTCTCATTTATCCGATTTAATGGATGAATTAGATAAATATATCGGCAAAAATGGAGAAGTTAAAGACTCTGATAAGGCAAGAGTAGATTTTATTCTTAATGAGTACAAGGATGCTACCGGCGAAGAAATTAAGATGGTTGATGGTGTTATTGAAAACTATGACGATTTAAAAGAAAAAATTCGTGATGTCATTGATTCAAAAACAGCTAATGCAATGCTTGAGGCACGTAATGCTGATTACGTTAAAGCGCTTGAAGAAGAAAAAAAGGCGTGGGGAGCCCTAGCTTCATCTAGGAACGAATATGATGAAGCTAGCAAAGCAGCGAGTAAATCAAAAGCTGAGTTGGATAAAGCTCAGTTGGCAATGAGCGACGCAATTAAAAAAGGTTATGCGTCAGAAATAGAAGAGTGTAATGCACTTCTTGCTGAAAAACAGAAACAGTATGACGAAGATTTAGAGCGTTATAGAAAAGCACAGGATGATAGATATCAAGCTACATTAGATTATGATAATTATAAAACAACTATCATAAAATATGAGGAAGCAATGGGTCAAGCTAAGCAAGGAAACTATACCGCTGCAATAGAAATGATGAGGAGTCAATCTGAAGCTTTTGGAAAATACGCTGAAAGTGCTACAGAAGCCGAAAATCAAGTATTAGATGCTTATGCAAAAAACGCAGAAGACGCAAAAATTTATTCTCACATAATAAAGGATAATTTTAACAAAGGCGTGTCAGGATATAGTAAAAATATGATAAGTGAAGCTGAAGAAGCTAGGAAATCAACGCTTACTATATTTCAAAATGCTGGTGGTGATCTTGAAAAAATTGGTGAGCATCTCAGCGAAGGCATTGCTGTAGGTTTTGGAAGAAAATCTTATTTAATAACTCAATCTGCACAAAATTCAATTAATCAAGCTATACACGCCGCCAAAGTAACAGCAGATATCCGTAGCCCTTCACATAAAATGCAGAGTCTCGGTGAATACATGGGCGAGGGCTTACAGGTCGGTATAGAAGCAAAAACTAAATCCCTAACAGATACCGCACGGGAGCAAATGCAACAGCTTTTGTCAGCATATAGAGATAGCAATAATTCTGCACAGCTCGCATATGAGAATGTACAAGCTGCTGCCAGACAATCTAACAATATAAATATACCTGAGCCAGTCGATACATTGCCTATTCTTAATAAAATCCTTACTGCCGTTGAGCGTGGACAAACACTATACCTTGATAGTGATACTATCGTTGGCGGTACTGTAGATAAAATGAATAGTAGACTTGGAAGATTGCGCATGCAGGCTGAAAGGGGATAAATTATGAGTGAAAACAGGTATTTAGAATTTTTATATGAAGCAGGTGGAGCGGCATCGAGTTTTAACACATCATTTTTTATCATGACTGCGCTGGAATTGTCATCGCCAAAACCGATAACGTCTTACATCAATATCCCCGGTAGCTCGATTCCCATTGACTTAAGCACAGTTCTGACAAATGGTCAACCGACTTTTGAACAAAGAAACTTATTAGCTACTTTTGAAAGTGGCGAGGCTACCAGAACAATACGTCGAAATAATTATCTTAATATTTTTAATTCCGCTCATGGACAAAAGTTAAAAATTAAGCTTCCTGATTTTGAAAATTCAACATATTATTTATTAGGCAGATCTAATGTCGAATTGCTTGAAGATAATGTTAATTATCTTCGTTTTCAAATTACATCAATATGTGATCCATGGATATATACACCGATAAAAACAGTTTCTTTTGAAGTTGAGGAAACCGTTAAAAAAGTGAGCATAGACAATCCCGGCAAAATGTCCGTGGTCCCCATAATAGAAGTTGTAGGCGGACCGGTAAACATTACGTATTACGATGTAGACCCATTATCATTGATACGAATCAAGACATATTCGCATAATTTGAACTCAGGTACATACAAATTTCCTACGCTTATTGTTAATCACCCAGGAAGGTACGTTGAGATAAGCGGTTCTGGTACAATTAAATTTAAATATCAGATAGGGGAGCTTTTATTATGATAGTATATGTTTATGCTGACGACAATTTAATATATAGTAATACATTAGCTGATTCTCTTCCATTAATAAAACTTGTAGCTACTACAGAAATAAATGGCGGTGGATCAGCTACTTTGTCCATGCCTTATAATAACCCTTATTATGAATCGTTTATTTGTTATAAAACAATTATAACGATATATAAAGATGATGTCATTGTATTCCGTGGAAGGGTTCTATATAAAGAGTACGAGTTTAACAAAAATTTAGTTGTTACATGTGAAGGTGAAAAATGCTTTCTCAACGATTCAATTGTTAGACCGTATCTATTCACTGATAGTCCGGAAATTATATTTACTGACTTGATTAATTCACATAACACTCAAGTTGATGTGAGTAAGCAATTCAAGGTCGGTACGATTACAGTTACCGATTTAAATGATTATGTTCGTATCGAAAGCTCATATGCAGACCAGACTCTTTCTGTATTAAATAAGCTTGTTGAATCTTGCGGCGGATATGTAACGTTTACAACAGACAGTGAAGGTAATAGGTGTATTAACTATTTAGCTGAATTACCTTATGTAAATAGTCAGAATATAGAGTTTACTCAAAATCTTATAAACCTAAATGTAGTAGAAGAAAAAGCTGATATAATTACACGACTGATACCGTATGGTGCCATTATAGAGGGGACTGAGGACAGATTAACTATTGAAAGTGTGAACGATGGAATTGATTATATTCAAGATGATGAAGCGGTATCGCTTCGAGGTTGTATAACAAAAGCTGTGTACTGGGATGACGTAACGACACCGCTAATATTACTACATAAAGCTCAAGCATATTTGAACAACTGTAAGAAGATAGTTGCGTCAATCCAGCTTGATGCAATAGATTTATCTTATGTAGATAGTAATTATGATAGTTTTATGGTGGGTGATAAAATTCACGTTATATCTGTTCCACACGGAATTGATGATGATTTCGTTCTTTATTCAAAAACAGAGGATTTTTTAAATCCTAAGGCTAATACAATCTGCCTTAATAAAGACATTTCGACTTTAACTGGATTATCCGCTGTAGAAAAATCTAAACAAAACAGCGAACTACACCAAACCGCTGCCGCAATCAGAGCAGACTATAAGCTTAATATAGAAAATTCTTCAGAATCAATAAAAAATGTATTAACATCTCTTATACAGCAAACAAGTGATTCTATAATGTCTGAAGTTGTCGAGCAATATATTACTGCCGATAAGGCTGAAAGCATAATATCAACACGCATTACTCAGTTATCAGATAGTATTGAAATTATGTTTAATAACTTGCAACAGACTGTAGACGACAACGATGCAAGTACTAGGGAGCAATTTTCAACCGCTAGTAAATATATTCGTTTTGAAAACGGTAATATAATACTTGGAGTTAATGAAAATGAGCTTATTTTAAAACAGCAAAACGACAGAATAAGTTTTTTAGATAGCGGCGTAGAAGTCGCTTATTTTTCAAATAAACGGCTTGTAGTTACTGATGCAGAGTTTTTTAAAAGCTTACAAATCGGTAATTTTGCTTTTATTCCAAGAAAAAACGGGAATTTATCATTTGTAAAGGTGGGATGACGTATGGCGTCTAATGGAACCATAGTTACAACTAAGACATCTGAAGCCGGGTACGGTTTTCCGGGATTTATAATATTGAACTGGAGCACAACACCTAATGCTGCGAGTAACAAGACAATACTTACTTGGCAGGCGAAAGGCGGAAGCGACTATTCAGACACTTCAACATTTGTATATGCCGGACCTATAGTTATTTCAATAAACGGTACAACTGTTCTAAATATAACAAACCGAGTACAGTTAAAAAAGAACGGTGTTATTGGAAGCGGAAGTATTGAAATCACTCACAATTCTGATGGTACTAAATCAGTTACAGTTAATATTTCCGCTGCAATATACGATAGTTCAGAAAATTGTACATATTCTGGCACAATAACACTTAATCCTATTGCAAGAGCTACGCAACCTACATTGAGTGCAACGAGTGTATACATGGGCGATATACTTAAAATAAATTTATCAAGAGCGGACAGTTCTTTTACACATGACTTATCTTATAGCTTTGTTGGTAGCAGCTATGTCACAATAGCTAGTACCGTCGGGACTTCATTAAACTGGACATGTCCCGATCTTGCAACACAAATTCCAAATGCGTCAAGCGGTGTAATGACTATTCGATGTGTTACAAAAAAAGGAACAACTGTTATAGGGACTAAAACTGCAGTTCTCACAGTAAAAGTACCATTAGATGTGTTGCCCAGTATATCAAGTGTAGCCGTTTCTGAAAACATTGCAGGAATCGCTGAACAATTCGGAGTTTTTGTGCAAAATCATTCTATATTGAATGTCAGTATTAATGCCAGTGGTGCAAAAGGAAGTTCTATAAAATCTTTTAATACTAATTTTGATGGTAACACATATACAGATTCTAAGTTTACAAGTGATGTAATCACAGGTAGCGGCAGACTTAAGATGATAACAACTGTAAAGGACAGCCGTGGACGAACTGCTAAACTTACTACATATGTTGATGTTGTAAGCTATACAAAACCTCAAATTAAGTTATTTACTTGCTTTCGGTGCAATTCTACTGGAGAAGCGGCTGACGATGGCGAGAATATTGCTTTAATATATAAATATAACGTTGCAGACATCAACGGTAATACAGCCGTTGCAGTTATTGAGTATAAAAAGAGTGTTGACACAAATTGGAATACATTTATGACTATATCAGATGTTTCAGCCGATACAACAACTTTTCCTACAGAGCTGTTATCTATAGATTATCAGTACGACATTCGTCTTACTGTTACTGACTATTTTAATGCTTCAAGCTATTATTCAATTATACTTCCGTCTGGGGACGTTATATTTGATATTAAAGCTGATGGAAAAGGTATAGCATTTTTTAAAACTGCTGATAAGGACGGAGTTGAGTTTGGTGCCGATGTGAAAGGAACGGCGTTTGGACTTGGAGGCGCAACAACCATTCTGATATCAGACGAAGACTTGAATGATTATAAGAATCCCGGAATTTATGGGATAACTTATGATTCTATAGCTGCATCGCTTAGTAATTGTCCTAGTAAATATGCCGGAATTTTAAGAGTTTATAGTTCAACGGGAAGAGTAAATGAGGAAGGACAGAACTATTATTTAATACAGGAATATAGAAGTCGTCGGGCGCAAGATCCTATTTATTATCGTTCTATTACTAAGAATAAATCAGGTAATTGGAGCTATGATGTTTGGTATGAATCGTCATCGCCTGTACCAGTAACATAGTAAGCATAAATGAGGCTTTAAATTTGTCAAAATTAAAGAAAATATTTAAAGAAAGGAATTTAAAAATGAAAGAAACAATATGTACAATTTTAGGGGCTATAGGTAGCGGCATAGCCGCTGTGTTTGGTGGCTGGGATGCCGCACTGCTGACATTGATTATATTCATGGCGATAGACTACATAACCGGGCTTATAGTAGCAGGAGTTTTTCACAAAAGCAACAAGTCTAACAGTGGCGCATTACAATCCCACGCCGGATTTAAAGGCTTGTGTAAAAAGGGCGCTGTGCTACTGATAGTCCTAGTAGCTGCTCGCCTAGATATCACCATAGGCACAACATACATAAGAGATGCGGTCTGCATTGCATATATTGCCAATGAAGCTATCTCAATTATTGAAAATGTAGGTTTGATGGGCGTGCCTATGCCGCAGGTGATTTTAAAGGCTATTGACGTTTTAAAAAATAAATCGGAAAAGGAGGATTGAATATGTCAAGTAAAAAAGTATTTATCGGTGCAGGACACGGCGGCAGTGATCCCGGGGCAGTGGCAAATGGCATTAAAGAGAAAGACCTAAACCTCAAAATAGCTCTTGCTTGTCGTGACGAGCTGCAGAGATATGACGTTGAAGTGTTGATGAGTAGAACAACGGATAAAGACGATACCTTAAATGACGAGTGCCGCCGTTGTAATAATTACAATCCTGACCTTGCCATTGACATTCACAATAATGCCGGAGGCGGAGACGGTGCGGAGGTTTACTACCATGTCGGTGGTGGTACTAGTAAGACACTTGCACAAAATGTCCTCGACGAGATAGTAAAGTTAGGTCAAAACAGTCGAGGTATTAAAACAAAGGTAAACCCTGACGGTACGGACTGGCTTGGGTTTATACGTATGACAAATTGCCCTGCTGTACTTGTAGAGTGTGTTTTTATTGACAACAAGACGGATTTGCAAATTGTTAATACAGCCGAAAAACAAAAGGCAATGGGCGTTGCAATCGCAAAGGGGATTTTAAAAACTTTTGGTATAAATACAAAACCTGCCGCTTGCCCTACGAATATTAAAACGCCTACTAA
>JBJEPE010000045.1:0-3443 GCA_051881075.1 Acutalibacteraceae bacterium | reverse complement strand
GTCTTTGCATCCTTTCTTCGTATAAAGAAAGGATGTGCCGGGTGCAGGGCGGCATAAGCGCCTGCATTGGTCTAATCGGCGCATTGTTGGCGATTATACCGACAGCAAAGTTGCGCACAGAGTATTTTAGAGAGATTAAGTATGTATCACGCATCGTAACTGTATTTTATTAATTTAGACTTTATAGTCTATCTGCTCTAAGCAAATATTTTATTCTATAAGCTTTTGTCCCCATCCCCCAACCCCCTTCCCCAGAGGAAGGGGGAAGAACTTGCAGGGGCTTCGCCCCTGCACTCCAATGGTTTGCACATCGTACTACATGAAAGTAGCAAGCTTAATATTATGCACTACAAAAGTTTGCATAGCACGCATCGTAGTGCAAACAGATTAGCAATCGGTAAGTTGCAGGCAATAACTTTTGACAATAATAAATCTAGTTTGCTCAGCGAAGCGGTCGGCAGGTAAGACCTGCGGCAACGTTGCGTACAGGGTGTTTTGATATGATTAATTGCATAGCACGCATCGTAGTGCTATGCAAGCAGACTAGCAATCGGTTGGTTGCAGGAAATATAGTAAGAATATAAATAAGCCCGTTTGCTCAGCGAAGCGGTCGTTCAGGAAGGGGAGCAGGGGAAACCCAATCGAAAGGGTTTCCCCGCTACGTCTTTGCATCCTTTCTTCGTATAAAGAAAGGATGTGCCGGGTGCAGGGCGGCATAAGCGCCTGCATTTGCATGGAAACCCTGCGGCAGCGTTGGCAGGTTAGACCTGCGTCAACGTTGCGTACAGGGTAATTTAGTGAGATTAAGTATGTATCACGCATCTTAGCTACATTGCAGAGATTTTGACTTTGTAGTCAACTTGATATAATCAAGTACATTATTATTTTAGTCCTTGTTCCCCATCCCCCAACCCCCTTCCCCAAGGAAGGGGGAAGAACTTGCAGGGGCTTCGCCCCTGCACCCGTGATGTTTACTCATCTGACTAAATGAAAGACCATAAATTATATGAAAATGTTTATAGCTTCGCATAGCAGTTAGTTGACTATTAATCAAACTTAACAGACGCTCATGCCGCTCTGTACTAGGCATATACTTTCTTTACGCAAAGAAAGTATACAAAGAACCGGCGGGAAAACCCTTGCGATGGGTTTTCCCTGCGCCCTTTCCTTAACGCTTTTATGCTTCGCTTATATCGCACAAAGTATAATTGTATCAAAGTTAATTTCACGCATCATGGTGTTGTGGTGATAGTTTTATTAATTAACTAAGATACGTGATACGTACTTTGTATTAACAAATACCTTGTCCACAAATAAATATAATCTAGGCGGTGAAGAGTAGATACTTACCGCCACTTTTTTTAATTCTATAAAACCTATTGACAAAACTGTAATTACTGTATATAATATGCATATACAGTAATTACTGAGGTGATGGCATGAACATTTTAATTGACAATAAAAACGGGACACCGATTTATGATCAGATATATTCTCAGATTAAAAGCCAAATCATTAGCGGAGCATTAAAGGAAAACGAGATGTTACCTTCTATCCGTGGCTTGGCAAAAGATCTTCGTATCAGCTTTATTACCACAAAACGTGCTTATGAAGAACTGGAAAAGGAAGGCTTTATTTATACTCTTCCTGCAAAAGGCTGTTATGTTGCACCAAAGAATGTTGAACTGATACGGGAAGAAAACCTGAAAAAAATTGAAGAACATATTGATCAGATAATGCTGCTCGCAGCTTCCTGTAATTTAAGCAAGGAAGATATACTCGAAATGGTAAATTTCAGTCTGGAGGAACAAATATGAACGCACTGGAAATTAGAAACCTAACCAAATCATTTGCCGGATTTAAGCTGAATGATTTAAGTCTTACCCTGCCAAGCGGTTGCATTATGGGACTTATTGGCGAAAATGGTGCCGGCAAGAGCACCACCATCAAGCTTATCTTGGATATACTCCACAAGGATAGCGGAACAATTACAATACTCGGTAAAAATAATGAAGATCGTATCCGCCTTACAAAAGAGGATATCGGCGTTGTAATGGATGAGGTAGGTATTCCCGAATGCCTTACAACAAAGCAAGTCGGCAAAATAATGAGGCATACCTTTCATAATTGGAATGATGAAGAATATACTCGGTTACTGCAAAAAATGTCTTTACCTGACAACAAGCCTTTTAAAGACTTCTCTCGCGGTATGAAAATGAAGCTTGGCATCGCCGTTGCATTGTCACATGGAGCAAAGCTTTTACTGCTTGACGAGGCAACATCCGGACTTGACCCTGTAATTCGTGACGAAGTGGTGGAAATGTTCAGCGATTTTACAAGGGATGAAAATCATTCTATCCTTATATCCTCACACATTGTCAGCGATCTTGAAAAGCTCTGCGATTATGTGGCTTTTCTACATAAAGGGAAATTATTGTTGTGTGAAGAAAAGGATATGCTTCTTGCACAGTACGGTATTATTCACTGTACCGCTGAGCAACTCAGAAAGTTAAATTCCGGGGCAATCAAGCACAAGAAAGAAACGCCGTACGGAGTAGAGGCAATGGTAATGCGAAACGCTGTACCTGCCGATATTAATATTAGCCCTATCAGTATAGAAGAACTGTTTGTGTTTATGGCAAAGGAGGCAATGTGATATGAAGGGACTGCTTCTTAAAGATTTTTATATGACAAAAAAGTACTGCAAAGCATATTTGTTTATGGCAATCGTTTTTATTTTAGTATCCTTTGTAAGTCATGAAAATCTGTTTTTTGTATTTTACCCGTGTCTGCTTTGCGGTATGATACCGGTTAATCTGCTCGCTTATGATGAACGAAGCCATTGGATGCAGTATAGCGGAACTCTGCCGTACACTAAAGGACAAATTGTTTCATGCAAATATATTATTGGACTTATAGTACAAATCGCCGTGTTAATTGCAACCGGAGTATCTCAAGCTGTAGTAATGAACATAAACGGTTTATTTCAGTTGAATGATTTTATTATGCTCATGCAGATGCTACTTATTATGGCTACAGTTACTTCCTCAATAAGTCTTCCTTTTATGTTTAAGCTTGGAGTTGAAAAAGGACGGATTGCTTATTATGTGACGATTGGCGCCGCATGTGCAGGAGGTCTTGTTGCATCTGATCTTTTCAAGACAAACTCGCAAACAAACATAGGGCTATATAGTATTTTGCCGATTCTTAGTATTATCGGTATCGGAATATATGCTCTTTCCTGGTACTTATCTATTGTATTCTTTAATAAACGAGAACTAAATTAATTTACTTACTTTTAGGCTTACCAATGTAGCGGCAGGGTAGCCCTGCGGTAGCGTTGGCAGGTTAGACCTGCGTCAACGTTGCGTACAAAGTATTTTAGTGAGATTAAGTATGTATCACGCATCTTAGCTACATTGCAGAGATTTTGACTTTGTAGT
>JBJEPE010000044.1:0-14704 GCA_051881075.1 Acutalibacteraceae bacterium | reverse complement strand
AAAAGGCATCTACCGCAAGGGTAAATGCCTTTATTTTTCGTTAATTACCCGTTAGTTACCGCTTGAATTTCATTCAATCCTGAATGAGCCAAAAACAATAAAAGTAACGCAAACAGGCGATTTTGAAACCTCCCAATAGGGATAAAATTATCTCTTTGAGAACTGTGGTGCTCTTCTTGCTGCCTTGAGACCGTACTTCTTACGTTCTTTCATTCTCGGGTCACGAGTTAAGAAGCCTGCTCTCTTAAGCTTTGCACGCAAAGCTTCTGAATCGTATTGAAGCAAAGCTCTTGAAATACCGTGACGGATTGCGCCTGCTTGGCCTGTAACGCCGCCGCCTGCTACTCTGCATACTACATCAAACTTTTCGTTTGTTTCAGTAAGAACGAGGGGCTGACGAACGATTAACTTTAAGGTTTCAAGACCGAAATAATCGTCGATATCTCTGTCATTGATTGTAATCTTGCCTGTGCCTTGATATAATCTTACTCTGGCAACGGAGCTTTTTCTTCTGCCTGTGCCATAGAAATATTGTGCCTTATCGTACATTGTTGTTGCCTCCTCTCTTATTTATCCCATACTTCCGGCTTCTGTGCTGCGTGTGTATGCTCTGCACCCTCAAAAAGACGAAGTCTGAGCAATGCTGCACGGCCGATTGTGTTATCAGGAACCATGCCCTTAACGGCAAGCTCCATAGCCTTAGTAGGTTTTGTAGCCATTAAGGTATCATATCTTGTAGCCTTAAGGTGTCCGATATAACCTGTATGACGGTACCAATATTTTTGAGTAGTCTTTTTGCCTGTTAAAACAGCCTTTTCGCAATTAATGATAATTACGTGATCACCGCAATCGACGTGTGGTGTAAATGTAGGCTTATGCTTGCCTCTGAGTAATACTGCTGCCTGAGCTGCAACTCTGCCGAGTGGCTTGCCTGCTGCATCAAGTATATACCACTTGCGCTCAACTGTGCTTTTGTTAGCCATATAAGTTGACATTTGCAATTTCCTCCTGTATTTTTGTTATTATATTAAAGCATAAACTTATGATGCTTTTAACTCGCAAGTAGTATAATATCACAGTTATAATCGGATGTCAACACCTTTTTTGCTGTTTTTTAATTTACCGTGGCGCAACCTTGCATATTCTCTTGTTTTCTTCAAAATGCTCTGTTTTACTCACTTTCAATTTTTAAAAATTTTTTTAAATACATAAAAAGCAGTTGAATAATTAATTATAAATGTTATAATATAATATAAAAATATATGGTTAGTGGCTTAACTGTGCTTATTTACACAGTAAGAAAATGCTTGTACGCTAAGGCGTACGGCTTTATATAAAATTGAGATGAGGTAGTATTAATGAGTTATTATTTAGGAATCGACTTAGGTGGAACCAACATTGTTGCAGGTGTGGTCAATGAAGAGCATAAGATAATAGCAAAAGCTGAGTGCAAGACAAATGTGCCGCGTCCTGAGGAGTCTATCTGCGACTCTATGGCAGAGATATCCCGATTGGCAGTAAAAAAAGCAGGCTTGACATTAGACGATATAAGCTCTGTGGGAATAGGCGTACCCGGTGCGGTAAATCCCATTACCGGCATTGTAGAGTATTCGGTAAATCTGTTCTTCCATAACTGGAACCTCGTTAAAATGATGGAGGAACGCCTCGGCAAAAAGGTATATATAGAGAACGATGCAAACGCCGCCGCATACGGTGAATTTGTGGCAGGCGCACTCAAGAATACTACAAACTCCGTTGCCATTACACTTGGTACAGGCGTTGGCGGAGGAATTATCATAGGCGGCAAGCTGTATTCGGGCAGTAACTACGCCGGCGGCGAGATGGGACACGTTGTTATAGTGTATAACGGTCTGCCGTGCCAGTGTGGACGTAAGGGCTGTTGGGAGGCATATGCTTCTGCAACAGGACTTATCAATTTAACTAAAAAGGCTATTGAAGAAAATCCCGATAAAGCGGCTTGCTTGCTGTCATATTGTTCAGGCAATGTAAATAACGTAAACGGCGCAACGGCGTTTAAAGCTCATAAGGCAGGCGATGAGCTTGGCAGTGCGGTGGTTAATGAGTATATCGGCTATCTTGCTTGCGGACTTACGAATATTATAAACGTATTTCAGCCTGAAATAATTTGTATAGGCGGGGGTATAAGTCGTGAAGGCGATAATCTGATATTACCGCTCAGAAAGATAATAGAAAAGGAAAGATACACTAAGCATAACGACAATCAAACGCAGATATGCGTTGCACAGCTTGGCAACGACGCAGGTATAATCGGTGCGGCATTACTTGAAAATAACTTCGGATGTTAAATTAAATAACTTGTTAAGCGGCATAGGGTAAAACCTTTGCCGTTTTTTATCTGACTTAATAATAATTTATTGTAATACGATAAATTGTTATTGACATACGAACGAAACGGTGTTATAATGTCAATAGAAATAAAGAAAGAAGGTTGCTTTTATGGAACAAAAAACACTTTCAAGATGGCTCAAGTGCATTGTCATTGGCCTTGGTATCTGCGGCTTAATAATATATGCCGTTGTAATACCGTCGCTTGGCAAGGATATAATAGAACGTTATGCGGAGTTTAGCTATTGGTACACCCCGTGGCTGGTATTTCTTTGGATTACCGGCGTGCCGTGCTTTGTAGCTCTATTCTTGGGCTGGAGGGTAGCTAAAAATATAGGACTTGATAAGTCATTTTCTAATGAAAATGCAGTCATATTCAAATGGGTATCAGTATTAGCGGCAGGTGATTCATTATTGTTTTTTATAGGTAATATTATATTTTTGCTTTTAGATATGAATCATCCGTCAGTTCTGATTATGTCTTTTATGATTATTTTCATCGGTATTGCTGTTGCCATTGCGGCCGCCGTGCTGTCACGTTTAATAAAAAAGGCGGCAGTGCTACAGGATCAGAGTGACTTGACTATATAGGAGGTAGTAATGGAAGGGGAAATCATCTTTAATATAGACGTTATGCTTGCCAAACGCAAGATGAGCGTGACCGAACTGGCGGAGAGAGTAGGCATAACGCTTGCAAATGTTTCGGTACTTAAAAACGGTAAGGCTAAGGCACTAAAAATATCTACACTTATTAAGCTGTGCGAAGCCTTGGACTGTCAGCCGGGAGATATTCTTGAATATAGAAAGAGCGAATAAAACATGAAAATTTTATATAAATGGGGGAATCCTATGCCGCCCCTTACATACAGTGAAAACACGTAGAAAAATATACAGAGTAGCAATAAAATAAACCTCGCAACAAATAAGTCGGAATTTATAAGAAAAAGGAGAAATATGAAAGCATTATTGGTTATAGATATTCAAAAGTCATATATTTCAAAGTATGAAACCGATATAGTAGAGAAAATTAATGAACGAATAATCGAAGCTCAAAAGCACCAGTATGATATTGTATATATAAAGAATACGAAGAAGCTTCGTAGCGGAACAGTCACAGATGAGTTTGCGGATGAACTCTTTCTTGCATCAGATAATGTGTTTTGTAAAGATCAGGCAGATGCTTTTTCATCCAAAGAATTGATTTCATATCTTAAAACAAAGAGTATTTCAGAGATAGAAATGATAGGTGTAGATGGAAATTTGTGTATTAATGCAAGCGCAAAAGGTGCAATGAAGTGTGGCTTCTTTGTTTCTATTCTATTGAGTTGTGTAGGTGTATCTAATTTGCCACGATTTGAAAAAACAAAAGAAAACCTTGAAAAATTAGGGGTAATACTGAGGTAAACAATTAGACAACTTCCGGTTTATCGCTGAGTTGAGCCACAACTGAATACAGTATTTAAATAGCCGAGAGTGTTTCAACCTATACTCTCGGCTAAATTAAAGCTTATTTTTAAGTGTTTATCCTTATGGGGTTATAGCACCTTTGGGGCTGCCAGGTTTATGTTTGTGAGAGATGTTAGTAAGACAGCCCCTTTGTGGTGTATAGGTACAAACGCCGTAAATAACCGTAATCGGATGGATTTGAAATTTTATATTTATAAGAGGGCAAAAAATAATGTTGACAATTATTTTTATTACGGTATATGATCATTGGCGTTTTGCTTAACCTGCATATTATAATATTTTTGCATATTGCAAAGATTACGGATATAGCACATCAGGCGGTTTTGTCAAATTGACTGTTATATAGCTCAGCATAGAAGCCACCCTTTGCAAGTAGCTCCTTATGATTGCCCTGTTCTATAATATTGCCGTCCTTTAATACCAATATGATATCGGCATTCTTTATTGTTGAAAGGCGGTGCGCTATAACAAAGACAGTTCTGCCTTTCATAAGCTTATCCATACCGTCCTGCACTAAGGCTTCGGTTCGTGTATCAATAGATGAGGTAGCTTCATCTAAAATCATAACGGGCGGATTAGATACTGCAGCACGGGCTATTGAAACAAGCTGTCTTTGTCCTTGTGAAAGCCCACTGCCGTTGCCCTTCAATACCGTGTTATATCCCTGCGGTAATCTTCTGATAAAACCGTCTGCGTTTGCCAGCTTTGCAGCGGCAATGCAATCTTCATCGGTAGCGTCGGGATTACCGTAACGCAAATTTTCCATAACCGTTCCAGTAAACAGATTAACTTCTTGTAAGACAACTCCGAGAGAACGGCGAAGATCTGCTTTTTTGATTTTGTTTATGTTAATGCCGTCATATCGGATTTTACCGTCCGCAATATCATAAAAACGGTTAATAAGATTTGTAATGGTAGTCTTACCGGCACCTGTTGCCCCAACAAAGGCAATTTTTTGTCCGGGCTCTGCATAAATAGAAATGTCATATAGTATTTGCTTTTCGGGTACATAGCTGAAATCTACGCTGTCAAAAACAATTCTACCTTCAAGTTTTGTATAGGTAATACTTCCGTCACTGTGCGGATGTTTCCACGCCCATATTCCTGTCCGCTGTTCAACTTCTGTGATTTTTCCGTCAACTTCTTTGGCATTGACAAGCGTTACATATCCGTCATCGGTTTCCGGTTCTTCATCCATAAAGGCAAAGATACGGGAAGCACCTGCAAGGGCAGTTACAATAGAATTGAATTGGTTGGAAATCTGTGAAATGGGATTTGTGAAATTTCGGGAAAGGGTCAAAAATGAAGCAATAGCACCAAGTGTCAGAGTTCCTGCTCCTGTAAGCCCAATATTCGTCGTACCTGAGATTGCCATATAAGCACCGAGAATGGCAATAACAACATACTGAATATAACCGAGAGCGTTCATCATAGGCATCATAGAGTTTGCATATCCGTTGGCGCTTGCCGCACTCTTAGCCCACGCTTTATTTTTTTCACGCAATTCTTCTTTTGCTGTTTCTTCGTGACAAAATACTTTTATAACCTTTTGGCCGTTTACCATTTCCTCTACATAGCCGTTCACATCGGCAAGAGTTTCTTGCTGTTTCATAAAATACACGCTGATTTTTTTGGATATAATTTTTACAAGCTGTAAAATTAAAACCATAACGAGTACGGCAACAAGAGTAAGCCATACGCTGATATAAAGCATACAAATAAATACTGCGACAATAGTAAATACAGAAGAAATAAGCTGAGCCATAGATTGTGCAATCATTTGGCGAAGTGTATCGGTATCATTAGTGTAAAGACTCATGATTTCGCCGTGTGTGCGGGTATCAAAGGCACGAATGGGCAGCCTTTGCATTTTCTCAAACATTTCATCACGAATTTTTCTCAGCGTGCCCTGCGCAATCGTAACCATAACTCTGTTATAGAACAAATTTGACAACACACCGATAAGATAAAGGGCACCGATTACTATTAAAGCTTTTAAAAGTCCCGAAAATACAGGAGCAGATGTACCGAGCAAAGGCACAATATAATCGTCAATAAGAGATTGCAGAAAAAGAGAGGATACGGCAGAAGCAGCCGCACTTAACAATATGCAAACTACTACAAAAACAAGCTGTCCTTTATAGTCCTTCATATACAAAATTATTCTGCGGAGTGTTTTTGGGTCAAACTGTTTTTTTTCGGATGCTCCAACCGAATTTTTATCCGTTGCCGGAATCCTTTGAGATTTTTTCATTTTTTTCTTCTCCTTTCTTTTGAGACTCATATACCTCACGGTAAATATCACAAGTGTTCAGAAGTTCGGTATGTGTACCGACAGCTTTTATCTTACCGTCATCCAAGACAACAATTTTGTCTGCGTTTTCAACCGAGCTTAATCGCTGCGCAATGATTATTTTGGTCGTGTCTGGAATGTATTCGGAAAAGGACTTTTGAATAGCAGCATCTGTTTTAGTATCAACTGCACTTGTCGAGTCATCTAAAATTAAAACCTTTGGATTTTTTAGCAATGCACGGGCAATGCAAAGCCGTTGTTTTTGTCCGCCTGACACATTGCTTCCACCCTGTTCGATATAAGTATCGTATTTATCGGGAAATTTCTGAATAAATTCGTCTGCACAGGCAAGATGACAAGCGTGTTCGATTTCTTCATCGGTGGCCTTTTCGTTACCCCAACGCAAATTATCTTTTATTGTACCTGCAAACAATTCATTTTTTTGAAGTACCATAGCAACAGAATTGCGAAGTGTGTCGAGGTCATAATTCCTCACATCTACGCCACCAAGAGTTAAACTTCCGCCTGTCACATCGTATAGGCGGGGAATAAGTTGCACAAGGCTTGATTTTGAAGAGCCTGTTGCACCAATAATACCTACTGTTTCGCCGGATGCGATATGGAGGTTAATGCTGTCAAGCACTTTCTTATCAGCTTTTGAGGCATAAACAAAATCAACATTATTAAAGCAAATGGAACCGTCTTTTACTGTAAAAATAGGATTTTTCGGATTGGTGATGCTGGTTTTTTCTTCCAAAACTTCGGCAATTCTACGGGCTGAAGATAATGAAATCGTAATCATTGCAAATACCATAGAAAGCATCATAAGGCTTGTCAATATCTGCATGGAATAGGAAAATAATGCGGTTAAATCTCCCGTTGTCATACCAAGCAATTCGTTGTTACCGCTTGCAACAATCGCTTTCGCACCAATCCAAGAAATCAGTATCATACACGCATACATGAATAATTGCATAATTGGTGAGTTAAAAGCAAGAAGCCGTTCACCTTTTGAAAAATCTTTGTAAATACTGTTTGACACTTTCTTAAATTTTTTGATTTCATAATCTTCACGATTAAATGATTTAACAACTCGAATACCCCGTATATCTTCCTGCACAATATTGTTTAAGTTATCATAGGTTTGAAAAACACGCTTAAAAGTTGGATTTACATTTTTAATAATCAAGTACAATAGTATTGCCATAATAGGGATAACCGCAAAGAAAATCCACGCAATCGTACTGTTTATGTTAAATGACACAAGCATAGAAAAAGCCAACATTACAGGACCCCTTACCGCCATTCGGATAAGCATTTGATATGAATTCTGAATATTTGTGACATCAGTAGTCAGGCGGGTAACGATAGAAGCAGTTGAAAATTTATCAATGTTTGAAAAAGCAAAGGTTTGTACATTATCGTACATATCCTGTCGTAAATTTGCCGAAAAGCCGACAGATGTTTTTGCTGCAATATGGGCTGAAAGCATACCTGTTAAAAGCTGAAGTGCGGCAAAAATCAAAAGTGCTATACCGAATTTCCACACGGCATTCATTTCTCCAAGTTCTATGCCTTTATCAATAAGCTCTGCCATACAAAGCGGTATCAAAATTTCAAAAGCCGCTTCAAGTATTGATAGCGAAATTGTAATAATGGAGCCTTTTTTATATTCTCGCAGGCTCCTCAATAATGTTTTAAGCATAAAATCCTCCTTATTATATATGTAGCACGCTACATATTTATTTTAAAATAAAGCCGAATGAATATCGGCTTTCTTATTCCAAATTAGTATAAATTTTAATCAGCATTTCTTTCAAATGTTTTGCGTCCTCAGCTGATAACGGTGCAAGTAGCATTTTTTCATTCTCAAGCATATTCTGCTCCAGATCAATTCCGATTTCTTCTGCTTGCTTTGTAAATTTAACAATTTTATTTCTCTTATCTATATCGTCAATACAAGTCGTTAGATAACCATTTTGCTCCATTCGTGAAACAATACCGACGACCGTAGGATGAGATACCTCTAAAAAAACCTCAATTTCCTTTTGTGTTGCCTGACCGCCTTTACTACTCAAAAATGCCAACACACGGCTTTGAGTAAATGTTAGATTATACCTTTTTAAATCTGCATCTGCTTTTATTTTCAACTTGTCATTGATATTTTTAATTAAATATCCTACATCTTTCTTTGGCAATGAATAACACCTCCTTGTGTAGCGTGCTACATATTATATCACTTCATTTTTTGTATGTCAAGATAATCTATAAAAGTTTACAAATAGAATAGACGACAAGGATTTCTCCTTGCCGCCGTTTTTTTATGCGTACAAGATTTATTTATTCACAATCTCCATAGCACACGCATGAATATTGTTCATTCGTCCTGCCCAGACCAAAGCGTTTTCTGCCTTCTACACTGTCTATTCACCTTTACAACGCCCATAAGGTTGTGTTATTTAATGTTTTCAAATTACTTACTTGTGTGGCGTTGTCATTTGCAGTAGCCTTTTTAAAGCTTATTTTTAAGTGTTTATCCTTATGGGGTTATAGCACCTTTGGGGCTGCCAGGTTTATGTTTGTGAGAGATGTTAGTAAGACAGCCCCTTTGTGGTGTATAGGTACAAACGCCGTAAATAACCGTAATCGGATGGATTTGAAATTTTATATTTATAAGAGGGCAAAAAATAATGTTGACAATTATTTTTATTACGGTATATGATCATTGGCGTTTTGCTTAACCTGCATATTATAATATTTTTGCATATTGCAAAGATTACGGATATAGCACATCAGGCAATTTTGTCAAATTGACTGTTATATAGCTCAGCATAGAATCCGCCCTTTGCAAGTAGCTCCTTATGATTGCCCTGCTCTATAATATCGCCGTCCTTTAATACCAATATGATATCGGCATTCTTTATGGTTGAAAGGCGGTGTGCTATAACAAAGGAGGTTCTGCTCTCTGTAAGCTTATCCATTGCGTTCTGTATTACAAGCTCGGTGCGTGTATCTACAGATGACGTGGCCTCATCGAGTATAAGTAACGGTGCATCCTTTATCATTGCCCTTGCAATGGTAAGCTGCTGTTTCTGTCCTTCTGATAGATTAAGATTATCGCCAAGCGGTGTATCGTAGCCCTGAGGTAAGGTTTCTATAAAGTGCTTGAGTCCGACTGCCTCGCAGGCTGTTGCAAGCTGAGCATCAGTAACATTAGGTGTGTTATATATGAGGTTTTCACGTATAGTACCCTCAAATAACCATGTATCCTGTAATATCATATCGAAAAGATCGTGAACACTCTCACGCTTCATATCCTTAATAGATATTCCGTCTATCTTAATGTCGCCGGAATTAAGCTCATAGAAACGCATTAAAAGATTAACAATAGTAGTCTTACCTGCACCTGTGGGGCCTACTATAGCCACCTTTTGACCACGGTGAAGGTCAGCAGAAAATCCGTGTATTATCTCTTTATCCGGTAGATAACCGAAGCGGATATTTTCAAAGACAACGTCGCCTTTTACATCTGTCAGCTTTGCGGTTTTGTCGCTTTCGTCTTCCAGTTCTTCCTGTTCTAATAGATTAAATACACGTGCAGATGCGGCAGAAGCCTGCTGTATGGATGTCATAGATTGTGCAAAGGTGGATAGTGGCTGTGAAAAAAGCTTGGCATACATAACAAACGCCATTATAGTACCTAAGTCTATTGCCTTGCTGCCGTCAAGTATGAGTGCAACGCCTACAACAAAGATAAGAACATACGATAAGTTGCCGACAAAGGTCATAATGTGCATCATCATGCCGGATAAAATCTGTGATTTCCAGTTATCCTCGTACAGCTTTCCGTTTACGCCCTCAAACTTTTCCTGCTCGCTTTTTTTACCGCCAAATGCAGATACTATATTAAAGTTTGTATACGTTTCTTCAATATATCCGTTCATTTCGCCCAAATGCTTTTGTTTACGGTTAAAGAACTTTTGTGACGTTTTAAGTATGAATGACATCGCTATAAAGCCTATTATTGATGTGCCTATGGTAACAAGGGCAAGTATAGCACTTGATGCAAACATCTTATATATAACGCCGAAAAGTAGGGTAATCGCACTGATAAGGTTAGCGGCAGAGGATGCTAACGTCTGGCTTATGGCATCTATGTCGTTAGTAACTACTGAGAGGATATCGCCCTTAGTAGTTGTATCAAAGAAATTAAGCGGTATTCTGTTTATCTTCACGTTTATATCTCTGCGCAGACGCTTGGCGGTATTCTGCGTTATGGTTGCCGTTATAAACTGTCCGCCGTAGGAGAGAACGGCACCGATCGCATATATTATAACAAGTGTTATGCAAACATCTACAAAGGCGTCCATATCAATGCCCGTAATGATACCGTTTGTAATTATATTCATCAGGTCTTTGACCTTTTCAGGTCCGATTATGGTTGCTATTGAACCGCCGACTGCAAATAATACCGCAATAAGAACTGCCGGAAGATAATTTTTGCAATAAATCAGCATCTTTTTTAGTGACTTAAAATCAGCTTTTTTATCTGTATCCGCAACGGGACGCTTCATAAAGTGTGGCATCAGAGTTCCTCCTTTGAAAGCTGTGAAAGGGCGATCTCCTTATAAACATCGCAGGTTTGCATAAGCTCATCATGTTTGCCAAGGCCTGCTATGCGCCCATTATCAAGTACCAATATTTTATCTGCATTCTTTATAGTACCTATGCGCTGTGCTACCAGTATTACAGTAGCGCCTGCAAAGTTTTCTCTTATACTGCGTCTGACTAACATATCCGTCTTATAGTCAAGGGCAGAGAATGTATCGTCGAATATAACTATCTCAGCGTCCTTAAACAATGCACGTGCAATAGATAAACGCTGCTTCTGACCGCCTGAGAAGTTAGTGCCACCCTGTGCTACCTGTGAATGAATACCGTCATCTGCATCAAATACAAAATCTGCATGGGCACACTTAAGAGCCTGTATCAGGCGAGGTGAATCGTCAGATACAGCTTCCTTAGCGCCGTAGGTAACGTTGGTCTTGATATCTCCCTTAAACAGTACAGCACGCTGCGGTGCTATGGAAATCTTACGTTCAAGGTCATCCTTGGAATATTCCTTTATATTTTTGCCGTCAATGAGTACCTCACCGCCTGTGGCATCGTAAAATCGTGGAATAAGATTAATAAGCGTAGTTTTACCTGTTCCTGTGGCGCCTATTATAGCAAAGGTTTCGCCCCTATTGACCTTAAATGAGATATCCTCTATGCAGCTTGCGCCATTGTCAGCATAGCTGAAAGATACATTTTTAAACTCTATCTCGCCTGTTTTATCGGTCTTGACGGATTTGCTGTTGTATGTTATAGAGGGCTCTGTTTCTAATACCTCATTAATACGCTTGGCTGAAACCATAGCACGCGGCATGAGTATGAATATCATAATAAGCATCATAAACGCCATGACTACCTGCAGTGCATACTGAATAAATGCGGTCATGTTGCCTATAATAGTAGCTCTCTCCATAATCTGAGCCTCATTGATAAGCACTGCGCCTATCCAATATATTGCAAGCGTAAGTCCGTTCATGCAGGCACTTATAACAGGCATCATAAGTCCCATAGTACGGCTGGTGAATAAGTTAGTCCTGGTTATCTCACGGTTTACCTTATCAAATTTATTCTCCTGATAGTTCTCTGCATTAAAGGCACGTATTACACGAACACCGGATAAGTTCTCTCTGGTAGCGGTATTGAGGTCATCGGTTAATCTTTGCATTTTCTTAAATCTTGGATAGCAAACACCAACGATGATACCGACAGTTACGGCAATAATAAGTACAACTATAAAAGTAGCTGTAGTCCACTCTATACTGGTAAGCGATATCTTACATATTGCCCATACTGCAAGGATAGGTGCTTTTATAAGCACCTGCATTCCCATGGCAATAAGCATCTGCATCTGAACTACATCGTTTGTAGTCCTTGTTATAAGGCTTGGTGTAGAAAAGCGGTTGATCTCTGCGGCAGAAAAGCTAGTTATCCTATCAAACAGCTTACTGCGCAAGGTTTTGGCAAAGTTGGCCGCAATATGAGAGCTGAAATACCCACAGGCGATTGCCGACGCCATACTGCCAAATGCGCATAAAAGCATCATGCCGCCGTTTTTCCATATCTCGTTCATCGAAAGCTCACCCATTGATATTGCCGCAGTCAGCTTGGCGGTATAATCAGGCATGGTAAGATCAAGCCATACTTGAAATACGATAAGCGAGGTGCATATTAAAATATATAAAACATCGGTTTTCTTTAAGTTCTTAAAAATCTTTAACAAATAAAATCCTCCCATACACGCTTGACATTTTATAAAACAAGAGATATAATATGATATATATAATGATACAGTTTGTATCATGTTTGAGAACAAATTATACCGCTATTCTATGCTCTTTTCAAGTAGTTTGGTAAAAATAAGACATAATAAGGGGAAGTTGTATCATGGCAAGTGCTGAAACAAGTGTAAAATATAAGCTTGGTAAAGCGTACATCTCTATGCTTACAAAAAAGTATTATCTTGATATTACGGTTTCTGATTTAGTAAGAGAAGCCGGTGTAGGCCGAGCGTCATTTTACAGATTATTTTCTTCTGTAGATGATGTTATGGACGGAATCTCAGATGTATTTTATGAAAAAGTGACGCATGAGATCATGCCACTGTTCTTTCGTGACAGGGAACAGTCACTCAAAAATTTTCTTCTGAAGGTCTATTCAAAGCTAAAGATTGACGGTGATATTGGTTTGCCGATACTTCCGGATAACAGAAATTATGTTATGTCAAGGCTGACTAAGAAATTTGAAAAAGAGCTTACCGAGATAGAGATCTCAGGTACAATCAAGGATAAATACATTCTACCGGTAAATGTAAGTATAACTATGACAATAGCAAAGCATTGGATGAGTATGGGATTTCGTGAAAGTGCCGAAGAGGTTGCAGACCTAGCCTATAAGCTTATTAAAAGCAATCTGGATATGCAGATATAAAAGCATAACTACTGTGAGCTTGATTTTTTGGTCATATCATGATATACTTAATTCATAAAATACGGTAGAGGTGGCTTTTATTATGATGAGGAGCTCTAACTATTTTAATATAACAAACGTATTTAGCGTATTTGTTTTTCTTATATATGGTGTGACGTTTGCATTTATTATCTTTATGATAATACGTGCGGTATCACAAAACGCCAAGAATAATAATTCGCCTATACTTACCGTAGACGCTGCCGTAGTAACTAAGCACGTAAGCGTATCGCATCATCATAGCGGAGTAGCAGGAGATATCACGGGTGCTCACGGTTATCATACTACCTCCTTTAATCATTATAACGTTACTTTTCAGGTAGAAAGCGGCGACAGAATGATGTTCTCAGTAAGTGCCAATGAATACGGTATGCTTGCTGAGGGGGATATAGGCAGACTTACATTTCAGGGTACAAGATTTCTTGATTTTCAAAGGTTATAAACTATAATAAACAGGCATACTGAGTTTTTAATGGCTCGGTATGCCTTATTTTTTGCGCACAGGGTGATTTAGTGAGATTAAGTATGTATCACGCATCTTAACTTTAATGCAAAGATTTTGACTTTGTAGTCAATTTGCTATAACTTTGTATTTTATTATCTTAGTTTTTGTTTCCCCATCCCCCGACCCCCTTCCCCAGAGGAAGGGGGAGTAACTTGCAGGGGCAAAGCCCCTGCACCCGATAATGTTTGAATATCTTACTATAAAGAAAACAAATGCCAGATGCGTAACAAAACCGCATTATTCTAAAATACCGTGTACACAACATTGCCGCAGGTCTTACCTGCCGCATCGTAGTTAGTGGTATAGCTTCGCATAACAGTTAGTTGTTTATAAATCCACCCTAACAGACGCTCATGCCGCTCTGTACTAGGCATATACTTTCTTTACGCAAAGAAAGTATACAAAGAAGCGGCGGGAAAACCCTTGCGATGGGTTTTCCCTGCCCCCTTTCCTTAACGCTTTTATGCTTCGCATATAGCGCACAAAGTATAATTGTATCAAAATTAATTTCACGCATCTTAACTTTGATGCAGAGACTTTAACTTTGTAGTCAACTTGCTATAATCCAGTATCTTATTATCTAAATCTTTGTTTCCCCAACCCCCAACCCCCTTCCCCAAGGAAGGGGGGAGGAACGTGCAGGGGCTTCACCCCTGCACTCCAATGGTTTGCACATCGTACTGCTTAAAAGAGTAACAAGCTAAATGGTCTGCACTACAGAAATTTGCATAGCACGCAACGTAGTGCTATGCAAAAAGGTTAGCAATCGGCTGGACGCAGGCGGTAAAGCAAGAATATAAATAAGTTTGTGTGCTCAGCGAAGCGGTCGTTCAGGAAAGGGAGCAGGGGAAACCCAATCGAAAGGGTTTCCCCGCTACGTCTTTGCATCCTTTCTTCGTATAAAGAAAGGATGTGCCGGGTGCAGGGCGGGCAGGGAAGCCCTGCGGCAGCGTTGCGCACAAAGTAATGGCTATAAAAAAGTGCATAGCACG
>JBJEPE010000043.1:0-15070 GCA_051881075.1 Acutalibacteraceae bacterium | reverse complement strand
GTAGTCTGATTCCATACAGAAATAATCTATGCGTCAACCTTACAACAATAGCACTTATCATTTTAGGCGGTATCGGTTTCCCAATTTGGTTTTTAACAATAGACAAAATCAAAGAAGTGAAAAATAAAAAGGTCGGTTTTATAAAGGCTTGCAAGGAGCTATCGGCATATGCAAAACTTGTATTTATTACTTCATTTGCATTGATTGCAGTAGGTGCTGTTATTATATTTGGCATGGAATTTAATAATGATGCAACCTTAGGAAAACTGCCTTTAGGTGAAAAGATACTTGCATCATGTTTCCAATCAATAACAACCAGAACGGCTGGCTTCTGTACTATACCGCAAGAGGGACTAAGAGGCTGTACGGTTATCATTTGCGGCATATTAATGTTTATCGGCGGATCTCCGTCAGGTACAGCCGGCGGTATAAAGACGACAACAGTCGCTATACTTGTTCTATCGCTTATCTCAGCATTGTCAGAGAGAAATGATACGGAGGTATTTAAACGCAAAGTAAGTGCCGATACGGTACGTAAGGCAATGTCAATATTTTTACTCAGCTTTTTTGTGATGATAGCTTCACTTACAATATTCTGCATGGTACAGCCGGGAAGCTTTGAAGACTGTTTGTATGAGGTAGTATCGTCAATAGGTACTGTAGGATTAAGCAGAAATCTGACATCAGGCTTAACAGTAGGCGGCAAGCTTGTTATTATTGCTACTATGTATTTAGGCAGAATAGGCCCGATTTCACTTGCTTTGTTTTTCAACACTAAAAAATATGTAAATTCAATACAATATCCCGAAGAAAATATACCGATAGGTTAATAGATAGGAGAATTAATTATGAAGAAAAAAGAATTTATGTTAATCGGACTTGGCCAGCTTGGAAAAAACTTAGTTAAAAGCTTATATAATTCAGATATTGATCTTCTTGTAATAGATAAAGACAGTTCAAAGCTTGAAGAAATAGAAGAAATGGCGGTGCAGGCTATTTGCGCCGATGCTTCAAAGGAAGAAATTTTAAATCAAATAGAAATAAAGTCGTTTGACGGCGCTATAGTAACTATGGGTAATGATATAGAGTCATCAGTTAAGATAGTTATGCACCTTAGTGAAATGGGAATGCCGTTTATTATGGCAAAGGCAACAAGCGAATTTGAGGGTAGAATACTGCGAAAAGTAGGCGCAGATAAGGTTATTTTCCCTGAAAGAGAGGTAGGCATAAGATTAGGCAAAGAAATTGCATTCGGCAACTATTATGATTCACTTGACTTGTCAGACACCTACAGCATTACTGACTTAAATCTACCTGATGAATGGAGAAACAAGTCTATTATGCAGCTTAATTTAAGAAAAACTTACGGACTGAACGTTATAGGAATAAGACGAGATGACGAGCTTATTATAAATCCCGGTCCTAATGAGGTGTTTTATGATGAAGACGTACTGATTGTATTAGGCTCAAACGAGGATATTCATAAGGCAAGAAAAAAGTAAAATTATGGTTGAGGATATGGAAAAAATGAAACAATTAGACGTAACTCAGTTATCCTCTGAATACAAAGTAAGAAGAATGAGCGAAGCTGATATACCGCTTATCTATGACCTTTGCATGGGTAATTCTCAGTATTATGAATATTGCGGAAAGCAAACCGATGAAGAGCTAATTCGCAATGATCTTAACATTACACCGCCTGATACATCAATGGAACAAAAGTATTACGTGGGCTTTTTTGACGGAGATATACTTACTGCCGTAATGGATCTTATAATCGGTTATCCTGAAGATGACATTGCATTTATAGGCTTTTTTATGATGAATAACAGCTATCAGGGTATAGGCAATGGTAGTAAAATTATCTCAGAGGTTATCTCATATCTTCAAAATGTTGGAATGACGGCTGTCAGGCTTGGTATTGATAAGGGCAATCCTCAATCTACGCATTTCTGGAAGAAGAACGGATTTACCGTACTTAAAGAAATCGTGCAAGAGCATGGAACAATTCTTTATGCTGAAAGAATTTTGTGAATTAATAATACACTAAAAATTACCTGAGTTTTTTAAACAAACCTGAAGATAGCTGCTATTAAATGGCGACGTTTATGTTATCAAATTCAAGGTGAAACGTATGATTAAAATTAGATATTTAAAATCAAATGATGATAGGAATGTTATCAGCAATATATACGAAGAAAGTTGGAGATATTCATATAAAGGAATACTTCCTCAAGAGTATCTTGACTCAATTCCGAAGGGACGTTGGTGCAAGAACTTTGACAGAAATGGATTATACACATTAATAATGGAGAAAGACAATGTAATTATCGGTTCTGCATCTTTTTGTGCTTCAAGGTTTAAAGAGTATGCCGATTACGGAGAAATTGTATCTATTTATCTATTATCGGAATACATAGGTAAAGGCTATGGAAAACAACTTTTTAATACTGCTGTTAATGAATTGATTAATCTTGGGTATAAAAAACTCTTTTTGTGGGTTTTAGAGGATAACGGCAGAGCCAGACGATTTTATGAGGCACAGGGCTTTACAGTGACCGAGAATATACTGAACGATAACATTGGCGGAAAAGATGTCAGAGAAATTCAATATCAGTACATTGTGTAAATGTCTATCTATTAACAAAGACTAGCTTTGTTAATAGCTATTCAGTATATTTGCAATAGCTGTTGACTTTAAACGGTTGTATAAAATAAGTGAGAGAAGGCACAAAATGCAGATAGAAACCGAGAGATTATTTTTAAGAGAAATGAACGAGAGCGACTATGACGCACTTTATGCGGTTCTTGCGGATTCTGATATTATGCGGCATTATCCTTATACCTTTGATGAAAAAAGAGTACGAGGTTGGATAACCGGTAATATAGAAAGATACCGTATATTCGGCTTTGGTCTATGGGCGGTTTGCCTTAAAGAAAGCGGAGAAATGATTGGCGATTGCGGACTGACTATGCAACAGATAGACGGTAAGATAAAGCCTGAGATAGGATATCATATAAGAAAAGATCATCAGAAAAAGGGATATGCTAAGGAGGCCGCAAAAGCCGTAAGAGATTGGACGTTTGAGCATACTCCGTTTAATGTTATATACTCTTATATGAAGCACGATAATGTAGCGTCATATTCTACGGCTATATCGTATGGATGTCATCAGGTTGATGAATTTATAGACAAAGAAAATGAAGTTACAAAGGTTTTTGCGATAACCAGAGAAGAATGGACTTATCTGAAATAGCCGATCTATTTAAATTACATTTTGAAATTACAGAAAAATCTCGGAATTGTATGTGAACATAGTGTCTGACGTAGTAACAATGGCAATGCGGTAAGACACTGTTATTATAATCTGAGCAACAGCAAAAGATTAGGATACATAACCGAAAATTAGTAATTCTAAGTCAAAGTTTAAAAATTATATTATCTTTTATTTGTATATGACGTGAGTGATGAAAAATGGTAATCAGAGAATATCAGCCATCAGATTGTAAGGAATTAGCAGAGCTGTTTTACAACACAGTTCACACAATAAATGCAAAAGACTATACAAAAGAACAATTAGATGCTTGGGCTACAGGAAAAATAAATTTAGAGAATTGGGATCAATCGTTTCAAGAACATTACAGTATTGTTGCGGTTGATAATTCAATTATCGTAGGCTTTGGAGATATGGATAAAACAGGTTATCTCGATCGCTTGTTTGTTCATGCTGATTATCAACGCAAAGGTGTCGCTACGGCCATTTGTAATAGGTTAGAACAAGCTGCTCAGGGAAAAGTCGTTACTCATTCCTCTATTACCGCCAAAGCCTTCTTTGAAAAAAGAGGTTATAAAATTATTGAAGAACAGCAAGTAGAACGGCAAGGAATTTTGTTAAAATATTTTGTTATGGAAAAGAACAGATAAAAATCAGAATTTAATTAAAATCGGAGGATCACAAAATGTGTACAGGCTTTATAAAAAAGGGAGATGACCTATTATTTGGGTTTAACCTTGATATAGATCCTAATGTATGGAACTATGGACTTTATATGACTAAAAACTACTTCACAGTCGGCATTAAGGTGGGTAAAACCTTATATTTCACGCACGGTGTAAATAAAGATGGACATTTCGGCAATGTGCCGTATATGAACGGTAGTGTTGACAGTAAACGCAAAGTAATTAAAAACAGTGTAAGAATTGATTTAATTACCGATAGATACATAAGAAACAAGTATTCCTTTGACGATGTGCTTGATATTGTTAAGACCAAAACCGTTGTAAATATACCTAACGGTTCTATGCAATCATTACTGGGTGATGCGCAGGGCAATATCCTACTGGTTGAGCCTGATTATGGGTATAAAAGAATAGATGAAAATTATGCCGTCATCACAAATTTTCCGCTGCTTACTACGCTTGATGACTACTCATCGCCATTTTACGGAAAAGACAGATATGACCGTGTAACAGAGGTTCTTTCCGCAAGCGATAATACATTTTCGCCAATGGACGGTATAGAACTGCTAAGATCGGTAAAATGTGACGGTAAGTGGGGAACACGTATTTCATTTGTGTATTCTAAAAATGAAAACTGCGTGTACTATTGCTTGGACGGTGATTTTAACAATATAAAGAAATGGCCGTTTTGTTTTAATACAACACGACTAAAAAAGAGGTAATACTATGAAAAAGAAAATATTAAATCCGATATCACTTTTTATTATCGGCGGTTTATTGGGATTTATCAGCAAGATTTTGGATGTTGCATTTTCCGATAATGCTTTTCTTACCGAGCTTGGATATATGCTGTCAGATATGCCTATATGGGTGCTGTTCGGGGTGCTGATATCCATATACAGCGATACCAAAAAGAAAGCTATGATAAACATTTTCCCGTTTTGTATAGGTATGCTTATAACCTATTACATAACGGCAGAGGTGACAAATGCAGTTTACGGTATGTCCTTTATTTACGGCTGGATTGTGTTTTCTATTCTATCTCCCTTATTTGCATATTTTACGTGGAAAACAAAAGAAAAGGGCTGGTTTGACAAGATAATATCCATTGGGATAGTACTTTTTACAGTAGTTTCAAATTATATCCTTGTAGAAACATTCACCCTATTTGATATAATTTTAATTCCCGTAATTATATACTTTTTGTTTATTAAAAAAGTACATAGAACAGAAGAAAAATAACGTTTTAAATATGTAAAATTCGGGGCTGAAATAAGCATGAGAATAATTGATTTAACTGAGGAACAAAGAGAGCAAATCGAAAATAAGCTTGATGATTACGATGACTCCTATATTACATACAGATTAAGCGGTAATGTTTCTATCGGAATAGAGGAGGACGGACATATCGTTGCCGGCTTAGATGCCTGTATGACCGCATTTAAAATAATTTATGTTTCTACGGTCTTTGTTGATGAAAAATACCGTAGAAAAGGATACGGAAAAGTACTTATTGAAGAAATGGAAAAGCGTGCAAAAGCACTTGGAGCTAATACGGTAAGATTAGATACGTTTAGCTGGCAGGGTAAAGATTTCTACTTGGCAATGAATTATCAGCAGGTAGGTTTTTATCGGAATGATGAAGATAATTACGAAGAATATTTCTTCCTTAAGAGAATTTGACCGATGTATGTTTGTTATAAATAAGACAAAAAGGGATGAATATATATGAGCGAGTACGGAACATTATGGGAATATATAAGGACAAGCGGTAAGCAGACCCTTACATTAACCTTTGAAGAAATAAATAATATAGTGGGAGTGCCTATAGACCATTCTTTCCTTAAGTATAAAAAGGAGCTTGCCGAATATGGCTATAAGGTCACTAAAATATCAATGAAAGAGCAGATGGTAGGCTTTGAAAAATCAGAATAATGCTTATGTTATTCATGATATAAACGCAAGGTAATCTTGATTGAAAGCGATGTGGAATATATGAAATTAACTATGCTGGGAACAGGTAACGCAGTAGTTACCAAATGTTATAATACTTGCTTTGTAATAGAAGAAAACCACGAATATCTTTTGGTAGACGGTGGAGGAGGAAATACCGTTCTGCATCAATTAAAGGCAGCGGATATTGACTGGAAAAACATAAGGCATATTTTTGTTACGCACAAACACGTTGACCATATTTTAGGTGTTATTTGGCTTGTGCGTATGATAACGCAGAATATGAATCGCAACAATTACGACGGAGAAGCATATATCTACGGGCATGATGAGGTTATATTTTTGATTAAGGACATGGCGGAAAAGCTGTTAAGTCAAAAGGAAACCAAATTTATAGGTGACAGGCTTCATCTGGTTACATTAGAGGACGGTCAAGAGCTTTCTGTATTGGGCAGTAGGATAAAGGCGTTTGACATAAGGTCTACAAAGGCTAAGCAGTTTGGCTTTACTATGTATTACGGTGAGAATAAAAAGCTGACGTGTTGCGGAGATGAACCGTATGCTGACCATGAGTATGAGTATGTAAAAGACTGCGATTGGCTGCTGCATGAGGCGTTTTGCCTGTATAGTCAGGCCGATATTTTTTCACCGTATAAAAAGCATCATTCAACGGTAAAGGATGCGTGCGAACTGGCGGAAAAATTAAATATTAAAAATCTTATTCTTTATCATACAGAGGATAAGAATATAAAAAGGCGAAAAGAATTATACTCTGAAGAGGGTAAAAAGTATTATAACGGTAATCTATTCATACCCGATGATTTAGAGGTAATAAATTTAGATTAAATATATTAGTTTAATTACAGGAGATTCAATAATGGAATGTATGACGGTAAATAACAGAAGGTTTAATGTTTTGAAGCTTCTCGGTAAAGGCAAGGGCGGTTATTCGTATCTTGTGTGCGATATTGATGTTCCAAATGAAAAATATGTGCTTAAGCAAATTCATCACGAGCCTTGCAGTTACTATCAATTCGGTGATAAGCTTCAGTCAGAAATAAATGACTACGCAAGATTAAAAAAGATTGGTATTAAAATGCCTGAAATGATAGACGTAGACGTAAAGAATGAAAGAATACTAAAAGAGTACATAGACGGCCCTACAATAGCGGAATTAGCGAAAAGCAATAGCGTAAGCCCGAAGTGTTTTGAACAGATTTACGCTATGTGCAGGAAGCTATATTCTGCTAATACCAATATTGATTATTTCCCTACAAATTTTGTAGTTCAGAAAGATGAGCTTTATTATATCGACTATGAATGTAATGACTACATGGAAGAATGGAATTTTGAAAACTGGGGAATAAAATATTGGTCTAAAACCGTAGAAACGGAGCGTCTGCTTCTGCGCAGGTTTTTCCCTACGGATATTGACGATCTGTTTGAGTATGTTTCAAATGCAGAGGTGGTAAGGTTTGAACCTTATGAGCCGATGTCACGTGAAGAAGCGGAAAAAAACCTTGAGTGGCGTATATCTACCGACGAGATGATAGCTATTGAGCTTAAAGATATCCATAAGGTGGTAGGTAATGTTTATTTGGGTAAGCGTGATTTTAATTCACTTGAAATTGGGTATGTACTGAATAAGGATTATTGGCATAAGGGCATAGCAAAAGAGGCGTGCTTAGCACTTATTGATGATGCCTTTAAGTCGGGAGTACATCGCATATATGCTGAATGCGACCCGCTTAATGAAAATTCATGGGGCTTGCTTGAGGCGTTAGGCTTTAATCGGGAAGCTCATCTAAAGAAAAATGTATATTTTCATAAGGATGAAAGCGGAAAACCAATTTGGAAAGATACATATATTTACAGCCTGCTTAATGCAGAATAAAATATTGTTTGCCGGGTGGGAGCAAATTATCTCACCATAAAATAAACAGCAAGGATAAAAACGCAACGTGTATCTTTACGGTACACCAGAGCCGGTAGGTAGCCCGGCCGTCCCATATATTAATATGGGGTAAGTAACCTGCCCCTCCGGGTTGTCCATTCCTTGTTCATAGCACTGTTATAGGAGGGTTTCTTTATGGACAAAACGGAAGCAAGACTAACGGTATTTTTTGAGGAGCCGTTCTGGGTAGGCGTATTTGAGAGAGTTGACAACGGCAAGCTATCGGTATGCAGAGTTGTATTCGGCTCAGAGCCAAAGGATCAAGATATCTGGGCATTTATCCTTAAAAATTACTGTAAGCTTAAATTCAGTCCTACTGTTGATGTAGCGTTAAAGAAGCCTGTAAGTAATCATAAACGTATGCAAAGAGAAGTAAAAAAGCAGACCTTGCAGACGGGTATAGGTACTAAATCTCAGCAAGCGTTGCAGTTACAGCGTGAAGAAATGAAAACTAAGCGCAAACAATTAAACAAGCAACAGAAAGATGCTGAGAAACAGAGAATATTTGACCTTAAACAGCAGAAACGAAAGAAGAAGCATAGGGGCAGATAAGCCCCTTGCTTCTGCAAATCAGAGTATATATAATTAAAGGAGATAAAGTTCATGAATTGCGATAAGGCAGCGGATTTTATAAAAAGAAATGCACGTCCTTTAGATAAGGCAATCTATAGATATTTTTTTGAAAAGCAAGGTTCAAATAATGTAATACAAGAGCTAATTAAATACCAAAACGCAGACGGAGGCTTTGGGCATGGATTAGAAGCAGATAACTGGAATCCTAATTCAAATCCGATAGCCACTAATGACGCTATTATTACCTTGTACAGAATAAATGCTCTGAAAGAAGCGGATAATGTAGTTAGTGGAATTGTAAGATATCTGAACTCACATGACTCATTTGACGAAGAACAGAAAAGATGGCTTTTTTCAATCGACTCTAATGTAAATTATCCCCATGCTATTTGGTGGGAAAAAAGAGATAGCGGAATAATGGGTTATAATCCTACCGTATCTTTAGCGGCTTTTATGTTATGCTTTGGTGAAAAATCATCATTATATGAAGATATAATCAGATGTGCATTTGATTATCTGGAAGAAAATGAAAACGTATCAGGAGATGAGCTTAAATGCTATATGCTTTGCTATGAGCTGTTGTCTTCTGAAGGTATAACGGATATCGTCAGCTTACCTGACATAAAGCGTCTGATACAGGTAAGGCTTGAGAAGGCTATATGTAAAGAAATTGATAAATACGGCGTAGAGTATGTTCCTGTTCCGTCTGACTTCTTTACAGGGTGTTACTCGGAGTTTTTAAATGATGATATCAAAAAGCTGATAAAAGCTGAAATTGATATTTTGGGAAATATTCAAAACGACGACGGCGGCTTTGATATTACTTGGCAATGGCACACACCGTATGCGGAGTTTGAGCAGGCACGTGCGTGGTGGCGACCGAGAATTACTATTGATAAATTGTTATACTATATAAATTTTGCACAGCAGGAGTTTCAGTGCAGAAAGTAAATAATGCTTCTTATATTATGTCAAGAACAAAAGATAAAGTGCAAATTGTATAGGTGAAAATAATGAAAGATTGGTTTACGGTTGAAAAAATTGACGATGATACCTTTGTTATTAGCGAATACAAGCATTGGGAACAGACGCATTGCTATCTTTTATGCGGAACAAAAAGGGCTATACTAATTGATACAGGCTTGGGAGTTTCAAATATTAGAAAAATTGTAGACAGACTTACACAGCTTCCTATTACGGTGATAGCTACACATATTCATTGGGATCATATAGGAGGGCATAAGTACTTTGATAATATTGCAGTACATGAGGCAGAAGAAGCCTGGCTTTCAGAAAAGTTTCCTATCTCGCTTCAAACCGTAAAGTATAACCTGACACGCTTACCCTGCGATTTTCCGCCGGATTTCAATATTGAGAATTATAGTATCTTTAAAGGAAAGCCTCAAAAAGTTTTTCGCAACGGAGAATGCTTTGATTTAGGTGAAAGAAAATTATCTGTTATTCATACACCGGGGCATTCACCGGGACATTGCTGTTTTTATGAACAGGAAAGGAAATATTTATATTCGGGAGATTTAATATACAAGGGTTGCCTTGACGCTTTTTATCCGACTACCGATCCGCAATTATTTTATCAGTCGGTAAAGAGAGTGCAGGAATATCAGATTAACAGAGTTTTACCGGGACATTATCAATTAAATATTACACCTAAACTGATTGATAAAATTGTAGTAGGCTTTGAGGGCTTAGCACAAGCCGGAAAATTACATCAGGGAAACGGTGTATTTGATTTTGACGATTTTAAAATACATATTTGAATTAATAGTATGACTGTCATAGAAAGACAGTATCTGTATAGGAGCATATACAATGACTTTTGCTATCATTTATGTATTAAGCGAAAAAAGATTAACGGAAAGTGATAATAAATATGTGGAAGAAAACGTTGAAGCCTGCATTTATAGATACGTTACCTGTAATGACGGGATATCTGGTGCTTGGCATGGGCTTTGGAATAATATTAAAAACAAACGGATACGGTTTTTGGTGGGCGTTTGCAATGAGCTTTTTTATCTATGCAGGTTCTATGCAATATGTAGGCGTAGGACTTTTAAGTAGTGGTGCATCGCTTATATCTGTTGCGCTTACTACGCTTATGGTAAACGCCAGACATCTGTTTTACGGATTGTCTATGATAGAGAAGTACAAGGATGCAGGAATAAAAAAGCCATATCTTATTTTTGCGCTAACTGATGAAACATATTCTTTGGTTTGCTCTAAGGGAGAAGACCTGCCAAAGAAACAGCGGACATGGTATTACTTTTTTGTTTCACTTTTTAATCAGTGTTATTGGATATCAGGTAGCTTGATAGGCTCACTTATCGGCTCAATAATACCATTTAACACACAAGGCATAGAATTTGCACTTACAGCATTGTTTATCACTGTTTTTACGGAGCAATGGTTAAAGACCAAAAATCATTTTGCGGCTATTTCCGGTATAGTTGCTTCTGTCATTTGCCTTGTTATATTCGGTAGTGAAAATTTCTTGATACCCGATATGATATTAATAACTATAGTACTTTCGGTTATGAAGAAATTTACCGGAGAGGAGAAAGCCGATGAATAACGTACACGCCGTTTTGACCATAGCGATTATGTCAGCAGTTACGTTGCTGCTAAGGGTTATTCCTTTCGTGATTTTTTCCGGTAAACGTAAGCTTCCTGCATTTATTACATATTTAGGTACGGTGCTGCCGTATGCTATCATGGGTATGCTTGTTGTGTATTGTTTAAAGGATACATCCTTTGCTGCTGTAAGCGGATTCCTGCCGCAATTTATTGCAGGTGCAATAGTGGTCTTGACATATGTATTTAAGCGCAATACTCTGATAAGTATTATAAGCGGAACGGTAAGCTATATGCTGCTGGTGCAACTTGTATTTTAATTACAATTCTTTTATCTGCAAAGGGAGGTTCCTATATGTGGATTAGCAGATATTTTACACAGTTTATCCTATTTTCTTTTTTGGGTTGGGTATGGGAAACTATATATTGCACTGTAAAAAACGGAAAATGGGCAAACAGAGGTTTTTTGTTTGGTCCTGTCTGTCCTATATACGGTGTAGGAGCAACCATCGGAGTTGCTATTGTGGATATACTTTCTATATTTAATTTGCCAATGCTTAAGTGGTGGCAAGTGTTTATATTTTCATTCTTTGCAAGTATGGTACTTGAATATTTTACATCATGGGGACTTGAAAAGCTATTTCACGCTTATTGGTGGGATTACAGCAATGTACCTCTGAACATAAAGGGCAGAGTAAGCGTGCCTACATCATGTGGATTTGGGTTGGCAGGCTTGCTAGTAGTATATGTGCTTGCGCCTATATGCGCAGACGTTTCAAAGGTTATTCCCGAAATTATTTTTGAGCTTTTAGCATTGATTTTAGCCATATTATTTGCTATAGATATGACCCTGACTATATCTACACTCACTAACTTTGATAAACGTGTAAGTGAAATTGACTCTGCTATAAATGACTATATGACAGAGCTTGTAGCTAATATGTATAAGTCGTCAGGCGCATTGCACCGCCATGCATTGAGGCGAGTTAAGGGATTCAGATACCCTAAGGCAAAGCAAATAAACGTACAAAAAATACTTGATAAGATAAAGTCAAATATTAAGCTTGACAGAAGATAAGGGGTGGGATAAGTTGAATAAAAACGAATGTATAAATCTTATAAAAAAATACAATACAAAAGAAGTTAAGGAAATACTGCAATGCTATGTAATATCAAGAATATTCTTGTTGGCCATCCTGTTTAGTGTAACATATTTTGATTTAACTAAACTGTTTGACTGCGAACATTACATAAATATAGCAAATAACGGTTATTGTGAGGATTATTTATATGCATTCTTTCCGCTTACGCCCCTTCTTATACGCTATTTAGGAGTTTTCGGCTTTTGTCTGTTAAATCAGGTAGCGGTATTTGGAACAACATATTATATCTATAAGATAGCAAAAGAACAGTTTAATTATGACCCTGTTATGTGCTGCAAGATATGGCTTTTATCACCTGTTGCACCGTTTACTGTTATTTGCTACGGCGAAAGCATATTTTTGTTCTTTACCGTATGTGCGTATTATTTATATAAAAATAAAAGAAATTATATTACGGCTGGTGTGTGCCTGGGACTTTCTGTTATGACCCGAAGTACCGGCAGCATATTGTTTTTTGTTATTTTCGGCTTTATGTTTGTACAAATGCTACAGAAAAAAGAAAAGTTCTTAAATATATTGAAAATGTATATTCCTGCAACAATAATAAGCTGTATTTATCCTGCTTATTTGCAAATAAATACCGGTAGCTGGAGAACCTTCATAGATATACAGTATACACATTGGTCGAAAACAAGCTTCAATGTTTTTACGCTTCTTAAACAGTTTCCAAAAATAATATCTATAGAGGACATTCTGCTTAGAGTCTTTTTTACCGCTGATTTTATATTAGCGTATTTTTATATTGTATTAATTGTCATAGGAGTAGTAAGGCTTCGCAAACACAAGGAAAGCTACGATTTATTTCTGTACGTACTTGCTACCGTTATATTGGTAACCTCAACCGGCAAAAATAATTATAATCCTACAGCTAGCTATTACAGATATTTTAACGGTTGTTTTACTCTATTTTTCCTGTTGCCGCAGAATAAGATTACTCTTACAATAGAGATAATAGGCACTATTTTAATATCGACCCTTTTATATAGCGGTGTATTCTTTTTTTAAGGATTTATTTGAAAGGAAGTTAATATGAGCGACAGTTTTACAAAATGTCCTCATCGCAAAAAATGCGGAGGATGTCAGATACAAAATCTTACATATGAAAAACAGCTTAGCTTTAAGCAGGTTAAGACGATAAAGCTTTTGGGCAGATATCATCATGTTAATGAAATAATAGGTATGAGCAATCCGTACCATTACCGTAATAAGGTACAGGCGGCATTTGGCGAAAAAAGAGGTCAGATTATATCGGGGGTTTATCAATCGTCCACTCATAATATAGTGCCTGTTGATAGCTGTATGATAGAGGATAAAAAGGCGGATGAGATAATAGTAACAATACGCAGGCTTTTAAAAAGCTTTAAACTGCGCCCATTTAATGATGTTACAATGCGTGGCTTTTTACGCCATGTTCTTGTACGCAGAGGCTTTACAAGCGGAGAAATAATGGTTGTACTTGTTACCGGTGAGCTTAATTTTCCGTCAGCATCAAAGTTTGTAAATGCCTTGCTTGAACGTCACCCGGATATTACAACTATTGTGCAGAATATAAACAATAGGCATACAAGCCTTGTTTTAGGTGAGCAGAGTAGAATACTTTACGGCAGCGGATATATAGAGGACACGCTCTGCGGTTGCAGATTCAGGATATCGCCTAAAGCGTTTTATCAGATTAATCCCATTCAGACTGAGATATTGTATAGTACAGCCATGGAGTATGCAGGACTTGACGGTACGCAGACGGTAATAGACGCTTATTGCGGTACGGGTACAATAGGCATCATTGCGGCGGCTAAGGCATCTAAGGTTATCGGAGTTGAGCTTAACGGTGATGCCGTTGCTGATGCCAGAGTAAACGCAAGACTTAATAATGCTGACAATATCGTATTTTACGAGGACGACGCAGGCGAATTTATGGTAAATGCCGCCTTTGAAGGATTAACGGCGGATGTAGTAATCATGGATCCCCCACGGGCAGGCGCAAGCCTTGATTTTTTGCGTTCGGTCATTAAGCTTTTGCCTGAGAAAATAGTGTACATTTCATGTAATCCGGAAACGCAGGCGAGAGATTTAAGCTTTTTAACACGTAAGTATTACAAGGTGCGCCGCATTCAGCCCGTAGATATGTTCCCTCATACAGAGCATGTTGAGACGGTTGTTCAGTTGGTTAGAAAAAAGCCCGATACATATATCGACATTACTGTTGACATGGACGAGCTGGATTTAACATCATCCGAAGCAAAGGCAACTTATGACGAAATAAAAGATTACATATTCGATAAACATCGTGTGAAAGTATCTTCTCTTTACATTGCTCAGGTAAAGCAAAAGCACGGTATTATCGAAAGAGATTGCTACAACAATTCTAAAAATGATAACCAAAAACAGCCTCAATGCCCGTCTGAAAAGGTAAAGCTAATTGAGGAAGCACTACGACATTTTAAGATGATACCTTAATCGCATGGCATAAAGGCATCAATCTAGCCTGCGGTGTTGATGTCAAAGAAAGATAAATAGGAGCCAGAAAGTGGCGTATTTCCGGACTTTTTCGGAAGTTAGGAATAGAAGTCTAACTGCTAAAAAAGTCCGGTTATTTTTATGGAAATATATCTACTACGAAAATGAGTGTCAGGTTGTGACCTTGGATTAGATAACAAGGGGTTGAGTGTGGGGATTAGTTGTCGGGAGGAAGAACGGAGGAACTTATGTGGAATTAAAGTATTTAGAATGGAATTTACATGCAATGGGTGGAATAGGATATACAATTCCAAGTTTCATCCCTGATTATATAAAAGATGTGGATGTTTTTGTGCTTGTTGAATTTTGTGCATCAGATGGATTTGATGATTTTAGGAAAAGTTTAAAAGATTTCGACCT
>JBJEPE010000042.1:0-3556 GCA_051881075.1 Acutalibacteraceae bacterium | reverse complement strand
CATTTAAGGATGGCGGAGAGGTCGAGATGACTATCGGCAGCACAACCATAAAGGGCGACTACAGCTTCTTGGATGATGAAGAGGAGCAGAACCGTATAAATATCTCTTTAGTTTACAGTTCAACAAGCTTTTTATACGGCGATTTCAATTATACAGTTACCGGTAATCTATTCACAGGCCGAACGCTCACAATAAGCGATACAAGCGGTAATCTGCTGACGCTTAAATCCGGAGCCGTTGATTCCCCTGTATCACCTGAGATTGACAGAGAATATACCAAAAAGCTTGTCGGAGTATGGAAAAACGATGCCATAACATATACCTTTACCGATGACGGCTATATGTACCTCGACTACAACTATATTACATTTGAGTGTAGCTATAGTGATGACGGTGAGAAGATTAAAGCAAAGTACTATGTACCGGAAGAAAATGAAATTGAGATCGAATTCAAATTCTTAGATGACAATACCGTAGAAATCGACGGATTGGAATTTACAAGAAGTTAGAATAACCAAAAATGCCATCGGCTTTTTACAAAGTCGATGGCTTATTTTAAAGATTGCATAAATAATTTAATTATATCAAAACGATTACTCTATATTTTATATTTACTAAGAAAAATCAGGAGGATTAAACATGGACAGTATATATTATGAGGATAAGCACATCCACTTTTTCGATTGTGACGAAAACGGCTTTTTATCATTGCCTACATATCTATCTTGGTGTAGTGAGATAGGCGGAGAACAACTGTCAAAAAGAGGAATAACACGTGAACATATGCTTGAAGACAGGCAGGTTTTCTTATTGCTACAGGTATCTTATGAAGAAATCAAACCAGCTATGTATCACGCTGATTGTAAGCTGAATACCTGGGAGGTAAAAATACAGGGCGCTAAGTTTTTAAGAGGTTATGAGTTACAAGATGAAAACGGAAATATACTTTGCAGATCCTCTTCGGCTTGGATATTGGTTGACCCAATAAGCAGAAAAATACTTAGGCCTAAAGAATATAAATATGATAGTCTATTTAATGACAGACCGTATCTTCCGCTTACGCCGATTAAGCCGATAGAGGGTGAAAAAGTCGCCGAGCATACAGTAAGGCGTAGCGAGCTTGACGGAAATCATCACGTCAACAACCGCCATTATGCCAAGTATCTTATTGACTATGCCCCCGAACAATTCGCACAGAAACGATTACGTAAAGCAGATATTTCTTACATAAAAGAGGCAACCATAGGTGAAAAAATCAACATTTATTCTTATGTTGAATCCGACAACAGCTATATTGTTTACGGACTATTCGATGACGGTAAGCGTTGTTTTGAAGCACGTGGAACAGTTTAAATACAATTTTACTCTTGCGGCAATGCGTTAATAGGCGTTGCTGCTTTTTTATTCATAGTAAGCTCAAACCCATTATACATAAGTATCACCTTATCGCCGTAGAGATCGTATTGCAACAAAAAATTCTGCTGTGTTTCTTCGTCTGTTATTGCTATCTCTGAGTCACTAACTAAGACTTGACCGCTGATTACAGAAGATTCTTTGCCGTCCGAGCTAAATGTAAGGGTAGCACAATCATCGTAAAAGGACAGATCTGCATACGCTCCGAAATCGTTTCTGAAGCTCCATTCATTCATTACAAGCTCATCCGCCTTACAATCAATCACCCGAGTACAACCGCATAATATCATCAAAATAAATACTGACTCCAAGATAAGTAAATTGATTTTTTTCACCCAAAACTCTCCTCTATTACTATTTGCACTAATTTTATAGCACTTACTATATTAAATTATATAATCGCAGTTAAAAATTTATGCGATGATTTAATTTGTTATAAAAGTTAATAATTCATAAAAAAGTGTTGAATAATATATGCAATATGTGTATAATATATAAAGAGGTGATTTTGAATGAAACCGCTTATTTCTTTAATAATACCATGTTACAACGAATTTCAGGCTTTGCCGTATCTTTATGAAGAGCTTACAAAAGTCGCCAACCAAATGAATAAGCTTGATTTTGAGTTTCTATTTATTGACGACGGCTCTAAGGATAACACCTTACAGCTTATTAAGGAACTGGCAAAAAAGGATAACCGTGTACTTTACATATCATTTTCCAGGAATTTCGGTAAAGAATCAGCTATGTTTGCTGGATTAAGCAACGCCAAAGGTGACTATGTTGCAATAATGGATGCCGATATGCAGGACCCACCATCATTGCTTCCACAAATGTATGACGCAATAATTAATGAGGACTTTGATTGCGTTGCTACAAGACGTGTAACACGCAAAGGTGAACCAAAAATACGCTCATTTTTCGCAAGAATATTCTATAGAATAATAAATAAAATATCAGATAGCGATATAGTTGACGGTGCAAGGGATTTCAGACTTATGAAGCGTAAGGTCGTTGACAGCATTTTGCAGATATGTGAGCGTAACAGGTTTACAAAAGGAATTTTTGGCTGGGTCGGCTTTAAAACAAAGTGGTTACCATATGAAAATACCGAGAGAGTGGCCGGTGAAACAAAGTGGTCGTTTTGGAAATTGTTTAAATATTCTATAGACGGCATTGTCAATTTTTCAACTGCTCCCCTGCAAATCTCATCAGTAATGGGTATAGTCTTTTGTTTTATAGCATTTGCCGCCACCTGTTTCATATTTGTACGTAGACTGCTTTTTGGTGATCCTGTAGCAGGTTGGGCGTCGCTCGCCTGTATAGTAATGTTTGTTTCAGGGATTCAGCTCTTTTGTATAGGACTTTTAGGGCAGTATTTGGCCAGAACTTACATAGAAACCAAAAACCGTCCTATTTATATTGCAGCGGAAACCAATCTTGATAAAAATGAAAAGAAAAGTGAAACCAAAGAATAAACTAAATAATGTATAGGATAAAGCGGTAACTGCATAATAGGACAGTTACCGCTCATTTTTTAGAAATATATAATGAACATGATAAATTCACAAAAATAAAACTCATAATCACTACGTAACGCAATGATTATGAGCTTATTAGTGGTGGAGACGATCGGGATCGAACCGACTACCTCTTGAATGCCATTCAAGCGCTCTCCCAGGTGAGCTACGCCCCCGAACAACATTAATATAATAACATATATAAAAGTATTTTTCAAGTCATTTTTCTAAAAAAATTAATTTTTTTCAAAATTCTATAATAACCGATATATTTTTACAAATCCGTTCACTAAAAAGCAATGTATCACTGATTTTATAACGCAAAAGGTTTTGTACGCATCTAAGTCAGTATATTGCTTTATAATTAAGGCTCGCTAAATATAAATAATCATATTTCGTATAATCCATTGCTTTAAAAGCAACGGATTATACATTTTATAGAATTAGAAAGATTTTCTCATTATAAATATATTGTTAATCGAAGCTAAACACAATTTTATTATTATCAAGCTTCAATACAGCGTCAAACGGCTTACCGTTTTTTGATATAAAACCTTGAATTTTAGATGTCTGACCATTCTGCAAAAGCATAGATACATTGGATTTAGAAATCACACGCTTGC
>JBJEPE010000041.1:0-15473 GCA_051881075.1 Acutalibacteraceae bacterium | reverse complement strand
CTTCACCGCTACACCACGCATACACTATGAATAGTGCAAACAAAGGTCGCAGTAATACTTGGTCAACCCTCTTTAACGCTTCAAGCAGCTTATCAGCGGTATTATCATCAAGCGTTTTACCGTCGCTTTCGGCAAAGCTTTTCATAATCTGACAAAGTGCATTATCATCAAGTACATTTAATTTTAGCACATTGTTCTGCATTTCATCATTTGTAAATAGAAATTCTTTTATTTTACGGTTATCAAAGCTTTGTTTCCAGTTACTTGCTTTAAAGCTATTGTTTGATAAATCATCGTTTTCCGAGTCACGCTCAAGCATAATTATTCTTACCTTGTACGGTATGCTATCATTAATCTTATTACTTAATCGCTCTATTAAATCACTAAGCTTATCTGAGCATCTTGCGGCATAGTCAGCTATGAATAACTTATTTTCGGTTATATTATCAGCTAATTTACTCAAATCTTCATAGTTTTCACTTTTAAGCTCCTTAACACCCCAGCCATTATTTTTAAGCTCGTTGCCAAATTCAAACGCAAGTCTGCTTTTACCTGAGCCGCCTGCACCCTCAATTATCATATATTGCAGTTTATCTTCTGACTGTGCAAATTCACGGCATATTTTAAGCTCTCTATCACGTCCGCAAAACTTGACAGCACCGGAATTATAAAGAAACTTGTTCTTTCCGATTGGTTTAGGTGTAGTATGCTGTCTATATAACTCAGAATTGATTATACGCAAAATTTCTTCTAATATAGCACGTATGCTCTCGTTGTGATCTCCCTGATAAAAAATAGGGAAGATGTTGTATTTATCCGTAAGCTCCTTTGCACGGCTATCAAGATTACCTTTCTCTTCGCATTGTAAAATCGCAAAGTGCTTAAGTCCGCTTCCGCTATCTTTACACACACTTTGGAATAAATCGAGCGTTCTGTCCTTATCAAGGCTACAGCCTAAAAACAGCATAGTATGGGATAGATACAGATTGGTCAAGCTCTTTCTGCCAATGCTGTCTGTGTTATTATAGCGTTCGTCATACTGACTTTCTGTAAAAATAATACTGCTGTAATCTATAGTATCTGTGTCAATTCTACCGTGTATCTTATAAAGACAGTGTGGGCGTTTTTGTAAAAACTGACTTGTTAATTCCTTAGAATACGGCGTAAAAGTACCATCCGTAAACTCATGCTCGCATTTTTTATATACACATTCTAAAACATGGTCATAGTTAGTGGTTATCACAGACGCATCCGGTAAAATAAGCGGTAAAAGGCTTATTGGAGCTGCAAATATTTCTGTATCACTACAATCATCAAGCTTTCTTTTATTAAAAATCTTGGGTAGCTTATCACTGATTATTTTATTGCCTAATATGTATTCCAACGCATTTGCAGCAGCTATGGTATTACCATTGTTTATATAATTCATTACTTGCTCTTTGCTACTGCTGTCATTTACCAAGTCTGCAAATTCTTTTAAGACCTCTTTCCATTGGGGATAAACAAAGTATGACATACCTGCACCGATGAACGGAGTAACAAGACCTTTTGTAATAGTATCAATAAGGCTATCAAAGTTATCTTTATTGCTGTTGTAAAAATCCATAACAGAATCAATAGTAACCATACGCATCCTCCAAACTATGACAGTATTTTACATTATTATATAAAATAATTTAAGATATTGCAAGTGTTAGTTGCTAATTACTGAGCATTTGTTTTATTAAAATTTTAAAATCTGTTTTATATAATAAAAACCAGCGGTGGGAATTTCTCTCACCGCTGAATTTTACATAGATATTGTATTGTTTAGTACAAGTGTGCTGTAGAGGAATAATACATCTTGATCGGTAAACTCGATAAAGCTGCCGAGTAAATCGCTTCTGATATATCTCAAATCTACAAGCGTTATCTTAGAGTATCCGGATGTAAGCAGAGGAGTGATACTGCTGCCGAAGGAATCTCTGAATATTACAAGCTCTTTTTTCTCTGTCGCATTTGGATTTTCTATAACAAGCAGAGGTTCAGAGCCGCAAAGGAATATTTCGTAAGGGTCTTTTCCCTTTGCCTTTTCCATATCGTACATATGCGAATCGCTCGGCTTTCCTGTGCTGTAGCTTGTTACCTTGCAGGCGTCAAGATCGCTGTTAGTAAGATAATGTATGGTATCGGAATCAAAATTAAGCGCCGCCTGACCGCAGTATGCACCGTAAAACGGAACATCCTTTAATTCATTATCCTTAAATGAAGTGTATATTTCGGCGTTCATTCCGTTAGCTAAGGCTTCTGCTACGTCAACTATCTTTTCCTGTCGCCAATGCTGGTCTGTTGTGTAGAAGTCTTTAAGCTCTAACTTATCGAAAATATCTATATAAGAAGCAAAGCTTAAATCATTACGCAGTTTTTTTACAAGTGCGTCGTAGTCCATTGTAGGATAACCGTCAAGAGGGGCAAGAAAATAGTTTTTATCGGGAATTATTGATAGATAAGTCGTGCAGTCTGTATCAGCTAAATATTTTTTGTATATCTCCTGAAGCTTCTTTGAATTTATATCAAGCTTGCCTTCGTTTAACGGATATTCCAGCTTAGAAAGATAACCGTCAACGGTGTATAAGCCGTGATTTTCCTTTTGACGGAAAATATACAGTGATGATTTCGCCTTTAATGAACGGAACCAATCACGCAGAGGGAACTGGTCAAGTGTATAATCCTCAAACTGTGTCATATATTTGCCTGATAATACACCCTCTGTCGTTAATTCGGGACATTGTGCCAGTACACGGCGCTCTGACAAAGAGTATTCATTAGGCGACTTTACTATCCCGAAAATAGAAAATCCGAAGATTATTCCTGATGTAATTATAATAAGGAGTAGATTTTTATACTTCATGATAAGTGCCTCCTAAAAGCGGAAATACAAAAATGGATTAAACGAGCCGTCTACCAGATATGCAGTTACTACAAGTAAAACAGCGGTAAGGAAAATAGGCTCTAATATATTAACACAATAGCTGATTTTTTTATTCTTTTCTGAAAGCTTAGCTACAAGCAGCTTTGGCAGCGGTGTGGCGGCAATAATACCTATCAGCATAACTAAGCCGTATGACCGTAAGTAGAAGATGGTTTCAGGTGTTGTAAACGGCAATCTGCCAAATGCAAACAGACCTGCAATATCGCTTACTGTCTGACTTAAATCAGCGGCATTAAAGAGTACAAAACCGAGTAAAACGGTAATCAATACATAGATATGACCGAATATCGGGTGTTTATCTATCCACTTTTTAAATCCTATCTTTTCTATAGTCAACAGTACTGCATACAGTAATCCCCATAGAACAAAGTTCCATGCCGCACCGTGCCATAAGCCCGTAAGCATCCATACGACAAGAATATTAAATAATTGCCTTGAAATACCTCTGCGGTTGCCACCCAGCGGAATATATACATAATCTCTGAACCATGAGCCGAGAGAAATATGCCATCTTCTCCAGAACTCTGTAATGCTCTTTGAGATGTACGGATAGTTAAAGTTTTCCATAAACTTGAATCCGAACATATGACCTAATCCTATAGCCATATCGCTGTAGCCTGAGAAATCAAAGTAGATTTGAAGCATAAATGAAATAGCGTACATCCAGTAGAAAAGTACAGACGGTTCGCCTAATTCACGGAAATGCGTACAAACCTCACCCAGTATATTAGCTATGAGTACCTTTTTGCCTAAACCGAATAAGAATCGTCTTATACCCTCGGCAATGCCGTCAATGCTGTGCTTTCTGTTTACAAGCTGGTCGGCAATGTCGGTATATCTTACTATTGGACCTGCTATTAGCTGTGGGAACAAAGCAACATATGCACCAAAGTTGATTATATTCCTTTGTGCAGGAACATCGCCCCGGTAAACATCTATTGTATAGCTTAAAATTTGGAAGGTATAAAAGCTTATACCTATAGGTAATGCAATGTGAAGCAGCGGTAGGGAAGAGCCGAATACGCCATTAATGCTTGAAATGAAGAAGTCGGTATATTTAAAGTAACCGAGCAATCCCAGATCAATCAGTACAGACAGTATCATAAACAGCTTATCCCAGCCTTTGCCGTGTGTTTTTTCTATCAAAAGTCCAAATACCCAGCCGAGAAATATAGAAAGGGCAAATAATAATACAAGCTTACGTTCACCCCATGCGTAGAATGTAAGGCTGGCAATAAGTAGAACAGAATTTTTAAGCTTATGCGGTGCAATAATGTACAGAAGTACTGTTATCGGCAGAAAATAATATAGAAACGGAATACTGGAAAAGAGCAAAGAGTTCGCCTCCATTTAAAAAATTAACGGGTGCGGATTAAAGTACCCACACCCGTTTGTGCGTTTAATAATCAGGTATCAAATTGTGTTTTGCACATTACGAAGAATACTGTGTTGCCTACTGCTTCGCAAACCAGTTCTTCAGCCTCTGTACAAATGTTCCATCTAAGGTCGCCCTTATCTTTAAGATTCTGTACGAAAGCATTTACGTCAGCACCGTCATCAAGCTTAAATACATAACCAATGAAAGGAATAGTACCAATCATAGGGCCAAAGGTAAAGCCCTCAGCAAAGCCTGTGATTTCCTCTGTGAAACCGTTAAGGAAGCCCGGTTCAACAGCCATTGATGCTCCGGCAAAAGGAATTATCTCATTTCCGATGATAGAATTAGCTAAATTCTCTAAAGAGCTGTCTTCGCCGTTTGCTACTCTTGCTTTAAAGTCAGCAAGTAAAATCTGTGCCGGTGTTGCGTTTGAAGTGTCTACTGACTCTGCGTCAGATGAGCCTGCATCTGAAGATACCTGAGAATTGTTAGAAGCTGTGTCATCTGTGCCCTCTTTGCTGCAAGCGGCAAGTGAGCCTACCATAAGAATTGCCATTAAGATTGCGATAATTTTTTTCATTTTAATTAAACCTCCGTTTTTTTAACCTGTGTTACTCTCCGTAAACTATCCAGGTATTATTTATTTCATCAAATTTTAGGAAAACAGTAAATTCCTGAGTTTTGTTTTTTAACTGCATATCGTATGTTTTTTCCTTGTCTGCATTGTCAATCTTCCACCAAATAGTACAGTCACCGTTAATATGTGCCGTACCTGTGAATGATACAATGTCGCTTGAGTCGGAGCTTTTCATTTCGATATTGCCCTCGCTGACTGTTATGTCAGTATCCTCTGAGCTTGAAAATAGAAGCTGAATATTAATCGGTTGTGAACCAACCGAAAATGTCATGCTACGGCCTACATCAGGTAATGAAATAGGCTCATTGGTTATTAAATCTTCGCCGATATAAACCTGCAATTTTACATCTTTGTTTCTTGTAATAAACGCTGTAGCAATGAGTAATATACAAGCAGCTATACAAGCGGGAACAGCCCACTTGTGAAAACTCAGGATTTTACTCTTGGGTTTGTAGTTGATGGCTTCTGAAACATATTTAGTATCAATTTCACCCATTGCAACAGAAAATTTCTTTGCATTCATACAATTACCGCCTTTTCTAAAAGATAATTTCGCAGTTGTTTGCGTATTCGGGTGAGGTGAACGGACACATTCTTTTCAGTAATCCCAACTTGCTTTGATATATCTGTGTAAGATTCACAAAACCAGTAGCGGCGCATAAAAATTACTCGATTTTCTGTAGATAGTGTATCAAGAAAATTTTCAATAATTCTTGCCAGCTGCTTTGCCTCGATTTCGTCCTCTACGCTTGTTTGTGAGGCTAACGTATCCGCCAGCTCATCAAGTGCCACATCATAAGTACTGTTTCTTTTGGCAGCAGTATTTGAATGATGCCGCATAATAGATAGATTACGTACAATCTTACATATAAACGAAAGCAGAGGATTGGGACGTTCCGGTGGGATTGTGTTCCAAGCCCCAAGGTATGCGTCATTTACACATTCCTCAGCATCTTGCTTATTATTCAGTATGTTAGCAGAAATGTTGTGACATAATTTGCCGTACTTATCATCAAGCTCGACGATGGCTTGCTCGGATCGTTCAAAGAATAGCTCAATAATTTTTTCATCATCCATCAAGACTTCTCATCCTTTCCCAACAATACACTATGTTTTTTTTAAGAAAAACTACACGTTTTGATAAAATTTTTTAAAAAGTTTTTATTTAGTAAAAATTTAGATGAAATAATAAAGTGTTTAATTCAATTTAATACAATTATACACTTAAAAGCTTATTTTATCAACGTGAGAAATGTATAAAATTATTATAATTATATAAACACTACATAAAAATACAAATTTCATACAAAAAATAGTCAATTATACTTGTATAAAATAATATATGTAATACTAATAATTATATATAGTCTTAACGGTGACTTAATAAACAGAATTTTCATAGTAACTATGAAAAAAAGAGTGAGATTTTTATTAGCTTTGGGAATAATGCTGAAAAGATAATAAGTAAAAGTTAATCAAAAAATTAATCTGTAGAATTTATTTGAAACGTATTTTATAGAAAATAGATTTAAAGTTTAGTTAAATAAAGTTGATTTAAATTTTTTAAAATTGATTGACGAAACTTATGTCTTGCATTATCTTATTCATGACAAGTAGTTAATCCTTCTATTATTTTTCTTAATTCAAATATGGTACAGGTTATTATATTAGTCATATCTTTTTTTACTGTTATACATCTATTATAATCCTAAAATTTTATTTTAAAAATTTAATTTCACCGATTGACAAGTAAAAATAATTGTGCTATACTTTTAAAAAATTTAAACAAACCGTTGAAGCGGAGATAACGGCGGAAAATGCCTTTACAGAGAGCCTGCGTTGCTGAGAGTCAGGTAAGATACAGTTCGTCAAATGGACCGCTGAGGGCGCAGTCAAAGGCATATTTTGTGTGCTGAGTATTCTGCGACGTGTCGGCATACGTCAGTTGTCGGGGATATGTTAGTATCCTGTTAAGAGTACGGAGTATTCCGTAAATTCAAGGTGGCACCGCGGATAAGTTCTATTCGTCCTTGACAGATTAGCTTCTGTCAAGGGCGTTTTTTGTTTATATTCTACTTTGACAGAATTTTAATACAACATTTTGTAGGAGGTAAATATGAAATTTTCACCTGATTTATGTGAGGTAAAAAGAATTTCCTCAGAGGGAGTATATAAGGTGCTTCCCGTTAGCTGTGAGTTTTTATCCGATTTTACAACGCCCATTGAGATGATGCGAGTGCTTAAGAATGTATCTACACATTGTTATATGCTTGAGTCTATCTCTGATAATGAAAAGTGGGGAAGATATACATTTCTCGGTTTTGACCCTAAACTGGAGATTACCTGTATAGACGGCGAAATGCGAGCAGGCAGTATAAAGATAAAAACCGATAATCCGTCTGATTTTCTCAGACAGATACTTGCTGAATATACAAGTCCCCGATTTGATTATCTGCCGCCGTTTACAGGTGGACTGGTAGGATACTTTTCTTACGATTATTTGGCATACAGTGAGCCGACCGTTAAGGTAGATGTAGAGGATAGCGAGTCATTCAAGGACGTTGACCTTATGCTTTTTGATAAGGTAATAGCCTTTGATAATTTCCGCCAAAAGATTATATTAATTGCAAATATGTCGCTTGATGATGTTGACACAGGATATCAGAAAGCTGTAATGGAGCTTAAACAACTATATGATTTATTGAAAAACGGCGAAAAGAAAAAAGAACCGAGCGGACGTTTGCTTTCCGAGGTTACTCCGCTGTTTGAAAAGCAAAGGTACTGTGACATGGTAGAAAAGGCGAAGCATTATATCCGTGAGGGGGATATCTTTCAGATAGTACTTTCAAACAGATTAAGTGCGGAATTTGAGGGAAGCTTACTTAATACTTACCGTGTACTGCGTACAATAAATCCTTCTCCGTATATGTTCTATTTTTCGGGTACAGATGTAGAGGTAGCAGGTGCTTCTCCGGAAACTCTGGTTAAGCTTGAAGACGGTGTTTTGCACACATTTCCGCTTGCGGGTACTCGCCCTAGAGGAAAAACCGAGGAAGAGGACAAAAGGCTGGTGGCTGAGTTGCTTGCCGACAAAAAAGAGCTTGCCGAGCATAATATGCTTGTTGACTTGGGCAGAAACGATTTAGGTAAGATAAGCAAGTTTGGCACGGTAAAGGTCGAAAAGCTACATTCCATTGAACGGTATTCACACGTTATGCACATAGGCTCTACAGTAAGGGGAGAAATCAGAGACGAGTTTGATGCGCTTGATGCGATTAGTGCCGTTCTTCCCGCAGGTACACTTTCCGGCGCACCAAAGATAAGAGCCTGTCAGCTTATCGGAGAATTAGAAAACAATAAGCGCGGCATATACGGCGGTGCTATCGGATATATAGATTTCACGGGAAATATGGATGCCTGCATAGCTATACGCATTGCTTATAAGAAAAACGGTAAGGTGTTTGTAAGGAGCGGCGCAGGAATAGTCGCCGACTCTGTACCGGAAAAGGAATACGAGGAATGTATTAATAAAGCAAAGGCGGTAATTACGGCACTTAGCATGGCAGAGGAGGAAAGCTTATGATTTTACTGATAGATAATTATGACAGCTTCTCCTATAATTTATACCAGCTTATAGGTGAGATAGAGCCTGACATTAAGGTTATACGTAATGACGAAATGACTGTTACGGAAATCAAAGACCTTAAACCTGACAGAATAATAATTTCTCCGGGCCCCGGTAAGCCTGAGAATGCAGGTATTATAATAGATGTAATCAAAGAATTGGGCAGGGATATTCCTATTTTTGGGGTCTGCCTTGGTCATCAGGCTATTTGCTGTGCATTCGGCGCGGTAGTGACGTATGCTAAAGAGCTAATGCACGGTAAGCAATCCGAAACTACATTCGACTTAAAATGTCCGATTTTTAAGGGCTTACCTAAAAAAGCGCCTGTTGCACGATATCATTCACTTGCGGCAGACGCCGATACCATACCTGAATGCTTAAAAATTACCGCTGTCACAGCCGACAAAGTAATAATGGCGGTACAGCATAAGCAATATCCGATATTTGGCGTGCAATTTCACCCGGAGTCCATAATGACGCCGGACGGAAAAACTATAATTAAAAATTTTATAAATCTTAAAAATTTTGAAAGGGAGTAATAACAATGATTAAAGAAGCTATTGTAAAAATCGTAAATAAAGAGGATCTCACATATGATGAGGCATACTCCGTAATGAATGAAATTATGAACGGTGAAACTACACCTACTCAGAATGCTGCGTTTTTGGCGGCACTATCAACAAAAAGCGCAAAGGCAGAAACAACCGATGAGATAGCAGGCTGTGCCGCCGCTATGCGTGACCACGCAACTAAGGTTGAAACAGACATGGATATATTTGAGATAGTAGGAACAGGCGGAGATAACGCTCACAGCTTCAATATCTCCACTACATCTGCTCTGGTGGCCGCCGCAGGCGGAGTTAAGGTAGCCAAGCACGGCAACCGTGCGGCATCGTCAAAGTGCGGTACTGCCGATTGCTTAGAGGCGCTTGGCGTAAATATTCAGCAAAGTCCGTCAAGATGTATAGAGCTTCTTAATGAGGTAGGTATGTGCTTCTTCTTTGCACAGAAGTATCATACATCAATGAGGTATGTGGGCGCTATACGTAAAGAACTCGGTTTCCGTACCGTTTTCAATATTTTAGGGCCGCTGACTAATCCAGCAAGCCCTAAAATGCAGTTGTTGGGCGTATATGATGAGTATTTGGTAGAGCCTTTGGCACAGGTACTTATAAGCTTAGGCGTTAAGCGTGGCATGGTTGTTTACGGTCAGGATAAGTTGGATGAGATATCTATGAGTGCGCCGACAACGGTTTGTGAATTTAAGGACGGCTGGTTTAAGACATATACCGTAAAGCCTGAGGATTTCGGATTTGAACGTTGCACTAAGGCTGATTTGGTGGGCGGAACACCTGAAGATAATGCAAAAATTACACTATCTATACTTAACGGTGAAAAGGGTGCAAAGCGTAACGCAGTACTTATGAATGCAGGTGCGGCTCTTTATATTTACGGTAAGGCCGATACAATGGCAGACGTAGTTAAGCTTGCAGGAGAGCTTATTGACTCAGGCGAGGCAATGCGGACATTAAATAAATTTATTGAGGTTAGCAACCGTCCGGAGGAATGAGCATGACCATACTCGACAAACTGGCAGAACACGCAAAAGAGCGTGTACGTGTTTCTGAAAAAACGGTGAGTTTACAGGAAATCAAATGTCAGGCATATGCTCTTGATAAGGGTACATTCGCTTTTGAACGTGCTTTAAGAAAACAGGATATTGCGTTTATCTGTGAATGTAAAAAGGCATCGCCGTCTAAGGGACTTATCGCACCGCAATTTCCGTATTTACAGATAGCTAAGGACTATGAAACTGCCGGTGCAGACTGTATTTCGGTACTTACTGAGCCTAAATGGTTTTTAGGTAGCGATGAGTATTTACGTGAAATCGCAAGTACTGTTTCAATACCGTGCTTAAGAAAGGATTTTACCGTAGACGAGTATATGATATACGAGGCAAAGCTACTCGGTGCCTCCGCTGTCTTGCTGATTTGCTCTATTTTATCGCAGCGGCAAATAGGTGAATATCTGAACATTTGCAATGAGCTGGGATTATCCGCTTTGGTAGAAGCACACAACGAAGATGAGATTGATATGGCGGTATCGGCAGGTGCCGGAATAATAGGAGTTAATAACCGAAATTTGAAGGATTTTTCGGTGGATACAGACAACAGCCGAAGATTGCGTGAAAGAATACCCGACAATATTTTGTTTGTATCTGAGAGCGGTATAAGCTGTGCACAGGATGTTGACAAACTTCGCAAAATAGGCGCAAATGCCGTATTGATCGGTGAAACGCTTATGCGTGCAGAGAACAAAACAGATAAGCTGAAGGAACTGAGGGGAACAAGATGACTAAAATCAAGCTTTGCGGGCTTACACGTATGTGTGATATAGATGCGGTCAACGAACTTTTACCTGAGTATATCGGATTTGTTTTTTCTGCTAAAAGTAAACGTTATGTATCCCCACAGGATGCTGAAATATTAAAACAAAGGCTTAATAAAGAAATATCCGTTGTTGGTGTATTTGTAAATGAAGCTCCTGAAAAAATAGCGGAAGTGCTAAACGGAGGAGTAATTGACATTGCACAGCTTCACGGCTCAGAGGATGATGAATATATCGCCAAGTTAAAAAGGATTACCGATAAGCCTATAATAAAGGCTTTCAGAATGGATATTGAGCAGGATATAGCAGCGGTAGAAAACTGCAAGGCTGATTTTATCCTGCTTGATTCCGGCAGCGGAGGTACAGGAACGGCATTTGACTGGAGCGTAATTCAATCTGTTGCCAGACCGTATTTTCTTGCAGGCGGATTATACCCGGAAAATGTGGGTGATGCGGTAAAAAGGCTTAATCCGTATGCCGTAGATGTAAGCTCAGGTATTGAAACCGACGGATATAAGGATATAAATAAAATGCGGAAATTTGTCTCCGCTGTAAGAAGAAAGGAAAATATAGTATGACTAATCAAAAAGGACGCTTCGGCACACATGGCGGACAGTATATTCCTGAAACGCTTATGAATGCGGTCATTGAGCTTGAGGAAGCATATAATTACTATAAAAACGATCCTGATTTTAACAGAGAGCTTTCAGAGCTATTCAATGAATATGCAGGCAGACCGTCACGTCTTTATTTTGCCGAGAAAATGACAAAGGACCTAGGCGGTTCTAAAGTTTATCTCAAGCGTGAGGATCTGAACCATACTGGCGCTCATAAGATAAATAATGTACTCGGTCAGGCGTTGCTTGCTAAAAAAATGGGAAAGACAAGACTGATAGCCGAAACTGGTGCGGGTCAGCATGGAGTTGCTACTGCAACTGCAGCGGCACTTATGGGGATGAAATGCGTTGTTTTTATGGGAGAAGAGGACACTATCCGTCAGGCGCTTAATGTTTACCGTATGCGTTTGTTGGGCGCAGATGTAATTCCCGTGAAAAGCGGCACAGCCACACTTAAGGACGCTGTTTCTGAGGCAATGAGAGAGTGGACATCACGCATCAGCGATACACATTATTGCCTAGGCTCTGTTATGGGGCCTCATCCGTTTCCTACTATAGTACGTGATTTTCAGTCTGTTATTTCCAAGGAATCAAAAGCGCAGATATTAGAGAAAGAGGGCAGATTACCTGACGCTGTGCTTGCTTGCGTAGGCGGTGGCTCAAACGCAATAGGCAGTTTCTATCATTACATTGATGACGAGGGTGTAAGGCTTATAGGCTGTGAGGCGGCAGGCAGAGGTATAGATACCCTTGAAACAGCCGCTACCATTAATACAGGTAAGCTTGGAATTTTTCACGGTATGAAGTCATATTTCTGTCAGGATGAGTACGGACAGATAGCACCTGTTTACTCTATTTCGGCAGGACTTGACTATCCGGGTGTCGGACCTGAACACGCATATCTGCACGACATAGGCAGAGCGGAGTATGTTGCCGTAACCGATGACGAGGCTGTATGTGCCTTTGAATATTTGGCTAAAACAGAGGGTATTATACCTGCTATTGAGTCGGCACACGCCGTTGCTTATGCAATGAAGCTTGCACCGACGATGAGTAAGGATAAGATTATTATTATAACGATTTCCGGCAGAGGCGATAAGGACTGTGCGGCTATAGCACGCTACAGAGGGGAGGATATCTATGAGTAAGATTAAATCGGCATTTGAAAAAGGTAAGGCTTTTATCGCATTTGTCACTTGCGGCGATCCCGACCTGCAAACTACCGCCGCCATTGTACGTTCAGCGGTAAAGGGTGGGGCAGACCTTATAGAGCTTGGAATCCCTTTTTCAGACCCTACAGCAGAGGGCCCCGTAATACAAGGTGCTAATTTAAGAGCGTTAAAAGGTGGCGTAACCACCGATAAGATATTTGATTTAGTAAGAGAATTAAGAAAGGACGTAACAGTACCTATGGTATTTATGACCTATGCCAATGTTGTGTTCTCATACGGTTCAGAGCGTTTTATATCCACCTGCCGGCAGATAGGTATAGACGGACTTATATTGCCTGATCTTCCTTATGAGGAAAGGGACGAGTTTTTACCTACTTGCCGTAAATACGGCGTAGATTTGATCTCGCTTATTGCGCCTACATCAGAGAACAGAATTGCTATGATAGCTAAAGAGGCAGAGGGATTTTTATATATTGTTTCAAGCCTTGGTGTTACGGGAACAAGAACTAAGATTGAAACCGATATTGACTCGATAGTTAAGCTTGTGCGTGAAAATACAACTATTCCTTGTGCAATCGGCTTCGGTATTTCTACACCGGAGCAGGCTAAAAAAATGTCTGATATGTCGGACGGCGCTATAGTTGGCTCAGCTATTATAAAGATTATAGAAAAGTACGGTAAAGATTCCCCTGAATATGTTGAACAATATGTAAGTTCTATGAAAAACGCAATGTCGTAAGACGGTACATAATATATATCATCAAAAGGGCAGTCAGTTTCGAGCGGCTGCCTTTTTGATTTTACTATATTTTACTGAGTGATTTGTATTATACGGTACAGGTCACTCATTTTTTAATATTCGTATTCAAAAGATGCCTTGTCTGTTTCAAACTCAAACAATAATTTTTTACCTCGTTCCACTTTATAATAAGCACGGCAAGAGGCATTTTCGTGAATTGTTCTCACCATATTACCGCTTATGGGGGCATTAAGAGTATACGATTTTTCATCCATCAATATTGCTGTCAAGGTTAAATCACCTTGCTTTATCACTATTTCTCCGTCATTTATTTTTGATACACGTGCGCCTAAGTATGTTGCTATTCTGTATTCCTTGTCCCGCCAATATACTGCGCATATTATGCCTGTAAAGCATCCGCCGCAAAATGGAATATCCGCAACGCTCAGCATAATAGAGCCTTCATCAAAAAAGCTGTGCGACCAGGCATACCTTTTAGGAAAAGACCTTCCTCTGTCACCCTCAATATATCCGTAAGCATTATTGAAAATAAACTTCTCTCCGTTAATTTCAAGTATACCGTCTGCGCTGTGTATCATGCTGACAACGCTGTGCCTGCACTCCATGAACGGAACATATTTAAACGGGCCCATAATATCATATTTTATTGGTACAAAGTCACCGAAGCATATTTCACCGTAAGCACAAACGCCATCTTTTGCTATATAAAGTTTTAATCCGTTTTTGTTAAAAGTACAATCTGCTAATTCTACCTCAGATTTATTCTTTTTAAATTTTTCATAATCAAAACTACAGCATAATGAGCCATTATCAGTTATTATTTGTATAGATGATGACTTAGTACTGTCAGCTATGTGAAATGCAGGTATAATCGCAACGGTATGATTTTCTGATTGACACTTAAAATACCAGCCGCAAAAGTATTTTTTCATAAATAAACACCTCTTATTTTGCTTATACTATCATAAAAAACACGGAGGAAGCTATGAAATCAATTTGGCGAGAAACAGACCTGCCTGAATTTCCAGAGCTTAAAGAAGACATAAAAACAGATGTACTTATTATTGGCGGTGGGCTTGCAGGATTACTTACTGCATATTTTTTACAGCAAAACGGTGTAAAATACATGCTGGTTGAAAAAAACCGTATTTGCTCAGGCAATACGCAAAATACGACGGCTAAAATCACAATTCAGCACGGACTGATATATGATAAAATTATTAAGAGTAATGGGTTTAATGCCGCACTAGGATATCTGACGGCCAATAGTATTGCGCTAAAGCAATATGAAAAAATGTGTGCTGATATTGATTGCGATTATGAGAAAAAGGATAATTATGTTTACTCTGTAGATGACAGGCGGAAGCTTGAGAAGGAATTAAGGGCTTTTCAGAAATTAGGCATTAACGCAGAGCTTTGCGAAGATTTGCCACTGCCGATTAAAACTGTAGGGGCAGTTAAAATTGCAGAACAGGCACAGTTTTCACCTTTAAAGTTTATTGCGGCCATAGTAGGCGATCTTAACATTTACGAGAACACTCATGTACATGAGATGATAGGAAATACAGCCGTTACCGATTACGGAAAGATAAAGGCCGATATAGTGATAAGCGCAACGCATTTTCCTTTTATAAATAAGCATGGCAGTTACTTTTTGAAGCTATATCAGCACCGTTCTTATGTTATAGCGCTTAAAAATGCACAGGACGTAAACGGAATGTATGTTGACGGGAGCGAAACCGGGCTATCTTTCAGAAACTACGGCGATTATTTACTATTAGGCGGTGGGGGAGGACGCACAGGTAAAAAATGCGGTAACTGGAGCGAATTGCGTGCTTTTGCAAAGGAGCATTATCCGCAATCTGAAGAAAAATACTTTTGGGCGGCACAGGACTGTATGAGCCTTGACAGTATACCGTACATCG
>JBJEPE010000040.1:0-15821 GCA_051881075.1 Acutalibacteraceae bacterium | reverse complement strand
AAAACATGCGACATGATTCCGTGAATAATAGATATAACGATTGTTCCACCTAAAGATAAGGCTATGTTGAGTATGCCGAGTCTGCGTATTTCCATTGCACCCCTAATGGTGAAAGGTGTTCCGTCGGCAAGTTCATGCTTAAAATATAACTCGGTAAATTTTGAGAGTATAGCTCCAATTACGCACATGATGCAAGCAACTACCATACCGGCATAAATATCGTTTGTGCTTAAGTCGGTATTGTTTTCAAATATTCCCTTAATGGTTACATTACCGATACTCATTATATCATTTGCACCAAAAGATATGGCAAATATACTGCAAAAGAATATTGATGCTCCTACTATGCTAGAGACAAAGAAGATTGTACTTATTATTTTTGCAATCTTAGAGATGACCTGAATTGTTTTTAATGTACTATTCGTGATAACTGCTTCTTCTTTCATAAAATTTATATTTCCCCCTTCAAATAATTGATAAATAAATGCTAAAGGCGATGGCATAATATTTACCGATTCTATCTTTGTATATATATTATTGGATTAGCTTATGAAGCTATTTTACTATTTGTATAAAATGATATATTATTATCGAAAATACTGCTATATTTCTATTTGCTTATAAGCTATTTTTATTTAATGTAATTTATATCAAGCATAAAAAAGTGGTTGAAAAGCTACTCCAATATTAAGCACGAAGAAATCTAATAACCTTTTTGATGAAAATACATCGCAACTAACTTCTGTTTTTACATTTTATAACATAGTATCACTCTACGATAGGCAGATTTTATAGTTAAATGTGTCAATTTTGTAGGTCTTGAATTAATAATCTGCTTTTATGAACAGATATGATTTATAGTTTTTAAGACCTTCATGTAATGGTTTCCTTGATAAAATCATTAAGAGCGTTTTCATATGCGCCGGTATCCTTATAATAACTTTCTGCGTGGCTTGCACCTGGTACTATTAGTTTTTTCTTTGGAGATGAGCAGTTTTCATATATCTCATCACACATACTGCATGGGACAAAGAAATCCGCATCGCCATGAATTAAAAGAATGGGTAGTTTTGCCTTTTGGACTTCTCTTGTAGCGTTACAGTCATCCATTCCGTAACCCGCTATTCTCCTGTTTACAGCACTGGTAATTTGTATAACGGGAAAAGCAGGCAGATGATACATAGAATGAAGTACATGAGTGAAGACATATTTTGGCGAAGTAAATCCACAGTCGGAAATAATCCCCTTAACCTGTTTTGGCAATTCAAGACCGCTGGCCATAAGCACCGTTGCGCCGCCCATTGATGTACCGTGAAGAAGAATTTGTACCTTGTCAGTACATTTTTCAATTATAAAATTGATCCAGCAAAGCGCATCAAATCTGTCTAAACAGCCAAAACCGATATGTTCACCCTCACTTTGTCCATGTGCTCTTTCATCTACAACAAGCATACTGTAGCCATTTTTAAGATAGTAGCCTGATAGTGCAATATAGTCCTTCATACCCTCGCTTGTGTAACCGTGAAAACATATTACTACTTTGGTTTCATCACCTACCGGAAAATATGTTCCGTGCAGCTTAAGGCCGTCATTTGAATTTATGTAAACATCGCTGTGGGGCTGAGCAAGCATATATTGTTTTCGTTCGTTAATAAAGGGCATATACTGACTCCAGTCAGTGCCGGCCATTTTTATTGTACGCTCTGTTTTCACTTTATTCCTTTTCATTGTTCTGCGATAAAAGTATGTGCACTCAAATGCAGTTACTGCTGCAATACAGGCTACAGCTCCTATAATAATATAAATATAAATACTCATTTTTTGCTTCCTTTTCATTTAATTCTAAAAAATTTGCAGAGGGCATTTTTCTCATCTATTGGCAGATAGTCAAAAGATGTTTATTATAAAATATCATTATTTCGTACGCTAGTCAATAATTTTACGCAAAATCAATTACGATATGATTTTAATTTATTCAAAAGATTTATGATAAAGTTATAATCATATCATGTAAGCTTAATAGCAAAAGTACACTTTAAAGTGCAGTGAGAATATAAATGCTCCTTTTAGATAATGCAAACGGGACAAAACGAATAGAATTAAGGTGAAATGGAATGTAAAAAGTGCAGACCGCATAAAACAAGGCAATATAAGTGTTGAATGAATTATTGCAAGGGTAATCAAGATCTTAAAATCTAAAATACAATTAAATAAAAAATGATTTATGCTATGAACAAATTTCGCCACTCGGCGTACTATTTTACGACGTCGGGTAACAGCAGACAAAATAAATACTTTTGTCCATTCTACAAATTTTTCTATCCCCTAAAACAGGTCTGTAAAAAATTTAAAACTTTTGCAGACACCGGTAATAGGGGATAAAAGTCCTGTGCAAGCCATCTGTTGTACAGACGGTTATTGTTTATCCGTTTGTTTTATACCAGTTGACCAGGAAGCTTTAATTTTACTTTAGGCGAAAAAGTCATATCAAACTTTTCTGCCTCTGCTTCATCTACGAAGTACCCGTCAGGTGTTTTATATACTCCCTCTATGCCGCTTAAGTATCCCGGCTTGAGTTCTTTACATAAGAAGTACGGAACCTCTGCATCTCTCGGTTCGCCGTGATAGTGAATACCTAGGGAAGATGCCAAGACAAAGCCCGATTTACCGTAAAATTCTATATTACCCTCAAAGCACAGTGCGCCTGCACCAAGCTTTTCGGCCTGTTCCATAGAATAATCCAGCAGTGCTTTACCGTAGCCCTGTCTTTTGTACTCGGGCGCTATACATATAGGCCCCATAGTCATTATGGGGATTTTTCTACCGTCGTCCGAAAGTATGTGTGTACGCACATACATAGTCTGACCGATTATCCTGCCATCCTTAACCATAACAAAATCAAGCTCCGGTACAAAGTCGGGTGCGGTACGGTAGGTATGCAGAACATAATGTTCAAGGCATCCAGGGCGGTATACGTTCCAGAATGATTCACGTACGAGGGTTTCGGTTTCTCTGTAGTCGTCCGGTGTTTCCAAACGAATTATGTAGTCTTGTTTATTCATTGTTTTTCCTCCTGAAAATGTTGACGACTCATACGGGAGGTTTGTGTGGAAATATTCGCAAACCTTCCGTTTACGATACTATCTCCAAGTTGTTGTTTTTCTTCAAACAGCAAAGCTCCTTAAAAAATAATTTATGACAATCTCTCTTGTTTAAGAAAGAATGTTGACTTGTTTATAATATAATTTCAAATCGTTAGTTATCTAACATGTGTTTTATATCAGCTATTATACACGCTATGTAGGCATATGTCAATGGTTTATTAAAAGATCATATTTAACAGCTTAATTAACAGTTATCATAATATGTATGGGATATTACAAATTATGTCGGTATGTGCAAAACAGCGGTAATGAATAAAACAACATATCAATAGCATTTTAGAAATGCTAAGTAATATACTTTTATCATAGTCTTTTCTCCCAATAAAAAACGCTACAATAGACTTGCATCAGAATTGCAACAAAATCAACTATACAAAGACTTTTTAAGTTTGTTCTGTATAGCATTACAAGCTGCCTATGTATCAACCATACATACTATTGGCAAATGGTGGTGATATATAACAAACCGGGCTGTAAAAAACTAATTGTTTTCTACAGCCCGGTTTTATAGGGATAGGAAAAATGCGTAGAATGGCGAAATTTGTTCGTAGCATAAAACATTTTCATATTTAATTGTGGTTTATTTGTGTTTTTGACCTTGAATATCCTTATGATAAGCAAAAAGCACTTTTATTACCTTGTTTTACGGTATACACTTTTTTACATCCCTTATATATTAATTTACTCTTTTTCAGGTGCATCTTCTGCACTATTCTTGACCTTTTCGTCAGCCTTTTCAAATTTAAACTCACCGTCAAAGCGGCACACTATACTGTCACCGTTTTTAACTGAGCCGTCAAGCATTTTTTCGGATAGGGAATCCTCTACCTTTGAGGTTATTGCACGCTTAAGGGGTCTTGCACCGTAAACATCATCAAAGCCGCTTTTTGCAAGCTCCTTTATTGCGCTTTCGTCAAAGGTTATATCTATATCCATACCCTTAAGTCTGTTTGTCAGACCCTTTAAAAGATTTACCGCTATTTTCTCGATATCCTCTTCTGTCAGCTTATTGAACACAATGGTATCGTCTACTCTGTTCAAAAACTCGGGTCTGAATACGTTTTTAAGCTCGGCAAGTACGAGTTCCTTTATTTTTTCAGCGTCCGCATTGCTTTGCTCGCCCCCGGTAAAGCCTAAATCCTTACGTCTTTCGGTTATAAGCCTTGCACCGATGTTTGATGTCATAATGATAATTGTATTTCTGAAATCAACCGTTCTGCCTTGAGAGTCCGTAAGTCTGCCGTCATCAAGTAATTGAAGAAGTATATTGAATACATCCGGATGAGCTTTCTCTATCTCGTCAAACAGTATTACCGAATACGGATGTCTGCGTACCTTTTCGGTAAGCTGACCGCCTTCGTCATATCCAACATAGCCCGGAGGAGATCCTACAAGCTTAGATACGGTGTGCTTCTCCATATATTCTGACATATCAAGCCTTATTATTGCGCTTTCGGTACCGAACATAGCTTCGGCAAGCGCTTTGCAAAGCTCTGTTTTACCTACACCCGTAGGACCCAAGAAGATAAACGAGCCAATAGGACGTTTAGGATCTTTTATGCCTGTTCTGCCTCTGCGTATAGCTCTGGCAACGCTTGATACTGCCTCGTTTTGTCCGATTATTCTCTGGTGGAGGATATCCTCCATTTTGAGCAATCTCTCGCTTTCCTGTTCTGTAAGCTGTGCAACAGGTACGCCCGTCCAGCCGGATATTACTGATGCTATATCTTCGCTTGTTACTTCTCCGCTTATACTGCGGTTTTCGTCCTCCCATTTCTTACGTTTTTCCTCAAGTTCAGCCTTAAGAGTGCGCTGTTCATCTCTTATGCTTGCGGCGGCCTCAAAGTCTTGGGCAATAACAGCCGATGATTTTTCCTTTTCTAAGTTTTTAATCTTTTTTTCAAGCTCTTGCAAATCATCAGGTGCGGTAAACGCTCTTAGCCTTACACGAGATGCGGATTCATCTATAAGGTCTATTGCCTTATCGGGTAAAAATCTGTCATTTATATATCTTATGGACAGCTTTACGGCAGTTTCTATGGCATCGTCTGATATCTTAACCTTGTGATGCGCCTCATATCTGTCACGCAATCCTTTTAGTATCTGTACGGTTTCTTCTTCGCTCGGCTCACCTACAGTAACAGGCTGAAAACGTCGCTCAAGTGCCGCGTCCTTCTCTATATATTTTCTGTATTCATTAATGGTAGTAGCGCCTATTACCTGAAAGTCGCCTCTTGCCAGTGACGGTTTAAGAATATTTGCCGCATCGGTAGAGCCTTCTGCCGAGCCTGCGCCTACTATATTGTGCAGTTCGTCTATAAACAGGATTATATTTCCGCTTGCCTTTACCTCGTCCATAGCGTTTTTGATTCTGTCCTCAAAGTCGCCTCTGTATTTTGTACCGGCTATCATACCGGTAAGGTCAAGCGATACTACACGCTTATCCCTGAGCGGTTCAGGTACTTCACCGTTGACTATCTTAAGTGCAAGCCCCTCTGCGACTGCGGTTTTACCTACGCCCGGTTCACCTATAAGGCAGGGATTATTCTTTGTACGTCTTGACAATATCTGAATTACCCTGTCTATCTCGGTCTGTCTGCCTATAACCGGGTCAAGCTCACCTTTCTTTGCAAGCTCCGTTAGATCTCTGCCGTATTTATCAACCGTCTTTGTATTGCTTTTGCCGGATTGTTTTTTGCCTATTGAGGGTGAAACGGGGTGTTCGCTGTCGCTGTCCTCGTTTGTACCCTGATTTGCGCTCAGCTCATCGCTCAATCTTTCTGCTATAACTGACGGCCTTACGCCAAGCTCATTTAAAAATGCAACAGCATAACTGTCGGATTCAGAGATAAGCGCAATGAGAAGATGCTCTGTACCTACGTAGTTATGGCCTATCCTTGAGGCCTGAATAACCGCACTTTGCAGTACTCTCTTTGATCTTGGCGTAAAATCATCTTTGGTAAGTACGGTTTGACTGCCTGTTCCTATTTTTTCTTCTATTAACTGCTCAATGTCCTGTGCACTTACGTTAAGGTCATCAAGTACGGTAAAGGCAACCCCACTGCCTTCTTTTAAAAGACCGAGCAATATATGTTCTGTGCCTACATAGGTATGACCAAGCTCCTGTGCGCTTTGCAATGCGAGATTTATTGCGGCATTAGCCTTCTGTGTAAATCCTCTGTTCATAAATGATCATTCCTTTCAATTAATCGGTGTTATAATTGGCCTACTTATTTTTTTGAAAAAGCCTTTGAAATAAGTTTTGCCCTTGCGGCATCACGTTCATTAGGTGATAACCGTTTGCCCTCATTACTCATAATAGTACCGGGCTGTATGTCTATCATAAGCTTGTCTACGGTAGCTATATCCATGCCGTCTATCATTCCGCCGGCTATACCAAGTCTTACATTTGATAAAAGCTTCATGGCTTCATCATTGCTTATAAGCTTGGCATAATTTAGTATGCCGTAGCTGCGGCTTATTATGTCCTGCATCTTAATATTTTCAAGCAATGCTTCACGTGAATTTCTCTCTTGCGAAACAAGCTGTAATGTTATATTCTTTAGGTTTTCAATAGCGGTCTGTTCGCTTATACCCAATGTTACCTGATTTGAGAGCTGATACATTGCACATATAGGTTCGCTGCCCTCACCGTAAGTACCCCTTAAGGTAAGTCCGAGCTTTGCGAGGTTTTCGGCAATTCTGCCCATTGCGTGTGACTCCTGCAATGCCGGTAAATGCAGCATTACCGATGCCCTCATGCCTGTACCTAAGTTAGTGGGGCATTGCGTCAGATAACCTAACTTATCGTCAAAGGCAAGCGATAATGTTTCATCAAGCATAGTGTCAAGCTTGTTTGCGATATCGTACGCCTCACTTAGAGCAAAGCCGTTAAGTATTACCTGTAATCTTATATGATCCTCTTCGTTTATCATTATGCTTACTGTACCGTCGTCAAGCAGTAGCAAGCCTTTATTAGGTGTGTCGCTTATAAACTCCGGGCTTATCAGGTGTCTTTCAACAAGCGATACCGCCTGTTCCTGAGTAAGCTGTGACATATCCGTAAAGCTGAATCTGTCAGCAAGCACTGAGCCTCCGCCCAGAATAGCGTCCTTGACCTTTTGTACCACCTGCTGCATTTGTTCCTTACTCATTTTGCAGGGGAAAGGATAATTTCTTAGATTTCTTGCCAATCTTATTCTTGTGCTTATAATTACATCTCTGTTATCCATAATATAATCCATCCTTTCGGTAATTATCTCGTTTTATCAGTTGTTGCCCTCAAGCTCTTTTATCTTATCCCTAAGCTCTGCCGCCTTTTCAAACTCCTGATCGTCTATCGCCTTTTGAAGCTGTGACTTAAGCTCCTCAATTTCGTTCTGAATACGGTTTTGCTCTCCTGCGCTTTCTGCTGCTTTTCCTATATGCTCGGTGTTGCCGTGTATTCTTCTTATCGTTGGCAAAAGCCTCTCATAGAAAACACTGTAGCAATCTGCACAGCCGACCTTGCCGCTTCTTGCTATATCTGAAAAACTGCTTCCGCAGGTAGGACAACGCTTTGCGTCAGGCAATACCTGCTCTTTACCCATACCGAAAAAGCTACCCAAAAGACTTGAAAAATCAGAGCTCATATCGGCAAATATATTACCGTAGCCCATCTTTTTTGCACATTCAGGGCAAAGGTCGTATTCCGTTACCTCACCGTTTAATATTGACTTAATATGTGTAGTAGCCTGCTTTTTTTGACATATTTGACACAACATATTCATTCACTCCTTTTAAGTTTCAGCGCAAAGGCATTTGCCTTTCGCAATATTTGTATGTTTATTTTAAAAATTAAATTAGGTTATCATACGAACTATGATTATAACTCTTATACCTTAAAAAAATACTCGTAAAAGGTATGTTTTGCATTAAACCAACACCAGCAGCATATTTTTCATAGTCGATGCACGTACGGTATCTCGCAATGCCGGTTCAATTTTTGCAAATGACCTATCGGACAACGCCGCAGACATCAGCCTTGCGGAGAGCGTATCTATCAGATTGCGCTGTACCATGTTCTTAAGCATTATTTCAGCCGATATACTGTCTATATTGTCGCCAATAGAATTTACTATGTGCATTATAGCGGTGTTTTTATCAATGGATATACGTGTTATACGTATGTATCCGCCGCCGCCGCGCTTGCTCTCTACTATATATCCGTGTTCCGGGGTAAACCTAGAGGTAATAACATAGTTTATCTGGCTTGGCACACAACCCAGCAGTCCTGCCAGTTCGTTCCTCTGTAGCTCTGCATATCCGTTATCCTGCTCCAGCAGATTTTCGATATACTGCGCTACTATATCGCTCATCCTCATGTCGTCATCTCTTTTCTTAAATTAATTTTACCTGTTTGACTGTATGTATATTCAATATAGGTCTTATGTGGTTTGACTTTCTTTGACCTTGGTTTAAATTATAGTCTAAAGGTTAGAAAAGGTCAAAGTCAGAAAAAGTCAAATTTAAGTTAATTTATTTATAAAATCTCCTGTTTTCTTCTAAAATCTCTTGTTTTCTTTTATTTTTAAGTTTTTAAAAAAATCTCCCCAAACTTCATTACGAAATTCGGGGAGGAATATATCTGCTTTAAATATTATAGGTAGCAAGCTCCTTATTAAGTTCATCTAAAAATAATCCTATGTGATATCCGTCTATGATGCGATGATTTACCTGTACACCAAGGTTAAGTAAATACCTACCGTCACGTTCAAAATATTTGCTCCACGTAAGACGTGGTATGCAGTCATCTTTATTTAAGCAGAAATCGAGTGTTATTGAAGTAAACGTAAACCATGGCAGACAGGTTATATATATGAAATCATCATATGCAAGGTCGGTAGGGTCATCCATATAGAAGTCCTTAGCTATAGCCTTTTCTTTTGCCTTTTTGCAAAATTCAAGTATATCGTCGCCGGCAGGGTAGCTTACATACTTAAAAAGCTCGGCTCCCTTATCCATATGAGTAAATGACGGTCGCAAATCGTCAAGTAATACTACTTTATCTCCACGTATTCTGTATCTAAAGTTTTTAACCCTTATCATTGCCTTAGTACATACGTAAACAAGAGAAAGATAGAAGGACGTTTTGTTTGCTTTGGCAAAATTGCGTAAGCCTGTTACATCAATCTCTGTAGTAATACTGTACAGCGGCATATCTGCCTGACTGAAAAAATCAAAATGTTCTTTTCTGTCCCATGTATTTATATCAATATACTGTTCCATAATGTTCCTCCATTCTGTATTTTAAAATGTTCCATTAAATTCTACCATGCCAATAAGTAAAAAACAAGTAAAATATCACGCTTGTCTTGACTTGTACATATAATGGAATTAAGAAAAATAAGCAACAGATTACGTATTGTTAAATTATACCGAGTATTTACGATTTGTTTTATAATTATAATTGGAATAATACATGAAAATCCGCATAAACAGTGGATTTTTCAGACAACAGTATCTTTATTTAATGATAGATATAAAAATAGAAATTTAAGAAAGGGATAAATACCGTGAATGATATATTTATGATGAAAGCAATGGAATATGGCATTAGGCCGCTGCCGCAAAATCCCGTAGTGGCTATGGCATATGTTCCGTTTCAGAATGCACAGAAGCTTTACAGCGCAGAACAGGGTGTAGTTATGGGTACAATGTTCCCCTGCCTTGACAAGCCGTTTTTGGGAGCGGAGGAGATAGATGATGACAGAACGTGATAGATATTTACGCAGAATATCAACTATGAATTTTGCTATGGTAGAGCTTAATCTCTATCTTGATACTCACCCTGCGGATACAGCCATTAATGATAAGCTGCAAGAGTACACTAAAAAATACGATGCGCTTGTAAAAGAATTTGAAGAGAAATTCGGCCCGCTTACTATGCCTGACAATGCGCAAAATCGCTGGGCATGGATATCATCCCCATGGCCGTGGGATACCAGAGAGGAGGACGAAATGTAATGTGGTCGTATGAGAAAAGATTGCAATACCCGATAAACATTAAGAACCCCAACCCTGCGCTTGCTAAGCTGATAATTACGCAGTACGGCGGTCCTGACGGAGAGTTGGGTGCATCACTAAGATATTTAAGTCAACGTTACAGTATGCCTTACCCTGAGCTTAAAGCAATATTGACGGATATAGGTACCGAGGAATAAGCTCCAATATGCTATCAATGATAATCGGTGTTTCGTTCTGCGTCTTTCGCTTTTTCTTTGTATATTTCTTTTTGATATACTATACTATTATTTACTTTAGTTTACTTTAATTTACGGATTTATTCGCCGCATATCCCCGAAAATGTCGTTTCAGCGGGTTTTTCTCCTCGGAAATTCCGTTTCCGTGGGGTTTTCGTGCCGCAAACTACCCGAAAACGGAGTTTTAGTAGCGAATACTATATTTCCTATTCGGTGTAATTTACGGCTTTTTGAGGGTAAAAAAGAGCGTTTTTAATGCCGAATGATATTCATTTCGGTGTTTCTGTGTTTTTTCGTTCTTTTTCTCCCCGAAAATCCCCTAAAACGATTATTTGTCTACTTTGTACTCGGTCGCCTCCGCCATTCGTGGCAGTTGGTCGAGGAGGTTGCAGGCTTGTATGAGAGCCTGTTCCTCTCTGCTCAACACCTCTTGACGGTCCTTTAACTGCATAAGGATTTCTACGATTTCTCCAATTACCATCGTATGTCTTCCTCTGTCGGTATCATTTCGCATTCACTCACAAGGCTGTCGCCTCCGGGGAAACGGTATATAGGCTCTGACTTTCCCTCATTGAGTGGCTGTACGCCTACAAGGTACGCGACATAGCCTCTTGCTTTTATTTTCATAGGCCACCCGTTTCTGTGGGCGATTTCCTGCAGGTCTGTTCGGTAAACCTCCGCTCCGTCTTCCTCTGCTTCTTTTGCTTTGAGGAGGGCGGCTTTCGCCCTCTCGCTGTATTTGTATAGTTCATCAAACGGGTGGAACAAAAGACCGAGTATGAATTGTGTGTCCGGGACTGTACTCGCCCAATGACCTATCATTTCGCCATAATATTTATCTCCGGGGTTTATCCACTCTATCGTGTCCCCAAAATCCATAACCTTTTCGCCGTTAATGAGTACATCTACCATACCCTGTGTTACCGAGAAACGGCGACGCTCGACTGTGATTTTGATTTCCATATTATTGCTCCTCTCCGATGATTTTCTTGATAGCCTTTTTGTAACCGTGTTCGAGTGCGGGGTTGCTGTTGATTTCCTCCTCTGTGAGTCCGAGCGAGTTGAGTGTGTCCTCGGTATCACCAGTATACCAAAATTCATGATTTTTCAACTCGTAGTAGAACATCTGAAAAATGTAACCGTTTCCGGTCTTATCCTCTTTGATTGCCTGCTCCCGTTCCTCTTTATGACGGGCGAACATCGCCATTAGGCTGTCCCAGTCCGATTTTCTGATGTAGCCTCCGCTGCCGATACTCAATACCGAGGCTGTGTCGGTAGGCTCTAATCCGAGCCTTTTCATACCCTTGTCAAACGACTGCTGTGTAAATGCAAAGAACATCGGAAAGGAATTAACCTCTGCCTGCTGTTTTGCTTTCAACTCTGTGTATTTATTCATTCCGTTTTCTCCTTTCTGAAATCGACCGGGCCGTCGCTATATTTAACATAGATTTCCGGGCCGTCGTCAATTTGAATTTTTACAAAATCTTTCAACTCTGTAACAAGCCAATGAGCCTCTCCCATAATCGCTGCGAGTTTAAGGTACGGGACAACGAGGGCTTGGAATTCGTGTCCGTAAACAGAGATACAAGTTTCTTTTTTGATTGAGGCTTTGAAACTTCTCCACATCTTTGTAGCGGCATCTATTGACATACCGAACGTGGTCCCGTCTTTTTCTACTGCGTGTAAATGTTTTGCCATATCAATAGTCCTCCTCGGTTTCTTCCGGGTCTGCTGTGATTTCTTCCAACATTTCCGGGGTTATCTTTTTGAGGTCTATTTTGACCTCTTTGCCTGTGTAGTAGCCTGTGAGCGTGAGTACACCGTCGTCGATTTCGTACTGTAACGAGCCTCTAATGATTTCCCAAAACTTTTCGTATTCCATATTTGCCTCCTTGTCTCTTATCGGGTCTTTTATTGTTTTATGTAGAACACTTATGTCCCATATCGTGTCATTATTTTGTAAAAAAATTAGATGATACAAGCAAGGGCGCGTTCCGATATATATCCCTCAACAAAACCGAGTTTCTAGTAGGCGTATGAAATATGGCCGACGGCTTGGTCGAGTCTCTCTCTGAGGTCTGCGTCCGGGACGAGTTTCAGCAGTTTTGAAAATTCGTCCTCTGCTGTGTCGGTGTCTGATATGATGACACGAGTTTTGACCTCCTCTGCGTGAGGGCTGTCGGATAGGGCATATGCCTCTTTTTCATTCATCTTTACTATATCGTTGAATGTCTGCATAAATATACTCCTTTCAAATTGTAAACTTTTCGTCCACTCTTGACAGGAGGCTATTTTTGCGGTATAATAACAACGCAAAAACGCTCGTAAGAGTGGTTTGTGGCTACGGTATATCCTATCTTTTCGACGAGGCGGGATATCCCGTAGTTTTTTATTTGTGGTCTTTTTGTAACTCCTTATAAACAAGAGTGACACCTTTTACAAGTACATCGGTTTTTGTACGTCCAGAAAGTTCCGTACACTTGTTTAATAAGGCGTTTTCGCTTTCTGATAATCTCAATTCAAGGCGAACTGTTCTGTTTACGGTTTTTGGTCGACCCATATTGGGATTATCCGTCTTTTTTACATAAGCCGTTATATTTTCCTCCGTTTCTCTTGCCTTTTTTGAAATTCCGTGTTATAATATTTAACGGAATTCACGAGTGGCGGCAAGTGCCACCCGCTTTTCCGATCCTTTGGCTCTGCTTGCTTGTTAAGTAGAGCCTTTACTCTTTCTCTTCGAGAAGTTTAGCAACCTTTTCTCTTGCTTCCTCGATGTTCTCGCTGTTTTCGAGAATGTCGAGTACCATTTTGAGAATGGTTTTGAATTGATAGTCTGTCATAGGCTCGTTCATCGTTTTTCCTTTCCGGCACTTGCCACCTTACTCATCTCAGTTTCCCTTGACTGTATCTTAATTATAACATTTATCCGTGCAAATGTCAAGGAATTTTACAAAATTTTTTCGGGAATTTCAAAATTTTTTTGCAGAATAGAGAAAACCGCCTAAAATGGGCGGTTTTTATAGTATGCCTGCTTTTCGTTTGTTTCTCTCGTTTAGTTCCTTTTCCCAAGAGTCATCGGCGTGTACCTCGTCTGAGGCTTTCTTCCTCCGGGTGCGTAGTTCTTCGACGGTTATACCGAATATTTTGGCGATATGTTGGTCGTCTTCTCGGCGACGCTCCTCAAATTCTTTTAATTCTTCCGGGGTTAAATCTCTACCCATAATTTTCTCGCTTTCCGGGTTACTCTGTCAGTAATCCTGCTATTGTTTTATATGCCGACGAAATATCTCCTGTGTAGTCATTGTAATCAGAAACAAAGGTGTTTCTATCTCCACTCGGCTCGGTTATTAGAGTGTAGTATGATGTGTAGTCGGTGTATTGCTGTTTTAGTCTCTCTGTGATGTCAGACAAAAGACTGTCTCCATTGTTTGCCTTAATAATGCTTTTGTATGTTTCCTGTATTTCAGCATTTTTTTCCGCGATGTCCGCCTCGGTGTACTCTGAATTTTTTTCAAGCCATTCGTAGGCCGAGGACATCGCCTTTTCTGTTGTAAAGGTCCCGCCGATGTTTTCGTAGGCTTTCCACCAACTGTTTATGTAATTTCCGAGATTTGATAGCAAAACGCTTTGACTGTAAATATCCTCATTCAGTTTTGACAATAAGGCTGAGTATTCCTCACTGCTCATTGTTTCCTCTGGGGTGTTTGTTTCCGTTCCCAGCTTGGTCGATGTATCTCCCGACGGTCTTCCCTCGGTCTGTGTTCCGCAAGAGCATAGCGTCAGCAGGAGCAAAAACGCCATTATATATGATGTGATCCTTTTCATTTTCAGCCCTCCTCTTGAATATATTATTATACCATACTTTTCCGCTTTCGGGTGGCGATGTCCCGAAAAGCGGCAAAAAAATAAACCCCTCTACCAAATGAATGATAGAGGGGTTGTTTTCTCGCTCCGACGGTGGATTACCGGAGCGACTTCATCTGTGCAAAAATTGCACTCGCATAGTAGTTATGCGTTTTAGGTGTGTTAATCTACCTCGATAACCGCCGAGGCGAGAGAGGCGATGTCGCTTTTCTGCAATCGAACATTCTCCTCAATTTTTGCAGTCAAATAGTTGTTGAGATCGCCGTATGCTGTGATAATAAATTCCTTTGCCTCTGCACTCATAATAGCAACGGCGGTATTCATTGCTCTGTTAAGAGCCTCCTCCTGTGCCTCTTTTGTAAAGGCGTTGTCATTTTTGAGTGCGTCAACATAAGTCTGCGAAACAGCAGTAACGGCCGTGGCGATTGCGTCGGTCGCCTCATTGATATATTTCTGCGCTTTGCTGTTTTCCGTCTGCGTAGCAATCTGCACGCCCTTTTTCTTCAAAAAGGTTACGATGTACGTAGTTGCTACGGAAATGTCGGTCGTGAGGACGGCCGCAAGTAGGGTCAGAATAAACTCTTTCATTGTGTTTTTTCTCCTTATGGTTTTTAGTAGATTTTGTTTTGCTCCGAGCGTCGTGTTCCGGTCTAGGGAACGGCTCACTCGTAAAGAACTTCTCGCAACATTCGTCGCAAGTAGGTCCGAAACGCTTATTGTAAGGGCAAGGGCGTTCCTGCGTTTCCTTGACACATACTGAACATTTCATAGGGGTATTACTTCTCCGGGATTTTCAGCACTTGCCCTGCTGTAATGACATCGGATTTCAGCCCGTTAAGGGTTTTGATTTCCTTGTAGCTAGAGCCTTTTCCGAGCAGTTTTTCGGCAATCCCCCACAGGGTATCTCCGACTTTAACTGTATAGTTTTCATATTGCCTGTAGGACACTGCACTTTGATTTATCCAGCCTGTAACTTGACCGTCTTTACCAATATTGCTTTTAGAGTTTGTTATACGTCTGCGACCGTTAATGACTTCGTTGTCCCAAAGCCAATATATGCCGCTTACCGTACCTGACGGCTTATCAGCATTTGAGCTTACATATAACTCAGCTTTATTGAGTGATATTTTTGATGTGTTATCCTTTTTTGCATCATCATTTGCGCTCGGCTTATCCTTTTTGCTGTTTTCCAACCCTTTAGTATATGTGTTGAAAAAATCACCGTCCATATAGTTCATATCAACATTACCGGATATACCGTCAATTTTACCTTTGCTTGTATATTGCCATAGTTCAGAGCTGAATTGAGGTTTATCTGCCCATTGAGCAAGCCAGATCGCATACGATTTACTCAGCTTATCATAGTCGAGATAGTTTTCAAACCAGTAAGCATTTGCGTAAACACCTGCTTTGTACCCTGCCTTTTCTATTGTACTGCAAAAAGCAACTGCAATATCTGTACATAAGCTTTTGCCGAGCCTTGCCTGCTCATCTTCTTCCATATCATAGAAGATAGGGAATAGGGGCTTTGAATTACCTATACATTTCAAGC
>JBJEPE010000039.1:0-15931 GCA_051881075.1 Acutalibacteraceae bacterium | reverse complement strand
ACCTTAAAGTCCATATCGCCGAAGAAATCTTCAAGACCCTGAATATCAACCATTGTCATCCAGCGGTCGCCCTCGGTGATAAGTCCGCAGGATATACCTGCTACAGGAGCCTTAATCGGTACACCTGCATCCATAAGTGCAAGTGTTGAACCGCAGATTGAACCCTGTGATGTAGAGCCGTTTGAAGAAAGTACCTCTGATACAAGTCTTAAGGCATACGGGAACTCTTCAACAGAAGGAATAACCGGTACTAACGCTCTCTCGGCAAGTGCGCCGTGACCTATCTCACGTCTGCCCGGTCCTCTGCTTGGCTTAGTTTCGCCTACAGAGTATGACGGGAAATTATAGTGGTGAATGTAACGCTTGGTTACCTCATCATCTATACCGTCAAAGGTTTGTTGATCGCTTACAGGACCGAGTGTAGCTATTGTAAGCACCTGAGTCTGACCTCTTGTGAAAAGGCCTGAGCCGTGTACTCTCGGTAGTATGCCTACCTCAGAAGCAAGCGGTCTAATCTCGTTCATACCTCTGCCGTCAACACGCTTTTGTTCGTCTAATAACCAACGTCTAACTATATACTTTTGAGTTTTGTACATACATTCATCGATCTTTGCTTCCTGTTCAGGATAGATCTCATCAAACTTAGCGTGTACATCCTCATAAATTGGCTTTAATCTTTCGTCACGTACAGTCTTGTCGTTTGTATCAAGAGCAACCTTAACGCTCTCCATAGCGTAATTCTTGATTGTCTCAAACATTTCTTCGTCAGGCTCATTACTCGGATAAGAGAATTTCTCTTTGCCTATCTCTGCCTGAATACCCTTGATAAATTCAATTATCTTCTGGTTAGCCTCATGACCTGCCATAATACCGTTGTACATTTCTTCATCTGTAACGATATCTGCGCCTGCCTCTATCATAGCAATTCTGCTGTCGGTAGATGCAACGGTAACCGCCATTCTTGATACGGCACGCTGCTCGGCTGTCGGGTTAATAATATACTCGCCGTTTATCATACCTACAGAAACGCCTGAAATCGGGCCATTCCACGGAATATCAGAAATGCTGAGTGCTATTGACGTACCTACCATAGCAGCTATCTCAGGCATATTATCTTGATCTACTGACATTACGGTACAAACAACCGAAACATCGTTTCTCATATCTTTAGGGAACAAAGGACGTATAGGTCTGTCTATTACACGTGATACAAGTATAGCCTTGTCTGACGGTCTGCCCTCTCTCTTAAGGTATGATCCCGGTATTTTGCCTACTGCATATAACTTTTCTTCATAATCTACTGATAACGGGAAGAAGTCTACTCCCTCTCTTGGCTTTGCGGCGGCTGTTACTGCTACGTGTACTACTGTTTCGCCATAACGTACCAAGCAGGCACCGTTTGCAAGCTGTGCCATTTTTCCGGTTTCTACAACCAAAGGACGTCCGGCAAATTCTGTTTCAAATACTCTGAAATTTTCAAACATGGTTTTTCCTCCTGAAATTTTTTAAAATTTTACTCGGTCAAACCGTCTTAGCAATAAAACCGATATTCACCTTATATGAGTACCCGTTTCACTGCTAAAATTCGGTTTGAACGCTGTAATTGCTTTATTTTTTAAGCTTAATAATGCTTGCGCTGTGTACACAGCAAAATTTGGCAGGCAGCCGAAACTGCCTGCCCGGTGATACTTTAAATTACTTACGGATACCGAGTCTTGCGATTATAGAACGATATCTTTCAATGTCAACCTTTATGAGGTAGTTGAGAAGGCTTCTTCTCTGACCAACCATCTTAAGGAGGCCTCTACGTGAGTGATGGTCCTTCTTGTGAACCTTAAGGTGAGCTGTAAGGTCATTAATTCTCTTAGTTAAGAGAGCTATCTGTACCTCAGGTGAACCTGTGTCGCCCTCATGCAAGGCGTATTCCTGCATAATTTGTGTCTTTTCTTCTTTTAACATTGTGTTTTCCACCTTTATAATATATTATTTGCCCAAAATGCACTGTTAATCATACAAAATCACAGATTAAGGTCGGTGAAATCCCACCTGATACGGTAGGTTATTCCAAAATCCGAGACTCGGGCATCAGTACTTGTAATTATATCACATGAAAATATTAATGTAAAGAGTAATTTTCAAAAAATTTTTAATCCTACCAAATTGCTTGTAATTATAATTTCAGGTAATGAAAATATTATTCTTAATTTCTTTCTTTATAGAGAAAATACGCCAGTGCAAGCCCAAGCAAAAGTATGACAAAGCTTATCCCCAGAAGCAACCATGTATTAAGCTCTGATGCGGCCGTCATATCACCCGGCTGCGTAGGTACTCCGTCACCCATAAATCCGTTATCATCCCTCATGTCGAATTTATCGCCACGGTTAAAGCCTCCGCCCTGTTCGGTCTGTGTGGTACTGCTCACGCTTTCATCTGTCACATTGCCTGACGTATCCTGCTTATCTTCCTGATTTTCTGAGCTTTCACCGTTTTCGACACTCTCAGTTGAACTAACATCCGATGTCACATCAGATGATACGTTGCTTTCCACATTACTTGCGTTATCGTTATCTACTTTACTGTTATTATTTTCACTGCTTTCAGGCATACTCGGTATGTTGCTGTCATTGTTACCCATGCTTGGCATATCAGGTGGTTGCTGTCCCTGAAAATCGCCCATATTGCCTTGCGGTGGCATTTCGCCTTGTGACGGGATTTCACCGTTCTGAGGAGGCATACCGCCGGGAGAACCGCCATTTTCCTGCATATCGGGCGGCTGTTGACCTGCAAACATATCGGTCATATTTGTATTACTCATAGTAACAGCATTAAGAGTATTTATCCCTAAATTACTCCTTGCAGATGTAATACTTGTGGTTTTGGTATCAAGCTCTATATTATCAGTTATCAATTCGGTTTCTGTTGAATTATCATCTATAACGGCAGTTTCGTCAGTATTGCTTGCGTTGCCGCTGCGCCGTGGGTCACCGAAGTCCCCTCGATTGCCTCCAAATCCACCGTTGTTACCCATTGAACCCATATCGGATATTGTTATACCATCGGCACTTATAAGCTTTGAGCTATCTTGGCTCTGTCCGTCAGATGTTGACGGTATCTCACCTTTTAGCTGTCCGCTCACGCTCTGCGCCCTGAGCAAGCAAAACTCTTTAAGTGTATCAATACCCTTTATAAATTCATCATAAGTGCAGAATTTTGTAGGATCTTTCTCAACATAAGGCAAGAGCATCTGCTTAAGTGATTCTATCATATCTGCAAAATATCCGCTGTCAAAATACTCTGATATAAATTCATCAAAATATTGATGATAAAGCTGTGTGTACTCATCACTTTTAAATATCCATGCAAGCATAGGTCGAGAATCTACCGTTCCACCCGATACAGGGGTATCTATAGGATAATTTATAAGACTTTGCGCACCGCCTGCGGACTGAAATCCGCCAAATGCCAAGTTATAATCCCACGGTATCATCGAGAGCTTTCCGTCATGCTCATACAGATAATAGTTATGTATCATAGAACCTGTATAGCTGTCGAAGTTAAGCACAAAGTTATGCACCACAAAGTAACGGATAACACGCTCTATATCTACGGAACTTTCTATATCGGTGTTTTCATTTATATTTTTTAATGCCGCTATAAGTCTATCCTTATCCTTATTTGTGATATCGGTTTTAGCGTTCTCAAAAATATTGGAATAGCTACTGTACTCATCATCGCTGTAGATAAGTGAAACGTCATTACTGCCCATGACCCTATCCATACCGCCGTTGCCGCCCATATCTTTGTCAAATCCACCTGTAGGCACATTATCCGGCCGTTCTCCCATAAAGCCATCTGTAGGCATATTGCCCGGCGGCGTATTTCCGTTACCGAACGGGGTATCGCCCGGTGTAAACGAATTATTATTCTCCGTATTTTCACATGTATTTGGATCAAACATATCCTTTATGTTATCCATATCAAATCCCTTACCGTTACCTCTGCCGCCGCCCATATTCTGACTGTCGGGCTTATAGAGTTCTCCTTGCTCATTACCGTAATTGCGCTTAATGAATGAGTCCTCGACACTTTCTACTGCAAGGTAAAGTCCCCAATCCTCACCGTTTACGGTTATATATGCAAAGCTACACAGCGGTGCAACGGCATCTGTATAAAGCATCATTTGATATGTCAGATAATCCTTTACAAAGGTGTTATCCTGAATGATATTGTTAAGACAAAGCTTATCAAGACCATAGTATGTTTTATTGCTGTCATAGTGGTCAAACTCTATCTTAAAGCTGTAACGGTCGTTTCCGTACGACTTAACCTGTGTAAGAGATGTATTTCCCTTAGCACGTATTGCAACGTTTTTGCTTGCTTCATTATCTATTACAACGGTACACATGGTGTACTCTTCATCTGTACAGTTAGCAATAAATTCATCCCAATCGTCCATTATGATATCTATTGAATGTACGTAAGAGGTATCAAAGATTTTTTGCTGATATCCCATTACAGCCTGTACACTCTCTACACCCAAGCTTTTTCCATTCATAAACAATACGGTAATAACAAGGATAAATGCAAGCACAACACAGCATATTTTATCAATTTGCTTATGCGTTGACATAGTACTCACTCCTTTAGCCCATGTATTCTCCGTTATAGCTTATCAGAGCCGCACTGTTTACACCGTTCATTTCAGATAAAATATTTATAAAATCCGTGTTATCGTCCTTCAGGCGAACCTCCATATTAAGCTCTATAGCGCCCTTTTGGGCAGTTTTACTCTTAACTACACAACGCTGTACCTGATCCTTAAGAAATGCTTTTGCCGCAGATTCACTTTCATGGTCTGTGCATGAAAGTACCAGTATGTACGGATTTACGTGCGGCTTTTTGTTTACGAATACAAGTAAAATAACGCCTATGATAACACTGCCTATAACGGCAAGCGGAATCATGCCTGCCGCAAGGATAATTCCGATAGCTATTGACCAAAACAAAAATGCAATGTCAAGAGGCTCTTTGATAGCAGTACGAAATCTTACGATAGATAATGCACCGACCATACCTAAAGAAAGCACAACGTTTGACGTTACCGCCAAGATAACTATTGTAGTAATCATTGTCAAGGCTATAAGCGTTACACCGAAGCTTGATGAATACATAATGCCCGAATATGTCTTTTTATATATCAAAAAGATAAACATACCCAAACCGAATGCAAGCACTAAGGCAAGCGCCATATCAAGCACACTTACGCTTGATATATTCTCTAAGAAATTTGACTTGAAAATATCAGAAAAACTTGTGGTTGCTAAAAAATTAATCATTGCTAATAATCTCCTTAATATAGATAAATTTTAATCATCCGTATATACGGCAGGCGGCATACTTAGAGAATGCCTGTGCTCTGCGTCCGTCCAACTGAATTGCGTGTTTTATTACGCTAGGTAAAAATTCGTCCCACTTTACTTCAAGTAATATTATAGGCTCACCTGCGGTAATTGTTATGCAATCAGGGTTTAAAAAGTCCGTACACATAAGTCCTGTCCTTATGTTATAGTCTACAGTAACACGTACATTACCGTAAGGATATACAAACGGCTCTCTTGTGTAATCTACGATAGTCTTAGGACGAATGCCTCTTGACATCATCTTTGAATATAGCTCGGTAACAAGATCTCTGCCGCTTATTTTCATCCATGAATAGTCACCGTCAATCAAGCTTTGTGCCTCGGCCTCGGTAATAAGCACGCTCTGCTTATTGCAAAGTCCGTTTACTTTACTTTTCTTTTCAAGGCAAATAAATGATTTATCGCCGTTGTAATAGCGTATTCTGAACTTTTCCCTTACCGCCACGCCGTCCAGCTTCTCACGTAATGCCGTATCATACATGTCATCAAAGTAAAGACTGCGTATCTCATACTTACCGTTTACACAGTGTGTATCTCTTTGTGCTATTGCGGACAGTCTTTGCCTTAATGTTATAAGGTCGCTGTAGCTTATTTCGTGTTTCCATTCGTGCCGAAATTTCATATTATCCACTCCCTTCTTTAAATAATACAAGCAGTTATATAAACTTTACAGGTATAGATAATAATACCGAAACCTTAAATTAAACTTAAAAAGGCACTTGCAAAATGCAAATGCCCCGTAAATAAATTATGAATTTGTATAAAACTGTCATAAATATATTCTATGCTATTCCTAAATATAAGCAATTTAAAAATCACATAATCTGCAATTTAGCCGTAAATACTATAACGTTCTCTCCCTCATACTCTGCGTTTACTGTACCGCCATGCTGTTGCACTATCGCTCTTGCCGCAGAAAGTCCTATACCGTAACCGCCGTTTTTCTGTGTTCTTGCAGTGTCAGCTCTGTAAAATCTATCAAACAGCTTTTCGGGATCACAGTCAGGCAACTGCGTACATATATTTCTGAAAGTAAGCACGGCAAGCTTATCGCTCCTACTTACCGAAACGGTTATCGTACTGTCGCTTGCGGCATACTTTACGGCATTATCCGTAAGTATTGAAACAAGCTGATATACCTGCTCCCTTACACCTTTTATCTTTATTGACGGCTGTATAAATTTATGTATACTAAGGTTTCTAAGCTGTGCCGCCTCGTCAAACATATGTATCATATCGCTCACTACGGCGGATAAGTCCACCTGCGTAAATACAGTATCATCTCTGCTTTCGTCAAGCCTTGCAAGAGTCAGCAAATTCTCTGTCAAACCGCTTAATCTGACAGCCTGATTACGTATATTTCTGCTCCACTTACTTTCACCGTTCAAAAGCTCCATTGCATCTGTATTGGATATGATTATCGCAAGCGGAGTTTTAATCTCATGCCCTGCGTCTGTGATAAACTGCTTTTGGCGTTCCATATTTTCGGCTATCGGTTTTATCATTTTCTTAGATAACAGTATAACAAATAAAAGCATTGCAAACCAACATACTACACCGATAAGAACGGATAACGCCGCAACACGCATAACGGCATAAGTCTGCATAGAGGTATCTAGGAAGATATACACTGTTTCGTCACTGTCAAAAGACTTTACCGCCTTATATTTAAATTCTTCAATTTTGCCCTTGCTTTCACCTGAGTTAAACGCCTCCTGAAAAAGCTGTGCCGCCTTATATATAGTCACCGATGATATCCTGCTTATATCCGTCTTAGTTATTGCGCCGCTGCCGTCAGTATTCACGGTAAAGTAAATAGCCGCCATTTCGGCATTTTCACTCATAGGCAACATACCGAATATGTCATTGTGCCTATCTTTGTCCTTGTCGCCCTCCATACCTAAGATATGATCGTCAGGCATAGGCATATCCGGTGAAGCAGGCATGGCAGGCTCCGCAAACTTAGAATAACGGTTGCTGACTATATCAAGCTGACGTGTAGTCTGATTTGCGTTGGACCATGCGTTGATAATATTAATACCGCTTAATAGCACCGCTAACAAAACCGTAATGGCAATCATAGCGGTAAATATAAATTTTTTCTGCAATGTCTTAATCATTTTATCGCCTCCAACGTATAGCCAACTCCCCTTTTTGCCTTTATCTCTACATTTGCATTAAGTGCAACAAGGCGTTTGCGCAAATACGATATATATACCCATACATTGTTAGTGTCAGCATCGGTATCATATCCCCACACCTTTGTCAGCATATCTTCGGCAGATACATAAATACCCTTATTAAGCATTAAAAGCTCCATTATTTTATATTCTGTTTTAGGTAATGTAAAAGATTGTGCATCTGTTCCTAACTCAAAGCTCTGCATATTGAGGTAGACGTTACCGTATCGCACTATGTCAGGCGTAAAGTCCTCTCTGCGCCTGAGCATCGCCCTTATACGCGCAAGCAGCTCACCCATGACAAACGGCTTAGGTAAATAATCATCAGCACCCATATTCAAACCCCTTATCCTATCCTCTACCGCAGATTTTGCAGTAAGTAACAGTATTGGGGTTTTACACCCACTGTCACGTAAGCGGCTAAGCACCTCTATACCGTTAAGCTTAGGCATCATTATATCAAGAATTATTCCGTCATAGTTTTCAGTCATTGCGTACTGTAGCGCTTCTTCGCCGTCATATACTGCGTCTACAGTGTATTTATGATATGTCAATATCTCTGTAACAGCCTCAGACATACTAACCTCGTCTTCAGCGTATAAGAGTCTCATGTTATCATCTCCCCTGCTTTTTTAATGTTACACTGTATTAAGTCTTAATTCAAGTAGTTTTTTGTAAAAAACGCTGTTTTTATAGAAAAAGGTAATTTTGTGTAGAAGCAAGTGAATATTCGTGGTATAATTATAAAAATATAAATAAGGCTGTGTTGCAACTATGTACTATCGCATACAAAAAATAATAGACAATATTCCACCATCATTACAAGCATTGATTTTTGTCATTCCGGCATTTACACTTGGCTCGTTACCTCCTATACTTTTATTCTGCTCAGCAGACAAGCTTGGATATTGGTGGACAATCTTGCTCATTCTATACATAGCTATCATAATAGCCGTAGCAGGAATAATTCTATATTTTAGAGAAATTAGAGCATTGCGAATAATATTAGGTGATGAATTATTCTTTAAAAAATTTCCTCGTGAAAAGAAACGTTACATACGGAAATTACGCCGAGAAGAAAAAAGAAAACTGCGTAAACAAAATATAAAAGCGTAAAAATTATCTCCCATACCTATTTATAAGGAATGGGAGAATTTTTTTATTATGTCATTGTTATTATGAATTTCCGCTTTATTTTATCAGCGTTTAAAGCCGTCCTTGAGTGATACGCTGCGGTTAAATATAAGCTTATCCGGCGTACTGTCCTTATCTACACAGAAATAGCCAAGTCGCATAAACTGATATGACTTGCCGAGTGTATTTTCAGCAAGTGAGCTTTCAAGCTTACAGTTATTAAGAACTACAAGCGAATTTTCGTTCAGGTAATCAAGGAAGTTTCTGTCGCCTACATCAGGGTCAGGCACAGTGAACAGGTTATCATATACCCTTACCTCTGCATTAACGCAATTTTGGGCATCTACCCAATGAATAGTACCCTTTATCTTTCTTCCGTCGGGAGCATTTCCTCCCCTAGTGGCAGGGTCATACTCAGCATAAACCTCTACAACATTGCCGTTTTCATCCTTTTTACAGCCTGTGCAACGCACAATGTAGGTTGTCTTTAAGCGTACCTCATTGCCGGGGAACATTCTGAAATATCCCTTAACCGGAGTTTCCATAAAGTCGTCTGCCTCTATATAAACCTCTCTTGAGAATGTTACCTTACGTGTGCCGTCCTCAGGTCTGTTTGGATTATTTTCAACCTCAAATTCCTCTACAAGATCCTCAGGATAGTTAGTTATAACAAGCTTTATCGGGTTAAGCACAGCCATTGCTCTTTGTGCGGTTTCGTTGAGATCCTCACGCAGACAATGCTCTAAAAAACTGTACTCAACGGTGCTGTTTACCTTAGAAACACCTATTCTGTCGCAGAAATTACGTATAGATTGCGGTGTATAACCACGTCTGCGTAATCCACACAAAGTAGGCATTCTCGGATCATCCCATCCGCTTACGTAATTACCCTCTACAAGCGCTCTTAGCTTACGCTTACTCATAACGGTATTGTTTATGCCAAGCCTTGCAAACTCTATCTGACGTGGAGCGGCCGGCAGGGTCACGTTATTGATAACCCAATCATAGAGCGGTCTGTGATCCTCAAATTCCAATGAACAGAGTGAGTGTGTAATGCCCTCAATAGCGTCCTCTATGGGATGTGCAAAGTCATACATAGGATAAATACACCACTTATCGCCTGTTCTGTGATGATGCAGTCTGTTTATTCTGTATATTACGGGATCTCTCATGTTAAAATTGCCTGATGTAAGGTCGATTTTAGCTCTGAGCGTCATCTTGCCGTCCTCAAACTCGCCGTTTTTCATTCTGTTGAATAAATCCAGGCTTTCTTCAATAGGTCTGTCTCTGTAAGGACTTACGGCAGGATGTGTTAAGTCGCCTCTGTTTTCACGCATCTCATCAGGGGTAAGCTCGCATACATATGCAAGTCCCTTATTAATGAGTTCTACAGCGCATTCATACATCTTATCAAAGTAATCTGAGGCATAATAAAATCTGTCGTCCCAAGTGAAGCCAAGCCACTTGATATCCTCCTTAATAGCGTCTACATACTCCACATCCTCTTTGGTCGGGTTTGTGTCGTCCATACGCAGATTACACATTCCGCCGAATTTTTCAGCAGTTGCAAAGTCTATGCAGATAGCCTTTGCATGGCCGATATGCAGATACCCGTTTGGCTCAGGCGGAAAGCGTGTATGCACCTTTTTTCCTTCAAATCTGCCTCCCTCGGCTATATCCTCTACAATAAAATCATGTATAAAATTTTCTGCAATTACTTCTTCGGTATTTTTTACTTCACTCATATTCGATTTATCCTCCGAAATTAAAATTTAAGCAAGCCCTTGTTAAGTCTTGCAAGCGCCTCTTCTCTGCCAAGAATATCAAGTATCTCAACAGCACCGCCGGGGGTAACGCTTTGACCTGATGCCGCTATTCTGGCAGGCCACATAACAGTGCCGTTTTTAAGCCCGTTATCCTGTGCTATCTGAATAAGACAATCGTGTATGCTTTGGTTATCCCAAACAGGAAGTTTTTCAAGTCCGCTGATAACAAGCTTTAGCATTTCAGGTGAATTTTCAAGAGTAGTTTTACTCTTTTTATTCACGAAAAGCTCCTTGTCATACTCAGGCAATTTATATAAGAATTGTATCATTGACGGAATTTGCGTAAGCTGAGTAACTCTTTGTTGTAATATAGAAGCAACCTTGATCCAATCCAACTCTTTATCAGGCATTGCCTGCTTAAAGTACGGTGTGGCAATCTCGGTAAACTTTTCAAGCGGCATTGCACGTATATATTCTGCGTTGAACCATGCAAGCTTATCATAATCAAATACTGCCGGTGACTTGCTGATGCCGCTTATGTCAAAATGCTCACAAAGCTCTTTAAGAGTAAATATCTCTCTGTTCTCTTTAGGACACCAGCCGAGCAATGCAATATAATTTATGATAGCCTCCGGCAGATATCCCTCCTTGAGAAGATCCTCAAAGCCTGTAGCACCGTGCCTTTTTGAAAGCTTGGAAACCGAGCCGTCCTCGTTTTTGCCCATAATAAGCGGCAGATGTATATATGTGGGTATCTCCCATCCGAATGCCTCATATAAGAGGTTATATTTAGGTGTTGAAGAAAGATACTCGCATCCTCTTACCACGTGTGTTATACCCATTGTATGGTCATCAATAACATTTGCAAAGTTATACGTCGGGTATCCGTCTGCCTTGATTAATATTTGATCCTGAAGTTCGGAATTTTCAACGGTTATTGAACCGAAAACAGCATCTTCAAAGGTCGTTGAGCCCTCAAGCGGCATTTTTTGTCTTATTACATACGGTGTACCGCTGCTTAAAAGACGCTCAACCTCCTCCTTAGGCAGATTACGGCAATGTCTGTCATAGCCGCTTGAAAACTCGTCATTTTCTCTTAATGACTCTAATCTTTCTTTAGAGCAAAAGCAATAATAAGCCTTATCCATATCTATAAGCTGTTTAGCATACGGCAGGTACATATCTTTGCGCTCGCTTTGAACATACGGACCGAAATCGCCACCGAGATCAGGACCCTCGTCATGCTCTAGGCCTGCAATTTTAAGGGTATTATAAATAACATCTACTGCGCCTTCAACCAGTCGTTCTTGGTCTGTATCCTCTATTCTTAAAATAAACTTTCCGTTTTGATGCTTTGCAACCAAATATTCATAAAGTGCGGTTCTTAAATTGCCCACGTGCATATATCCTGTCGGGCTTGGCGCATATCTTGTGCGAACTGTATCAGACATTTTATCAATCCTTTCAGTTGAGTAAATTACAACTAATACTAAAATAACATATATGAAGAAATAATACCATATACAGCGTAAAAATTCAAGGTATAAAGGTTTATTTGGTCAAATTTTTTTAATACTTTCGTAATATAAAGATGTTTTATCGCTACATTCGATAATAAGTGGCTAACCGTCACAGAAGGTACGGCCAAAGGAAAAAAACTGAAATGCACCCAATTTATTAGACAGTTATAATATACTATCTAATAAGTGGGGTGCAATTCAAACATGATTTAATTTATTCTAAAGATCAAATCGACCTACAAAAACTTGTTTTCATGAACCTTTCGTTGAGAGCTGAAATCACCTGCGGCAGTTTTGTAAAGCGTGCTATAAGATATCCGATTTCTGCAACTGCGACTCCGGAAATCACGTCTAAAATTACGTGTTGGCGGACAAGCAGAGTGGAAACAAACACCAAAATCGTACCTACTGTGCATAGAGTACAGATCAAAAATCGATGCTTTATGAGCTTACATTCATACATATAGCGCGTACCGAGCCATGACACAAAACAATGCATGGACGGAAAAAGATTATTAGGAGAATCAATCAAATAGATAAGGCGCATAAAGCCTAAAATAAACCCATCACCATCTACGTTTGGTCTGACATTTGTAGTAGGCATAAAAATGAAAAAACAAAAACAAATAATTTTTGCAGTAAAATCAGCCGTCGCTAGTTTACATGCCTTTTCCGGGCTTTCGCGTGCAATCATGGTATACTGATACATCCAAAAGAAAAATGCACCTATATAGATAATCGCCCATTCAGGACAGAAAGGGAACAGCTTATCCCAGGCGGTGGTCATATCCAGCATCTTCTGCGGACTAGACAGAAAATTAAAAAACTTAGAGCCATAATAGGAAATAAGAAAACTAATAAGGGTCAGATGCAACGGAAAAATTGCATGGATTGGAATAATTCTGCGATACGTTCTTCGTATCATAGAAATAATCACCTCTAATCATACTATCGACTTTACTATGTCATATTCTACAAAAATATCAAGTTACTGTGACCTATCAATTGTATCACATAAAGGTTCATTTTGTCAAATTTATGATAATTTTGTAATATAATGCTTTTTTACATACTAAGGCTGACGATACAAATAATCACTTTTACCATTAATATATTTTTTATAATCTATCCGTACTATACAGTCTGCATTACATTGAAACGCTACACGCCCTATATATCCGATAAAATTGACCGTTTTGTCTTTATTTAGGGCATATAAGTTATCTTTAGGTCTTTCTGTAAGCTTTACACCGTCACAGAAGCAAATGCCCTCTCGCTCTGCATCGCATATAAAAGCATCACTTGTTTTCTCATCCGCAAGGTAAACATAAACCCTCTTTTCGTTTTCTTCAATTAAGTTACTTATTGTACGCATTTTTACGCACTCCTTTTTAAAATATTTACCTAAAAAGAGAAAACAAAAAAGCACCCATCGTCAGACGGATGCTTGATAAAGCTATAAATAATGCACCCATCGTTCAGCCTTTAGCACCTTACAATATAGCAGGTTGCTGTGCGGTCTTAGGGGCTGTCCCTGTTCGCACTCTTTATAGGTTGGTTTTATTATATCATATATTTGTAAAATTTTCAAGTTACAGTGTAAAATTAAATTTTAATTATGTAAAATTCACGGTCAAAACACAAATTGCTAAATATGGTTTTCTTTAATCATTACGGTTTCAAGATAAATACTTGGTCGGGAGATTCAAAATCAATGATAGGCTCAATAGGTGTAAAACCGAATTTCTTATACAACGCTCTGGGAGCCTTTCCCCTTTCGTCCTCTTCACGAAAGGTAGATACTGTAATCGCTTTTGTCCTGTCAAGATTATTAAGTGCAGCGGTAAGCAATTCGCTTGCAACGCCTTTTCTGCGATACTCAGATGAAACAGCCAAGAAGCAAATCATATTAGACTCAACTGAGAACAAAATAACTCCTACAACACGTTCACCGTCTTTAACACATAAAGCTCTGCCACGCTCCATAAATCTCAAAACTATATTCCTGTGTTCTGCAATTAATTCATCTGTTTCAAGTCCGGGAAAAATTGGGCTGACATCCTTTACAAGAGCCATCCATGATTCTATATCATCTCTTGTGCCTATGCTAACCATGTTCTACACTCTCCGATTTACTCTTCAATTACTTCACCATGTATGCTTACTCTGCCCATGTCAGGACATTTTGCATCAAACATTTTAGCCTTACAGTCACCGTAATCCAGTACCGCACCGTTCTGTAATGAATATACCATAGGATATATTGTATTCCATAATTCATGGCATAGCGGCGGGCATAAATCTTCTACAATATATTCCTCACCTTTTTCAAAATATCCGTTTCTACAGTTACTTTCGGTTATAGTTAGTCTGACTTTTTTCAATGCCTTTTCACTCCGTACAAATAAATTAAAACACAACAGTCAATATTTATTCAACAATAAAGTCAGTCCACTCAGCATGGCAATATTCCATAACTTCGGTTGACTTTTTCATCCCGATTTTCTCATAAAACGGTATTGCATTGTCATTTGCACATAAGTACACATTGACATCATCTTCTCCGCCTGCTACTCTATGTGCTTCTCTCATAAGCATTGTGCCTATTCCACGTCCTGTGTAATCCCTGTCAACGCCTATATCGGTTATAAACAACCAATACGCAAAGTCGGTAATGCCGAAAACCACTCCTACAACTTTGTCACCGTCACGTGCAACTATACTGATAGACGTATTTTCTACAAGCTTTTTTATTCTTTGTTCAAATCGTTCTTTTGGATATTGTGAACCGAGGTCTGTCCTTTTCAGAAAATCTATATATTCGGTTGCGGATAATCTTTGATTATATAATTTGATTTTCATAACTCTCACCTAAAATAGCTTTTCAATTCTTTTTTGGATTTAACCCAACTATGGATAAAAAGCTCCAATTAATACTTTTAAATTAAAAAATAAAATCCCTCCGAAAAAATCAAAAGGGATTTGAGGGATTCTTTGAATTAGACACACGAATGGAACTGATTTAAAGCCAATATCTTCCCATCCTTACTTTAATTTCATACCTTTATTATTCAAAAAAGTTATAAATTCCTTTTCATTGCCAATAGAAAATGAATCTTTTTTGAAAGGATAAAGCAAATTTGTTTTTGAACGTAAATATATGTATTTTTTCGTTTGAATTACTTTCTTTATAGCAATATAATTTAATTGAAGCTCAGAACCGGTTGACTGTTTATACCTGATTACCTCATCCGTAACAGAAACAGTAACCTCTATTGGTTTTCCGTGTATTTCTAGATCTCGCTGAATTGCCGTTTTGACATTTATGTTATATCGAAATAATAATAATACATACCAAATAGGCGGAATAGCAATCAAAAACCAATACGTACTGGTTGTTACAATCAAACCACTAATATCGAGAATAAAGTAAAGTACACCTAAAATAAAGTACAGTACAAAAAGCACATTCAAAAAGATTGCAAACGGTCTACGAAAATAGAAATAACGATAAATATCCTTAACCATTTCTTCGTCACGTGTGTATTTGTTTTCAAACAGTATTTCCATAAAAGCACACCTTCTTGGTATTATTCGTGTTTTCGGCGAGTAAAGCGGTTGCAACACGGCCGCAATGTAACTTCACTATTACTTTTTATTTCTTAAAAATCCCAAACAGTATTTTAACAAAGGTAAAAGTAAAAGTAAAAGTTAAGAAAAAAGCCTGAATGCCAAAGCATTCAGGCTTTTATGGAGGCGTCACCCAGATTTGAACTGGGGAATCAGAGTTTTGCAGACTCGTGCCTTACCACTTGGCTATGACGCCTAATAAAAAGACGCTTATTACCTAAGCGTCATGGAGCGGATGACGGGGCTCGAACCCGCTACCTCCACCTTGGCAAGGTGGCGCT
>JBJEPE010000038.1:0-16423 GCA_051881075.1 Acutalibacteraceae bacterium | reverse complement strand
GGTGATGATGCTCGCACTCTTCGTCATGGTCGTGGTGGTGATGATGCTCGCACTCTTCGTCATGGTCGTGGTGGTGATGATGCTCGCACTCTTCGTCATGGTCGTGGTGGTGATGATGCTCGCACTCCTCGTCATGGTCGTGGTGGTGATGATGCTCACACTCTTCGTCGTGGTCGTGATGATGACCGCATACAGGGCATGACTGCTCTGATATCATTTGCTTTATATCGTCTTCAATAGCGCTGCTACCCTCGATAACCTCAAGAATATCTTTACCCTTCAGCTTGTCCCAATCAGTGGTAATAACGGAAGCTGATGAATTTGTATTCTTTATAAGCTCGACGGTCTGTGCCAATTTTTCATCACTGAGTCCTGCTGTATGGCTCAGTATAACTACCTTTGCGCTACCTATTTGGTTATTGAAAAATTCACCGAAATTTTTACTGTACATTTTGCACTTTTTGGCATCAACTATGGTAGTAAGTCCGTTTATCTTGACATCCTCACGCTCAATTTTTGCTACGGCGTTCATAACGTCACTTAACTTGCCTACACCTGACGGTTCAATGATGATTCTGTCGGGTGCGTACTGCTGAAGTACCTGTGTGAGCGCCTTTCCAAAGTCACCTACAAGACTACAGCAAATACATCCTGAATTCATTTCGGTTATCTCTATGCCTGCGTCCTGTAGAAATCCTCCGTCAATGCCCACATCTCCGAACTCGTTTTCGATAAGTACAAGCTTTTCACCGTTATATGCTTCGGCAATAAGTTTTTTGATAAGCGTTGTTTTGCCGGCGCCTAAAAATCCGGAGAAAATATCTATCTTCGTCATTATTAAAGACCTTCCTTTAGAAATAAAATTTTATACTTTTATACTATACCACTTTTTATTAATATCTTCAAGTATTTTTTAAAATACTTGTTTGTATTATATGTAAATAAAAGCCTGCATTTGCATAAATGCAAGCACAGGCGAAGTGTTATGCTATTAAATTATGAATTGTTCTTAATATAATTATCTACAAACGGCCTTGCTTTTTGTAATACCCGTAAGTCATTATCAAAGCAACACATTGTGGTAGCCTCATCAAAGGTGGTCCACGTAAAGCAGTCTATTTCGTTCTGCTGTATGTGTACATTATGCGACTGTGATATTGCAATGAAGAATACCACACGCTTTTTAACCCTGCCATATGGGCAGTATTCGCTGGTTTCTCTGAAACCGTCAAGCAGTGTAACATCAAGTCCGGTTTCTTCCTTTATCTCTCTTATAGCGGTATCCTGCTCTGTTTCGCCATGCTCAATATGTCCTTTAGGAAAGCTCCAATACTTGCCGTTATGATTTTTAACAAGCAAAACCTTTAACTGATCGTCTATTTGTGTACATATGACCGCACCGCATGATTTTTCATAAAGGCAGTTGATTTTATCTATCTTATTTGTTTTAAGATCCGAAAGCAACTCCATAATCTGTGGTTCGCACAATTCATCATTGCTTGCAGAGATTATCAGGCGTTGTTTTGGAGTATCTTCGTCGGTTATTGCGATAACCGTGCCGTAAACAGTGTCGCTTTTGGGTGGAGCTGCTGAGATTATAAATGCGTTAAGCCTTCTGCTCTGATTGTAAACATAACCGCTATATACGCCTTTTTCTGATATATTGCCCATAATCGTTGCACTCATCCTGTTGCCGAGCATGATTATCGCCCCCCTCCGATTTTAAACTTTATTAATAGAATAATGACTTTATTTTTTGTACCTGAGTTACATTGTTTGCGGAAACTATACCGTTCAGGAACAGCACATCATCTATACCCTCGTTGTTTACAAGGCTTACTATGCCGTCAGTATAGTATCTGAAGTCCACAACATATATTTCCTCGTAATTTGCCGCTAAGAACGGTACAAAGGCATTACCGTAAGATTCCTTAACTACCATTATCTTTTTCCCGTTGTGTACATCGGTTTTTATCGTCATATATGGATTATCGCCCCATATAAATACCGAATATGCGTTTTCAGGTAAGATTTCATACGGATAAAGCAATGAGGCAGGGAACGTACCTGAATTTGTACTGGTTATCATACATTCCTGATTACCCGGCATTTCGTAGGTATATACGGTGTCAAGGTTATTCATCAGGTCGCTGTTTCCGCCGGTAGCATTTATCAGCGAGCCTTCAAACCCGGTTATCTTATCCTTATTTGTTTCAGATAATGAGATTGCCGTAGCGCCCGTTGCTTTAGCAAACTGTGTGTAACCGTAGTATGCACCCAAAGCTGTCCAGTGGTGGTCTGTGTTAAAGTAAATGTATTCATCGCTGTGATTTTTCATGGTGTTGTAAATGTTAATACCTTTAACATCAGCCGAATAACTGTTGAATATTGTGTTGAGGTTATCATACTGAGATTCACCTCTGTACTTTTCGGGTATTCCGTATTCAGAGTGATTAGGAACAACCAGATTATAAACATTGACGGAACTGCCGACTAAGTTTTTAAACTCTGATATTGCCGAAGCATAATTTTTTGCAGATGAATTTGTGCCATAGAAAAGCTCATATCCTGCGTTATCGTAAATGAATATGCTTCCGTCCATATATCCGCCCTTGTCAACCTCAGGCTTACTGCTTGCCGCACTTGATGAATCGTTCTTTGAAGAGGTAGCCTTGGAAGAGCTGTTCTCCGATGATACCTTGCTTGATGATGCGGCGGACGATGACTCCTGCTTGGATGATGATTGAGCGGATGAAACCTGACCGGAGGCTTCGCTCTTATCCGTAGAAGAAGATTTATCGGCAGATGACGTGTCCACAGACGATGATGTATCTACATCGGAAGATCCGTTACTGTTCTCTATTGTTACGTTGGAGTTTGCAGATGAATTTTTGTGTAACTGTATTCCGTGGTCTGGCCTTTCTGCAAGTATTGAACTGCCCGAATTATTATAAAGTGCTATGTTAAGCACGCATGTAAGTGCTAAAAGTACTATACATATCATCGCATATAATACGATTGACATTTTTTTGTTATTCTGACGTAGTGAGAAAGAACTCTTCTTTCTCGTTTTAACCGGCTTTTTGTTGCGGTTATAAACCCTTTTTGAATGGTTTTCCATGTGAAAAATCTCCTTAGAAATTAACGATATATAGAAAATCGGTACTGTTGTATCGAATGTTAATCAAAATTATTTTAGCTTATTATTTTTAATAAGTCATACAATCTATATTTTAATATATTTTTCTACATTTTACAATATCCAAAATGATATAAAATTATTGATTTTTTGGCGTTTTTTTCATTGATATTATAACTTTATCGGCATAATTATAAAAAATTGTTATTAATACACTTTATATGGATGAAAAAATTTGCCTGTACACTTGATTATTTTTTAATATTGTGTTAATATGTGGTGTATAGATTTTTCGGTAACAACGCATTAAATCAGATTTGATTTAAACGCAATGCAAATGTCTGGCATATATGCGTTTAACCGACATCATTTTTAATTTAAATCATTTAATTTAAATCAATTAAAAGGCGGTATAAATTATGGAATATGTTTTTTCCGACAGAGTTTCAAGTCTGAAGCCTTCGGCGATAAGAGAAATATTTAAATATGCCGCAGATCCGAGCGTTGTTTCGCTTTCCGCAGGTAATCCTGCACCGGAAGCGTTCCCTGCAAAGGAAATTGCGGAAATATCACAAAGATTGCTTGCTGAAAATCCGATTTCTGCGTTGCAGTACAGTGTTACAGAGGGATATGCTCCACTCAGAAATCATCTCAGGGATTATATGCTTAAAAAGCATAACATAGGTCGTTCGTTCGATGATATTATCATAACCTCAGGCGCACAGCAGGTCATGGATTTGGCAACTAAGTCACTATGCAATGCCGGTGATAAGGTTATATGCGAAGCACCAAGCTTCATTGGCTCGCTCAACTCATTCCGTTCATACGGCGCACAGCTTGTAGGTGTACCTATGGAGTCGGACGGTATGAATATTGAGGCTCTTGAAGATGCCCTTAAAAATAACGACAATGTTAAGTTTATTTATACAATACCTAATTTTCAAAACCCTGCAGGCGTTACAATGAGCCTTGAAAAACGTAAGGCAGTATATCAGCTTGCCAAAAAGTACGGTGTGCTTATCATTGAGGATAATCCGTACGGTGATTTAAGATACAGCGGTGAGGATCTTCCCACAATCAAGTCATTTGACGAGGACGGCATAGTTATCTATGCAGGCTCTTTCTCAAAGGTTATATCACCGGGCATACGTGTCGGCTGGACTGTTGCACCTGCTCCTATAGTGCAAAAGATGGTTGTATGTAAGCAGGGTGAAGATGTACATACAAATATCTGGTCACAGATAATTGCTTATGAATTTATGACAAAATACGATTATGAGGGACACCTTGCCAAGCTGCGTGATTTGTACAGAGTTAAGGCACAGTATGCTATGCACTTACTCGATAAGCATTTGGGCGGCAAGATAACTTACGATAAGATAGAAGGCGGACTGTTTATTTGGTGCCGTTTACCTGATGGTGTAGATATGCCCGACTTCTGCAAGCAGGCAGTACTCAATAAGGTTTGTGTAGTTCCCGGCAATGCTTTTTTAACAAATGAGAACGATAAAAGTCAATGCTTTAGAATTAACTTTTCAACCCCGACAGACGAACAGCTTGAAAAGGGCATCCGTCTTTTGGGTGAGCTTGCAGACAAAATAATAAAGTAGTAACGAAAGGATATTTCCACATGGAAAATAACGTATCACAAGAGCGCAAGAAGATAATATTCAGCGCAATACAGCCAAGCGGAACAATAACGCTCGGTAACTATCTGGGAGCTTTGAGAAACTGGGTAGCAATGCAGGACGAGTTCAACTGTGTTTATGCCCTTGCAGACTTGCACGCAATCACGGTAAGACAGGATCCTGCTAAGTTAAGACACAATATACTTGAGGCTTATGCTCTGCTATTGGCTTGCGGCATAGATGTTGAAAAAAGTATTTTCTTTATACAGAGTCATGTGCATACTCATGCAGAGCTTGCATGGCTGCTTAACTGCTATACACAGTTCGGCGAGCTTTCCAGAATGACTCAGTTTAAGGATAAATCACAAAAGCACGCAGATAATATAAACGTTGGACTGTTTGCTTATCCCAGCCTTATGGCGGCAGATATTCTGCTGTATCAGGCCGATATGGTGCCTGTAGGAGTAGACCAGAAGCAACACCTGGAGCTTTCAAGAAATATTGCGGAGAGATTTAACGGAATTTACGGTAATACATTTAAGGTGCCTGAGCCGTATATACCCAAGATAGGCGCAAAGGTAATGTCCCTACAGGATCCTAGCAAGAAAATGAGTAAGTCGGACGAGAATGTAAACTCATGGATAGCGGTACTTGATAAGCCGGATGTTATTATGAGAAAGCTCAAGCGTTCCGTAACAGACTCAGAGGCTAAGGTAAGATATGCAGAGGGTAAGGACGGAATAAATAACCTTATGGGTATTTATTCGGCATTTACCGGCAAAAATTATGAAGAGATTGAGCAGGAATTTGACGGCAAGGGCTACGGCGATTTTAAGGTAGCCGTTGCTGAGGCAATCATAGAGGAGCTTCGCCCCATACAGGAACGCTTTGAACAGTATATGAAGGATAAGTCATATATGGAACAATGCTACCGTAAGGCGGCAGAAACCGCACAGAAGTTTTCGCAGAGGACACTTGATAAGGCGATGAAGAAGATCGGCTTTGTTGCAAAATAAACGATTATTTTGACAAAAAAGTGCTTTTGTTTGTAGTTTAATTAAAACGCAAGAAATTTTATGAATTATTCTTGACAAAGACAAAGCTTGGTTATATAATAACCTATGGCGTATCTTTTTTTCGGGATTATTATGCTATCCCGCTTTGAGGTGTGTTATGCTATTTCAGTTAAAAGATGTTTTTATTAATGAGGGTACCTCTGCTGAGGTTTCTTTTAAAATGGATATGAGTGAGGTTGACCTTTACGGTATATATCCTTTCACTTCTCCTGTAAATGTCCATGCCGTAGCGCAGAATAGGGCAGGGCTTGTGTCGCTTAACATTAAGACGGATTTTCTTTTTGTTCATCCGTGTGACCGTTGCCTTGATGAGATCAGAAGGGAGTATTCATACAGCTTCAATCATGTTCTGGTTGTTTCGCTATCCGGTAACAGTGACGAAAACGACGGAGATTACATTGAAGTACCTGAATATGAAATTGATCTTGATGAGCTGGCTCAGGCTGATATTTTGCTTGAATTACCAAGTAAATTTCTTTGCAGTGATGCGTGCAAGGGTATCTGTATGAGTTGCGGAAAGAACCTCAACGAGGGATTGTGCGGTTGCTTTACCCGTAATATAGACCCTCGATTAGAGATACTTAAAGAGCTGATCGACGATTGATCGGCATATGATTTGTTTACTATGTACCGTCAGGTGCTATTTAAGTTTATTTTTGTGCAAGGAGGTGCTGAAAAATGGCAGTACCAAAGAGGAAAGTTTCAAAGGCTAGAAGAGATAAAAGACGTTCAAACGTTTGGAAGCTGGACGCTCCCGCACTTGTAAAATGCTCAAACTGCGGTGAGTACAAGATGCCTCACAGAGTTTGCGGAAGCTGCGGTTATTATAACGGCAGAGAAGTTATCAAGAAGGAAGCTTGATTTTTTCTTGGATTTATACTGATATCAACAAAAGAGGTTGCTATGACAACACCTTACAGGGGTTATCGCTATTGCCGTATACCCTTACTTTGATGAGCCTTGTGCAGACTTGCAATATAGCAATAATATTATCTGCTCGGCTTTAAGGGCAGATGTTTATGCAGCCTATTTGTTGTGTAAAAAACTAAGTTGAATTTAGTACAGTAACAGAGAGGGAGCAATCCCTCTCTGTTTGTTGTAGATAAGATATTTATGTTAATGTGTTAGTTTTAAGCGTGTAAATGCGTAAAAACCTTACACATTAGTATAATGATTAACATATTTGTGTAAATTATAAATCGGCAAGGAGGTGTTGATGTGTCTGTTAAAATTACAGGAATTACTAAGGGCAGCTATGCCGAGAAAAACGGTATAAAATCCGGCGAAACACTTGTAAGGATAAATAACTCAGAGATAATGGATGTTCTCGATTACGGCTTTTATCAGGCTAACGCTAATTTAACGCTTGTTATTGCCGATGATGACGGTAATGAGCGTGAAATAAAGATTAAGAAGCGTGAGTATGACGAGATAGGCCTAGAGTTTGAAACCTACCTTATGGATAAGCAGAGAAGCTGTAAAAATAAGTGTATTTTCTGCTTTATAGATCAGTTACCCAAGGGGCTGCGTCCCAGTCTTTACTTTAAGGACGATGACTCCAGACTTTCTTTTCTGTTCGGCAACTATATCACGCTCACCAATCTTACCGAGCATGAGAAAGAGCGAATTTGCAAGATGCACATCAGCCCTATAAACGTTTCTGTGCATACAACAAATCCGGAACTAAGAGTAAAGATGATGGGTAATCGCTTTGCAGGTACTGCACTGTCTTCACTTAAAATGTTTGCTGACGCAGGCATTAAGCTTAACTGTCAGATAGTGGCGTGTCCGGGTATAAATGACGGTGACGAGTTAGTAAGAACACTTAACGACTTAGAAACTTTAATCCCATCATTAGAGTCTGTTGCGATAGTACCGGTAGGACTTACACGCTACAGAGAAGGCTTATTTCCATTGACCGAGTATACTAAAGAAACGGCGGCGCAAACGCTTAAGCTTATAAATGACTTTGGCGATATGTACCTTGAAAAATACGGCTCAAGAATTGTTTATGCCTCAGATGAATTTTATCTTAAGGCGGAAGTGCCTATACCTGACGAAGCCTTTTACGGCGATTTTGATCAACTGGAAAACGGAGTAGGTATGATCGCCTTGATGAAAAGTGAATTTGACGATGAGCTGGAATATACGGAACGCACGCTTGATAAAAAAAGGTCTGTGACTATTGCTTGCGGTATGGCGATAGCGGAGTTTATGAGTAGTCTTGCTAAAAAGGCGGAGCAAAAATTCAGCAACCTTACCGTTAATGTTATAGGCATTAAAAATAACTTTTTCGGTGGCGGAGTAAATGTTTCCGGACTTGTTACGGGAACAGATATTACACAGCAATTAAAAAATTTAGATTTAGGCGATGAGCTGCTCATACCGTCAGTAATGTTAAGGCGTGAGGGTGATATATTCCTTGATGATATGAGCAAGGATGAGGTCAGCAAAATACTGAGTATACCCATCAGCGCAGTGAATAATAATGGCGGAGAACTTTTGAACGCTATGTTAGGCTGCGAATAAATGCTTCTGACATTTTAAGCACGTTTAGTGAACTCCCTTGAAATGGTATCGAAGCGAAATATATTTTGGGCTTATGCTTCATCGCATTATGCCCGTCTGAAAGATAGGAGTGTCGAATTATGAGTAAACCGATAGTTGCTATAGTCGGTCGTCCTAACGTGGGTAAGTCAACGCTTTTCAATAAGCTTATAGGTAAACGACTTTCCATAGTTGAGGATACACCGGGTGTAACAAGAGATAGAATTTACGGCGAATGTGAATGGAACAACAGAGTAATATCAATAATAGACACAGGCGGTATAGAGCCTTATTCAGATGATATTATACTCTCACAGATGAGAAGGCAGGCAGAGCTTGCCATTGCATCGGCAGATGTAATAATATTCGTTACCGATGTAAGGTCAGGACTTGTTGCAACCGATGTAGAAGTTGCGTCAATGCTTCAGAAAAGCGGCAGACCTATAGTTTTGTGCGTTAATAAATGTGACTCTATAGGTGAACCTGCCCCTGAATTTTATGAATTTTACAATCTGGGCTTAGGCGATCCGATACAGGTATCGTCAGTACACGGCCACGGTACGGGTGATCTTCTGGATGCTGTTTTTGAGCATTTACCTATGTTTGATAATGAGGAAGATGAGGGTGAGGTAATCAGCGTTGCGGTAATCGGTAAACCAAACGCAGGTAAATCATCGCTTATTAATAAAATAACAGGTGAAGAACGCTGCATAGTTTCAAACATTGCAGGCACTACCAGAGATTCTATTGATACCGCAGTTACTAATGAATACGGTAGCTTTAACTTTATTGATACCGCTGGACTTCGCAGAAAAAGCAAGGTAGACGATGCTATAGAAAAGTACAGCATAATCCGTGCAAAAATGGCAATCGAGCGCAGTGATGTCTGCGTTATAATGATAGATGCAGTTGAGGGCTTTACCGAGCAGGACTCAAAGGTAGCCGGTATGGCGCATGAAGCAGGTAAGGGCTGTGTAATAGCCGTTAATAAGTGGGATGCCGTAGCTAAAGACGGTAAAACAATGGATGAATACCGCAAAAAGCTTGAAAACGACTTTTCCTTCATGTCCTATGCGCCGATGATATTTATTTCAGCTAAAACAGGACAAAGGCTTGACAGGCTCTTTGAACTTATATGCTTAGTTGCAAATTCAAACGCAATGCGTATAAAGACCGGTATGCTCAATGACCTGCTTGCACAGGCAACGGCAAGAGTTCAGCCACCGTCAGATAAGGGCAGAAGATTAAAGATATACTACATGACTCAGGCTTCTACTAAGCCGCCGACATTTGTGTGCTTTGTTAATTCTGCGGACCTGTTCCACTTCTCATATCAAAGATATCTGGAGAACAGAATACGTGAAACCTTTGGCCTTGAAGGCACAAGCGTTAGATTTATTATACGTGAGAGAGGGGATAAAAGCTGATGCTCCTTAACATATTCGGAAAATATGCCTCATCGGGTGTAGGATTTATCCTTGCAGTGCTTCTTACTGCTTTGGAGGCTTATTTGCTTGGCAGTATAAATTTCTCAATTATCATAACACGAAAAACCGTAGACAAAGATATCCGTTCTATGGGCAGTGGAAATGCAGGCTTTACAAATGTTCTGCGTACCGTCGGAAAGAAGCCTGCCGTAATAACAATGATAGCCGATTTTATAAAATGTATTATAGCTATAACTATCGGTATGCTTCTGTTCGGCGAGCTTCAGTTTCATCATGTAAGCCACACGGAAATGATAGGTTACGGTAAATACATTGCGGGATTTTTCTGCATATTGGGTCATATGTTTCCATGTTATTTTGGGTTTAAGGGCGGTAAGGGTGTAGTTACATCATGTGCGCTTATCCTTATGGTAGACTGGCGCATATGGATTCTGGTGTTTTGTGTTTTTATGATAACTTTCATAATAAATAGAATAGTATCATTAAGTTCTATCTGCGGTATGATATCATTTCCGATAATAACTTTCTGCGTAATTTATTTTATAGATTATGTATTAAATGACAGCGTAAGAATGAGGTATGTGTGGATAGCTACACTCATATCTTTTGCTATTTCTACAATAGTTATTATTCGTCATAAGGGAAACATCAAGCGGCTTATAAACGGTACTGAAAAGAGAATTACAGCTAAAAAGTAAAAAGTCATTGACTTTGTGAGTTTAATATGATAAAATGATTTTTGGTGTTTAAACCGTATATTTAAATCGGTTTTCAATGCCTACTAAGTCCTTAATATAGGAGATGAAAGTTATGAGTTGTATTTTTTGCAAAATAGTAGATGGCTCCATCCCCTCAAAGAAGGCTTATGAGGATGAAAAAGTGCTTGCATTCTATGATCTTGAGCCGCAGGCACCTGTTCATGTGCTGATCATACCTAAACAGCATATTGCCTCAGTAAATGACCTTAATGAGGAGAACAGTGCCGTTGTTGCTCACATCTTTGAGGTTGCGGCAAAAATAGCGCAAGAGCTTGGTTTAAAAAACGGTTATCGCATTGTTACTAATTGCGGTGAAGATGCCGGTCAGTCTGTACAGCATCTGCATTTTCATTTACTTGGCGGACGCAGTATGGCGTGGCCTCCGGGCTGATAAATTAACAAAAATTTAAGGCGGTGTAACAGTATATGAGTACATTTAAGATGACAATAGCAGGCTGTGAGAGAGAGCTGCCTGTCTGTCCGATAAACAAAAATCTTGATATAGCGGCCTTTATAATGTTTGGTGACGTTGAGCTTACGGAGAAAGCATCTGCGGAGCTTTTAAAGAAATGTCCTGAGCATGATATAGTTGTAACGGCAGAAGCAAAAGGTATTCCGCTTTGTTATGAAATGGCAAGGCAGGGTTGCCGTCAATATATAGTTGCAAGAAAGAGCATAAAGCTGTATATGGAGGACCCGATATCAGTTGTTGTTAAGTCTATTACAACAGAGAATACACAAACATTGTATCTCTCTAAGGATAAGTGTGACCTTATGAAAGGTAAGCGTGTTCTTATAGTAGATGATGTTATAAGCACCGGAGAGTCTTTGCTTGCTCTTGAAGAGCTTGTTAATAAGGCAGGCGGAAATATTGTAGGCAGAGCAGCAGTATTGGCTGAGGGAGATGCCTCTAAGCGTGATGATATTATTTTCCTTGAGCCACTTCCTCTATTTTTTAAGGACTAAGTGTTAATTTTTATTATTGTTTAACTATACAGAGTAGCGATATTCATTTACAATCGCTTTAAGGAGAATGAACTATATGCGGCAACTTATGGCACTGATTGGTTTTTCGTACCTTGGTGCTACAGTTGCCGCTGTTTATTTTGGGGCTGAAAGTTCTATGCTTATTGGCATGATATTTTCGGCTGTTTTTTTAATTTCTTTGATTATACCGCCTGTACGCAAAACAAGGGTATTTCCGATATCCTTTGTTGTTATTTCTATAGCTATGATTATATATTCCTATAATTATACACAAAAAGTAACCCCAGTCAAGGCGCTTGACGGTGCTGAGCTTAACATAATAGCAAGCGTTGAAGATATACCTTACGATACAGACAGCGGAACAGTATATACATTAAGGGTATTATCACATGATAATGCCTGTAATGTAAACAATTTTAGAATAAAAGTCAGCAAGACCTATGCACTTGATGATATTTCACCATACGATAAGATATCATGTAAAGTTAAGCTCTATTCACCGTCAGGTGGGGCATTTTCGTCTGAATCCTATCTGCTTGCAAGAAATATATACATGACAGGTTACATAAAAAGTGTGTACGGTGTATTTCTTGTGAGCCAAAATGATAAGCCGCTTTACAGCTACGCATTATACGCAAGAGAATGTGTGGACAATGTTATAAGCTCTCTTATTTCTCCGACATATTCGGGTATGTGCAGTGCCGTTTTACTCGGTAGCAGAAACAATTTGAACAGCGAATTTAAGAAGGATATTGCAGTTGCAGGAGTTTCTCATGTCCTTGCTGTTTCAGGCTTGCATTTATCTATAATAATTAGTTTTTTGATGCTTATATTCAAGAGGATATTTAAGAAGAAACAATTTGTTGCCGTATTTTCAATTATTAGTGTGCTTTGCTTTATGGCTATTGCGGGATTTTTACCGTCGGTGTGCCGTGCAGGCATAGTAATAATAACCGCACTTATCGGCGAAATTTTAGGGGCAAAAAGATACCGCTTTGCAGGCATAGGATTTGCCGCATTATTGATACCGCTTATCAACCCGTTTATCGCCGGTGATATAGGTATGCTTTTGTCTTTTACTTCATCATTAGGTATAATGCTGTTTGCACGTCCTATTGCAGACTTTTTAAATAATCGCATACATACAAGGCTTAAATTTATAAATAAAATTTTCGGTTTTATTTTCGCACTTATAGGCGTATCGGTTGCGGCCAATATAACATCACTACCGATAACGGTTTTATGCTTCAAATCAGTATCTACCTTTTTTATCTTGGGCAATCTTCTTATATTGCCTGCCGCAGAGATACTGCTTGTATCGCTGCTAATTATGGTTATACTTTATCTGATACCGTTTATTTCATTTATGGCAGAGCCGTTTGCGATAATTTCAATGCTTATGTGCAGGTACATAACGTGGGCGGCAGGCTTTATTGCAGATATACCGTCTGCTTACGTGAACTCATCATATAGGTTTATTGCGGTTTGGATTGCGCTTACCATGATTATTGCGGCAGTTGTGGTGCTATTTAATAAAGGTATGCGTTATGCAGGCAAAGCGGCAATCGCATCTGTTGTTATACTCATTGCAGGCATTTGCTCGGATTACATAATGAATGTTGATATGATAACGGTTGCCGTGCTTGATACCGGTGGAGGATATAGTGTTGTAATGAACTATAACGGTAATTCTGCTGTGATAGTCTGCAACGGTGATGAATACATGATAAGTAATGTAAATGACTATTTGTGTACAAACACGCAGTATGTAAGTTTTGTCTTGGCCGCCGATGATAAATCGGTGACAAAGATGCTGTGCAGTGAAATAATTAATAATTTTGCTGTTGACAGAATGCTTGGAAAAGAGGATAATTTAATAAGTATAAAATCAACCGCAAAATCGGATTGTGATTATGCTACAGTTGAGGATGAGAGCAGGATCTTTCTTTGGGGTATGGCAAGCATAGACACGCTTGCATATAAGGACGGAATATGTGCTTTTATAGACTATGCTGGTACGGCTATATCCGTTATACCCGACGGTATAGATCTTTCTTATGTTGATAAACGTCTGCTCAATTCAGATGTTTGTATTCTGGGCAATAAGGTTAAAGGCTTAGATTTGATAAGCTCAGGCGCTGTAGTTATCGGCGGTGATGAGTCGGACTCGGACGATGCCGCCGTAGCATTGTATGATAAGAATAAATCCATAATTTCATTGTGTGACAATAAATCAGTGATTTTTGAATTGACGGATAAAAAAGAAATATATGTTAGGAGAGAGTTGATATGGCTAAGTTGACAGAAGCGGATTTCAAAAAAAAGCTTACGGCAAAAGAATTTGACAGGCTGTATCTGATATACGGTGAAGAAAAAATGCTTGTTAAGCATTATACCAATAAGCTGATTGAGAAGATAGTAGGTAAAAAGCCGTCCGACTTTAACTTTCACAGGATGAAGACATCAACTCCCGTTGAAGAAATAATCTCTTGTGCAGATACTATACCTTTTATGGCAGATATTAATTGCATTGTGCTTAATGATTACAATGTTGATGAGATATCAGAAGCGGATTTTTCCGCTATTTGTCATGTGCTTGAGGATATAAACGAAAGTACGGTAATAATTATCAGCCTGCCTACGCTTGAGGTCAATGCAAAATCCGCACGGTGGAAACGTTTGATAAGCCGTGCAGAGGATTACGGTACTGTTGTTAAGCTTGAAAAGAAAGATCAGGTCGCACTTGAAAAACAACTTGTATCATGGGCAAATAAAAGAGAATGTACACTAAGGCCTGAGAATGCGGCAAAGATAATATCGTACTGCGGCAACGACCTTTTAACCCTGCAAAATGAGCTTGACAAATTATGCGCTTATGCTGAGGGCAGAGAGATAACTGCGGACGATATAAACCTGCTTACATCAAAGAACCTTGAAGCAAAGGTTTTCAAGCTTGCCGATTATGTGGTGAGCGGTAACAGTGATATGGCGTATAAACAGCTTGACCTTTTGTTTTATCAGCGTGAAGAGCCTATAGCGGTTCTTGCGGTTCTCAGCGGCTCATATGTAGATATGTACAGAGTGCGTGTAGCGCTTGAAAGCGGAGAAAAGGCGAGTGTTCTTGAAAAGCATTTTGATTACGGTAAAAAGGCATTCAGACTGAAAAATGCTGAACGTGACGGTAAAAAGATAACAACAAGCTCTATGAGAAAATCGCTTGATGCGCTTATAGATGCAGATCTGCGCATGAAGAGTACACGTGCGGACAAGCGTGTAATAATGGAGGCGCTTATCGCTAAGCTTCTTATATTTGCTAAAAACAGGGAGTAATGCGTTCATGTTGAAAATTAAAGAAGCTATAATAGTCGAGGGAAGATATGATAAGATAAAGCTTTCATCAATAATAGACGCACCGATAATTGAAACAAGCGGTTTTCGTATATTCAAAGACAAAGAAAAGCAAAATCTTATACGTGAGATAGCTCGAACAAGGGGAATTTTAGTGTTTACCGACAGTGACGGTGCAGGGTTTGTTATACGCAGTTTTTTGCGTGGAGCGGTAGAGCCTTCTCTTATCAAACACGCATATATACCAATGATACATGGCAAAGAGAAACGTAAACAGCAACCGTCTAAAGAGGGCTTGCTTGGTGTTGAGGGTGTCAGCGATAATGATATAATAGACGCTATACGGAAAAGCGGTGCTACTATAATAGGAGAAACTGCACAGGTTACTGCCAATGATATAACTAAGCAGGATCTTTATGAATTAGGTTTGTCCGGCAGAGATAATAGCGCACAGTTACGCACAAGACTACTTAATGAGCTTAATATGCCTACCTATATAACGGCTAACGCAATGCTCACTATGCTTAATTGCCTTTTGACAAAATCGGAGCTTGAAGCCGTAATTTTTAATATTAAAGAAAAGTCCACCAATAATGCTTAGGTGATATGCTTTACAGTTAACCGACGAACGGCGGCAGGGAGGTTCATTTCTCTCTGCTGTCGTTTTTTTATCAAAACCTATTGACAATTATCTATGTATTGCATATAATGATATATAGACAAATATCTATGGGAGGTAGCTTTTCAGATGGATGAGAAAAAAACCGCCATCATTTTTAAGGCATTTTGTGATGAAAACCGCATACGTATTCTCAAGCTTTTACGAACGGGTGAAAAATGCGGCTGCCGGTTATTGGAAGAACTTAACGTTACACAGCCTACGCTGTCGCACCATATGAAAATCCTTTGTGATTCCGGAGTTGTGGTCGGTCGAAAAGAGGGTAAATGGATGCACTATTCAATTTCTCCCGAAGGCGCAGAGTATGCTATTAAATGTTTAAAGGCACTTACAAGTGTTGATGTGAAATGCGAAGAAAAGTCGTGTTGTGAAGATTGATAAATATATCAATTTCTCGCACGGCTTATCATATCTTCATCTCATAGACATATTTCAATTTAACTATATGAAAGGAACTTTTTATGGAAGTAATTAAAACAGCGTGGGATTTCTTTCAAAATGAAATCCTCGGTATGCACTGGCTGAGCCGGCTCATAAGCACAATTCTAAATGCCTGTGGATTAGATACACAAAGCCGTATCGGCGGCAGCGTTCAATTCTTCATTTACGACACCATAAAGATTATGGTATTGCTCGGCATATTGATTTTGATTATATCGTATATTCAAAGCTACTTCCCGCCTGAAAGAACAAAAAAGATACTCGGAAGATTTCACGGGATATGGGCAAACATACTTGCCGCCCTGCTCGGAACCGTAACGCCGTTTTGCTCCTGCTCGTCGATTCCGTTGTTTATCGGGTTTACAAGTGCGG
>JBJEPE010000037.1:0-3835 GCA_051881075.1 Acutalibacteraceae bacterium | reverse complement strand
CAATGGGAAACATAATTGCTGATTCTTATATGTATGAAGCAAGGCGAAACGGAATTGATGATATTGACGTTGCACTTGTAGGACTAGGTACTATACGCAGTTCTATAAAAGAGGGCAATATTACCGTAGCGGATGCCTTTGAGATATGCTCGTTGGGCGTAGGCGCAGACGGTAGTGCAGGGCATCCTATTGTAACAGCCTACATAACGGGTAAAGAGCTTAAGCTTTTGACAGAGCTTGACGCAAGCTTGGGAAGCATGGTAAATTCTATAAAGATGAGCTATAGCGGACTTGAATATACATTTAATACAAAGAGGATTCTGCTTGACCGTGTCACAAGCGTTAATCTGGTACGCCCTGACGGAACAAAGGAAGAGATAGAGGATAAAAAGCTGTACAAGGTTGCGTGTAATATGTACGCCGTCAATATGCTTGGCATGCTTAACGGACTTACTAAAGGTATTTTGTCTATAACCCCTAAATATGCAGACGGCACAACAATAGAGGATTTTTATTCCGTGACCCTTCGCAATGAATCAGGCGATGAAATAAAGGAATGGGTAGCTCTTAAAAATTATCTTATGAGCTTTGAAAAGGGTGCATCAGGTGTCCCTGAATTACCGGAATATTATGCAAATCCACTTGGAAGAAAGGTAAAGACCTCCATAGGCGGTTGGGCGAGAATATCTCATCCCGGTACGGCCTGTAAGATAGTTCCTACCGCTATAATTGTTCTATTTATTTTGCTTGTTCTTATAATTTTCTTTATAGTTCGTCGCAGAAAAAGAAAAAAGCGTAAAAAGGCGGCATTAAAGAAAGAGAAGGAGAAAGAGAAAGCGGAACATACACAGGAAGAAGATAAAGAAGAAAAAGAGCAGGAAAATGACGAAGATAAAGGCGAAAAATAACAATATATAATTAACAAACGGAGCGGATATATAAGTCTGCTCTGTTTTTTATTTTAAATTTTTGCTTGACAAATACCCCACGGGGGTATATAATAAAAATACCCCTAAGGGGTATAGAGAGGTGAATTGAAATGGAATGCAATAAACAATGTCATCACTGTGACAAGATGACGGAAAGAACAGAAGATGAGCGTAAAAAGCTTCTTAACAGACTTAACAGGATAGAGGGACAGATACGTGGACTTAAGGGCATGGTAGAGCGTGATGCCTATTGTGCCGATATTTTAACGCAGTCTGCGGCTGTCAATGCGGCAATAAACAGCTTTAATAAAGATTTGCTTTCCAGACATATTCATTCCTGCGTGGTGCGTGATATACGTGCAGGAAATGATGATGTTGTCGATGAGCTTTTAGAGCTTCTCGGAAAGCTAATGAAAAAATAAAAGTATTTATAACGGATATAATAAAGCTAGCCGTGTAGGTTATGCAGTTATCGCTGTTTACGGTAATAATAAGTTTAAGTGTAAAGCGGCTGTTGCGACGGTTAAGAGATTACCTACAATAGTAAAAGATATTTGAGGATAAGCCTATATTTTATCGGTCACAAATACTGAAAGGAAGAATTTAGAATGACACAATATAACGTTACAGGTATGAGCTGTGCCGCTTGTAGCGCACGTGTAGAAAAAGCGGTGTTAATGCTTGACGGTGTTACATCATGCTCGGTAAGTCTGCTGACTAATTCAATGGGCGTTGAGGGTACTGCAACGCCTGAGGCTGTTATTGACGCAGTAGAGAAGGCTGGATACGGTGCCAGCCTTAAAAGTGATTCTTCATCTGCTAAGGTAAACTCAGCAAGTGACGATGATGACGCTTTAAAGGACACCCAAAGTCCTGTATTGCTCCAAAGGTTGTGCTGGTCGCTCGCCTTTTTACTTGTGCTTATGTATATATCTATGGGACATATGATGTGGGGCTGGAGTTTACCTGCTTTTCTTACTGATAACCATGTTGCTATGGGACTTACACAACTGCTTTTGACAGTTATAATAATGGTAATAAACCAAAAGTTTTTTATAAGCGGATTTAAAGCGCTTATTCATAAAGCGCCTAATATGGATACTCTTGTTGCACTTGGTGCAGGCGCATCATTTGTGTATAGCACATATGCACTTTTTGCCATGACCGACGCACAGGTAAAGGGTGATATGGCAGGTGTTATGTCATATATGCACGAATTTTACTTTGAGTCTGCGGCGATGATACTCACGTTGATAACGCTCGGAAAATTGCTTGAATCACGTTCAAAGGGTAAGACGACCGACGCACTTAAAAGCTTAATGAAGCTTGCGCCTAAAACTGCCGTTATATTGCAGGACGGTGCAGAGGTACAGGTGCCTATAGCACAGGTAAAAAAGGGCGATATTTTTGTTGTACGTCCGGGTGAAAGCATACCCGTAGACGGCATTGTAATAGACGGTAACACCGCCGTAGACGAATCTGCGTTGACAGGTGAAAGCATACCCGTAGATAAGACTATAGGCAGTACGGTATCAGCCGCAACAATAAATCAGTCGGGATTTATAAGATGTGAGGCCTCACGTGTTGGCGAAGATACAACATTATCTCAGGTAATACGCCTTGTTAGTGATGCCGCCGCTACTAAGGCACCTATAGCCAAGATTGCCGATAAGGTATCGGGTGTATTTGTTCCTGCGGTTATTGGCATTGCTATATTAACACTTGCTGTGTGGCTTATTGTAGGCGAGAGTATAGGCTTTTCGCTTGCAAGGGCGATATCCGTACTGGTTATTAGTTGTCCGTGTGCGCTTGGACTTGCTACCCCGGTAGCCATAATGGTTGGCAGTGGAATGGGAGCTAAAAACGGTATTTTATTCAAAACTGCGGTTTCCTTGGAACAGACAGGCAAGACCCAAATAGTTGTTCTTGATAAAACAGGCACGATTACTGCAGGCAAGCCTGAGGTAACGGATATTATTCCTGCGGAGGGCATAAACGAAAATGAGCTTATGAGATTGGCATATTCGCTTGAACAGAAGAGCGAACATCCGCTTGCAAGAGCCGTTGTGAAAAAAGCACAGGAGTTAGATATTTCACCTGATGATGTTACTGACTTTAAGGCGCTTGCAGGCAACGGTTTAATAGCAAAATATATGGAGGATGAGCTTTGTGCAGGAAATGCTGAGTTTATACGTACTAAATGCAGTATAACCGAAGATGAGCTTTCAAGAGCATTTAAGCTTTCAGAAAGCGGAAAAACTCCGCTGTTTTTCAGTAATGCAGGTAAGCTGATAGGCATTATCGCCGTAGCCGATGTTATAAAAGAGGATAGCGCAGAGGCAATAGATGAACTTAAAAATATGGGCGTGCGTGTTATAATGCTCACAGGTGATAACGAGCGAACCGCTAAGGCTATAGGAGCGCAAGCACACGTTGACGAGGTTATAGCCGGCGTTCTGCCTGACGGAAAAGAAAGCACCGTGCGTAAGTTGAAATCTGAGGGTTGTGTTGCAATGGTCGGTGACGGTATTAATGATGCCCCTGCGCTGACAAGTGCAGACATAGGTATAGCAATAGGAGCCGGCGCAGATGTTGCCGTAGATGCGGCTGACATTGTACTTGTAAAAAGCAGTCTTAAGGATGTGCCTGCCGCTATAAGGCTAAGCCGTGCAACACTCAGAAATATACATGAAAACCTGTTTTGGGCCTTTATATATAATATAGCGGGCATACCGCTGGCGGCCGGCGTGTGGTATCATCTTTTAGGTTGGAAGCTTAACCCGATGTTCGGTGCGGCAGCTATGAGTTTATCCAGCTTTTGTGTTGTTACAAACGCATTAAGGCTCAATCTATTTAAAATGTATGATTTCCGAAAGTATAAAAAAATAAAAACTAAAATAAAAAAG
>JBJEPE010000036.1:0-16697 GCA_051881075.1 Acutalibacteraceae bacterium | reverse complement strand
TGCGCACAAAGTAATTGCTATAAATAAGTGCATAGCACGCATTGTAATTACTAGGCTAAACCGACAGCATTGTTGGCGATTATACCTGTAGTAAGACTTTGCACATGGTAATTTAGTCAGATTAAGTATGTAGCACGCATCTTAACTGAATGACATTAATTTTAACTTTGAAGTCAACTTACTATAATACCGTATTTTATTCTCTTATTACTTGTTTCCCCATCCCCCGACCCCCTTCCCCAAGGGTCGGTAAGACCGACAGCAACGTTGCGTACAGAGATATTATTAATATCGGGTACATATCACGCATCGGAAGTAATCAGTTATTTGCAATGGCTTCGCCCCTGCACTCCAATAGTCAACACATCGGACTCTATGAAAAGTTAGCAAGCTATATGACTGAACTCCGAAGCTTTGTACACCTTACTAAACAAATGACTAGCAATCTATATACAAATATACACTATAAAATTAATTAGGCTTGTATATCTATTAAGCTATTTAAACGCAAATGATGAAGTGCATAAAACGCAACGTAGTGCTATGCAAACAGATTAGCAATCGGTACGACGCAGGCAATAAATTGCAATTATAAAGAAGTGTGTTTGCTCAGCGAAGCGGTCGTTCAGGAAAGGGAGCAGGGCGGGCAGGGTAGCCTTGCGGCAGCGTTGCGCACAAAGTAATTGCTATAAATAAGTGCATAGCACGCATTGTAATTACTAGGCTAAACCGACAGCATTGTTGGCGATTATACCTGTAGTAAGACTTTGCACATGGTAATTTAGTCAGATTAAGTATGTAGCACGCATCTTAACTGAATGACATTAATTTTAACTTTGAAGTCAACTTACTATAATACCGTATTTTATTCTCTTATTACTTGTTTCCCCATCCCCCGACCCCCTTCCCCAAGGGTCGGTAAGACCGACAGCAACGTTGCGTACAGAGATATTATTAATATCGGGTACATATCACGCATCGGAAGTAATCAGTTATTTGCAATGGCTTCGCCCTTGCACTCCAATGGCTTGCACATCATACTGCTTAAAAGATTAGCAAGCTTTATATTCTGTACTACAGAAATTTGCATAGCACGCATCGTAGTGCTATTTGTTCTATTAATTGACTAAGATGCGTGATACGTACTTTGTATTATCAAATACCTTGTACGCAACTATGAAATACAAATACAAAAACGCCCTCACTCGGTTTTCATAGTGAGGACGTTTGATTTTGATATGTTTCCAATATATTTTCGGCTATTTCACGCTTTGACGTACAACGATCCATTGCCTGCTTTTCTATATAGTGATGTGCATCAGGCTCTGTCATCTTTAAGTTTTCGATAAGTAACCATTTGGCACGGTTTACAAGTCGTATTTCCTCCATTTTTTCTTCAATGGTAACTGTTTTTTTCTCCAGCTTTCTCAGTCTTTCCCTTGCCGCCGCCAGCCACATAAGCCCCTGCGTCATCATAACGGCAGATGTGGGCTTAGGCAATGTAAACACGCCGTAACGTAAGACCTTAGAGTGTATCTCCTGATGCAGTTCGGCCCTTACAAGCAGTAAACAGGTAGTGTTTCTATCTGAACATATATCTATAGCAAGCTTAGTACCAAAGTCATCAGGTAAAGGAGCATTAATAACAACAAAATCGTATGGACTTTCCGAAAGGTTACGCTTGGCAGACGCTATACTGCCTACATACGTAGCTGAGTAATAGTGATTATCTGATACAAGCTGTTTAAACGCACCGTTGAATTTATCAGAGGATGAAACAACAAGCACATTATATATACGACCGTCAAAAACCATATTGCTCATCCTCCTTTTGCGGGATTTACTTATTATTTATCACAGTATGTTTTGATCATCATTTTAGGTAAATGTTTTTTTATAAAGTCGCTTGACCCGGCAATGCGTACGGCCTCGGCACGGGTCAACGGTAACTTCTTAAACGAAGCGAGTGTTTCGGCATCCGCTTTATATAAATTTATATCTGCCGCCTGCGGCAATTCAACGTTGTTCAGTATTCCGTGCAAGCCTGCATAAATAAGCAGTGCAAACGCAAGGTACGGATTTGCGGAGGGATCCGGTGAGCGAAGCTCTGCCCTCGTATATTCACCGTATGCCGCAGGAACACGCACAAGCTGAGAGCGGTTTTGACTTGACCACGATATATACCTTGGTGCTTTAAGTACGCCCAACCTCTCATATGATTCATCGGTCGGATTGAGAAATGCGGTAATATCCTCTACCTTATCTAATATACCGGCAATCATACCGTTCAAGGGGCTACTGCCGTCCTTAGCCCTTACGGACATATTGATATGCAGTCCGTTACCCGGTTTATCAGCAAGCGGTTTAGGTGAAAAGTCGGCGCACAGTCCGTTGCGTGCCGCTATTGTCTTAACTACCGTTGAGAATGCAAGAGCATTGTCTGCGGCAGAAAGCGCATCGGAATATCTGAAATCAATCTCATTCTGTCCCGGTCCCTCTTCATGGTGAGATCCCTCAGGATGTATTCCCATCTGCTCAAGCGTAAGACATATTTCACGGCGTACATTTTCGCCCTTATCCCCCGGTGCTATATCCATATACCCCGCCGTATCGCAGGGTATCTTTGTAGGCTCGCCGTTTTCATCAAGCTTAAACAGATAAAACTCCATTTCTGCACCGAAGTAAAAAGTATATCCTGCTTTCTCTGCGTCCTCTACGGCCTTTATTAAAATACTACGTGAATCGTTTTCAAATATGCTTCCGTCAGGATAAGTTACCGTACAGAACATACGCACTACTCTGCCATGCTCAGGCCTCCACGGTAATATTGAGAGCGTGTCGGGCTGAGGATGCAGAAAAAGGTCTGAATGAACATCTCCACCAAAGCCGTCAACGGCAGATGCGTCTATTGCAATACCGTATTTGAACGCACGTTCAAGCTCTCCGGGCATAATTGAAATATTTTTTTGCTTTCCGAATACGTCACAAAAAGCAAGACGTATAAACTTAACGTCCTCTTCACTGACAAATTGCATGACCTCTTGTTTGGTGTATTTCATAACATACCTGCTTTCTAGTTCGCTACATACATTTGCTTATACGGATTTTTACTGTCCGGTACTATCTTAGTAAAACGCGAATTTAAAATCATTTCTTTATCATATCCGAATTGTTCACAAAACTCGGTAATATACTCGTCTATCTCTTGCATATCCTCTGCTGTTGCTTCTGATACGGTCACATTCTTAGGAAACCTTATGCCGCTGCAATCAGAGCGCAGGAACATCTTGCCGCCGTGCATACCGGTACATGGAAAATTACTTACTATATGGTCATCACCTATATCCAAACCGAGAGCAATTATAACTCCCCCTGCCTGATATTCACCCAGAAAGCTTCCGCATTTGCCACCTATAACTATTACGGGGCATTTTGACTGATACTCCTTCATATGAATACCCGCACGGTAGCCGGCGTTACCCTTAATAAATATTTTTCCGCCACGCATAGCGTAGCCTGCGGCATCACCTATATGACCGTTGATTATTATTTTTCCGTCGTTCATAGTATCGCCTACGGCATCCTGTGCGTTACCGTTTACTATTATTTCGGCGCCGTTTAAATATGCGCCCAAGGCGTTGCCCGGTATGCCGTCTATCGTTATAACTTTATCTGACATACCCGCAGCTATAAACCGTTGACCGCAACACTTAGATACGGTCACATCATTACCACCGCTGCGTATTTCTTCATTTAATGTTTTATAATCCAACTGCATAGCGTCTATTATCATTTTATTATACCACACTTCCAAACATTTTTCTACGGGTTTCAGGTGAAAACGCCGCAGACGTCGCAGATTTTTTTAAAAGCTCAAAGTCTATGGTATCAAGCGGTATCTTACTGCGTATAAGCGATGTATATATACCTGCACGCTCATTATAGCCTATGAGTATAAATCCTGTCAATAATCCGTCCCGTGTAAACAATCTCTTTATCTTACCGTCACCTGATTCTTCATATACCTGGCCACCCTGTGATTCATCATAATATGTGCCTGCGGTCATTATATGTAGTCCAAAAAATCCTATCGCATTCATCGGTATAGCTTTATCAAAGACAGTATCTCCGCCTGCCATATTAACACCTGCGCATTTGCCCTGCATATATGCGTTAGGCAGAAGTGCAAGCACTCTTTTTGCTCCGCATGAGATATCGTTGCCCTCTGAGCAATCACCTACGGCATAAACGTTATCTACACTTGTTTGCATTTTATCGTCAATTACAATTCCTCTGTTTACCTCTCCGCCAATATCCTTTACCAGCGCAGTATTTGCTCTTACGCCTACCGCAAGAACAAGCACATCAAACTGAACCGTTTTACCGCTTTTCATAGTGGCGGTGTTACCGTCAAAACGATCTACACTGTCACTGAGCATAAATTCAAGTCCGTTTTTCTCTAAGTGACTTTGCACAAGTGCGGCGCAGTCCTTATCCAATATACTTGAAAGCACACGGTCGGCTAGGTCGCACACCGTTATGCTTGCCACTCTTCCCGACAGTCCCTCGGCACATTTTAAGCCTATAAGACCTGCACCCACTATCAGCACTCTTGAGCTTTTGTCTATCGCCTTTTCAAGTGTAAGGGTATCGTCAAGCGTCATAAACGAGTACTTTTCCTTTACTGTTTCCAGTCCTGTAAACGGCGGTACAAACGGTGATGAGCCTGTAGCCACACATACCGATGTGTACGGTAATACAGTACCGTCATCCAGCAGTACCGTCTTTTCCTTTTCATCTATCTTAACGGCCTTTTTGCCGTATATTACATTACAGCCTGATTTCTCGTAAAAATCCTTACTGCGGTAATTCATTCTTTCAAGGTCCGTTTTGCCCTCAAGGTAATATGAAATGAGCGGACGGCAATATACCGCATGATTTTCTTCAGAAATTACCGTTATGACGCCTTCGGTGTCAATACTTCTTATTCCCTCTATACAGCCTACGGCCGCAACGCCGTTGCCTATAATAACATACTGTTGCACTTTGCTCACCTCTCCTCATATACTATTGCCCTATTGGGGCATCCCTTAACGCAGGCAGGCGCACCGCAGGAATTTTGCAGGCAAAGCTCACACTTCTGCATTACGCCGCTTTCCGACGGAGCCAGCGCACCGTACGGGCATACCAAAACACAGGTAAAACAGCCAACGCATTTGCTTTTATCTATGCTTATAACACCGTCTGTAGAAGATATAGCGCCCGCTATACAGCTTTTGACGCATATAGGATCACTGCAATGTCTGCACGATACCGCATATGTTATCTTATCGTCACCCTCTATATGTATTCTGGGATAGATAGGTTTATTTTTAAGTGCCTTGACCATATCGTCCATGCCTGAATTTGCAAAGGCACAGTTATATTCACATAAATGGCATCCAAGACACCATTTTTCATTTACATAAATTCGTTTCATCAGCAGTCACCCTCTTTATTCACCGGCATGAGCTATACCGAGTATTTCAAGCTCTTTTTCCGTTAAGCCTATTCCCCTCAGCATCAGGCGGTTGCCCTTTAGTACTTCTATAGAGTTTATGCCCATACCGCCCATAAGCTCTTTTATCTCATGCTTCCATGCGGTTATAAGATTAACAAGTCTTTCTGCGCCTATTTCGGGGTTAAGCCTTTTTACAAGCTCAGGCCTTTGTGTTGCTATACCCCAGTTACATTTACCGCTTTGACAGGTGCGGCACAGATGACAGCCCAAAGCAAGCAATGCCGCCGTAGCTATATAACAGGCATCCGCACCCAGTGCAATGGCTTTTACTACGTCTGCCGCACTTCGTATGCTGCCGCCTACTACCAGAGAAACATTATTACGTATGCCCTCATCACGCAGTCTTTGGTCAACCGCTGCCAAAGCAAGCTCTACAGGAATACCTACGTTATCACGTATTCTTGTAGGTGCGGCGCCCGTACCGCCTCTAAATCCGTCAATGGCGATTATATCAGCTCCGCTTCTTGCTATACCGCTTGCTATGGCGGCTATGTTGTGAACCGCCGCAACCTTTACGATTACGGGCTTTTTATACTCGGTAGTTTCCTTTAATGAAAAAACAAGCTGTCTTAAGTCCTCTATTGAATATATATCATGGTGCGGTGCGGGCGATATCGCATCCGATCCCTCCGGTATCATACGTGTACGTGAAACATCACCGACTATCTTAGCACCAGGCAAGTGTCCGCCTATGCCGGGCTTTGCGCCCTGACCCATTTTTATTTCAATGGCGGCACCTGTCCTTAAGTATTCCTCATGTACGCCAAATCTGCCGGATGCTACCTGTACAATGGTATTTTCGCCGTAGCAGTAAAAGTCCTCATGGAGTCCGCCCTCACCTGTGTTATACAGTATGCCGAGTTCTGTGGCGGCTTTGGCAAGTGATGCGTGTGCGTTATAGCTTATTGAGCCGTAGCTCATTGCCGAAAACATTATCGGCAGAGAAAGCTCCAACTGCGGAGGTAACTCGCACTTAATACGTCCGTTTTCGTCATGCGCCACCCTTTCGGGCTTTTTACCAAGATAAACTCTTGTTTCCATCGGTTCACGCAAGGGGTCAATGGACGGGTTTGTTACCTGTGATGCGTTTATCAGTATTTTATCCCAATATACAGGAAACGGCTTAGGATTACCCATAGATGACAGCAGTACGCCGCCGCTGTTTGCCTGCTTATATATTTCTTTAATCGTATCGTTCTGCCAGTTGGCGTTTTCACGCAGTACACAGTCACTTTTAACTATCTTAAGCGCTCTTGTGGGGCAAAGTGAAACACAGCGTTGGCAGTTGACGCACTTTGTCTCGTCACTCATCATCATACCTAAATCCGGATCATATCTATGTACTTCGTTTGCACATTGTAACTCGCATACCTTACAGGCTATACAGCGGTCACGGTTACGTATGACCTCAAACTCGGGATATATAAATTCAACACCCATTAGTATGCACCTTCCTTTACCTTTACTATAACAGGCTCGCCGCCGCTCGGAGCCCATATATTCTCTGCGTCGGGCTCCATGACACGTATAGCCGCCTCTTCGCTTGCAATAAATACCTTGTCGTCCTTTTCTCCCACTACCATTGAGCGAAGCTTTAAGCGGTCATTAAGTGCCATAAGTCCGCCGTTAAAGCCAAGCACGATAGAAAACGGGCCTGTAACCAGCAGACTTGGGAAAAGCGTACGCAAATATATGTGCTTTGCCTTATCCTCAAGGTCGGTTTTATGCTCAATAGTGCTCCAGAACGGTGCGGCAATTACGCTTGCGGCCTCGCCTAATGTAAGCCCCTGTAAACGTACAAGGTAATCCATTATATAGGTTATAACCTCGGTATCCGTCTGAAGTGTGCATTTATATCCGAACATTTCTATAAATCGGCGGTTAGCGTCATAGGACGATATCTCACCGTTATGTACTATAGAGAAATCAAGCAATGTAAACGGGTGCGCTCCACCCCACCAGCCGGGAGTATTAGTCGGGTAACGTCCGTGCGCCGTCCATGAGTAGCCCTCATATTTTTCAAGCTTATAGAATACTCCTACATCCTCAGGAAAGCCTACAGCCTTGAAGGTACCCATATTTTTACCGCTTGAAAATACATATGCGCCCTTTATCTCCGTATTTATCTTCATAACCGTTCTTGCTACAAATTCCTTTTCGTCAAGCTGCATTGACGCAAGCATTGACTTAAGCGGCGCAACAAAATAACGCCATATTATAGGCTCGTCTGTTATGGCAGGTATTTTGCGTGTAGGCAGTACCTCTGACTTAACTATTTCAAATCTTTCTTTTAAAAATGCCTCACAACCCTTACGGGTATCTCTATCACTAAAAAACATATGCAAGGCATAAAAATCCTTATATTCCGGATATATACCGTATGCGGCAAATCCACCGCCCAAACCGTTGGATCTGTCGTGCATAGGTTTCATTGCGTTTATTATACTTTCGCCGGACATCTTATTACCCTCTTTAGATATTACGGCAGCTATGGCACATCCAGAGGGGATTCTGACTTGACCTTCTAATTTCATCTCTATTTCCTCTCCTTAGGGAAAAATAAGAGCAAAGGCATTCATCTCAGCATAGACTTTTAGCCTATTGCCTATACTGAAATGAACGCCTTTGCTCATCTGCAAGTATTATACACTAGTACTTGCATATTGTCAAGGTTTAAACCGTATTTAAATGGTTTTTTGCAAGAAATTATAAAAAAGTTGCAAAAAAGGTATTGACAAATCAATCTTGCAGGTATATAATGCCTTACAGAAAGGCAATGACGTCTTTGAGTGGTTTAAAACTCAAAGGCGTTTTTTATTTGCTTATAAAATTTTCTACAAAATAATCTAAATATACATATTAAAGGCAATGGCGTCTTTTAGGATAGCATAGGACTATCTTAAAGGTCGCTTTTTACTTTTGTATGAAGAAAGAGGGAGTTTCCTATGAAAACCGTACCGGAGTATTTTGGTAGCCTGGTATTTGATGACAGAGTAATGAAAGCAAATTTATCCGCTGAGGTGTACACCTCATTAAGGAAAACTATTGACGAGGGTGCAAAGCTTGACATAAGCGTAGCAAACGCTGTTGCGATAGCTATGAAGGACTGGGCGGTAGCTCACGGTGCAACGCACTATACACACTGGTTTCAGCCGCTTACAGGCATAACCGCAGAGAAGCACGACAGCTTTATATCACCGTCACCGGACGGAAGCGTAATAATGGAGTTCTCAGGCAAAGAGCTTATCAAGGGTGAGCCTGATGCTTCCTCCTTCCCGTCAGGCGGATTGCGTGCAACCTTTGAGGCAAGAGGATATACGGCATGGGATCCGACATCATACGCATTTATTAAGGGTAAAACATTATGTATTCCTACCGCATTCTGTTCATACGGCGGCGAGGCACTTGATAAAAAGACCCCTCTGCTCCGTTCTATGCAGGCACTCAACAAGCAGGCATTGCGTATATTACGCTTATTCGGCCATGATGACGTTAAGTGTGTACGCACATCTGTAGGCCCTGAGCAGGAGTACTTCCTTATAACTAAGGAAATGTACGATAAGCGCCCCGATTTACGCTTTACAGGCCGTACACTCTTCGGTGCAAAGCCATCAAAGGGACAGGAAATGGACGATCACTATTTTGGCGTTATCAAACCCAGAGTAGCAGCATATATGGAGGACTTAAACGAAGAATTATGGAAGCTCGGCATACTCGCCAAAACAGAGCATAACGAGGTAGCCCCGGCACAGCATGAGCTTGCACCTATATATAGTACAACTAACATTGCAACAGACCATAACCAAATTACTATGGAAATAATGCAAAAGGTAGCCTCAAGACACGGTCTTGTATGCCTATTGCATGAAAAGCCGTTTGCAGGTGTAAACGGAAGCGGTAAGCACAACAACTGGTCAATATCAACCGACACGGGCATCAATCTTCTTTCACCGGGAGATACACCGTACGATAACGCACAGTTCCTTATCTTCCTGTGTGCGGTTATCAAGGCGGTTGACGATTATCAGGACTTACTCAGAATTTCAGTAGCTACCGCAGGCAACGACCACAGACTCGGCGCAAACGAAGCACCGCCGGCTGTTGTTTCAATGTTCCTGGGTGATGAGCTTAATGCTGTGCTTGAGGCAATAGAAACAGATACCCCTTATTCGGGTACAGAAAAAATACAAATGAAGCTTGGCGTAAACGTACTGCCTAAGTTTAACCGTGATACAACAGACCGTAACCGTACATCTCCGTTTGCATTTACGGGTAATAAGTTTGAGTTCCGTATGCTCGGTTCATCAAACAGCATTGCCTGCGCTAACATAATGCTTAACAGTGCCGTTGCAGAAAGCCTCAAAATATATGCAGACAGACTTGAGGCCGCTGAGGACTTTAAAACAACATTGCACGAGATGATACGCAAGACCATTAAAGACCATAAGAAGATAATCTTTAACGGTAACGGATATGATGACGCATGGATAAAGGAAGCTACAGAAAAGCGCGGTTTACTCAACTATCGCACCACACCTGACTGTCTGCCGCATTTGCTTGATAAAAAGAACATGGATATGCTTATATCCCACCGTGTATTCTCTGAAGCAGAGCTTCGATCAAGAGTTGATATAACCTTAGATAACTATTGTAAGACAGTTATAATAGAAGCTAACACAATGGTAGATATGGCTAAGACTGAGATATCACCTGCCATAGCTGCCTATACCACAGATATGGCTCAGGCAATAGCCGCTAAAAAGTCAGTAAGCGAAAGTATATCATGCAGCTATGAAACAGAGATAGTAAAGAAGCTCTCTATACTCAATGACGGTATAGCAATGAAAACGGATGAGCTTGAAAAGTCGCTCATAGCATTACAGGATATCACAGATATTGTGCAGGAGGGTTACGCTATAAGAGATACCGTCCTGACTAAGATGAGCGAGCTGAGAGCCTTGTGCGATCAGGCAGAAACCCTTACGGCTAAGAAGTATTGGCCATATCCGTCATACGGTGACTTACTGTTTGGCGTAAAGTAATTTACCAACCCGTATAACAGACAGGATTACACGTCTGTTAGTTATATAAAATATTTTAAGAGGTGTTTACAGTGGATAATAAAAGACAAGAAAATTCTAATTTATATTTATATTTTAATGCCCCAAAATTCCTTCTAAGAGAGCCTGAGCTTGATCCACTGTATGCAACGGCTTTCTTAACAACAAAGGAAAAAGCCGAAAACCTTTATTACGATAATACAACATCTCAGGATTGATGTATTATAAAAAGCGTTCGAGAAGAGAGGAGTAGCACAGGAGATCACTCACAGAGAGTATGGGTAGGCTGAAATCCATATAGCAGAGCCTGTGTGAAAAACACTCTTCGAGCTGCAAGCCGAAAGAGCCGAAAAGCTCCTGTAAGCAAGCCGTATGCCGTGCGTTAATCGGATAAATCTTAAATGAGATTGAGAACAAAAATAGGTGGCACCGCGAGCCCAGCACTTGCCCTATTGAATGCTGATTACTTTACTTTGGAGGAATCACTGATGTGTTCAATTATAGGATATTGTGATAGCGGTGTCACCTTTGACACTTTTAAAAGAGGTTTTGATAAAACCATTTCTCGTGGGCCTGATGACAGCAGGATAATAGATACCGGCAAGGGCTTGTTGGGATTTCACCGTCTTGCGATAATGGGACTTACGGATAAGGGTATGCAGCCCTTTGAGCATAAGGGAAGCTATGTAGTATGTAACGGCGAGATATACGGCTTTGCCCGCATTAAGGCAGAGCTTATATCTAAAGGATATACATTTGAAAGCGACAGCGACTGCGAAATACTGTTGCCTATGTACAAGGAATACGGCACTGATATGTTCGGTATGCTTGATGCCGAGTATGCACTCATTATATATGACGGCGATACACAGCAGTTTATTGCGGCACGTGACCCAATAGGTATAAGACCGCTGTATTACGGTTATGATAAAAAGGGCGTTATCGTGTTTGCCAGCGAGGCAAAAAACTTAGTAGAGCTTACCGATAAGATAATGCCGTTCCCACCGGGACATTACTATAAGGACGGCAAGTTTATATCTTACTGTGACATTGCCGCAGTAGATACATACACCTACTCTGACCTTGACGAGATATGCAGTAACATTCACGACAAGCTTGTTGCAGGTGTTGATAAAAGACTTATTGCCGACGCTAAGGTAGGATTTTTGCTTTCGGGCGGTCTTGACTCATCGCTTGTATGCGCCATAGCCGCACAAAAGAGCAAAGAACCTATAAAAACCTTTGCAATAGGCATGAGCGAAGATGCCATTGACCTGAAATACGCCAAGCAGGTAGCCGACTATATAGGCAGTGACCACACAGAGGTAATAATAACAAGAGATGACGTTATAGAGAACCTGGAGTCTGTTATAGCTTTACTGGGTACATATGATATAACTACCATACGTGCAAGCATGGGTATGTACCTTGTGTGCAAATATATACACGAAAACACGGATATACGTGTTTTACTCACAGGTGAGATATCCGATGAGCTTTTCGGATATAAATACACCGACTTCGCTCCGTCTGCCGAGGAGTTTCAAAAAGAGGCGCAAAAGCGCATACGTGAGCTTCATATGTATGACGTACTGCGTGCCGACCGCTGTATATCGGTAAACTCTCTTGAAGCAAGAGTACCGTTTGGCGATCTTGACTTTGTTAAGTATGTAATGTCCATTGACCCTGAAAAGAAGCTTAACAAATACGGCAAGGGCAAATATTTATTGCGCCGTGCCTTTGAGGGCGACTATCTGCCGCACGATATATTATACCGTGAGAAAGCGGCATTCTCTGACGCTGTAGGCCATTCTATGGTTGATGACCTTAAGCAATATGCGGAAACCTGCTATACCGAAGAAGAATTTAAGGCAAGATGTGAAAAGTACACATATTCAAGGCCGTTTACGAAAGAGTCGCTTTTATATAGAGAAATTTTTGAAAAATACTACCCCGGTCAAGCGGAAATGATAGTTGACTTCTGGATGCCAAACAAAGAATGGGACGGCTGTAAGGTAGATGATCCGTCTGCCAGAGTTCTCTCAAACTACGGCGCCAGCGGAGAATAAGTCTACAATCAAGGTAAACTTATAATATAGCTAGATTTAAGTAGGAGATGATAGAAATGCACCTGACTAAAATGGAGGGCTTGGGTAATGATTATCTGTATATATACGGAGAACCCGATAATCCTGAAGAAATATCCGTTAAACTGTCCGACAGACATTTCGGTATAGGCTCAGACGGCATAATAATAATCGCACCGTCAGAGATAGCTGACTTTAAGATGCGTATATTCAACGCAGACGGCAGTGAGGCCAAGATGTGCGGTAACGGCATAAGATGCGTAGGTAAATACGTTTATGATAAGGGATATACGGATAAAACACACCTTAATATAGAAACACTATCGGGTATAAGAACACTCGATTTAGATATAGAAAACGGTAAGGTAACTGCGGCAACCGTTGATATGGGTGTAGTCACCGTAAGCGACAAAGTAACCCTCAGCGTAAGCAGTGGCAGTGCAGAGTGTATGCCTGTATCTGTTGGCAATCCCCACACAGTAATATTTACGGATAATGCCGAGAAAGCTCCGCTTACCACACTTGGCGCAGAGCTTGAGCATCACGCATATTTTCCTGACGGCGTAAATGTTGAATTTGTAGAGGTATTAAGCGACCGCTCACTGCGTATGCGAGTTTGGGAGCGTGGCAGCGGCATTACAATGGCGTGCGGTACTGGTGCGTGTGCATCTGCGGCGGCGGCAGTAAAGGCAGGCTACTGCAAAATTAATACCGACATTGCCGTACACTTGGACGGTGGAACTTTACACATTAAAGTACTGCCCGATTACGTTGTAATGATGACCGGCCCTGCAAATATAGTATGCGAATGTGAGGTTGATTCTTTATGATACCAAATATGAATTATTGCAACTTGAAAGACTCTTACCTGTTCTACAATATAGCGCAAAAGACTAAGGCATATACTGAGGCTCACCCTGACAAGCACATATATAGAATGGGTATAGGCGATGTATCTCTGCCACTGTGCGATGCCGTTGTAGAGGCTCTGCATAAGGCTGTAGACGATCAATCCGTCAAAGAAACATTCCACGGATATATGCCTGAATGTGGCGCACCGTTCCTCAGGGAGGCAATAGCAGAGTATTACGCTTCACGTAATATAAAGTTTACTACCGACGAGGTTTTTGTATCAAGCGGAGCAAGTGACGAGCTGGGCGATATTCTCGACCTATTCGGTAAAGAAAAATCTGTTATAATCATGGAGCCTGCATATCCCGCATATGTTGATGCAAATATCATGTCAGGCAATAAAATATATCATGTGGCATCAGGCAAAGAAAACGGATTTTTACCGTCACCTGACGAACAAATAAAGGCAGATGTTATATATATCTGTTCGCCAAACAACCCCACAGGAGCGGTTTTTGATAAAACTAAGCTTCAGGCATGGGTAGACTATGCCAATAAAAATGACGCAATCATTATATTTGATGCCGCATACGAGGCGTTTATAGAGCAGGCGGATATACCACACAGCATTTTTGAGATAGACGGCGCACGTACTTGTGCAATAGAGATCTGCTCGCTCTCAAAGACAGCAGGATTTACGGGAACACGCTGCGGATATACCGTTATACCAATGGATTTGATTAGAGGCGGTCAAAGCCTTAATGCTATGTGGGTACGTAACCGTACTACCAAGACAAACGGCATATCTTATATATTGCAAAGAGGAGCCGCCGCAGTATTTACTCCGATAGGTCAAAAACAGGTACACGATAACATCAAGATTTATAAGCAAAACGCCAAGTACCTTATGGCGGCACTTGATGAATTGGGAATATGGTACACAGGCGGCAAGAATGCGCCATACATCTGGATGAAATGCCCTAACAATATGGGCAGTTGGGAATTTTTCGATTATCTGCTTAATGAGATTCAAGTAGTAGGTACACCCGGCGAGGGCTTCGGCAAATGCGGCGAGGGCTACTTTAGATTTTCAACATTCGGATCACCCGATGACACAAAGGAAGCGGCTAACAGGCTTGTGAAGCTGCTTTCTACAAAATAAAAATTATATTTATGTAACAATTCTTCCGTTAAAATAAAAAATAGATTTTAAGGGTTTCCGCAATAATTTTTACCTTGCGGAAGCCCTTAATTTTACGTGTAAATATAAGTTTCTATAATAAATGCTGGGGTAGCAAATAGTTTTTACAAATAGAGACAAGCGACAGCTTGATTTGCTATCGCTTGTTCTTATTCTTTTATTTATTTTTAGGATTTATTTATACCCACTATTTACATAGAGTCATTTTTTACAATTATACTGTTTAGTAAATTATATATAACTCTAAATAAGGTTACTTTTGTCTTTAAAACCTCATGTATAGAGCAGCTGTAGTCCAGAAGATACCTACAGACCACATATTTATCATATCACCGCGCTTAACTTTTCCGGTTTTAATGCCCTCATACAAAGCAAGGAACGGTGAACAGGTTGCGGTGTATCCGTACTGGTCGCCTGAATAGAAAAACTTTTCAAGCGGAGCATTTATTGCCTTAGCACACATCTCTATAAGTCCAAAAGCAAATTGCGAATAGCAGAACCAATCTGCATCTTCTACCTTAATGCCACATCTTTCTGTAAGTCTGTCATTAATCTCCTTTACAATACCAGGCACAAAACCAATATCAAACGGATCCCAGAATAATTGTCTATCCAATTTGCTGTCATCAAATGAACTTCTAAATCCATGATTAGGCTGACGTGCAAAATCCAAAGCTTGATCTCCGTTATTATAGAATTCAACATCAAGAATACCGGCATCCTCATCCGTATTTTCAAAAACAACTGCACAGGCTAAGTCTGCCAATGATGTACGGGAAAACTCATTATCCTCTCTTGTAATGGCAGAAAATGTTTCTGAACCGATTAACAGAGCCTTCTTGATGCGCGGATTACTTCTCATAGCGTCATTAATTGTTGACGCAGCAGTAAGCATACCAAGACAATTACAGTTCTGGTCATAACACTGCGCACGTGGATTTATATTTAAAGCTTTATATGCGGCTATAGAATTTGTTGGCAATAAATATTCCGGCGTTTGTGTCGAAAATATAAACAAGTCTATATCTTGACCTGTTATATTAAGGCTGTCAAAAACCTTTTGTGCAGCTTTAATACCCATTGAAAGAGTATTCTCTTCCGGACCGGCAGAAAAGTAACGAACCTTACGTCCACAAAATGCTAAGTAATCCTCAATAGCTTTTCTGTCTTTGCCTTGCTCAACAAAACTCTGAATAAGTTCTTCGTTTTCAACTTTTCGGGATGGATGACAGATTTCAATGCCCATAATTCGTGCGTTTCCCATAATTTATTGCACACCTTTCATATTTTATAGTTTACCGGTAAAAATTTCCGATAATTTAATTATATACATTTTTTTATAAAAGTCAACATATTTTAGTCAATTTTTATAAAATATAACTAATTTTGATGTTATTTTTTAGGTTAAATAAAACATAATCATACATTAGATCGGCAAGTTTAGAACATAAATTTGTTCCATAATAAATAATTTTCAAACAACAAATAAAGCCAATAAAAAACCAAAAAAACTACACATAATTGGCTTTCAGGAATCCTTAATTCTTTTTTTCTCCCTTTACCAACGGGTTTACTGAAGGCTGTAACAACAAAATTAAAGTTCTTAAACGCAATGCCTATGGTTACAGAAATTCTTATCGTTTTCGTAATCGCATTTTACATATTTTTTCTCACCAAATACAACAAGCGACAGCCTGATTTGCTATCGCTTTTAATCGTAATTTATTTTTCTTTTCTTTTTTCGGGTTTATATTACTCCTACTATTGGACAAAGAGCCAATAAAAATAAACCTCATGTTCTAAAATCCTATCCAAAATTATAGTACAAACATCACGCTACGACACGAAAACTCAAAAGTCAAAAGTCAGGGCACAAAAATCACAAAAGAAAAAGGAGTCTTTACAGACTCCTTTAAGAATGTTGGCATCGTTCTATT
>JBJEPE010000035.1:0-3879 GCA_051881075.1 Acutalibacteraceae bacterium | reverse complement strand
ATCGTAGCCGCTTTGATCGTAGCCGCTTTGATCGTATCCGCTTTGGTCATAACCATACTGCTGATTATAGTACTGATCATCTTCCTGATAATACATTTGTGCGCCGCACACCGGACAGGTATATGTGCTGTCATCACCGGTATAACCGCAATTTCCGCATACTGTCATTTTAATCGTCCTTTCATAAAAAGCAGTTGATACCAAGCCTCACGATAACTTACACTGAGAAAGCTACTGGACCGTAAAGCTCGGTTAATTTTAAATATGTAAAAGCTTGTACACATAATAATGTACAAAAAAATTTCTAATATAAAATAATCCCACTTAACCGTAGTGCGTTTATTATAACCTGCCTACGAAAAAAGCAGGTGGGTGCCCTCCCCATGGGTTCACGCTCCCTTCGTCCGACATAAGTCGGGAGGTCTGCAATCCGCCATAGGAGCCGAGCTCCCTATATAATAGTTGTAGGGTTATATTAACGCAATTCACGTATTAAGCAGGAATATTCTCATATTAACTCTAATTAAAGCTCAGAGTCGTCATCTTCCTCATCATCATAAAGGGATTCAAAACGTTCCTCAAACATTTCAGCAAGTCTGTCGATAAGAGTATCGTCATCTACCTCTACTAGTTGCTCCTCGTCATCCTCTACAATAGACTCGAAGATATAATATTCACCGGGTGCGTCAACGCTATCCTCGGCATCGTCAAAAGTAGGAAGAAGTGCTAAAAAGCATCTGTCGTCCTCCTCGATAACATCCAAAATCTCAAAATTATGTTCTGTGCCTTCATCATCAAGCAAAGTTATTAAATCCGGTGCAAATTCATTATCCATTTTATTAGCTCCTTATAAAGCGTTCTACGCTGATCTCATAATGCAATTTTACTCCGTTTTTTCCACTTAGTCAAGTAAATTTTTAATATTTCATATAAAAACTTTATTTTTGCTCTTATAAAGACTGAATTACTGCACAAATTGTTAATAATGCTGAATAAAAATACGTTGGATGTAAATAACCGATTACTACATTTTTATATAATATTTTACTTTTAGTAGATAAAATGTATAAATTGCTTGCAAAAAGGATAACTATGCTGTATAATTATTCTGTTTAGCCTGTAAAATAATTACAAAGTACAGTAATAAAGGGGATTTCGACATTGAAAGCTTTTGAAAAACTGCCAGAATATATGCAGACCGATGAGGTCAAAATATATTACGATATAGTAAAAAGAAAAAGAATTAGCAGATCCTTAAAACGGCTTCTTGATATTATTTTATCCGTTATAATTATTGTTATTCTCGCCTTGCCTATGGCTATTATTGCCTGCTTTGTCGGCTTCGGCTCAAAGGGTGGAGTATTCTTTAGACAAACAAGGATAACAACATACGGCAGAGCATTCAGAATATTTAAGTTTCGCACTATGATATCCGATGCCGAACAAAAAGGCAGTCAGATAACTACTAAGGACGATTGCCGTATAACTAAACAGGGTAAATTTTTGCGTAAGTTCAAGCTTGATGAGTTGCCACAGATATTTAATGTATTTTTAGGTGACATGAGCATTGTAGGTACTCGCCCTGAAGTACCTAAATACGTAGAAAAGTACACTCCGGAAATGTATGCCACATTGCTCTTGCCTGCCGGTATAACATCACTTGCAAGTATTAAGTATAAGGACGAACAGCAACTACTTGAAAGCTCAAAAAATGTTGATGATGACTATATTAATAAGGTTCTGCCGGATAAGATGAGATATAATTTGGAGTACGTTAAACGCTTTAATATATTATATGATATAAAGCTGATGTTTGCCACTGTGTTCGGTGTATTTTTATCTAAATAATCTAAATCTATAGCACAAAATAATAATTTTATAATATTGCCTTTATTTATTCGGGGGGATAACTTTGGGTATTGCTTTAAGCAGAAAAAATCGGTTTATAGAAATAATAAACGACCGATCTCTTTTCAGGATATTATATATAAGCTCATTGATGCTATGTTCTGTAGCATTTGTTGAAATAATTGCCAATGTGGTGCGCAGCTTACTTTTCGTGTGGGGGACATACCTTGTTTGTGACAGCATTTTCAGGCGCAATATATTACGTGATTTTGTCTGTGCAAAGCCGCTTTTGGCATTTGCCCTGTGTAGCCTGCTAACATCATTTATACACATAGGAACACATCTTTTAGAAAATCTTATACTGGTACTACATATATTAATGTGCTTCTTTGTAATTTTCGGATTATATACGGAAGAAAAAGAAAAACTGCGTAATGAGCTTAACACCATTTGCGTTTTTTTTATCTACTCAGTAACCGCTCTATCCGTATACAGCATTATTCTTGCTATTGTAGTTAATAAATCATTGATAATGCCATCTTATCCTGTACCAATAATCAACGACCTTTTCAGCTTTGACGCACAATTATTCGGATATACATTAATAATATATAAGAACAGATTTACCGGGATATTTACAAATCCTAACTTACTGGGCTTTACTTGTGCTGTAACTCTTGTAATGTGTCATATGATGATGAAAAGGACAAGCTTCGGCATAAAAAATGAACGTCAGATAGAGCTAAAGACGCTGAAAATCTGCTCTATAGTAAATATAATAGCACTTTTGTTAAGCGACTCCAACAGCTCTATCCTATTCATGGTTGCATATCTTTCAATCTTAGTGTTTTATAAGATATTCTCATCACAATACAGCAAAAATATAAGAGTAATCCTCAGAAAAACAGTTGTACTTTTATTAACGGTCGCAATTATTACCGCCTGTTTCTTCGGCGCAAGATTTTTGCTCAGAAAGTCATTTTTATTTTTAACATCTGTAACGAGCATAGGCGATACTATACCGGGTGTTCCGGAAGAAACACCTACCTATGAACACGAAAATACGAATCTTGACAGCGGCAGACTGGTTTTACTCAAGCAGTCGCTTTCATATATTAAAAAATTTCCGCTTTTTGGTATTGGCAAAGGCAATATCATAGATATGGGATACAAATTCTTTGAAAACGGACTTAAATTCCCGGATTTTCACAACGGATATCTTACTATCATAGTCTGCTCAGGATTTATAGGATTTATTTTATTCATGATTTTTGCGGCTTTTATCGGTACATCAACAATTAGCACGCTTATGAGCAAAAATTCAAATCACGGTGATGATATATTCCCATGCCTTGCCTCATTTATCGGTGCATACTGTGTATATGCACTCTTTGAAAAGACGATGATGTTTGATATTACGTTTATGGTGATAATATTCTGGTATATGCTAGGCTTCTGCGCTAATTATCTCGATTTTTATAAAATGAAATTTTTTAAGAAATTAAGTATTTAGCAAAACCTTAATAAAAATTGGTTGAAAATAATGTAACAAGCTCAATTTCTTTTATAGCTTTAAATTAAAATCTTATATAAAAATTATTTTGATTTTATGGATTGACAAATTTATGAACTTATGATAAAATAGCAATGTTCAATGAATGTTGAACATTTTTATTGCGGATTAGCTTAATTGCCCGCCTCGGACGCTCCACCGTGTAAAATTTAGGAGCATTTAAAAAGAATATGTGCAGGTATGGCGGAATTGGCAGACGCGTATGGTTCAGGTCCATATGAATGCAAGTTCATGCAGGTTCAAGTCCTGTTACCTGCACCATAACAGATTAAAAAAACAAAATCCCATGAATGCTGATTTCATGGGATTTTGTTTTTTATAAACTATCTAAAAAATCATGTAAAATTCACTTCGTGACTAACAAGTGACTAACAGGTGACTAACATAAGCACGTTTTATAGATCTGTTGCAAAATCCCAAACGTTTGCGAATTTGTTTGTTTTAAAAATTTTTAAAAA
>JBJEPE010000034.1:0-66500 GCA_051881075.1 Acutalibacteraceae bacterium | reverse complement strand
TCAAGCTGCCGAGTTTGTTATCGTCCTTAACAAGGAGCTTAACCGTCTGAGTCTCAACCTTGTATCTACCGTGATCTACTACACCGGAGATAGCTACTGTAGGAGCAGTTCTATCTACTATGAATTGTAAGTCTGTATCTGTAAGGTCACTGTATGCGCTGTTGTCTGCGCCGTCCTTAGACTTAAGAACGATAGCGTATGTGCCTTCCTCTGCAAATACTTCCTTGAGGATTCTGTATGTGTACTTAGTCCACTTACCGGCGCTGCGTTCTTTCTCTACGGTATAGTCAACATCTTCTTCAAGTTCCTTAGCATCGTTGCCGTTTACACTTATTTCGATTGAATAATCCTGAATATCGTCAACGTTGTACTCAATGATGATAACATCCTCTTCAACCTCACGTACATAGTATGTTTCAACAAGTTTCTTGGTTTCTTCCTCAACCTCATAAGTAGAACCGAAGCGGTTTACTGAGAATCTGCAAGCCGGGGTCGTATATGTTCTGCCTGATAGGTCTTGTACTGTTGCTACCAGTGTATAAATATCATCGTTAGACTTGATAGCCTCTATGTTATCGAAGGTAAATACAGTACCGTTGGTTATATCGGAGTAAGTACCCTTAACCTCTACTGAACCGAGGGTTGCGCCTGTGAGTGTTATCTTTATGGTCTTAGCATCAAAGTTAGTATCACTGAAAGTGATTACAGGTGCTACAAGTGAGCCGTTACCGTAAGCTGCCTCATTCTCAACGCCGCTTATAGTTGCTACAGGGTTCTTGTTATCAATATAGAAGTCCTGCTCTGCTGAGGTCTTAGCTACGTTGCCTGCCTTATCTGTATAGTCAACAATAAATTTATACTCAGCGTCATCGGTAAATGTGATGGTAGCAGTATGAACATCTCCGGATGTTGACCATTGGCTTACTGCCGGGAACGTCTTGGCTGTGCCGTCATCAGACGCTGTACCTGTTATCTTAATTCTTGATGTTTCAAAGTTATGCTCAACTATAGTTATAGTAGCTGTACGTGCAGCCTTGTAGTAGTTATTATTGGCTGCATCGTTATTATTGTAAGAAATAGATATTGCAGGTAATGTACGGTCAATGGTAAACGCCTTAGGTGCTACAGATGAACCGTAGTTAGCATCAGGAGCTTTGTTTCCTGCTGAGTCTACATAGGATATATCGAATGTATAATCGCCGTCATCAGAATATACAAGAGTTGCTCTATGTCTTGTAGAATCCGGAGTAGCGCCCTCTATAGTTGACCACTCGCTTATTGTAGGAATCTTGCCACCTACTGAATTTATCTTAAGGTCTACCTTAGCAGGGTCAAAGTTTCTTTCAGTGATTGTAATAGTTGCTGTACGAGAGTTCTTGAAGAATGCTCCCATAGTGTCAGGTGTATCATTATCATAGCTAACCTCAATAGTCGGATTAGTTGTATCTATGATAAAATTCTGCTCTTCTACTGTTCTGTTACCAACATTATCAATGGCTGTAACAATAAGTCTTATATCGTTTGTATTGTTACGGTCTGCATCAATTCTGATTATATCAGACTGTGAATAGATAAGTCCTGTTGTTGAGGATTTTTGCATATCTACTTCACCTGTAAGTCTGCCTGACTGTGTTTCAACACCGTTGCTTATTACCTGATATGTAACGCTACTTAAACCTGAGTAAACATCTACTCCGTTTACCTGAGTTGAAACATCGGTTACTTTAATATTAAGTACAACGTCACCGTTAAAGAGCATATTACCGCTTGCATCGTATTCAGGTTGATCCGAAGCATCGTTAAGTGATATCTCTGTGGTAGGCTCAACACCGTCTATCTGCGGCTTAACCTGATCTATAATAATGCCGTCAGAGCTGATGTATGTTGTATTTTCTGCCCTATCCATTATCTTAGCATATACAATAAACTGGTTATTACCTGTTACCGTAAATACCGTCTTATTAGGTGTACCCTTATGCCAATCTGTTCTTGCTTCAAGATCCTTCTGTGAAAGTCTTGTTGCAGATGTCAGATAGCCTACACTATATACACCGCTAAGATTATCACTGCTCTCAATAGTTACAGAGAGATCGTCACGTGAATATAGGCCAAATGTAATTGCATTTAAAAGCTTCTCCCAGATAGTTCCGTTTACAGACGCTGACCACTCACCCACGGTGATATTACCCTTTGGAGCTACCTTATCTACGTAGAAGTCGTTAGGCTTTGCAGATGAGCCGAAATCTACCTGCTTAAGTGTGATTTCGTTTTCTGCAAGGTCCATACAGGATATCTTCAAGGTGTACTTAGAGTCCTTTTCAAATGTTACCTTTGCAGTATGCTTATCACCGCTTGTTGACCAAGAGGTTATAGAAGCCGTATCGCTTGGAACTATGCTAACCTTGATATCCTTTGAATCAAGGTACTTATCAGTAACCACAAGTGTTGCAACTCTCTTTGATGAGAAGTACGCTTCGTTCTTAACATCGTTGTTATCGTAACTTACTGTAAATACCGGATCCTGCGTATCGAGTATCAGCGGAGTAGAAATGTACTGCCAACCGTCCTCATATGTTTTGTTGTCAAAGTTGTTTATAGCGTTGCCTGAGGCATCGGTGTACTTCATGTAAACTATATACTTACCGTCACCGGCATTTTTATTAATGCTGAACGTACCGGTATATACATCGTTTACAGGTCCTGACCATGTTAATTTAGCACCTGAGTATGTAGTACCGTCCTTCTTAACAACAAATTGGAATTCATTTTTATTAAGGTCAAAGTTTGCTTCATTTACGGTAACTGTTCCTACTATAGTTTCATTAAAGTAGATGCTGCCGTTCTTGATAGCTCTGTCACCGTTAGCGCAGGTATATGATATCTTGCCCCATGCCGGAGACTTACTATCTACTACAGCCTGTCTGCCATCGCTGATTGCTGTTACATTACCTGCCTTATCGTATATAAGCAGTTGTACATAACCTCTATACTGAGGCTTGATTTTAAATGTTGCCTCATATGTATATTTAAGGTCAGCATCGCTTGTAGCATCAAGCTTTCTAATATCTGCTGCTTCTATAACTCCACTAACCCGTTCATTTATAGAACTTACGCCGTCAGAAAGTTCGCAGTTATATTCGATCCTGTCTATGCCGGAAACCTCTTCATCTACTCTTATGGTAACGTCAACTGTTTCCTTGAAGAACAGGTTGCCTGTAAGTACGTTTGCAAGCTTAGCAAAGCCGTTTGTGTTGTACTGAATTTGCACGTTATCCGGTTTCTTGTTATCAACCATGAATCTTTCGCCGTTTATTACATCGTCTCTGAATCTGATAACTGCACTATTACCTGCCGGATCGCTATAAGATATACCCTTATCATACTTACGACCGTCTATAATACCGCTTGCAAGCTCATATGTACCGTCATTATCAAATGTTACCGTTGCCTGATGCTTGTTACCCGGCATTGTCTTCCATACAACACCGCCGTTGACATCAAGTGTAGGAGCTGCTATCTCGCCGCCTATGTTGCTTGCAAGTGTCTTTAAGAATGTAGCATTATCAATATTTTCAAAGTTCTTTTCTTCTACCTCTATTGTAGCTACACGGCTACTGTAATATAGGCCTGTCTCATTCTTATCATAAGATATAACGATCTTTGGTGCTGTTTTATCTACGATAAATTCTTCTTGATAAACGTTTGATCCGCTGTCGTTTATGTTTGCGTCATTACCTGAACGATCTGTGTAAGAAACCTTTAGTTTATAATGTCCATCCTCGCTAAATACGTACTGGAATGTATAAACAGGTGTTGCTCCACTCTCGTTCTTATCAAAGTCAACATCATAATCAAGCGGAGAATTTGTCTCTGCGTTTAAGATATCAATCTTCATCTCTTCTGCAAAGAAGTTTGTTTCAGTTACCTTAATTGTAAGTGTTCTGTTTGCATCGTAATAATCAATTCCGTTAAATTTCTTGGAGTTGTTATTATCAAAGCTAACGCTTATTGCAGGATCTATGGTATCTATAATAAGATATGAATCCATTGTATTGGTATCGCTGAGATAAACCTGATTACAATCTACGCTTGAGCATCCTGCTCTGTCTGTTGCAAAGAACTTGATAGCGCCTCTGAACTGTTCATAAGTACTGCTGCCTACTATCTTATCTTTAATAGTAAAGGTGTATGTTGCTATGTTACCGTCATAAGTAATATCGCTGCTGTTTACGGTCACTACTTCGGTTCCTGAACCGGTGTATATGCTGCCCTCTATCTTATCGTAATTGATAGTGTATGTAAATGAACCAACGCCTGCAAGAGCATCTTTTGCCTGCAATGTTACCTTAACACCGCCGTTACTGAAGATACCGAATGTAAGAATATTAAATATCTGGCTTACGGTATCAAGAGGCTCAATCTTTATCTTAAGATCTGTTGGGTTCTCACTATCTACTACAAAGTGAGTATTTACATCGTCTGATACATTATCGCCTGTATAAGTTATAGCACTGTTCTTATTACCCGCTTTATCGAATGATACAAAGTTGAAATCAAATATACCGTTTACGGCTGTATCTGTTGTATCATACCAACCAAGCTTAATTGTGGTAGAGTACCTATTGCCGTACTTCTCCCAGTTGTCTATATCTCTGATATGACTTATCAAGGCATTGATATAAGCGTTATTAACATCATTGCCACCAAGATCCTTAATCTTGAATATGCTGTTCACTACAGGATCATCTGAAGGACTGTCAAGCATAATAGAATTAGGATCAAAGTTTACATCGTCAACCGTAATCAATGCTGTTCTGTACTTACTGAAGTAATACGGAGACTGTACCGCTACGTCATCGCTATAGTTGATAGTTACCTTAGGTACTACCGTATCTATTACAAAGCTTTCAGGATAAGCATTTACTACGCCATCATCCCTTATAGACGAAGTTTTGATGCCGGATGCGTCTTCTGTGGTTACTGTACCTGCTGACAAATCAACTTTGGCAACGTTGCCTGCCTTATCGGTGATTTCTGTAAGGGCAACTGTGTAAACTCCGTCTACACTGAATGTGTATTCCCATGTAGCCGTGCCTAATGTTTCACCTGCGCCTGCCTTTGCCTGATCGACAATAACAAAGCTGTTAATATTGTTTATAGTCTGCGTTGCACCGTCCTTAGTTATAGCAAGCTTGATATCCTCTGCTATCTTACTTGTATTATCTACAAGACCAAAGTCATTGACTGTTACTGTTAGCTTTCTTTGACTTGCGAAGTATCCGTCTATATTACTGTTGTTATCGTAAACAACCTTAACTATAGGAGCCTGCTTATCAATAACGAAGTTCTGCTGTGCCACTGTACCATCTGCAAAGCTCCATACACCCGGGTTACCTGCAAGGTCTTTACAGGTGATTGAAACAAGTTCATAAACGCCTTCGTCCAAGTTTATCTGCCATGTTGCCTTGTGTGTTTCCTCGTTATATATAAAGCCATCAACAAATGTCATTAACTCGCCGTTTCTCTTTAAAGTAACTTTTACATCATTTGCAAGTGCCTGTGTAAAGTTTAACTCTTCTATCTCAACCATTAAGGTTCTATTTGCATTGAAATACTTAGAATTCTTTGCATTATTATTTGAGTAGCTTACATTAATAACAGGTGCTGTTGTGTCTATGTTAATAGAACTACTGTCTAACTCTGAAGTATTACCTGCGTTATCTGTCATCTTAACCTTAATAACAATATTGTTGCTATTGTATTTAACATTAAATGTTCTGGAAAGTACTGTTACAAGGTTAATGTCGCCGGTAGCGGTCCAGTTATCTGCGCCGTCAGATGCTGTCTTAATGCCACCGTTAATAATATCTGTATTAACAGTACCGCTTTCCTTAACCTTACCTTTTACTATAATGCTCCACTCTAAACTTGCGATACCTGACATTGTATCGGTTACTACTACATTCATGTCAACGCCGTTTTTAGCGTTTACAAAGTTGCCGTTTTCAAAGCCAGTACCGTCCTTAGGTGTTATAGCAATATGAGTTGATGCTGCACCGTGAACATCAGAGGACTCACCGACTAATTTGTGAGGACTCTTTGTTTCACCGCTATTTTCTGCATCGTCTACTGCATATGCACTGATGTTACCCTTAAAGTTTGCGGGAATTGTTACTGTAACTGCATTTGAAACTACCTCTGCACTTACATCGGTTGATCCGTCAATGCTAGTAAGTTTATAGTTTGTTACTGCTGTACCGTTAAGTGTACCGTCAAGTGTTACATAGATATATTTAACACCTGAACCTTGGGTTCTGGTATCACTTAAACCGTCATCAGTTGCCGTTACGGTTACTGTAGTATCGGTATTAAAGAAGAAGCCGTAACTATCTATCTCTACATCATTGTGCTGTACTACATTGCTGTCAAACTCAAAGCTCTCTATTACCGGTGCGGTTGTATCAACATTAACCTTAAATTCTACAGGGTCGCTCCAAAGTCCTGCATTGGATTGAATGTAGAAATAATATGTATCTTCTGTATCAACCGGAACTTTATATACTGCACTGGTGACTGTACTCTTTGTTCCATTTGATGTGCCACCATTTTTTGACGGTATATCTATTTCATCAGTATTTACGATAATATTTCCATCCGGACTATTTACAAGCTTTACTTTTGTTGTTGGTGAATCTTTCTTAGCTATGTAGTAGCCCTCAACGCCTGAAACCGGCTGAGTAAGTGTTGTTAAGTTGATTTCAATATACTTATTGCTTAATTCACCCGATGTAATAGGAGTCTTTTCATCGCCCTTTGTAACTGAAATGCCAAGCTGTTGCGGTTTTGTTTGATCGATAACTATATAATCTTCATCGCCATAACCGGTGATATGATTGGCCTTATTAGGGTTTGACTCCGAATAAAGATCATCTATTACACTAAATGTAAAGTTACCTTCATACTGCTTATTTATTGTAATTTCACAAGTAGCCGTACCGTCAGCACTATATGTAATGTTATCCTTTTCTACTTGATATGTTGTTGCAGTACCGTTAGAATCGGTAAGTGTATAAATAAATCCTGCTACGCCTGCACCTCCATCTTTTGCAGTCATCGTAACTTTCATATTTGTAGCCGTGATGAAGCCAAGCGAGATTATTTCAAAAAACTTATCTAAAATGGATTCACTATATGATACGCTTAAATCTGTAGGAGCTTTATTATCATATTTTATATTTTTATTAATATATTCAGTTGGACCTACATCATATAATTTATGACTTTTAGTTTCGGCGCTTTCTAACTCTACCAATTCAACTCTAAAGTAGTATGAACTGTCTATTTCATTACCTTCTATTAATGAAAGACTACCAAAATCTAATTCATTTAAATTAATTATAGCAACATAGGTTTGTGTTCCTGTTTCTATCTTTGGCGTAGTTCCGTCAGATGCAACAAAGGCTTCATCGTTACCCTTTAACTCATTAATAACCTTTACGTTTTCCCAGTTAACTCCGTCAACCGACATCTGGAATGCAACCTGCCATACGGTTTCATATTCTGTCAAGTATGGATTGTCTGAATCAATTTTGAAATTAAGATTTCTTGTCCTAGATGGTATTGTAATTTCACCACTGATTTTTGCATATATGTTTTTATCTGTATAGCTTCCTGTATAAGACTGAGTGCAAGCTTCGTCAATATATAAATTAACTGACTGCTTATCAGGATTTACGCTGTCTATATTGCTTACCTCATATATATATTCCGTACTTATTAAGCCGGATACACTGGCACAAACCAATTTATAATTACCGTTTGCAGAAACCGGACACTCTATATATCTCTTTCCGTTTTCAGTTTGAGCATCGCTAACAGAAAACTTATTGAGCAATTTGTATTTAAAATCACCATTGTCATCCGTGCCCAAGTAAAACTCTAAATAGTCCAGATCAGATGTACCTACATCAAAAAAGGCTTTTATTGTACCGTTTTTAACAGGGTCATATATTGATATTTTACCTACATCATCTGATGTTAAAAGTAATGTAGGCTTAACATTATCAAGCTTTATTTCTACAGACTTTATTTTTACGTTGCCTGCGTTATCACGAACGGCAATGCCGATCCATTTATCACCTGCGGCAACATTCTTTATCTCATAGACACCGTCGGCACTCTCACTGATAACTGTATAACCTGACTCATCAGGTTTAAAGTCATCTATACTTTTTACAAGATATCTTACATCCTGTATGCCTGAACCGTTATCGTCAGATACTGTGATCTTGATATCAACATTTTTATTAAACCAACCTTTGATATCGGTACTTGAACCGTTTTCGTTAGTACCTTGTACCTCTACGGTTACGGCAGGATCAACGCTGTCTATAATGACTGCAGCTGAGTACATATTGTAAGTATTACCTGCACGGTCGGTTATTATGGCATATACTCTGAAGCTTACGTTTGTATCTATCTTTGTATTTATAGTTGCAATAGTTACATCGCTATACGTCGGATATCCATCTGCATCCGGTGTAGAAGTAACCGTTGACATATCTTTGGTTCCGTGTTCAGGGCAATCTGTAGGAACAACTACACTTTGCAATGCTCTAATATCAGCATCCGATGATAAAGGTGTTTGATCCCTATGGTTTAAGTAATCGTAATCAAAGAAATACTCGATTTTTTCTATACCGCTTTTGCCAACATCCTTAAGGTTTGTGATAAGTATATTTATATTTTCAGCTTCAGGATTCTGACAGATTATCTCTTTAGAATTGTCACTTTCCGTATTTATGCTAAACTGACCGGATGGAGCATCTTTATCAACATTGCCGATATAAATGTCTTTGGTTATATCATTTCCTGCCTCATCATTAACAAAAATACGATATTTACCTGTTTGTTCTACAGTAAACTTATAAACACTGCCGTCGTTGCTTACGCCTTTCATTGTAAGGTTTCCCGTATCAGTACCGTTTTCACCTAAGAAGTAGAAGCCTACCGTCCTTATCGAACTTTGACCGTCTACGTATTCTTGACCTGTTACATTATTGTTTATTGTAAAGGTTACTTCATGTCCCTTTTCCCAAGTATTATTTTGCCATTCATCAATCGGGGTGCCGTCTATCTTTACATTCTCAATAACAGGCGCTACGCTGTCAACCTTTTGTACATCCAGCGGATTTGATATGCCTGAATTACCAAGCTTGTCCTGATAATGAACTACATATTGACCGGATTCATATACCTTAAAGCGTGCGGTTACTGTCTTATCACCGTCCGTACCACTAACATCACTTGAGCTTACTTTTGTAATTTTGCCTGTTGTAGTGTTCTCAAGATAGAGATTATCAGGATCTATAGATACACCGCTACCGCAAATTATATCCTCGCCTTCTTCGCTGTCACGAAGAACTATCTGTAATTCTTTCTCTGTCCTCCAGTCATCCGGATTTTCGCTATAAAGTTTAAATCCTTCTACCTCAGGAGCCTTTGTATCACAGATAAGATTAATTGTTTTATCCTGTATTATATCACCGTCAGCATTATAACCTCTTACTGTTAGAGAGGTTGTCGTATAATGGGTAGGATCTGTAGGTGTTGACGGTAAGATTATCTTGTCTATACCTGTTGCATCTGTAGAGGTAGCATTTGCCCATGGACCTGTCATATCAAGCTGACTTTGTGTTGCATCCTGAATATAGGCAAATTGATTAACGTTTGACGTTTCTACCGTAATTTCAGCATTGTTACTATAGTAAATAGTACCTGCATATTTATCACCGTTTTGAATATATACACCGCCTGTTGCAGAAAGTGTAAGAGAACCCGGCTCTTCCATATTCAATGTGATAACCTTGCTTGATGCTACAGTATAACCGTCAATTATCTTCATTACGATATCATACTTCTTACCTGCTTGTAAAGCATTAGTATTCTTAAGCTTTGAATTATCAACATCCCAATAAAGTGATCCGTCACCTGCATCACCTTGTGGAATCAAATCCCACGAATCCGTACCATGCTCCGCATAATAGAATTGGTATACCAAATCAAGACTTACAGGGCTTGATATGCCATCCTGATTAAGCACAAACGGTATTTCATCGCCAATACAGAAGGTAGATCTGGTTGCGGGCTTAACCGTAAACTTATGTTCGCTTGAGTCGGATGTAATATCAGTAGCCAAGCTGTATGATTCTTTAACTATCGGTTTATCCTCTAAGCCGTTCTTTACATAGTAGAAAGCACCGTCTTCTAAATCACTGATTACTAATGATTTGCCGCGTCCTTCACAATAAGCAAATATGCTCATGCCCTTAGGAACATCAATATAGTACACATTTCTAGAAAAACCGTTTATTTCTACGGTAATCTGCTCATATGTATCAGGTTTTAATACAGGTTCTTTCACAACCTCAGAACCTATGGAAGCCGGATTGGTGGCAGACGCTACCTGGTTGGCCTCACTGTCATTTACCGTATTAACCATCCACCCATATGTACGATTATTCCAGTTCAGATCTCGTTCTGTAGTTATATAAACTCTGATATAACCATCCGCTGTATGACCCAAAGCATTAGTTGCATTCGCCATTTCCAGGATGGCTTGCTCTGTTTCCTGTGACACCGACGCCTGCGTGGTGAACGGCAATGACAATACCAGTATCATTACTGCCAATACAACAGACAGACCTTTGAAATATTTATTATTTCTATTTGTCAACATCACTATCATTCCTTTCCTGAGTAATTTAATTTATTCAGCTTAAACATCCGATTCATCATCTAAATCGTCATCCACATCTTTATCGTTTGAATCTTTCTTTGAATCAAAATCGAAGTCAAAGTCCAAGTTGAGAAAATCATCATCGTTATCTTTTTTAGATACTTCTTTATCGTTGGACTTGTCCGATTTTTTATCTGACTTACTGTCTGATTTTTTCTCAGCTTTATCATCAACGCTTTTATCTTCATTTTGATTAATATATCTGAAGTTCTTTCCATTAAACAAACCGTGTAAATGAATTGAACATATCAGCAACGCTATAACTGTTAAATCAAAGTATATACTTATGTTACTAAGAACTCTAAAAAGAATAAACAAAACAAGCGTTATAATCAATATACTGTCAACTACCATAGCGGCACCGTTACTAAAAAACCTTATAAGCCCACATCCGGTAGTTTTACGTCTGTTCTTCTTGCCTGCCTCATATTTTTTACGGTGCGAATTAACGACACACAGCAGGATATAACCTAATATAAGACCTATCCAGAATGTGAGCGCTACCGCAAAAGCTATTGCCCTGCTACCGTCAAACTCATTAAATGAGCCTTTGGCTACACCTAAAAGCGAAAGTGACGATATCACTAAACAAATACAAGACAGAAGAAAAATTTTCTTATCCCTTTTTATATTCATTTTTTATCCTCCTTACGGTATTACTTCCGTAGATTCCGCAAGAGTCATGTCAAACTCTGTTTCAAATATTCTATAACCAACAAATCCGCTTGCTGCGGCAGGCTGCTCGTAATAAGGAGTTTGAACAGGAGTTGGCATATCCGTAAGCTCAGATGTCACTGCAGTCTCAGCCACAGGCGCTCCATACATTGGAGTATACATATTATTCGCCTCTCCCTTTTCAATCGCTTCATTTTTGCTCTTATTCTTCTTTTCCGCTTTTTTCTCCGCTTTCTTTTCTGCCTTTTTATCCTTCTTTGAAACCGTAGGCTCCGGCATAGCAGGCGCTACCGGCATAACAGGCTTAGGCGCAACCTGTACATTTTGCGGTATTACGGTAGGTCTTTCAACCGTAACTGTTTCAGCAACCTTAACCGGCTCCTTAACCTCAGGTGCAGCAGTCGGCAAATCGCCCAGAACAGCCGTTTCTGTACCGCTTGAAGCAGTCGGCAAATCGCCAAGTACGGCGGTTTCTTGTGAAGTAGATACCGGAAGCTCTCCCAATACTGCGGTCTCTTGTGAAGACGGAGCTCCTGAAGGATCGCCAAGTAGTGAGGTTTCCTGTGAAGATGATTCCTGTGAATACGGTGCATTTGACACCGTAACAGGTTTTGCGGCCGTTTTTTTCTTCTTTTTCTTTTTACCTTTTGATGAGTTATCCAAAAGTCCTGAGGTAGATGCGCCGCCGTTTTCGCTGTTACCTCTGATTTCTCTGATTGCGTTTCTGGCAGTACGTCCGCTTAAGTCACCTATAATTTCAGGTATCTTAAAAATGAACAACAATGCTACCGATAATAGGAAAAACGCTATAGTTAGGCACAAACCGATAATAAATACCAATCTGTATCCGTCATATGACAAATTCATAACAACCCTCCTGCGTTATTGGTTATATACTGGCTTAACCTTCATTTTCAGCCGGTGTCATCAGCTTAAACAACTGGTCTATTTTCTCTGAAGTTGTCTCAATTCCTTCATTCAATGTTTTAATTCTATCCTTGATCTCAGTATACTTAGTAGTTGCGTTAAGAGCTTCTGCATCGCTCTTAATAGCATCAAGCATATTATTAAACTCTGTTTGGGTTACACCTACAAGGTTTGCCAAATTGGTTGATTCATAATCGATCTCATATCTGATCTCTTCCCATCCGAGTACCTTCGCCTCGTCGTCATCAAGTTCTGCACATGATGTCTGCAATCCCTGTATAATGGTCCACAACTCTTCATAACCGTCGTTCTTTTCCGGTATACGGTTTGTATCCTTGATAGCCTTTTTGCAACTGCCTATTTCGTAATAGATTTTCGCAAGAGAATAGCTGTAATTTTCGTCATTTTCATTACCGTATTCAATTACATCCTTAAACCAACCAATGGCTTCAATCTTACGTGATGCTTCCGTAGCATAATCATACCAATATGCCATGCCTATATTATAGCAAACCTCCGCATAATTGGAAGGATTGGATTTCAATTCTTCAAATGGCTGTATAGTTCTTTGATATATACCATTATCCATAACATCTAAGCCTACTTTGAGATTAGAGAAATAAACTATCTCGTCCTCGGTAAGTCTGCCGTTGTCCTCGTTACTGCTTAAGAAGAGTTCTACCATACTATTGTATGCCGTTGTTTCCGTCGGGTCAACCTCTATTGCATTCATATAATACTTTATTCGCGTTTCCTTATCAAGTGAAACGTCATCTGCCATCAATATCTGTAAGTCGTAGTTAGAGGCCTTAACTTTTTCTGCTGAGGAATAACCGAAAATTGTTACTCCCAAGCAAACGAACATCATAACTATTGAAGCGATAAAACCGGCAAGCTTTTTCTTTTGCTTTCTCTTATGATCTTCGTCTTCACGCTCGTAGTTTTCAAGCGCATACATTACCTCGGCGCAGGATTGGTATCTGTCCTGCGGACGGGGTTGAGTACATTTTAAAATAATTTTTTCCAAACCGCCTGACAAAGTAGGTATTCTTTGTCTTATCGGCTCCATAACATAAGGCTCAGTTGCCGGGTTATGGTTAGTTACCAAGTGGTAAATAGTGGCACCTAAACAATAGATATCAGTTCTTGCATCTGTTTTGGCATTGGCACCGAACTGCTCAGGCGCTGCATAACCTCTGGTTCCTAAGCTTACCGTATCGTTTGCGTCTTTTACCTTTATTTCTCTGGCTGTACCAAAGTCAATAAGTATAATCTTTCCGTCAGGCTTAAGCATTATGTTGGCAGGCTTAAGATCTCTGTATATGATCGGTGGAGTTCTTGTATGTAAGTATCCTAAAACATCACAAAGCTCTTTTGCCCATTCAATTACCTTTTCCTGATCCTGTGCTCCGCTTTCTTTTAATATTTTACCTAAGTCCTTACCTTCGATGTAGTCCATAACAACAAGGTAAGTTTCATCTGTTTCAATAACGTCTACAATGGTAGGCAGGTACTTATGAGAAAGCTTTTTGAGCATTTCGGTTTCAGCGATAAGACTGTTTTGCTTAACCTCTAAATCCTCTGTTCCTGTCTTTCTAACTTCCTTGATAGCCCATGTCTTATTTGCACGTTCATTACGAGCGAGGTAAACAACGCTCATACCGCCATGTCCAACTACGTCAAGTATTCTGTATTTGCCATCGACAAGTGTACCTATTTCAAGCATTCGTTTTCCCCCTCATTAATATGTTCTTACAAGTGATACCGTTATGTTATCCTTTTCATTACGCTGTTTATCAAGCTCAATAAGATATTCAGCGTTATTCTTCATTATGTTGGCATCAGTACATACTGCAGCATTAAAGCACTGATAAAGCTCATCATTTGTTATTACGTGTCTAAATCCGTCAGAGCACAACATATACACTGCATTCTGCTTTGTTTCTCCAAAGAACATATCAGGTACAACTAACTGTGACGCACCTACGCACTGCAAGAGTACACTTCCTCTTGGATCAGTCAAGGATTGCTCATAAGTAATTCTGCCGTACTTAAGCTCTTGTGCTACAACAGTCTGATCCTCTGTAAGCTGCCTTACAGTATCATAGATTTCATATGCACGTGAGTCACCCACGTTCATAAGATAATATCTTGTTTGAGTTAAAAGCATTACGGTTGCCGTAGTACCAAGATTGAAACCGTGAGCTCTACCGTAATTCATTATCTTTTCATTTTGAATCCTGATTATGTTTTCCCATTGACTTCTTAAGGCCGCATCGCTCAGTCCCATATCTATGAGAGTAGGAAAATCCTCATAGAACCAATCTGAAAACGCCTTAATAACGGTTGCACTTGCAAGTTCACCCTTAGCAAGACCGCCCATGCCGTCGCACACAACTATAAATGCTACCTTACCTATGTTAGTGTTGGCTATTTTAACCGTGGTGCTGTCTTGATTTGTCTTTCTGGTTGTTCCGATATCTGAACTCATTGAGGCTATAAATTCCAACCTGTTCACTTCCCTTAGCTTGTACCCCATTGTAGATACAAATTTATTTTTTGCTTAAATTTCCGTAATGTTTTTAAATATGTCAGATGCAGAAATATTCCTAAACCTCATGCATACTGACTTTTTTCAGTCTTATATGACTATATATAAAGAGCAACTGCAACCATTTATAAACTAAAAACGGGTAAATTTATATGATTTTGCTCTATTATTTTCTGATTAATTAAATTTAACAAACGTATAATGACGTATAAAATTAACAACAAGTTTAAAAAAATAGAAAATTTTTAGTTTTTATATAAACCTTTATAAAAAGGGGTCAAGGGACGACCGAAATCGTCCCATTATTAGCCTATTAACTCCTGAACTCAAACTCCTGGTCAGCAAGTCTTACTCTATCGCCATTCTGGAGCTTTATCTCCATATTGCTTTGTAGTATCTGACCGTTTACATAAGTATGGTTACGTGAGTTATTATCTACTATATAGTACTCGTTATTACGTGTGATAATATTAGCATGGCTACGGCTTATATATCCGCTATCTACATAGTAGTCAACAAAGCTTCTTTCCTTACCCATCTTGAAGAATGGTTTATTAATCGGAATAATCTCATTGTTGCTCATTCTTACAAGCTTTGCACAAGCTTGTGCCTGCATAGGACTATCACCGCCGCCGAGTACGGTTGTCTCGCCTGCATCATTACCGCCGCCGAGTACAGTAGTCTCACCGAAGCCTGAGCTTGGAGCCGGTGCAGGTGTAAACGGTTGTTGGAATGATGGCTGTTGCATTGGCGGACGCTGCATATTACCTTGCGGCATACCGCCCATCGGTGGACGTGGACCACCTTGTGGTGCACCTCCCATTGGTGGACGTGGACCGCCTTGTGGTGCACCTCCCATTGGTGGACGTGGACCGCCTTGTGGTGCGCCTCCCATTGGTGGACGTGGACCGCCTTGTGGTGCGCCTCCCATTGGTGGACGTGGTGCAGAAGGTGCAGAAGGTGCCTGTCCCTTAGTAGGAACAGTTGCGCCTGTATTCATTGTTGGTAATGCTGTGTTTTGACCCGGAAGTAGCATACCGGGATTTTGCGGTGTAGCCGGTGCAGTGTCCTTAGACTTTTTGCTACCAAACAAGCTGAACTTCTTTTTCTCATGGGCAGCAGGTGCTGTAGGAGCTACAGGCGCTCCCGGAGCATTGCCCTGAGGTGGTTGTCCCGGTCTTTGAGGTGCTCCGCCTTGCGGTGCTCCACCCATAGGTGGACGTGGGCCGCCTTGTGGTGCTCCACCCATTGGAGGACGTGGGCCGCCTTGCGGTGCGCCGCCCATAGGTGGACGCGGTGCTGACGGTGCCTGTGGTGCAGGTGCGCTCATAGGTGGACGTGGAGCAGGTGCGCTTGGCACGCGATTAACGACAGGCTGCGCTGTTACCACCGGTGCAGGAGCTACCTGTTGAACTCCATTGGTCATCTGTGCAAGAACTTTCTTAAACTCAAGCAAAGAGAAGTTTGTCGTACCGTTAAGATAGCTTATTATCTTTGCAACATAGTCAGCATTCTCAGTTTGGTCAAACTGTGTACTGAACATTATATTTTTAAAGAACGCAGAGATATCTGTATTCTGTGGCTTGTTAAGTATAGGTAAGCAGATCATCTGAGCCTCTGCTGTAGAAACGTTTACAAATATGTAGTCCAAATCAAACAGGAAGCTTGTAGGTTCAAGCATATATTCCTCTGCATTAAGAGCCGCATTTGTAATAGTTGAAAAAACGGTTAATATTCTCTTCTTATTAACAACACCCTCAAAGTATTGCTTTAATGCAATTTTTGATGAAATATTAAACTTGATTGTTACATTGTTATTCATCTGTGTGATAATAGGCTCTAGAATGCCCTCTATTTTATTATTTCTCAGCATACCGTAGTCAAATGAATCTATGCTGTCTGTTTCTTTAAGCTTATAAACAAGGAACGTATTTGAACCTTGATTTTCAAATGTAAAATCATACATTTTAAGTCACCACTTTCTGAATTTGCTCTGCTTTATTACGCATAAGTTTGTCTGTAAATCTTTAATAACGACCAGTATCCGTTAATCTTAACAAATGCTGCGCCATTATCACTAAACTGTCTTGCTTCTTCAAAAACAAGATTTGACTCTTCGTCACCTTTCTTACCTTCAATAACGATATCGTTGTTGGTGTTTATATAAACCCATTCTTCACCGTTAGATACGGCAGCAAGGTCGTTTGTGAATGAGTGTGCATACATATACTGCGGATTTATTACAAACTTACCTGTTGTATCCACAAAGCCCCATGAACCGTTATACTTTGCAGCAGCATATCCCTCTGATGCAAATGCCTCTGCATCCTCAAATGCTGTATCACAAATTACGTCGCCCTGTGTATTTATAAGGTAATATTTACCATTTTTTTGAGCAAACGCAACACCGTTTCTAAATGCAACAAGTGTTTTGTCAAGCTTAATATCATCAAAGGATTCAGAGCCTACCTGCTCACCGGCTTCATTGACTATCATCCACTTATCGCTGTTCTTTACAGCAGCAATTCCGCCATAATAAGTAGTTGCGTAATCATAGCTACCGAACTCATTTTTAAAATCAACATTCATATAACAATACTTTCCGTTGATTTGGGCAGCTATTTTATCTTGAGACAAAAAGCCCATATCTGTGATATTACGTTTTTGTTCATCTGCATATTTTATTTCGTTTTCTTCGTTTAATATAACATAACCGTTTTCCTCAGATAAAGCAGCAGCAAAACCAGAACTGGTAAATCCCGATACCTTTTCATATTCTGTTGGAATAATTACTGTTCCAGAACTTGAAACAATTCCCCATTTTTCTTTCTTTTTTATAGGACACATATTATTAGTAAATCCACCAATATCTTCATATTCTGCATTTGTTATCTCATAATCATAGTATGAATTGTTGTAAACAGTTTTTATAGTATCTGTTAATAATTGCTTTTTTTTAGCCTCCTCATAAGTAGAGAAAAGCATTGCGTAATCTCCTGTTTCCTTATAGAGATTCATCAATATTTCATAACTCTTAGCCTCTTTTGGATAAGTGTCCTTTGTTTCTTTACAAAATTCTTCCCACTGTGCTTCATTAAAATTTCTTCTATAGAAGTCTGCAACTTCTTCTCTTAATTCTATACTGTCGGCCATTCCCATAGCCATGTTATACGCCTCTAAAGCGTCTGTTCTTACGCCTTTATCATCCTGAGATCTTGCAGTCGCCAGGTATCCGTCATACTCCTCCTGTAATGACACCGACGAATTGATAAGCTGATACCATGAAAGACCAACAAGTGCTATTATAGCAAGCATAACATACAATCTGTTATTATTCTTTTTCATAAATTCAACCCTTTCTTACACTGATGTCATTAAATCGGTGTAGTTAAAATCATTGATAAAAATGTTCCAATAAGCACACACGGTGCAAAAGGTAAAGTATCTTTTCTACCTTTACTTCTTTTTATTAACAATACAACAGCTGATACAAATGATACTATTAATGAGAATAATATAGCTGTCATAGCGGGGTAAAGCCCTAAGTATAATCCTAATATCATAAGCATCTTCACGTCACCCATACCGATGCCGTCTTTTATTATAAAGCATCCTAAAAGCAAGAATGCCAGTCCAATCAGAAATCCCATTAAGCTCTGTTTAAAGGTTGACCAAAAATATTCTCTATCATATCCTATAAATTCAAGTATATAAAGTAATACTCTCATTATAAGACCTGTAAGCACAACTTTATTAGATATACGCCTTGTAAAAAAGTCCTCATATGCAAGAGGTACCAACAATCCAATAAGTGTTATGTATCTTATATTAAGAAAAAAAGTTCTTGCAAAAACGCTCTCCTGCCAAAAAGCAAGACAAATCATAGCCACAAGGGCTATTGCGGTATAAACCTTTATTATTGTGCGGCATTTTAATACTGCGGATATCTTAGCAGATAAGCCCTCTGCTTTAAGCACCCTTGCTCTTGACAAATAAACCCAATTACATAACGCAAGTACTACGACCCACACCAGTGAAAGTGCTAATCTCATACTCTAACCCCTTCCATATTAAACGATTAATTCTCCTCCGCAGCTAATAAACCACGGAGGAGATATATTTAAATTTAGCCTAAACCGTTACCACCGCATGGTACGATCTCAATTTTAACACCGTTTGTATTTGCATCCTTTAATGCATCCTGAAATATCTGCTCTAAGCCCGGATCCTCCGGAATAGCAAGATAAATTACGTTATTTGCGTTCTTAGGAACAGAAACTTTATCCTGTTTTGGATTACCCCATTTATCTGTGCCGTTTAACGTAACAGTGGTGAGTGTGCTTGTCTGAGCCTTCATATCTTTAGCAAGCTCCTCTAAGCTCTTGGTTACTATACTTTTATCAACCTCTGATACCGAAGAGCAGTAGTTAAACGGATTATAAGTAGATACTATAGCAAATGTGTTTGTAGATGTGTTATATCCGTGTAATCCGCCACCTTGTGCGCTTATTGCCTGATATCCCAAATTATTTCTTATCTCCATAATGCCAAGGTGTCTGGCAAGCTCTGCGCTCCACATACCGTTAGGAGCTGTAGAAGAATCACCAGAATCTCCCTTATCTACAGTACCGTCCTTCTTAAGTCTTGTACCGTCGCCTTCAAACCAAGCCTTTGTCTTTGCTTTTTGAGTTATATCAAACTTAAAATCTACATTAAGCAACTGAATAACCTGAATTTTATAGTTTACAATCAAATTAATTTCATCAGTATTATTCGGGAACAACTGAGATTTTGAAAAATCCAAACCGTTAAAATATGATTCTGTACCAAGATAGGTACCTTTTACTACACCTAATTGATGCAGGAAGGAATCTATGCTTTGTCCGTCTTCTCTTTCAAGATGCTTTTTAACAAGCACTCTTGAAACAGGTTCGGCTATTACTCTTGATTTAGCCGTATTAAGTGCATCGTTTGCAAGAATTTTTGCAATACCGAACATAAAATCTTTTGGATCCTTACATATACTCTCAAGCGTATTCTTTATTGAAGTAGCGCTGCTCGAAGTCTCGCTCTTAACATTGGCTAATTGCGCAGATAAACTATCCCATTGTGCTGAAATAGTCGCAGGATCGCCACCTGCATCTTTAATTTCGCCTACTGCTTCTCCGGCAGACGTTGCAACGCCAGATAGGCTGTTGTACAGTGTGCCTACGTTACTTATAACATCATCAATTTTATCATCAGCATCAGTTTCAAGGGTATCTCTCAAGCTACCATTAATGCCTGTAAGGCCGTAAAGGTAGCTGTACTGAGAAATCTCTTTTGCAGAGTTGTTTAGAGCAACTCCTAATATCGCCTCACAGCGTGCTGCCGATATAAGACTGAAAATCATAAAGAATAGGAACAAGAACGTAGTAAGTGATAATGTTGCTTCAACAACTATAGCACCTTTTTCATCTTTTCTAAACATTTTGTTACCTCCGTTCTTTTTATCGACAGATATTATGGCTGAGTTCTGATGGTCTTAACCATCCTATCAATAATATCTTTCATAGTATCTTTTTTAGCGTCAATAACATCAGGATTAACAATGGATGCACCTACTGTTATTGTTGCTCTGTCATATACAAAGCTGTAACCGTAAACATAATAGTCAACAACAGACGAATATTGGTTGGCACTCATTGTACCCTCAAACTTTATTGCCTCTGCGCCGCAGTCAAGTGTAACCTTTTCTTTTGTGGTAAGCTTATACTCACCAAATTCATTGGTAACAGCGTGTCTGCCGACTGTTTTTGTGAATGGCGTGTAGGTCTCATCTAAAATATCCTCAATAGCGCCTGTATACTCATCATCGACATTATATGTGATGGCTATAACATAGTCATTAGAATCGCTCAGTTTATTACCGTATATTTCTTCGTCATTGCGCCATGCGGGTGTGCTGATATATATTTCACGGAAAAGTACGTTTACATAATTCGGTAAATCATCATACATTGTGTGAGGAATATCACTACTACCCTGACTGCTGTCACCATCACTGGAATTGTTGGTATCGCTGTTTACAAATTGACTAGAGCCAGTATCTGTACCGTTATTTGGCTTTTCTTCTTTGTCTGAACAGCCTACTATACTTATTGCAAGTACAGCAACTAACATTAAAGCTATTATTCTTTTCATTGCTTTCGCCTTTCATTAATAAAATATATTGTATATTATACAATATGTAATTGTTATGTGATTAATAACCCTTTGTAGCTGAATAAGAAATTGTGTACCAATTAACCCCAGAAAGCTGGTTCTTAGTAGTTTCCTGTATCATTGGCAAAGCTAACATAAGCGGTTTAACCTGTACCTTTGCTTCTACCTTAAGATAAGTATTTGCCTTTTCCATAAGGAATACATCGCTAATGCCTGCTTTCTTATTAATGTGCTGCATATTAGCTTGGATAACATCGGCTGTTCTAAGCAATACTTTTTCTTCATTAGCAAGAGTAGCTATAAGTAAGAAGAGGTTCATATAATCACTGTATTGCCAAGAAAGTATGCTTGAAAGTACGCTTGTTGTACCCTTCTGAGCAAAGCTAGTTGAGCTCTGTCCAAATGATACATCAATATTTGATGTGATAAGATCCTTTAGGTTATCTGCACCCTTAGCTGCTGCATCTTCGATTTCATTAATAATATTATTCTTTACTGTATTAAGACCGTTACCAACTTGGTCAATAGCGTTGCTAACCGATTCTCTAATCTTCTTTCTAATACTTTCTATGGTTTTCTCTACAGCATCTATCTGTCCTTGTGCAGATTTTTCCAAGGCATTAAACATATTTTCAATCTGACCCTTACATACTTCTACTGCATTGGCCTTAATCTCATAAATAACGTCCTGCGCCTGTCCACTGATTGACTGCTTGCTCAGCCAGTCGTCAAGTTTCTTTTCTACATGCGCAACCTTATCTTCAATCTTTGTAAAGTCGCCGCAAGCTTCCATCATGTTTGCTGCCGTACACTCTTCAGAAAGTTGTTCAAGCGGTAATAATGCATACTTGTCAAATTTATCATCAATCGCTTTGCCCATGGCCTCTGCAAATTTTTCTTTGTTTTTATTAATAAGATCAGATAGCTCATCGCTTGTCTTCTCTAACCAATTTGTAAGTAAGTTAGTACCCTTATCAATAGCCGCATTAACAACACCTGACGCCGCATTTCCAATTATAGAGCTTAATTTCATGTTCCAAGTATCTTTTGACTTATAAATCGGAACTGCTCTACCCTGTTTTAACAGATAAAGATCATATGCAGACTCCGCTATTGCTATTGCAATTATTATAGCAATTTTTGCAGCAGGTATAAGTACCGTAAGCGGTGGAACACCAAACAATGCAGAAGCTATTGCAAATGCACCATCACGTATTTCTGAATCTGTAAAAGCATAAACAAGGTTAAGAGCAAGTCTTATACCGAATATTGTTGCATATGCTTTTGTAATATTTGATGAATTTGTTCCGCCATAGAGTATATACTCAACCTCCGCACCGTATGCAAAGTTGTTATCCGGTGTGATAGGTGTAAGCGTCATTGACTTAGCTTTTTCTATTTCTGCTGAATACTTTGAGTTTGCTGTGCTGCCATTCCAGAAGTCATCAGATATAGGCATGCCCTTAGGATCGCTAGCGCCGCTATCAACCTGCATATTATAAACTATTTCTGCCTCAAATGTATCATATGAGAACATATTCATAATATAGCTGTCAAGATATAGACAATCTCTTACCTTAACAAGTGCTCCTGAGATAGCCTCAAACAATCCCTCGAACAGTTTTTCAATACCGTTTGTAACATTACCAAGGTCCTGTTCATTACTGGTATTTATGCTGTTCATAGAGTTGCTTTCGATAGCTGCACAAACCGCTGCCCATGAGGAGGACGGTTTGTTGCTCATATTTGTGACCTCGTTCTTTGATTTATTCTTATTATCGTTTTCTACCGCAGTTTTGCTTTCCTCGGCCTTTTCTTCAGCCTTATCTGTTTGCTTTTCTTCTTCTCCTTCGCCTTCTGCTACTTTACCAGTTTTGGGCTTTTCACCTGTATCAAAGTTAGCATACAGATATTGATAGAATCTTGTTTGACCAAAGCTAACGCTTGGATTTGGGTTAGAATCATCAGCCCAAGATGTTGTTATGACACCTGATTTATACGATCTTGTCCATATATCCTTATGTGTCATGTCGAAATCGGTATTATCGGAGTTCATTATAGGTGCGTAGTTAATGTTATAAGGATTTACCGTTAAAAGGGCTTTGAAATCCTTAATTATATCCTTGGCCGTTTCAAAATCTATTGTAGTCTTATTCATATCCGCTTCTGATACCGGTAACTCCCATAAATTCTTTGAGCCAACCTTGAAAGCCTTAAGCTCTTCGAGAGTCTTCTCAAGAGAAGCTTTTACATTACCAACTCTGGTCTCTAATGCTTTGATTTCATCAGATTTTATAATACCCTTAAGATTTGCTATTTCTTCTCTCTGCGCAATAGTTGTTTCATCATCATTCAGATCGCTGTCATTTGCGGCGAGTTCCCAATCAGCTAGTTTTCCATCGAGGGAGACAGATATAGTATAAATTTGACCAAGTGTTGATTTTGCAGCCTGTAAAGCGGCAATCTTTGTTGTAAGATTATCGAAATATAAGTCCTTGCTGTCTTTTTTTACTTCTATGATAACTTTTGCGTCTTTTATCATCAGCTTTGTCACATAGTCTTTTTTATTATTATAAAAATCATTAATTTTACAGGTAATTTTTGAAAAATTCTTTAAATATTCCTTTGCACTATTTAAAGTATTTGTTGCTTGAACTGAGTTTTTAGTTGCACCATTTGCTCCATTAGCATAGTCACACGTTGCTGTTTCCTCTCCGGCGTGGTTAAGTTTACAGCCTTTATCATCTAAATATTTTCTTTCCCATTTTTTAACTTCTTCTTTCCACTCTGCTACAGCTGTATTGTAGTTCGGAAGAGTAACATGTATATATGTATAATAAGCCGAACTGGCTGCATACCAGTCACTTACAGCTTTACTGGCTGAATTCCATTGACTAAGGGCAGATGAGTAAGCAGCCTTTTGAGAAGATGTAGCACTTGTACCTGGGTCAGTAGGCTTTGTACCGGGGTCAGAAGGTTTTGCTCCCGGAGCATTAACTACTGCAGGTTCTGTTGGCTTAGTAGGTTTGGATGGTAATGGATTCGGAATGTTTTCCTTGGCATTTAGCAAGCTTTGATACGCTGCTTTAAGTTCAAGAATAGCCTTTATCCACTGATTATTGTCCTTATCATACTCTCTGTTAAACTGCTCAACAATCTCTACCTGTTCTCTCTCTGAAAGAGTACCTTTCAAGGCGAGCGCATATTTCTTATACTGCTCATTATCTTTTTGCATCCTCTTTACTTTACCGATTGCTTTTTCAACAGCGGCAATCGCATCTCTTACGTCATCATAAGTAGTTTTACCGCTCTTATAGCTTATTGAGGAGTTTAAATTAAGTTCTGTCTCGTAATTATTGTTTTTATATTGCATAATTTTAGTAGAATCCACGCTTTTACCTTTTATAGCTGGATTTGTATAATACTTATAATTACTTAAATATAAGGCTATGTGATCTGATACAAGTGCAAGCTTATCATAATATGTTTCAAAATTATCAGTATCATCTTCATCAAGTGTATATTTACCTGAAGCATAATCTTTACCTTTGAAATTCCATACCATTTTGTTGTAATAGTATTCAGTAGGAACATAATCCTCCATTGAGTAGTCATAGAAGTGTGACCATGCATCTTCACATAGAGAAAATATCTTCTTTTGCTCTTCGTAATATTTTTGTTGTTTTTCAATAACCTTTGTTTGCTTACTAAGATTTTTGAAAATCTTAACAGCGTCAAGTATTTCGAGACCCAGATTAAGAGGAGCTCTATACTTCATAAACTCGGTTATCTGCTTTTTAAGCATAAGTGGATTTGCAAGGTTTGCGCCTTCAGGTGCTGATACCGTAAAATCATCTACTGCTATATTGAGTAAATCTCTTGAGGCAGTTGAACCGCCCGCACCAAATGTATTCATGATTTTTTCAACATAAGTGTTTGCATCTGATGCATTAACACCGTTTACCTCGATACACTCTTTGTAATATGTGCCCAAGCTTTCGAGTAGACTTTCATTGTTTTGAGATGTTGCAAAAAGACCATAAATATCTTTGAGCATATTATTATACTGTGATAATGCAGTATTTAATGTAATATCTCCGGCGGCCGAGGCTGCAGCCTGACCAAGCTTTAGACGGCTTGAGTCAACCATAACTGAAGCCACAGCAAGCATTGGTACCAATATTATAACTAAGAATATTGATACGGCGCCTTTTGTACGACTAAAAAATTTCATCATTGCCTAAACACCTCCGATTACTTAAATTTTGTTATGAATGAATTTATCTTATCAAATACACTCTTAATCGTTGTTCCAACCTTAGTTCCTGTAAGAAGATCAACAACAAAATCTGTATTTCTTATAAATTCCGGTGTATCGCTTACACTGACTTCTGCTCTTGAAGTGAATTTTACGATTTCAAAATCATTTGCATCCCAAAATATCTTTATTGGCATTATTATCGAATACTTCAAAGAACAGCTGAATGTAGAATATACCAAATAGTTATTATATTTGGTAGATTCAGCTGTTACGTCAGGTACCATGTTTGAGAAAAATGTAAGATTCTTCTTGGAAATTTCATCTTCCATTTCTTTCCTTATTTTTTTCTCAATGTCATCCATGCCGCCTATGATATATCTGTAAGGCTTTATTTCTACAGACTTCAGACTTGTCGGTACACTACCTGTCTGCACAAAGTCGTAAAGATATGGGTCCGCACAGCATTGAGCACCCTTAATAGCATAACGCATTACGCAATCATCCATTTTCGATTGTTCATAATACATATTTCCAACAAATATAATAAAAAACAAAACAAAAAACATAACCGGAAAAACTATGGCAGCTTCCATAATTGTATATGCACCCCGTTCTTCTTTTATTTTTTGCTTTATGCCCTTTGTTATATTTTCCATATTATCCGCATCCTTTCTTAAACGATTTTAAGTACGATGTTAGTTTGAGAGGGAACACTGCCCCTTGCGCCGGGAAAACCCGGCGCAAGTGACAAGCAGTGTACATGTTGATCAGGTTCCAGCAACAGCATTTCCTGCCTTTGTTTTGATCGTACCAAGCAAGGTATTAAGAAGACCACCAATGGCGTTCTTAAATAAAAGTGCAAGAACGATAGCAATACCGATCAAAACAACGATGGATACAACGTTCACGTCACCGCGTTCGTTAGACATAAAGTTAGAAACCTTGTTTCCTAACCATGCCTTTGTCAACATCATTTTCTTTAACATGAGTATGTACCTCCTTTAAAATTTTCTATCCCAGCAAACCTTAGTATTAAACACCAAGGTTTGCAAAAATAGGCACAATAATAACTACAAGGATACCTACAAACATTATCATAATAGGTATCATAAGCTTACTTCCGGCTTTTTCGCCCTGCTGTTTAGCCCTATGTTTTCTGGCAAGCCAAATTTCTGCATTTTGCTCTTGAACCATTGTAACAAGTTCTGCGTTACCCTTTACAACACCCTGTGAAAGTGTAGATGAGAATTTCTTTATCTCAGGGATAACACATCTTGTACCGAAAGCATAGTAAGCGTCTACCTCTGCCATACCGTTTTCCATATCGTCAACGGTCTTTTGCATTTCTTGGTATATAGGGCTTGTACCGGTAGTTGCAACCTTCATCCAAGCCTCTTTCAGGATCATACCTGCGTTGATAAGCAATGCTATCTTAGAAACTATGTCAGGAAAATCTGAAAGATAAATGTCTGATCTCTTTTTAATTTGCTCGGTCTGCAAGCCTGAGAAATAGAAGTAGGCTGCTATACCGAATATAAGTAAAACAAACAAAATGAGTATGTCATTTGCCAATCCAAAAATCGCAAAACCCAATACTACAATCAAAAGTGAAAGTGATATTCTCTGTGCTGCGCAGACTCTTAAATAATAATCCGTATAACGGGCATCATATAAAAGTCCTAGATCACGTCTGCGGGTTCTTTCTTTCTTAGATGTAAAATCATACTTTATCATATCACAAATAAGAAAACCCGGTCCGTATACTTCTTTAAGCATCCACTCTTTACCGGTAAGCGGTTCAATCAAGTAGTCATACTTCTTAGAAGCCATCATTAATACAATGTATATAATGGCAACAACCGTACCAACTGACATAATTATAACAGAGCTTGTTGATAAAAACATAATCTCACCATTCCTTAATATTAAACCTTTATATCCATTACAACCCTACCTATAAGGTAAGCAGCAACAAACAGTATGCATCCGACCAGCGTTGCTATAACACCTGCTGTAGATGTAAAGTTCTTAGCGAAGTCAGGACTCATAAGTTTTATAACACCAACAAGTGCGATTGGCATACAGCACATTATGTTAAGTTCATTCTTTGAACTTGTAATGATAGTCTCTATCTCCATCTCAACTTCCATCTTATCTATAAGTATGTTTTGTGTACTCTTAATAACATCCTTGATGTTACCGCCTTTTCTGTAACAGGTTTCAAATACGTTTGCAAAGCTCTCTATATCAGGAATATCGCTTCTTCTACCTAAGTCCATAAGCATATCTTCTATAGCAACGTTATTTGCCATACCTGACTCAATAATCGCAAGCTCTTTTACCATGTATGAATCCTCAGAGAAAAGTACCGCCATATCCTGATATGCACCGTGGAATGCGTCTGTTACGTTCTTACCACTACCAAGAGATGTTGAAAGTGAATCAAGTAATTCTCTGAACTGCTCTTTTAACTGTCTTTTTCTGCCTGAAATAATTGATTTTGTTCTCATTGGTATGAACATTATTGCGGCGAATAATCCGATTGAACAGCATATAGATATATTTAATATATATGTAAGTGTTGTCGGATTATCATATTCATCCTTAGCGAGGCCGCCGAAGAAGATATAACCTACAAATGCACCTACCACAAAGGCTAGTATTGCGTATAAAGCTTTTTCCAATGGCTTCATATAGTACACAGCATAGTTTAGGGTTGGTATGTTAGTGTACGATGTAAAATATTCAGGTTCTCTTACCTTTTTTTCTTTTTTTGCCATATAAAAACCTCCAATATGGATTAATTTTTTATTAACGGATATCAGATAACTGTCTTTATACCTGACAGCTTGAGCTTAAAGTCATGGATCATTGGGTTTTTGGTTCTTATAAGTGAGCCTGAAACCTTATCTATTGTACTGTTTTCGTCCTCTTCAAACTGATACAGAGGATTCATCAATATCTGTCCGTTTTTATAGCCTACAACCTCTGAGATTTCCATTGTTTTTCTGGAGTGGTCACGTAAACGTGAAAGGTGAATGATAATATCAAGTGCTGATGCTATCTGCTGTCTAACAGCATCCAACGGAAGTGCTGCTGCGCCTTGAAGAACCATTGTTTCAAGACGGCTGAGCATATCTGCTGTGGAGTTGGCGTGGCCTGTTGAAAGTGAGCCGTCATGGCCCGTATTCATGGCCTGAAGCATATCCAGTGCCTCACCGCCACGAACCTCGCCGACAACTATACGTTCAGGTCTCATACGGAGTGAAGATTTAATGAGATCTCTCATCGTTATTTCACCGGTACCTGATGCGTTGGCGTTTCTGGTTTCCAGGCTTACCAGGTTATCTATATTAGCAAGCTGCAATTCAGCTGAGTCTTCGATTGTTATAACACGTTCATCACGGGGTATGTAGTTAGAAAGTGCGTTGAGGAAGGTCGTTTTACCGGAACCTGTACCGCCTGCTATAAAGATGTTGTACTTAGCTTTAACCAAAAGTTGAAGCTTTGAGGCGATCTCCTCGTTTATTGATTTATACTTAATGAGCTGTTCAACAGTCATTGGTGTCTTTGAGAATTTACGGATTGTAACGGTAGGTCCGCAAAGTGCGATAGGCGGCAAAACAACGTTTACACGGGAGCCGTCAGGAAGACGGGTGTCGCATATCGGGTTAGCTTGGTTTACTTCTCTACCGGCCTGACCAACGATTCTTTGAATGATATCTTCAAGTCTTCTCTGGCTTTCAAATACCTTATCAAGTCTTACGACCTTACCTTTCTTTTCAATGAATACGTTGTTGGCTCCGTTTATCATAACTTCCGTTATATTTTCATCGTTCATAATGGTATCAAGCAAGCCGAAGCCTCTGATTGAGCTGTAAACCTGCTGTACAATAGATACCTTCTGTTCTATAGGAATATACTGACCTGCAAGCCTTTCAAGAACTATTTCTTCAATCTTGTCTTCAAGTTCTTCGTCACTTAATTTACTAAGTGGCAAGTTATCAACAATATATTGTCTTAATTCATCGACAAATTCCTGCACTCTGTTATCATCAAGCACTTAAATCCACCCTTTCCGTTAGCCTTATAAGTATATATCAAAGCAGCTTATCGAATATCGGCATAGTACTTATCTGCTGCATAATTTGATCGATCTGTGCGCCCTCAAACCGCTGTATACCACCAAGCATATTGAAGTTAAGGTTTTCAATCTGAGTACTTGTTCTGTTGCTGAAGCGGTTGTACATAAGAGCAACCTTAGGTAAGTATTTAATTGCCTTTTGCTTATCAAGTACCTCCATTGATGCAAGACTTCTCTGAAGCTTATCGTTAGATACCTTAGAACCGTCTGAAATAAGAATTACCGATGTAACGCTCTCAAATATATCCTTAGGTAAACCGTTGAGCGAGAAGTCACAGTCAACTATAACATACTCAAACGAGCTTGTTCTGAGTTCTCTCATAAGACGCTCTACATCATCCTTGTTTATCTCCATGTTATCAAGTGCCATTTTACATGAATCAAAGAAGTAAACTCCTCTGTTGTCCATCTTCATTGTACTTTCTATTTTGAGGCTTAAATTTGACTTTTTGCTCTTAATTGCGTAGATAACATCACCAAAATCGGCTTGTCCTTCTCCATGGAAAAATACGCTTGCGTTACCTAATTGCTCAAGATTTATGTACAGAGTTTTATAACCCTTCATTGCGAAGTTTAATGCACATGATGCAGCTACGGTTGAACTGCCTACGCCACCGCTGCATGACGCAAATGCTATTATTTTGGCTGCATCGGTATCATTTACCTTGTAACCGATAACCTCAGACGATTTATCTGAGAACAGGTTCAGAATACTCTTGTAAATAAGCTCTGCCTTTTGATATTTACCGAGTGCAAATTCGCCGTAAATGCTGTCTATTGAATTTGATTCGCTTAAATAAGCAAATGCACATCTATCCGGAATTTCCTTTACGTTAATCTGGATTTGCTCAGTTGAAAGAAACACGTTGATTCTGTTATCTGCAAGTGAACTTAGCGCCGCTTCCTTATCGGTAAAAGTGAAAACCTCCAGCTTATCAGTAAATCTGCTGTTAAATACAGAAACTATACGGTTAAGATAGTTTGTATCATTTTCCAAAATTGCAAGCTTTATACGAATCATGTCAAATTACTCCTCGCTTAAAAATCAAAATTTCATGGGAAATACTGTAAAATCATAGTTTCCCCTTTATCCCTTTTAATTATATCCTATTATACCCTATAAAGGATGTATTAGTCAATATCTTTTTCGATTTTTTTACATACATATAGAAAAAAATACCCTTTTTTGTATATAATTTATATCAACAAAGTCTATTTTTAAAAAATTGTAAATTTTTTGACCGCTGTTTTGTGCAATAGTTATATATATATCTCATTAATCTAAAATTTCTTCGCATCTATATATAACAAATATAATCCAAAAAAATTTTTTATACAAATTTACGTAACAAAAAAGAGAGGCCTTGACCTCTCTTTCTTTTGCATATTCTTTACCGAATTTTTATACAGACTGCCTGCGACCCAAGCTCAATAAACCGCTGCTCTGCAACATACTTTTGATAGGCAACTATACTGCCCGACTGCGGGTCATTAAAGAAATAATAATCCTTGCTGTATCCCACCAGAACAAAGCAATGCTCTCCCGATATCCATCTGACCGTTTCGCCGTCCTCCAGATTCCAGACCGTGCCGTCCCTTGATTTCTTCATGCTTGTTGTAGCCCAAATAAGCAAAGGAATATTGTTATCTATGTACTCTTCACACAATAAATCTAACGTGCTGTCAGGTATCTTTTCTGCGGTCAGCCTGTCCGAATTTACGTTTATGGCATTTACTATAACATCTGCATAACAACCGTATGAATTTTCAGAAAAGGGATCTCCTGCAAATACCCTATTCGGGTCAGGACCGAACAACTCTCCTTCATAATAATAAAAGTCATTACTGCACTCAAGCCAACTGTCAGCAAATTGCTCAGGCGTAATATCCTTACCGTAATACTGCATGACCATAGCCGCACTCGTCGCCTCACATCCTGTAGGCAAATTAGGAAACTGCGATAATGTGGGAACCGCAATCAACTTTTCATAAATGCTATTGTTTGTTATTTTTGATCTTTCGGCATCATTATCGCTATCATTATCTGATTTATTTGATTTAATGTATGATATTGAAATTACTGTGATTACTGCTATTATAAGCAGAAAAAAGGCCGCAGACGATGATTTTTTCATACCTACACTCCCCCACTGATTAATCTATGCCTATATATTAATCGGGGTCTGCAACATCATCGCTACGACCTTGTATCTCTTTTGCATAATTTATGAGTTATTATGCAACCTATTCGTCATCTGAAGAATGTGCGTAAACTACTTCGGGTTGTGAAGAACAATTTTTCCGCACGCTTTCTATACCCTTTAAGCACCCTAAGTGCGACTTGTATTCTCCGCCGTATAATACCGTTTCACCGTTTTTTGCTTTCAGTATAAATACATACCTTTCTTCATCGTTTAAACGCACTTCAAACTTGGGATTAGTAACCATTTTAATAGCATTTTGTTCGCTGAAATCTGCGATACCTGCATTGGCGGCATTCTGAATAACACTGTTTATTCCCTTTAGACAGGCTGACTTCGACATATATCTTTTGCCTGTGGCTATTGTTCCGCCGTTAGCCGCCTTAAGGTACGGTATATAAGTCTGTGCATCCTCTTTAATTATAAATTTACCCATTAAAAATTTCCTTAGCCTATATTAAAATAATCGACCGTTTGACAGACAATATTTATGTACATGCGTAAACCTTCAGCTTACATATACTCATACGGACTTGGCTCATAATCAAGCCTTGCATCGCCTATGCTTATGCTGTCGCATTTAATTGTAGTCGTTGACGACCATTCATCGGTACTTATAGTATATATACAGAATAGGCATAGTCCCGTACTCTCGTCTATATAATATTCTCCATTGTATTTATATGTTACGCCATCGTATTCTTGTGTGCTTTCACCTAAATAAAGCACACATTCTCTGTCACAGTATGTATCAGTGGTATATTTGCGTTGAATCTGCGAAACCATGCTGTTATACGGTGCCATTATTTCATAGGCAAGACCGTTATATATACGCTTTAAATGCTCTCTGCTGGTGCGTATGGTATCATCATGCTGCCAACCTAAACCCTCTGGGCTTATAAAGTAAGCGTATCCGTCACCGCATTTGATAAATTCTATAGCCTGCGCATATATCATCTCAAAGCAGTAATCCTCGCCTACTCTGTTTATCCCTATATAGTAGGAGGATACATCATACTCATCCTCAACAGGTGGGTCTGACTCATGTGACACATTATAAACTATGTTATAATTATCGCCCAATACATTATTAAAATACGTCATGTCATATGTGGGTATAGTATCAAAATCACCGTATGCCTCCGTAAACGCATCGGAAAATGCCTTTTGCAGATTACCTACCGTTACTATAGGTGCATTTGTACCCGTTGCTGTACCGTCTCCGCTATCCGTATTGCCGTCACTATCATCGCATGATGTAACAGATAAAACAAGCATTACACATAAAATTAATGATAAAATTTTTTTCATCTTTTACTCTCCTTTTGCACCGTATTTTTTACCCGCTATAACCGTAAAACCGGGATCCATAGCCGCCGGAATCTGACTTTCACCGTCTGTAAAGATAACCAGCGCACTGCTCCATTCTTCATTAAACGTATAAGAATACAGCCTGTCCTTTGTTTCGTCATCCGTGCCGACAGACTGCATAGGCTCTCCCGGCCAAGACTTATTTTCGGTTACCTTTCCGCCCTCTTCGGCATATACATAAGCATATACCGTATCGTTCCAATCCTCCGGAACGGTGTAGTATATAACGTCATTCACTTTAATTTTTTGTTTTCCTATAAACGGATACGTCATTGTATACTTCAATCCTGAATAATTATACGTAATAAAAGTAACCTCCGTCCTGCCGTTTTCGTCTGCATCATTACCTATAACCAAGGTTTCTCCGTCATTGCACGGTGTAAATTCAGAACCGTTTACCGAGTAATATGCCGAAAATACATTTTCAAGCACTATCTCAGCATATTCTACATTACCGTCATAGCTTCTTTTATAATCCTTAAAATACGCTCTTTGAATATCCTCTGTGTCAAGCAGTCCTGATACTGTAATGACCGCTACACTTCGAGCTGAAACAGTACCCTGTATCTTTCCTGACAATACCTCAAACAGATTTCCGTTTACATAATCGAGATACTGACCGTCAGGTAGGCTTGATGCTGTATTTATGCTTTTATCGTCATTACTTAAATTTACAAGTACTGCGCCCTTGTTGCCCCTCTCAATCATAACGACGGAGGTATCGTCATTTGGATTTGAAAGCTTTTCGTCTACACCTACAAGGGCATTTCTGAATCTGTTTACGTACACTACCGAGCGGTCAAAGTAAAAGTCGCTGCCTGCCGTACCCGTAAGGTTGATAGTGCCCCATTTGTTGCTTGTGGTATTTCCGTAAGGTCTGTCAAAGAATAAAGGTGTTGTACCCTTTCTTGCGCATATCAACGCCCATCCGAGTATAACTGATTCTTCGCTGTTTACATATGTGTCATCATTAATATAGTTATCGTGTGACTCTACCCATGTTACCAGGTCACTGCTACCGCCCGCACCGTAGTCACCGAGTGAATCGGCCGATATACTGCCGCTCTTTACGGCGGTACGTATCTTTTTGCCGTAATCGCTGGCTGTTGCCGCCCCTATCTCTTTGATATAATCTGCAATACGATCGTTATCGCCTTGCAATACCTCGCCGTAGTTAAATATACCGTCGGCGTTTGTTATCTCTGTAGTCAGTCGCTTCCAGAAGTTATTTTCAAGGCTGCTGTCGGCCTTAGGGTCATCACTGAGAGCGATGTGTTTTGCGGTATCATATCTGAAACCGTCTGCACCGCAGGCTATACAGTCATTTATAAAATTAATGAAGTAATCCTGAAACAGCGGATTCTCTGTATTAACATCCGGCAAACCGCCCATTGAAAATGATGTACACTGCAATCTGTCGCTCCAGTTTTTGATATCTACCATACCGTTCTCATGGTAAAGCTTGTCCTCTCCGCCTACGGCATTATAAAGATTTTGAGATACCTGAGAAAGTGTAGGTGTGGTATGGTTAGGTACAACGTCTACTATTACCTTAATTCCGAATTTGTCGGCTTCGTCACACATAGCCTTAAATTCATCACGTGTTCCAAGCTGATAATTGCCTATTACCCAATCTGTAGGCTGATAATGATAATACCATTTACCGTCACCGTAAAGCTCCATTCCGCCGGATTCATTAACGTAGCATTCGTTTATCGGTGAAGTCTGTACGGATGAAAATCCCGCTGCGGCTATCATTGCCATACTTTCCTTTATGGTATTAAACGACCATGACCATGCGTGTAGTATTGCGCCGTCCTTCACGGTATCCGTCAGTCCGTAATCTATATCCATATTTTCATAATCAGGCATCTCGTCGTCTATAAATGCAGGCATATCAATAACCAATGGGTCATCTGAACACCCTGTCATATATACGACACTGCCAAAACTTATCCCGGCGCATATCAATGCGGAAATCATCCTTAATAACGGTTTTTTCATATAGAAAACTATCCTTTCCTTTTCACTTTTTCAGTATGGGTAAATCGTCAATAGTCTTGCAATTTTATAAGCTATATATTATAATAAAGTAAAATATACTCTGCGTAGTTACCGTGCAGGTAAATGACTGATATTACCTTAGAAGGGAGTACAAGCATTTATGCGAAGTCTTGTTAAAAAGATAGCACAAAAACCGTTTTTTGTAAACACGTTTTATGTTATTTTTTTGTTAATGATTTTTTCACTTCTGATTTTCTCACGTCATCTCAGAGTTTTAGACGAAATCTGGAATTTTAGCTATGGTTTGAATATATCAAACGGGCTTGTTCCATATAAGGAATTTAACATGGTCGCCACTCCTTTCTCCGGCTTTCTAACAGCTGCTTTATATTTATTTTTGGTAAAAACCTGACATCTATGCGATTGCTCACGGTTATACTCAGCGTTTTGATCAGTATATTATCTATAAAATATTCAGTCTATACTAAGGAGTAATATATAAACAATTCGGTTTTTTAAATAAAAAGGAAGTAATGTAAATGGACAAATCGACAAAGAAGTACTTGCAGGCACTTATATTTACATCATGTATAACAGTAATTTTTCTATCGTTCCAATCCGGTATATCCGGCAATGATTACTGGTGGCACGTTAAAGTCGGTGAATGGATATGTAATAATCATGAAATTCCCAAAGTAGATATATTCTCATGGTATGCAAGCGCAAATGGAATGCCGTTTACGGCACATGAATGGCTTTCGGATATCATATTTTATGTGATAACTCACTTATTTGGCAGCTTAGGTATGTTTATATTTTCATTGCTGATTGCATTGGGTATATTTTCAGCAATATATTGGCATAACCGCAACAGAATACTGGATAATTCTATTATATTTGGAATTATATATATGATAATTCTTAGTGCGCTTTTGGGCATATACGTTTATGGCAGACCACAAATATTCAGCTTTGTACTTTTAGGCGCAGAGGTATATATCCTATACCGGTTCATTAATCAAGAAAATACACGTTCTATTTACTTAATACCTATCATAGCAATACTTTGGGCAAACCTGCACGGCGGTTCATCTAATCTATCATACATACTTTGCATTATAGTCCTCATCTGCGGCTTATTTAATTTTGACTACTACAAGCTTCAGGCAACCCGACTTTCAAAAAAACAAATAAAAACGTTATCTATTATTACCGTACTTACCATAGGCGGACTGTGTATAAATCCATATGGTGTACATATGCTTGCATATCCGTTCCAAAATGTACAGGATACATTTATGTGGTCTATAATAATAGAATGGGCATCGCCTGATGCAAAAGAAATGAGTCAAGTTATATGCTTCTTCCTTCCTGCATTTTGTGTAATAGCTAATATGATACTCAGTAACCGCAAAATAAGGCTTACCGACGCTATAATAACACTGTTCTTCTTGTTTTTATTCTTCCGAAGCACCAGATTTATTACATTCTTTATAATAGCTACATCAGTTTTTGCATTTGATTATCCATTAGAGAATAATAAGTGTAGTGCACTCACCAAAACCAGTAAACTGTTTTTGATTGCCTTATACATACTATTAGGTTTTCTGATAATCTTTGGGTTTGGAAATTATGCAACTCTTTATAAGGAAGACACCCTTATCAGTAAAGCTGTAGATGATAGCTTTATAGATATTATTAAAGAGGATAACCCGTCACATATCTTTAACGACTATAACTACGGAGAAACTCTTATTTATAATGACTTACCTGTCTTTTTCGACAGTCGTGCAGATGTATATTCAGGCGTACCTATACAGGATGGCATTGCACTGCTTATGTTAAACAGATGCGGAGAACATCAGCCCGACACAGTTGACAGTGAGGGTAACAGTAATGATATAGCTGAGTATGTAATTGATAAGTACGGTTTTGACGCATTCTTAATTGATTCGGGAAGACCTTTATATAATTATCTTGCTTCACACCCTGAAAAGTACGAATTAGTAGCGGTTTCTGAGACAACCGCATATTTTACACAGATTGAATAATAAAACTTAATTTATTAAGGCCACTCTTTAAACAGGGGTGGTCTGCTTTATAACATTATACAATGTGTGTTTGCCACCTATAATTTTCTCATTACGGCTATAAGAAAACAGACTACACCTTACTTATAGCCGCAAAAAATCTCCCACAGCTATACCAAAAGGTATAATGCGGGAGATTTATTAATTGTTTAATTATGCTACTTAGTATTCAGTTTATCAATATATCATAGCGCACATTGTACCCGGTGTTTTATATGAACCCTTAACGTTTGTACCGTTTACTGTTCTATATGCACGTACTGTATAGTAATACTTTACGTTATACTGAGCCTCTGTATCGGTAAATGTTACGGTTGAACCGCTTGTTACGGTTCCGATAAGCTCAAATCCCGATGATGACTTTGTTGAGCGATATACATAGTATCCGCTTGCGCCTGATATCTTATTCCATGTAAGCTTTATCTTATTAAGCGCAATTACCTTAGCGCTTGATATAGCAGGTGTTGCAGGTACAGGCGTTACACTTATGCCTGTTGTATTGTATAATCCCCATACTGTAGAACCGCTTACCTTTCTGTATGCACGTACTGTATAATCATACTTAGTACCGCAGGTAAGACTCTTATCGGTATATGTTGTTACACTGCTGCCTACCGTAGCTACCGTTGTCCACTTGCTTGTACCGTTTACTCTCCTATAAATCCTGTAGCCGGACGCACCCGAAACAGCACCCCATGTAAGCTTTATTGAATTATAAGAAGCTGATTTGGCCGACTTAAGCGCCGGTGCTGTTGTAAGAGGAATACCCTCTATTCCGGGGGTAGTATATTTACTCTTAAATGTCTTACCGCTTACTGTTCTGTATGCCATAACGGTGTAGTAATACTTCTTACCGCAAGTAAGTCCTGTATCCTTATAAGATACGGTTGAACCGCTCTTTATGGTTGCTACCTTAGTCCAGCCCGATGTTGACTTAGTGGAACGGTAAACATAATATCCTGTTGCGCCTGACACCTTACCCCACTTAACCGTAACTGCGTTGTATGCAGATGCCGTTGCTGATGTAAGCTTAGGTGTTGAAAGCGTTGCTGTGCAGCTCTTACCTATCTTATCATAGCCGCTCATTATCGTACCTCTTACGGCACGTACGGTATAATAGTATTTGCTGCCGCAGGTAACGGTACTGTCTGTATAGGTTGTTGCATTAATATTGCTTGTTGTTCCTATCTTCTTCCAGCCTGTACCGTTGCTTTTTGTTGTTCTATAGATAACATAGCCCTGCTCGGCACCGTCGATTACGTTCCAAGTAAGTGTAATTTTATTATATGCAGGTGATGAAATACTGCTTATCTTAGGTATATTAAGTGCGGACGAACCGATAACACCCTCTTCATCATAACCGCTGTCGGCTGTAACTAAACCGTATCCTGTTTCTTTATATGCTTCAACCGCATATATATAAGAGCTGCCTAAAGCTATACCGAAGGTATCGGTATAAGAAGTGTTCGTATCTCCGTAAACTGTATTAATAAGCTTATACTCATACTCTGATTCGTTATATTTATAAATTCTGTATCCGTCTGCGTTGAATACTCTATCCCACGTAATCTTTATCTTATCAAATGAAACAGCAGATGTCTTTACGTTTGTAACGGCATCCGGAATTATAGTGATTGTAAGAGCATCACTGCAATTTTTAAAAGCAGTTGCCTTTATGGCTGAAAGGTGCTTAGGTATTATCAATGCCGCAAGATTTTTATTGCCTGCAAAAGCATAATCTCCGAATTTAAGCACGCTTGACGGTACTATATAGCTTTTATCGGTCTTTCCTGCAGGATAAGATATAAGCTTTGTCATATCGGCATTAAATAATATGCCGTTATCTGAACGTAAAAACTCAGAATCCCATATGTCAATACTGTCTATTCTATCATTTGTATAGAACGCATTTTCAGCAACTGATGAAACATCTATGGTGTGAAAATAACTGGGAATATACACGCTTATATGTTCATCTTCCGTGTTTACATATCCTGTAACCTGTACTGTCATATCGTTTTTAATAATATAGGTAAAATTTTCTTCAGTGAATGTTTCTTCGTACAAATTCTTATATAATGTCTGGCTACCCGCACCTGTAGCATATTTAGCATAGAACTCATAGATATTGTTGTTTGCTGTATTAATATCACCGAAAGAATATAGATCTATTCTGTTTGTTACATCAATAAAGTCAACAGCAGGCACAATATGTGCAGGGATAAATACCTGTGATACACCTGAGCCGTAAAATGCTCTTGAACCTACAGTTTCTACTGAATCAGGGATAGCTATATATTTAAGACTTGTGCAGTTTTCAAATGCGCTGTCGCCTATCTCCTCTAAGCCTCTTGGAAGCTTAACGGTGATAACTTTTGAACCCTTAAATGCTTTTGCGGCAATCTTCTTAACGCTCTGTGGTATAACAACCTCTTCGCCGGCCTCTGCAGTAGCATAATACAGTATACTCTTATCTGCTGATAAGAGCAAACCGTTCTCAACAATAAAGTAGTTGTTATCTTCAGAAACTTCTATCCTCTCAATCCCCTCACAGAGTGCGCCCTCTTCAATGTACATAAGATATGTAGGCAATCTAAGAAGAACTATGCCTTTAACATTTGCCAAAGCGTAGGCATCTTCCTCCGGATAAGACATAAGCGCAACAACACGCTGACCGAATAACTGCTCAGGTATGGTCACATCATCCGTATAAGCTACATTGTCCTCATCCTTAGACAGATAGTCAACAATGGCAATATCCTCTGCCTCATACAAACCGTCATACTTTTCATCAAGCTCACAATCCGCTGCAGAAATATATCTGTACTCACCGTTGCACTCTTCTACAATTGCGCCCGGCACTATTGCAGATGCAGGCATTACGGCACTTGTTATTAGCATGGCAAATGCCAACACCATAACCAGACTTTTCTTAAATAAGCTTCTCATACTGATCCCTCCGTTAATTATTAAAGCTGTCCTTCAGCTTTTGATTTATCTCTACAAGAATGTCCTTATCGGGCTTTACAACACGTCTGTCATAGGTAAGTAATCCGTTGATCTCATCCTCAACATCGCTTACCTGTGTATAAACCGAGGCGGACAGTCCCTTCTTTTTAACAAATGGAATAACCTCTTTTTCATACAGCGTTTTGTATGCCTTCATAAATTCATCTTTGGTATTGAATATTTTATACCCGAATCTGACATTGCTTGCCATATTACCCTCACATGGCATACTGTAGCCGCCAAATTCGCTGAGTGCAAGCACTCGCTTGTCCGATTTTAATCTGACCTTCTTATAGTACACGTGCTTACTGTTAAAGTCGCCGCACTTCTGGTCATGCCAACCGCTTGCATGGTCCGTAAGCCGTGTGGGGTCTGCCTGCTTGAACATCTTATAGATTTTCTCAGCGTCAAACTGTCCCCAACCCTCATTAAACGGAACCCATACGGCAAGTGAAACACAGTTATAAAGCAGGTCTATGCACTCTACGCAGTCCCCTATGAACCTTTCTCTGCCGGAAGCGTTCTTTCTGCCAAATCTGCCGTAATGCTTATCCTTGAGCATTACGCCTATATACGGCATAACCTGTATAACAAGCGGATTATACTTTTCTCCGCCGCTGACCATATCCTGCCACACAAGCATACCAAGTCTGTCACAGTGATAATACCAGCGCAGCGGCTCTATCTTAATATGCTTACGTAGCATATTAAAGCCGTATTCTTTCATGGTCTTAATATCATATATCATTGCCTCATCGCTCGGCGGTGTGAGCATACCGTCGCTCCAATATCCTTGGTCAAGCAATCCCGTATGGAATATCGGTTTATTATTGAGCGCAAGCACATTAAAGCCCTTATACGTAGCGGTAGAGAATTTTCTCATACCGAAGTAACTGAATATCTTATCCTCGTCTACGGTCAATTCTATATCATATAGATGCGGATTTTCCGTATCCCAAGGGATAAACTTATCACCTAAATCTATTATAACGGCAGAATCCTTTTCAAGCTTTGTATATGCTACGGTTTCGCCCTTATCCTTAATCAGGACATCCGCTTCTTTAAACGGCTTATTGGTAGTAACTTCAAGCCTAACGCTATGTTCGTCAAACATAGGTGTTATCTTAAGCTTTTGCACATAAACATCCGGTACGCTTTCCATCCAGACGGTCTGCCATATACCGCTTTGCGCCGTGTACCATATACCGCCCCTGCTTAGTGTTTGCTTGGCGTAAGCATATTCCGAGGTATTTGAAAAATCACGTACCATAACGCAGATTTCATTATCTCCCACACGCAGTACATTAGTGCAATCACATGAGAAAGGAGTATATCCGCCCTCATGATATCCCACCTGCTCGCCGTTTACATATACTGTAGCCACCTGATCGACCGCTCCGAAATTAAGCAGTGTATGTGCCGATAAAAACGCTTCGTCAATATGTACTACACGCCTGTACCACAGGTATTGATGCGGTAAAAGCTGTTTGCCCACGCCCGATAGTAGCGATTCAGGTGAAAAAGGTACGACTATCTCTCCCTCATATGCTGTCGGAAAGCTGTCACTCTCTGTTATACAGTAGCTCCACACACCGTTTAAATTCATATAGCTTTTACGCTCAAGCTGTGGGCGTGGATACTCACTCAGCGGAGAGTTCCTGTCAAGTTGTTCTCCCCATTTGGTATAAATGGGAGTAATAACTGATTTTTTACTCAATACATACACCTCCGTATTCTCTTATCCTAAGCACACGGCATCTGTTATTGCCGAAAATGCGGTTCATATATTTGCAGAAATCATACGATCTCTCTTTTGACACCAAGTTAAGCGTTGTGCCTGCAAAGCCTCCGCCATGCACTCTACACGCTCCGCCGTCACCTATAAATTCACGTGCAAGCATAAGCGCAAGCGCAAGCTCTCTGTGATAAATATCATCTGCCACATATACATTTTGCAGATATTCAAACGATGAGCTTCCCGACCCGTTTACCGACTTGTACACACCGTTAATGTCGCCGTTTTCAAGGCTTATGAGCATATCTCTCACTCTGTCATTTTCGCTATAAAAATGCACTGCACGCATGATAGCACGGTGACTTACCGTGTGCATAAGCTGTGGCATATCGTTCATTATATCCTTACGGTCTACATCTATAAGCCTGCTTTTACCGTAAACGCCTGCCACCTGACGCATATCATCAGGTACAGAGGCATATTCCTCCGTCAGGCTTGCGTGACTTGCTCCCGTATCAAGCACACAGATATCACAGTTATCGCTTAAAACCTTTTCTGAAAGCCTTACGATATGCGGCACGATACTTGAAAAGTCCATGCAGATTATACCGCCGTAGGAACACGCAAGCTGATCCATAAGACCGCATGGCTTGCCGAAATATACATTCTCTGTTTTTTGAGATATTACAGACATCTGTAAAGGTGTTATCTGCGCATTGTTATAGAAATGATTTAATACAGTACAAATCAATATCTCAAACGCCGCAGATGAACTCATGCCCGAGCCTTTAAGCACATCTGATGTCATGTATAATTTAAATCCACCTATGTTATATCCGTTTTCACGGAAATAGTGGAGTATCCCCTTTATCAATGCCTGCGGATTGCCGTTTTCGCTTTTAACGGGTTCAGTATCCGCAATGCTTAGTTTTATAGATCTGTATCCCTCTGATATAACCGTTATAGAGTCGCTTTTACTGCCGACCGCAAGTATATCAAGCGAAAGCGAGCCTGCTATTACAAGGCCGCCGTTATGATCCGTATGATTTCCGCATAGCTCAGTACGTCCCGGTGCTGAAAACAGACATATATCTTCGTCATCATAAAACTCAGAATATCTTTGTATAGCAGAAATATATCTTTCTCTTTGCTCATCAAGCGCCTCTTTTCCGTATAGCTTCATGAGTATTCCGTCATATTTTCCGTTTTGTGTTTCAGATATACGCTGTGTACAGTTCATCATACGCTCCCACTTTACATACAATCGTCTATATAGGCATAATTGTCCAATGTAAAATTATTCAAGTTAATTGTACAATAAGTTAAAATATAAATCAATACAATTTTATTAAAATAATTTCTAATCTATTGTGTTTTTTAATTTTTAGTAGTAAAATAACAGTTAAGCATTTTAATAATGGAGAGATATTGCATGAAATTATCCGAACTTTTAGAGAAACTGGACTATACCGTAGTAAACGGCGATGAAAATATTGATATTAATAACCTTATCTATGACTCTCGCAAAGTAGGCAAAGGCGATGTTTTTGTCTGTCTTAAGGGCTTTAATTCAGACGGTCACAACTATGCACAGCAAGCTATAGAAAAAGGTGCTGCGGCAGTCGTAATAAGTGATGATATAAAGATACCGTCAGGAATTACTGCGGTAAAAGTAACCGACACACGCAAGGCACTGGCATATATGTCAGCCGCATTTTTTGGATATCCGGCAGAGCATATGACCACGATAGCGGTAACAGGTACTAAGGGTAAAACGACCACCGCCTGTATGATACGTGCTATGCTGGAATATGCAGGCATAAAAACCGGTCTTATAGGTACGCTCGGCATAATGTACGGCGATAAGTATATAAAAACAAATAATACCACCCCGGAATCATACGAGATACAGCAGGCCATGCGTGACATGGTTGACTACGGCTGTACCGTCTTTGTTACAGAAGCGTCTTCGCTTGGTTTAAAGTGGCACAGAACAGATTGCATCGACTTTGACTACGGTGTATTTACAAACTTTTCACATGACCATATAGGCGACAGCGAACACGCATCTATGGAAGAGTACTTCGACTGCAAGTGTATGCTGTTCAGACAGTGTAAAACGGGAATAATCAACATCGACGATGAGAAGTATGAGAATATAATAGCACAAAGCACCTGCAATATCGAAACCTTCGGATTTAGCGAAAAGGCCGACTTTATTGCGCTTAACGACGAGCTTATTTTTAACGGCAATTTCCTTGGTGTTCACTTTGATACAAAGGGTAAGACGGATATTCCTTTTGACGTTGCCATTCCCGGCAGATTCAGCGTTTATAACGCAATAGCCGCCATAGCCGTTTGCTCGCACTTCGGCATAGACAACAAAACAATGTATGAGGGTCTGCGCAATGCAACCGTTAAGGGCAGAGTAGAGCCGGTACAGACAGACGGCGATTATATACTTCTTATAGACTATGCGCATAATGCCTTAAGCATGGAAAATGTGCTTACTACCCTGCGCTCATATAATCCCGGCAGACTTATAACCATGTTCGGCGCAGGAGGAAACCGCCCGAAGGTACGCCGTTATGAGATGGGCGAAACCTCAGGCAGACTCTCTGATCTCTCCGTAATCACTGCCGATAACTCACGCTTTGAGGAGGTCAACGATATTATTGATGATATACTTGTAGGCATGAAGAAAACAAGCGGCAAGTATATAGTTATTCCGGACAGACGTGAGGCTATAAAATATTGCATCGATAACGCACAAAGCAGAGATATTATTGTGCTTGCCGGTAAGGGCCATGAGGATTATCAGGAAATTAAGGGCGTAAAGTATCACTTTGACGAGCGGGAAGTAATTGCGGATATATATGCTGAAAGAGCAAAAGCATAATATTGCTTTATAGGAGGGAAACCCTTTTGTTGTATCATGCTTCTCAAACACCGAATATAAAAACACTTGTACCGCATATTTCCAATCACAGAAAGCCGCTTATTTATCTTTCATCAAAGCGTGAAAACGTACTTGTGTATCTTTCTAATGCCGTTGAGCTTTTTGCCAGAAAAAACGGCATTACGTCAAACTCGCCTATACGTAAATGGGCAAGCTACGGTTTTGATAAAAACGGTATTCTACAGCTTGATGAATACTACCCCGACGCTACTCGGCAAACATACTCCGGCATAAGCGGATATATATATACCGTACACGATACTCAAAGTACGGTGCCGCAAAGCGATATTCCCTTTGCGTTTGTCAGCGAAAAGCCTATAGACACTGTAAGCTGTGAATTTATACCCGATGCTTATCAGGCACTTTTAACTGCTCAAAAAGAGGGCAAAATAAAACTTAATTCCTACAAAAACAATTCTCCGAAAATGTTGGAATGGATAAAGAACACCATTCTTGAGGAATATAACAGCTACGTAGATGATACTTTGTATAGGGCTTTTTTAAAGGATAAGTTCAGCGAATTTTTCTGAAATCCATAAATATTGCAGAAAATATTCAAGCAAAAAATAAATTTAACAAAAAAATAAAAATCACTTGAAAATTATGTCAGATTATGGTAACGTTATATTATAGTTAATTCGGCATTACCTTGTACATATTATTCTACATAAATCTAATATTAGAATTGCATATATACACAATTGATCACAGCTGCATATGTTTAATTTAAAATCCAAAACGACTAACCAAAGACCTTATATTGCAATCTTTATTTAAGCCGCATAGGCTATGGCTATTTTATATAGCTTATGATCTTTGCATTGAGGTCTTTTCTCATGTAAAGTCATAATAAATCCACAACGGAAGCACTCTCTTTGGAGGGTGTTTCTGTTTTTTCGTATATTCAAAATCCCCGATAAAGCAGTCTGAACTAACTTTATCGGGGATATTTTTCTTTATTTATTCAGTCTAAATATCAAATTCTTGTTCCGCAGTTAATGCAGAAGCTTGAGCCTGCCTCAATAGGTGAACCGCAGTTCGGACAATATGTTGTCTGTGGCATATATGGCTCTTGTGTATAGCCGTAGCTCTCCTTTGCAGGTTCTGCGCTTTCGGCTTCGGCTGTAGGTGCAGGGGCTTCAGCAGATGTAGGTGCAGGAGCTTCAGCAGGTGCAGGTGTTTCTACTACAGGTGCTGCCGGTGTCGCTACAGGTGCTGCCGGTGTCGCTGCAGGTGCTACCGGTGTCGCTGTAGGAGCTGTAGGTGTTGCTGCAGGTGCTACCGGTGTCGCTGTAGGTGCTGTAGGTGTTGCTACAGGTGCGGCCGGTGCTCCGGGTACTGCCATAGGTGCGGTAGGTGCTGCATACGGATTAGCATATTGACCTGCGGCCATCGGAACAAACGGAACAGCGGCTACTGCCGGTACTGCATAAGCTGTACCTGCGTTACGCTTTATATATCCGCTGTATGAAAGTGCTATAATTGCTAAAATGTAGCTGTTTACTACGCCTAAAACAGAAACAACAGTGTTTAGGGCAGATGAACCGCTACCCATTAATGAATCCATATCATACATTGATGACATAGAGGACGTTGACGCCCTCATAAGGCTTGAACCGCCTATCGTAAGTAATAATCCCAATGTGCTGAATATAGCAACAATAAGGGTAAGAACACCGAAGTATGTTGATCCCTTTACTCTCATTGTTAGATTGCGCATATTGCTCTTAGCTGACGCTACAAAACGAAGTGCGGCAATATAGTATGAAAGAACTATAGCGACAATTGCTGCAATAACAAAGATAGCTATTGTAAGTGCGGTAACAAAGCTGTCGGCGCTAATCATATAGCTGTCAAACTGTGAGAATTGCGGTATCTGGCTTACTATTTCATCCCAATATAATCCCAAGTCACCTATACCGACAAATCCTATGATTACGCCTGCGAATACAAGTACTGCTACACAGATTGAGAAGATAACAACCATAAAGATAGCAAATACCTGAAGAATAGTGAAGCCTGCATTCGGCAAAACCGCAGGATCAGGATTCTTACTGCGTATGTAAATATAGAAAAGTGCAAAACAAAATACAAGTGAAATAACTGCAGATACTATCAACGTTATCTCTGTAGATTGCTGTCCGTTGACGCTTATTACAAAAGATGACTTAGACGTCTGGTAGGTAACATACAGACTGATAGCAGCTGAAACGGTATAAAGAATAGCATAGATCAGGATGATTGGTTTAGCAAAGAACTTTTTAACCGTCATAATATTGTTCTGAAACGGATTTTGCCCGATAACGGGTGCTGGTGTTGGGTACATATACATTCTCCTAACATTAATATTTTGCCCAATATTCAAGGGGCAGACCTTAAATTTTTAACTTAAAGCCTTTATTGAACTTATTTTACAGCAAAAGTCAAATAAATACAATACCTAATTTAATTAATTTTTAACATAAAATTCATTTTTTTATCTTTTTAGTTAAATTCATACGTTTTTTATGTAATTTTTATTATTACGAAGCTTATGAATCAACGTGTTGTCTGAGATATCACACCGATAAATTGTATTTTGTAAACAAATTTTAGAAATCAAAAAAATATGTTGAATTAAGGTGTAAAGTTTGCTATAATTGTAAAATAATCAGTAAATAAAAAAAGCAATTAAGTTATTATTATTACTATACTATATCACAAATAATTAGTACATAAAACACAAATGATGAAACCGAAAATATCAGGAGGATGCCTAATGAAAAAGATGAGAATAACTACACGACGCCTTATCGTAATCGCATTATGTATATTGACAGTATTATCTACCGTGCCACAGGCAGTATATGCGGCAACCAGAACCGCATCTCCCACCGACCCGGACAGCTCAGAAGACAGCTTCCTCACAGAACTCAGTAAATTTCCGGCAAGCTATCAATCGGCAATAAAAAAGCTGCATAGCAAATATCCTGACTGGAAGTTTTATGCACAGAATACGGGGCTTGACTTTACCGCATCGGTAAATAACGAAAGCTCCGGCAGTAAAAGTCTTGTGCTTGATACCTCTTGCGATATGCTTAAAAGCCAGACATCAGCGGACTACAACTCAGGCGTATACAAATATTATGACGCAGGCGGATGGGTACACGCATCGCCTAATACCGTAGCCTACTTTATGGATCCGCGTAACTTTTTGAATGAAAAGGACATCTTCCAATTTGAGGCTCTGTCTTATAACGCAAAATCACATTCTAAGACAGGTGTTGAAAATATGCTCAGCGGTTCGTTTATGTACCGCACCATAGTATCTTATATTGATACATCGGGTAAAAAGCAGACTACCACAAAATATTATTCTGACCTGATTATGACGGCGGCCAAAAGTGCCAATGTAAGCCCTTACTTTCTTACGTCAAAGATATTGACGGAAATAGGCAGTGACGGTTCGGGCAGTGTTTCAGGTAATTATACATCTTCATCGGGTAAAAAGTACGTAGGTTACTATAATTTCTATAACATCGGCGCTTATGACGGTACTGACCCTATAGCCAACGGCCTTGCCTACGCCAGCAGCGGCACATCATACTCCAGACCGTGGACTACCCCTGAAAAATCTATAGTAGGCGGCGCCAAAATAATATCTGAGGATTATATAGCGGAGGGTCAGGACACCGAGTATTATCAAAGGTTTAATGTTTCACCGAACTCTACATATCCAAAATACACACACCAATACATGACTAACGTTATGGCGGCGGCCAGTCAGGCAAGAAACACATACGACGCTTACTCAAAGCTTGGTCTTCTGGCTAACGAAAAGATATTCTACATACCTGTATATAATAATATGCCGAATGAATCCGTAACATCCCTTACAAGCGGCATTACTCTTAAAAGCACCTCTTACCCGCAAACTGCTACGGTAGACTCGAACAACGTTAATGTACGAACAGGCCCTAACGTTAGCTATCCCTCTGCAGGAATGAGACTTTCTGCGGGTACTAAAGTAACTATTGTGGATAAAACACGCACATATACAAGCACACCGGGTGCGCTTACACCGCTTCAATTTCTATATAACCCATATTGGGCAAAAATCAAATTCACATACAACGGCACAACCTATTCCGGTGATTATTACATAAGCTTTACATATCTTGATATAACAAGCTCTATGTCGGTAAGTACGGCAGAGGCAGAAAGCATTACATATACGCTAAGCCCCTCTACCTCTAAGGAAAAGCCGTATTTTACAACAAACAATTCAGACGCAATATCACTTACCGCCAAAGGCTCGGTCAAGGCTAAATCCACAGGCAGTGCATTGGTTATAGCAACCACACTAGGCGGCGGATTTGATTTTGTTACCGTAAACGGTTCATCCGACCCTACGGGAATATCTGTAACACCGACATCTTCCACGATATATACAGGCGACACACTATCACTTACTGCGTCGGTTACACCAAGCGGTGCTAAGTACGGCAGTTATGTATGGAGCTCATCTGATAAATCGGTGGCAACCGTAAGCTCCTCCGGTAAGGTTACTGCGGTATCTGCCGGCAGTGCCACTATATCGGTAAAAACAACAAATGCTAATTTTACAAAATCGGCTAAGTGTACCGTAACGGTTAAGGATTTGGGTAATCCTAAGATAACCGCCTCCTCCGCCGTATCGAATACAAGTGTTAAGATATCCTGGTCAGCCGCAGAAAAAGCAGACGGCTACAGACTTTATACTTACAATACCGAAACAAAAAAATACACAAAGATAGCACAGACCACAGCTACATCATATACGGTAAAAAATCTTACCTGCGGTGACTCTTATGTGTTTGTTGTACGTGCCTTCAGATACATGGACGGTTACACGGCATGGTCGGCAATATCACCTAAATACACCGTAAAGGCCGTACCGCCGTATCCTACATTAAGCTCAGTTGCGCAGTCGGGTGATTCGGCGCTTAAGCTGACATGGAAAAAGGGTACTGATGTTACAGGCTACGAGATATACCGCTCACTTTCCAAATCAAGCGGATATTCATTGCTCAAGAGAATAACATCGGCATCTACCGTAACATATACAAATACGGGACTTGAATTATCAACTACATATTACTACAAGGTAAGGGCATATAAGACTGTGAACTCCACCAGAGTTTACTCATCATTCTCGTCCGTAGTATCGGGTACAACTGCAGGTCAGGAAAATCTGATAGAATATAAGACAACCGATTCAGTCAATTACAGAACGGGTGCAGGTACATCATACAGCGTTGCGGGTACACTCGCCACAGGTAAAACGGTAAATGTTGTAGACGGCTACAGTAAGTCGGCAGACGGCTACACATGGTATAAGATAAAGATAGGTACATCATACTATTACTGTGTTAAGAACTACCTAACTGCTAACGAAAAGCTTGTTGATTACTATACTACCGACTCGGTAAACTATAGAAGCGGCCCGGGTACTTCTTACGATATAAAGGGTTCATTCCCGGCAAAACAGCTTGTTAAGGTAGTTAGCGGATACAGCAAATCTGCCAACGGTTATACCTGGTATAAGATAAAATTAAACTCAAGCTATTACTACTGCGCTAAGGATTATCTCAGCACAAGTACATCAGGTACAACCAATACCGGAACAACGACTACAACCGAAACTCTTCTTGACTATAAGACAACCACTGACCTTAACTACCGCAGCGGTCCGGGCACAACATATTCGGTTAAGGGTACGTTGGCATCAGGCAAAGCGGTAAAGGTAGTTAAGGGCTACAGCAAGTCCGCTAACGGTTACACTTGGTATAAGATAAAGATAGGTTCAACATATTATTACTGTGTTAAGGATTATCTTGCTAAAGTAACTTCTACAAGCACAGGCGGCACAACCGGCGGTACTTCATCGGGCGGTACAACAACTACTACTGAAAAATTAGTGAAATACACAACGACTACATCTCTTAATTACCGCAGTGGTGCAGGTACTACATATGCTATAAAAGGTACGCTGTCAACAGGCAAAACGGTAAATGTTGTAGACGGCTACAGTAAGTCGGCAAGCGGCTATACATGGTATAAGATAAAGATAGGCACAGCATATTATTACTGTGTTAAGGATTATCTGACTAAGACAACTACCACATCTTCAAGCAGTACTTCTACCGAGAAGCTGATAAAATACTATGCGACTGCGGATCTTAACTACCGCAGCGGCGCAGGAACATCTTATGCGGTAAAGGGTACTTTAGCATCAGGCAAGGCAGTAAATGTAGTGGACGGCTACAGCAAATCGGCTAACGGCTATACTTGGTACAAGATAAAGATAGGCACGTCTTACTATTATTGTGTTAAGGATTATCTTTCAAAGACAGCACCAACCTCATCATCAAGCACAGGCACAACGACAACTACCGAGAAGCTGACTACATACTATGCAACTACAGAGCTTAATTATCGCAGTGGTGCGGGTACATCTTATGCGGTAAAGGGTACTATAACCTCCAGTAAAGCGGTAAATGTAGTGGACGGCTACAGCAAGTCGGCTAACGGTTATACATGGTACAAGATAAAGATAGGCACAGCATACTATTACTGCGTTAAGGATTATTTGAAGTTTGAGAACTCATCTTCTTCATCCTCCTCATCGTCTTCATCAGAAGAAGTATTGCTTGCATATAAAACAACTACACTTGTTAATTACCGCAGCGGTCCGGGTACAAGCTACTCGGTAACAGGTACTCTTCCGGCAGGCTATGACGTAACCGTAGTTAAGGGTTACAGTAAAACAGCCGACGGATATACATGGTACAAAATCAAAGTAGGTTCAAAGTATCATTACTGTGTTAAGGATTTTATCGCACCCAGATGATATATCAGACTAAATCAAGACAAAACTATATGTAACACCATATATACAATGCTGTAGCCGAGTGTATCGACCGCAGCATTGTGCAAATGTCAGACTAAAATTACGCATTTGCATTTAAAACCTTATTCGTGAGCATCTCCTGCTCCATTGGCGGATCTACTATAAAGTCCTTACCGCCTTTACCCGGGAAATACTTTTTCTCGTGTACATGAACATCATTCTGTGGCTTTTTAATATCAGGCATTACATTCACCTCCGATATTTCTCTTATCACTGATAGTATTTGCCCGATATACGCATTTTATGATATAAAAAAGCTTACCAATAAATGAGCCTGCCTGATACCGGAGGATATCACCGCACGGCTCAAACAGCACACGTCGTTTATACTTTATTACATTAAGCTGTATAAGGAATTTAAAATTATGAACGCTGAGAACATTAAGGTATCTGTAGTTATACCTGTATTAAATGAAGAAAAATACATTGTCGGGCTTATGGATTCTCTGCTGAAGCAAGACTATGATAAAAGTGCGCTTGAAATAATACTTGTTGACGGTAATTCAGACGATAATACGGTAAGTATTATAAACGAGTATATAAAGGAGCATAATATCTTTAAGCTTTTAAGCAATCCTAAGCGTACCGTACAGCACGCACTCAATATAGGAATGAGGGCGGCCTGCGGTAAGTATATAGTCCGCATGGACGCTCACGCAACTTATGCGAACGACTATATATCAAAGTGTATAGAATACTTAGAGAAGACTGACGCCGTAAACGTAGGCGGTCCTATGATAGCCAAAGGTAATACACCTGTTCAGCGTGCTGTTGCCGCCGCATATCATTCATTCTTTGCGCTTGGCGGCGGTAAATTTCATCAGGCTGACTTTGAGGGCTATGCCGATACGGTATTTTTGGGTGCATTTAAGAAAGAAACTCTTGAAAAGCTTAATTATTATGACCCTAACCTACCAAGAAGCGAGGACGATGACCTGAACTTCAGACTTAATGAGCAGGGTTATAAGGTATATATTACCCCTGAGATAAAGAGCGTATATTACCCACGGTCCGACTATGTTTCACTCTTTAAGCAATACTTTGAGTACGGAGAGTGGAAGGTAGCAGTAATAAGAAAGCACCACAAGCCTGCGAGGATATCTCATCTTATCCCCTGCATTTTTGTGATATTTCTGATTTTAGGACTGATAATGTCTATAATATCCCCCTTGTTTATAGGCGGCACGGTGGGCAAGCTTATACCTATTATATACGGCATGGTATGCTCTGTTTATCTTATTATTGATGCCATAGTATCGCTCAGCAATAAAAGCCTCGATAATTTTTCCGATAGATTAAGGCTATTCTGGATACACATAATACTGCACCTTTCTTATGGCTTAGGCTTTATCAAGGGTATTTTCAGATTTCGCAAATTTCCTGTCGATAAGGAGTGATAATCCTTGAACGAGGGTGACACACTGCTTCGGGATATTCAGCTTAAGGGGCTTGAAATTCTCGATTACTTTAAGCAATTCTGTGATGAAAATTCACTCAGATTTTTTCTTTGCGGCGGTTGCTGTATAGGTGCCGTACGTAGCGGAGGATTTGTTCCGTGGGACGACGACGTAGATGTATTTATGCCACGCCCGGATTACGAAAGACTTAAAACGCTATGGAGTGAAAAGGCAGATACCGAAAAGTACAGCTATGTACGCACTACTAAGGAACATTACACACGGCTTATGCACGCCGCAATCAACGATAATACAACTACATTTATTAAAGAACGGCAGAAGGACCTGAATACCTATCACGGAATACGGCTTGAGATAATACCGCTTGACGGTTGCCCAAGCTCTCGCATTAAGCGTAAGCTACAGATTATGTGGGCTTTAATATATCAGATATATAATGTAAGAGAAGCCCCCACCAGCAAGGGCAGAGCGGCGTATATATTGGGTAAGATAATGCTTGCCGTCGTACCGTTTAAATCATGGAAATACGGCGTTTGGCGTTTGGCAGAAAAGCGCATGACAAGGTTTGATTTTGATAAATGCGATAAAGTAACCGAGCTTGTAACACGTTGGCAGTATATGGTCAACGAATACCCTGCACAGGCATTCAGCAGAGCGGAGTATGTGGAGTTTGAGGGCAGAAAGATGCCTGTCCCCTGTGGATATGATACATATCTGCACATGGCGTTTGATGATTATATGACTTTACCGCCCAAAGAAGAACGCATACCTAAGCACGACGCAGTACTTGTAGACCTTAAAAAAGGGTTTATCGGAGATCCGTCAGATATACTGCCAAAAGAAAATAAAGTGTAAAAAATATTTACAAATTAGCTTTGTTTGTTACATTATTGTAAGTTGAATTTTGGGTAAAATGTTGTATAATCAACTTATCAAATCAAGCATGGCGATTGTAATCGCCTTGTAACCATATAAATAAAGGAGTAGATATAAATGAAAAAAACTATAAAGGCTGTTTGCTTTTTACTTACGGTTTTGATGGTTTGCTGTATTACAGGTTGTAAAAAGCAAGATAATGATACTGCATCTACAAACAGTCAAACAGAAAGCACATCTACAGGCAACACAGATACCTCTGACGGCAACTCAGACGCATCAGGAGATATAAACTCAGATGTACCTACCGATGAGATAAACGCACTTGCAAGTGAAATTACAGGTATTGTATTTGGCAAAGACAGCGCTATAAGCTCCTCATTTGACAGTATAGATACGGTTAATTCTACCTCCTGCTTTATTTATACTGTAAAAAGCGGACTTGATGAAATAGGTAAGATAGCTATTGATAAAGCAAACAAAGACAATATATTTGTTAAAAGCGCAGTAAGCTCATATATAGCATACAAGACATCAACTGTTGATTTACCGGAATCTGAGGTAAGGAACTCAGACGGAGATCAGATGATACTTAACGTAGTTGACAACAGCGTATGCGTATATAGCGTAATCGGTGACACAGCATCACTTATACAGATAATAGATGTAGCTGTTGAGGACGGCGAAACCTTAACTAACGATAAGGTAAGTGCCGCAAACTTTAACTTTGACGACTATACAGACATCTCTGTAATGAGAAACGGCGATGCGGCAGTAAGCACTCTGTACTGTGACTTTTACATTTACAACAAGTCAACAGAAAGATTTGTTAAAAATGATAAGCTATCCGAGATACCTAACATAGGCGTTGATAGCGGTGAAGATACTCTTTCATCCTTTATTCATATAAGCGCAACAGATAATGTTACCACGACATATAGATGGAACGGTGACGACCTTGTGGCTGTAAAGAAGGTTGCACAGGCATATGATAAGGACAGCGATCTTTTCTATATCTCTGAGTATGAGTATGACGCTGACGGAAACGAGAAGCTTGTTAGCAATGAATCTTACACACTTGATGAGTTAAAAGAGTTGCAGTCATAATTTATAATCTTATCACAATAAAGCATCCCCTTGTCTTATTGGCAAGGGGAATTTTTATACATAAAATTTATTTGCAGAAAACTGCGAGTATTTTACATTTTTTACGTCTAATAAGTGAAAGGAAAACAAATAACCTTTCGGAAAGGAGCAAAGTCAATGGATAACGGTGCCGGTAGCTACCGCCGTTTTCTTGATGGCGACGATAGCGGCATTACAGAAATTATACGGGATTATAAGGACGGACTTACTCTATACATAAATAAATACACAGATAATATATTTACTGCCGAAGAATTAATGGAGGAAACCTTTTTTAAGATAGTGACTAAAAAGCCGAGGTATAATGCAAAAAGCTCCTTTAAAACGTGGCTTTATGCTATCGGCAGAAATGTTGCCATTGATTATATGAGGCACGGCAATAAGATATCAGGTACGCCAATAGACGACTGCGCAAATTATATATGCGAGGAGAAAACTCTGGAGGAGCAGTACATCAGGGAAGATCAGAAGATAACCCTGCATAAGGCATTATCTAAGCTTAAACCCGAATATCGGCAAGTTTTGTATTTAATATTCTTTGAGGACTTTTCAAATGCCGAGGCCGCAAAGGTAATGAAAAAGAGTAAACGTCAGATAGAAAACCTAATTTATCATTCCAAAATATCGCTCAAAAACGAGCTTAACAAGGAGGGCTTTACTTATGAAAACATATAACGAGATATCGCAGGATATACTTGCACGCAGAGATGAATACTTAATTAAACAAAAGACAAAACGACAAATAGCGCTTCGTGTAACCGTAGCAACGTGCTGTTTGTGCCTTGTAACGGTTCTGGGCATAGTTACATTCAATGCAGGAAAAACACCGCCCGCTATTGAAGCCGGGATCGTTGACTCTGAATGCACAGAGTTTCAATTTGCCAATAAAGCCGATCTGAAAGATAATACAAATACAAGTGATGTTGTGTCATCAGGCATGAGTCAATCTGACCCAAATACAGATAAACCAAACTATGCCATTAATGTGCCTAAAGAAGTTATACCTGAGGTTGATGAAGGTGTAGCCGCAGATATGATAGGACTGATTGTATATAAAGGCAACATTTACACTCAGGGTAATATTTATACTAAGGACAGCACCACATCGACGCTTATAGGTGAATATATCGGCCATGCAACAGGCACTATATCTGAATGGTCTACACAGGACGATTACGCTAAAGAGCTTGCGTCAACCTATACGGGTGATGTATATACCGTAAACGGTTATGACCCCGATTTTCGTATTTGCATTGTCTGGGATAATAACATTCAGTTTATGGAGCATTTAAACGGTATAGGAATTACTACAGGTAAAGATGTCTACTCCAAGAGATTGCATATTGATAACGGCATTACCTCTGTTGAGTACTTAAACTATCAGGAGTATATAAGCGGATTTGACAGCGGTATAAATGCCGAGCCTAAACCGCTGGAGCTTACAGATGATGAGCTTGACTCATTTATAAATGCAATCAATGAAGGTACATTTGCAGATAACGGTAACGGCTATCTCTTTAACGACTACAACAATCTTTCCTATATCTATCTGCACCTTAAGGACGGTACCGTTGTAACCCTATTGCTTAAAGACGACGGAAATGTTTTTTATCACGATAGTTTTTCATTCTATTATTCTGTAAACATACCTCAAAATGTACTCAGCAGTATAGTTAGCAAATGCGGATAATCCCCTTATAACTTACATATCAATGCACAAGCCCTCCCAAGCTTTTTAGGTTTGAGAGGGCTTGAACTGTTGTTTGTGTTATTAATCCTGTATAGCGCACTGTATGTACAGCTTTGCCGCAGTACAAATATATTCATCATCAATATGAAAGTCTGAGCTGTGCCACGGTGGGTTAAATTTACCCTGTGTACCTGACCCTACCCAATAGAAAAATGACGGTATCTCTTTACCTAATACGGCAAAGTCCTCAGAACCAAGCACAGGTGCGGTATCTGTTATATTATCCTCACCTACTGCATTAACAGCTATTTTAAGTGCCTTTTGGTACATTTTTTTACTGTTGAATACAGGTGGAACCTGAACCTCTATGTTTAACTCATGCTTACACATATACGCACGTGCAATGTTCTCGGTAAGTACCGTAAGCCTGTTAGCGCAGTTTTCTATAACAGCTTCATTAAGCGCACGTATGCTGCCCGTAAGCGTAACAAGCTCAGGTGCCTGATTATCCGTAGTTCCTCCATGCACAGAGCATACCGTGCATACGCAGGCATCAAGCGGGTTAGTATTACGGCTTACTATCGTTTGAATAGACGATATAAGCGATGCGGCACAAACTATGGGGTCTATACATTCATGCGGCTGGCCGCCATGCCCTGCCTTGCCCTCAAGTGTAATTGTAAAATTGGATTTAGCCGCCATAAGCGCACCCTCATGCACTATAACCTTACCTATATCCGCCTCAGGTCTATTATGTATGCCGAACAACATATCCGGCTTATGTGGCAAACGTTCAAGCAGTCCGTGCTTTAGCATTTCCCCTGCTCCCTGAGTTACCTCCTCAGCAGGCTGAAAGATAAAAACAACATTATGCTTAGCCTCTGCCCTGTTTTTTGACAGTATTTTTGCACAGGCGAGCAATGACGATGTATGAAAGTCATGTCCGCAATTATGCGCCTTATCTTTATATCCGTTATTCTCGCAAGGTTCGGCACTTATTGCGTCAATGTCGCACCTTAATGCAACGGTAGTGCTACATCCTGCATCAAGGTAAAACACCGCACCGGTAGGCATACCTGGATCAATTTCTTGCAGACCGCAGCTCTTGCAGTATTCTTTTATCAGCTTGGTTGTGTTTACCTCGTCAAAGCTCAGCTCGGGATTGTTATGTATGGTATGGCAGATGTCGATTATCTCGGCAGAAATCTTATCATATTCAAGCTTAATATCCATATAATTCAGACCTTTTTTAAAACTGAACCCCCTGCACTCGGTACAGGGGGTAACTCTTTATTTATTCGTATCAAATCATTCAGCTATCGGCTGAGATTCAATAATTGTTGCGCCGTTTTCATCGGTTGTAACTACCGGAATACCGTTTGCAGACATTTGAAGCTGTGTCTGAGATGCGGTTTCCTTAATCTCTATTCCGTTGTAGCGGTTCATACCTGTACCTGCAGGAACAAGCTTACCGATAAGAACGTTCTCCTTAAGACCGAGAAGTGGGTCAACCTTACCCTTAATAGCGGCATCGGTGAGTACTCTGGTAGTCTCTTGGAATGATGCGGCTGATAAGAAGGAATCCGTAGCAAGAGAAGCCTTTGTAATACCAAGCAATACCTGAGTATAGGTAGCCTCTTTAAGCTCTGTTTCGCCGTTTGCAATACGCTCTCTGATAAGCTCATTCTCGGCATACAGCTCGTTTTTATCAACAAGTGAGCTTGGCAGAAGCTTTGTATCGCCGGCGTCCTCTATTCTTACCTTCTTCATCATCTGACGTACAATAACCTCAATGTGCTTATCGTTGATATCAACACCCTGCATACGGTAAACACGCTGTACTTCTTGGATAAGGTAATCCTGAACTGCGTCAGCACCCTTAATGGCAAGAACATCATGCGGATTTACGGAACCTTCGGTTATCATATCGCCTGCTTCTATTATCTGTCCCTCTTCTACCTTAGCATGGTTGCCGAAAGGTATAAGATAGGTTTTTTCTTCGTTTGTTTCTTTGTTATAGATAACTGCGTGACGGTTACCCTTGATATCCTCAAAGCGAACCTCACCGCTAATCTCACTTAATATAGCAAGGTGCTTAGGTTTACGACCCTCAAAGAGTTCTTCAACACGTGGCAAACCTTGTGTGATATCTTCTGCACTTGCTACACCGCCGGTGTGGAACGTTCTCATAGTAAGCTGAGTACCCGGCTCACCGATAGACTGTGCGGCAATAATACCTACAGCCTCACCGACTGTTACAGGCATACCGTTAGCAAGGTTAGAACCGTAGCAACGCTTACATATACCGTGCTTTGCACGGCAGTTGAGTATTGAGCGGATCTTAACATGAGTTGTACCCGCATTTACTATAATATCTGCCTCTGCGTCGCCCATCATCTTATCCTTAGATACAAGTACCTCGCCTGTTTGTTCGTCAACAAAGTCCTCACACAGATATCTGCCGATAAGACGTTCATGCAGGCTTTCGATAAGCTCCTTGCCCTCTCTTATCTCAAATATCTCTAAGCCGTCCTTAGTACCGCAATCATCCTCACGAATGATAACATCCTGAGAAACGTCAACCAGACGTCTTGTAAGGTAACCTGAGTCAGCGGTACGAAGTGCCGTATCAGCCAAACCTTTACGGGCACCACGGGAAGAAATAAAGTATTCCAATATATTAAGGCCTTCACGGTAATTAGCTCTGATAGGAATTTCGATAGTCTTACCTGATGTGTTTGCGATAAGTCCACGCATACCGGCAAGCTGTCTTATCTGGCTCATACTACCACGGGCACCGGAGTCAGCCATCATGAATATCGGGTTATATCTGTCAAGGTTCTTCTGAAGTGCCGTTGTAACATCGTTTGTAGCCGTTTCCCAAATCTTGAGTACTCTTGTATATCTTTCTTCGTTAGATACAAGACCTCTCTTATAAAGACGTGCTATAACGTCGATGTCGGCTTCAGCCTTAGCAATGATCTCTTTCTTTGCAGGCGGTATCTTAGCATCACAAACGGCTACCGTAATAGCGCCCTTTGTGGAGTACTTATAACCCTGAGCTTTAATATCATCAAGCACCGTACTGGTCATCTGTGTACCGTGTATTCTTATACACTTATCTATAATTTTACCTAATTGCTTTTTACCTACAAGGAACTCTATCTCAAGCTTAAGCTTATTCTCCTCTAACGAACGGTCAACAAAGCCGAGATCCTGCGGTATAGGACGGTTAAAGATTATACGTCCTACGGTGGTATCAATGATACCCGTTCTCATCTCTCCGTCAACATCTACCGTTCTGCGTACCCTTATCTTAGCGTGCAGGCTGATTGCACCTGTTTCGTAAGCCATGATAGCTTCATCAAAATCTCTGAACACCTTGCCCTCGCCCGGCTCGCCGTCCTTATCAAGTGTAAGGTAATATGAACCGAGGATCATATCCTGTGTAGGAACTGCAACAGGACGACCGTCAGAAGGCTTTAACAGGTTATTGGCGGCAAGCATGAGGAAACGTGCCTCTGCCTGTGCTTCTGCCGAAAGCGGTACGTGAACAGCCATCTGGTCACCGTCAAAGTCAGCGTTGTATGCCGTACAAACCAGCGGGTGAAGCTTTAAGGCTCTGCCCTCTACCAGTACAGGCTCAAATGCCTGAATACCAAGTCTATGAAGTGTAGGCGCACGGTTGAGCAGTACGGGGTGTCCCTTGATTACTATTTCAAGTGCGTCCCAAACCTCAGGTCTTGCACGTTCTACCGCTTTTCTGGCGGCTTTAATGTTCTGTACGGCCTTAGTCTGCACAAGACGCTTCATAACAAACGGCTTGAACAGCTCAAGTGCCATCTCCTTAGGCAAACCGCACTGGTACATCTTAAGCTCAGGACCAACAACGATAACGGAACGTCCGGAGTAGTCAACACGCTTACCGAGCAAGTTCTGACGGAAACGTCCCTGCTTACCCTTAAGCATATCTGACAATGACTTAAGCGGTCTGTTGTTAGGACCTGTTACAGGTCTGCCGCGTCTGCCGTTATCTATAAGCGCGTCAACTGCCTCTTGCAGCATACGCTTCTCGTTTCTTATGATTATATCAGGAGCCTCTAACTCTAACAATCTTCTTAAACGGTTGTTTCTGTTGATAACTCTTCTGTAAAGGTCGTTAAGGTCACTTGTAGCGAAACGTCCACCGTCAAGCTGTACCATTGGGCGGATATCCGGCGGAATAACCGGTACAACGTCCATTATCATCCATTCAGGTCTGTTACCTGAAAGTCTGAATGCCTCTACAACCTCTAATCTTTTTAATATACGAACTCTCTTTTGACCGGTTGCACCCTCAAGCTCTTCTTTAAGCTGTACGGAAAGAGCATCAAGGTCTATTTCTTTAAGAAGCTTTTGAATAGCCTCTGCACCCATACCTGCCTCAAAATCGTCCTCGTACTTTTCCTTCATATCACGGTACTCACGCTCAGTAAGGAACTGTTGCTTTGAAAGCTCCGGTACCTCGCCCGGATCCGTTACTATATAAGTGGCAAAGTAAAGCACCTTTTCAAGCATACGTGGGGATATATCAAGGATAAGTCCCATTCTGGACGGGATACCCTTGAAATACCATATATGAGATACCGGTGCGGCAAGCTCAATGTGACCCATACGCTCACGGCGCACCTTGGCACGTGTTACCTCAACACCGCAGCGATCGCATATCTTGCCCTTATAACGTATTCTCTTATACTTACCGCAATGGCACTCCCAGTCCTTTTGAGGTCCGAAAATGCGCTCACAGAAAAGTCCGTCACGTTCAGGCTTTAATGTACGGTAGTTAATGGTTTCCGGCTTTTTAACCTCACCGTATGACCATTCTCTCATCTTTTCGGGAGATGCAAGACCAATTTTTATAGATTCAAATACATTAAATTCCATATTATTCTGCCTCCCATCTATTATTCGTAATCGTCATATCCATATGGATCTTGTTTATCATCGTCATAATCATCATATATGCTTGACTCATCAAACATATTGTTATCGTCAGGATCATCCTCAAGCTGGAAGCCGTCCATAGTTGTCATTACGGCATTCTCGTCAAAGTTAATGTCATCGTCTGCAGGCTGTAGACCGATATCGTCATCATCGTCAAAGGTTTGTCTTAGGTCTATTTCCTCATTGTTAGCATCAAGCACCTTAACGTCAAGCGCAAGTGACTGAAGCTCTTTGATAAGAACCTTGAAGGACTCCGGAATACCCGGTGTCGGGATGTTCTCACCCTTAACGATTGATTCGTAAGTCTTTACACGTCCTACAACGTCGTCAGACTTAACCGTCAAAATCTCTTGCAATGTGTAAGCCGCACCGTAAGCCTCAAGTGCCCAAACTTCCATTTCACCGAAACGCTGGCCGCCGAACTGAGCTTTACCACCCAACGGCTGCTGTGTTACAAGTGAGTATGGACCTGTGGAACGTGCGTGTATCTTATCATCAACAAGGTGATGCAGTTTAAGGTAATACATATAACCAACGGTTACAGGGTTATCGAAGTATTCACCTGTTCTACCGTCCTTAAGTCTTGTCTTACCGTCTTCGCTTATACCTGCCATCTTGAAGCACTCGAAAATATCCTGTTCGTGTGCGCCGTCAAATACAGGGGTCATTATCTTCCAACCAAGCGCCTTAGCGGCATATCCGAGGTGAACCTCAAGTACCTGTCCGATATTCATACGTGAAGGAACGCCCAATGGGTTAAGAACTATATCAAGCGGTGTTCCGTCAGGCAGGAACGGCATATCTTCTACCGGCAATATACGTGATACAACACCCTTATTACCGTGACGGCCTGCCATCTTATCGCCGACTGATATCTTACGCTTCTGAGCAATGTAGCAGCGTACAACCTTGTTTACGCCCGGTTGTAATTCGTCTGCGCTGTTTTCTCTTGTAAATACCTTAACGTCAACTACTATACCGTACTCGCCGTGAGGAACTCTTAAGGAAGTATCTCTTACCTCTCTTGCCTTCTCACCGAAGATGGCACGTAGCAGTCTTTCTTCTGCGGTAAGCTCGGTTTCGCCCTTAGGTGTAACCTTACCTACAAGGATATCGCCTGCGTGTACCTCGGAGCCGATATGGATAATACCGTTTTCGTCAAGATCCTTAAGCATATCCTCACCGACATTCGGGATATCTCTTGTTATCTCCTCAGCACCAAGCTTGGTATCTCTTGCCTCTGTTTCGTATTCTTCTATATGCAATGACGTATAAACGTCATCTCTTACTATCTTTTCATTAATGAGAACTGCGTCCTCGTAGTTGTAGCCCTCCCATGTCATAAAGCCGATGAGAGCATTTTTACCGAGGCTTATTTCGCCGTTCTTGGTAGCAGGACCGTCAGCGAGAACTTCGTTCTTCTTAACTCTTTGACCTGCGTCAACTATCGGTATCTGATTGATACAGGTACCTTGGTTAGAACGCATGAACTTAGTAACTCTGTGATCCTTAATAACACCTGAATCGTACTGTACTCTGATGAGGTCTGCACTTACACTGAGCACTACACCGTCATCCTCTGCAAGCAAGCATATGCCTGAGTCAACGCCTGCCTTGTACTCCATACCGGTACCTACTATAGGAGCTTCTGTTACCATAAGCGGAACTGCCTGTCTCTGCATGTTAGATCCCATCAAGGCTCTGTTAGCGTCATCATTCTCAAGGAACGGAATCATAGCCGTAGCAACTGATACAACCATTCTAGGTGAAACGTCAACAAAGTCTGCATTGATGCTTTCTGTTTCAATAAATTCATCTCTGCATCTGCCGCTGACCTTTTTATTGACAAATCTGCCGTTTTCATCAAGCGGTTCGTTAGCCTGTGCTACAATGTAGTTATCCTCTACATCTGCAGTCATGTAAACAACCTCGTCGGTAACTACACCTGTTTCTTTATCAACACGTCTGTACGGTGCTTCGATAAAGCCGTACTCATTTATGCGGGCAAATGTTGCAAGGTATGAGATAAGGCCGATGTTAGGACCTTCAGGCGTTTCAATAGGACACATACGTCCGTAATGTGTATAGTGAACGTCACGAACCTCAAATCCTGCACGATCTCTGGAAAGACCGCCCGGACCGAGGGCAGATAGTCTTCTCTTATGAGTAAGCTCTGCAAGTGGATTTGTTTGATCCATAAACTGTGACAACGGAGAAGAACCGAAGAACTCTCTGATTGCGGCAGTTACAGGACGGATATTTATAAGTGAGTTAGGAGTAAGCTGCTCAAGGTCTTGTGCCTGAAGCGTCATTCTCTCACGTATAACTCTCTCAAGTCTTGAGAAACCTATTCTGAACTGATTTTGTAAAAGCTCGCCTACGCAACGGATACGTCTGTTGCCCAAGTGGTCGATATCGTCTGTAAGGCCTATACCGTTAGCAAGGCAGTTCATATAATTGATTGATGAGAATATATCATCAATAGTAATCTGATTAGGAATAAGCTCGTTGCGTCTGTCTCTGAGTGCATCCTTTAACTCTTCAACATTATCACCGCACTGGTCGAGTATCTCACGCAGTACAGAGTAGCGTACCTTCTCGTTTATACCGCACTCTCCCTTAGCGTCAAAGTCAACATAAGCCGAGATATCTACCATACCGTTTGATATAACCTTAACAACCTTATTTTCAAGCTGTACATAAGCAACGGTTACACCGGCATTTTCTATCTCTATTGCCTTATCGTGGCTTACTACCTCGCCGTCCATAATGAGTATCTCACCTGTAGCAGGGTCAGCAATAGGCTGTGCAAGCACGTGTCCCTCTATTCTGGAGGAGATACCGAGCTTTTTATTATACTTATATCGGCCTACTCTTGACATATCGTAACGTCTGGCATCAAAGAACAAGGCGTTGATATGTGACTGTGAGCTTTCAACCGTAGGCGGCTCACTCGGACGCAGCTTTCTGTAAACCTCAAGCAAAGCTTCCTCGGTGGATTTACAGGTATCCTTTTCGATAGTAGCTACTATTCTGTCGTCTTCACCGAAATACTCTAAAATCTGAGCATCAGTACCAAGGCCCAAGGCACGAATAAGCACAGTTATCGGAATCTTTCTGTTTTTATCTATTCTAACATAGAAAACGTCATTAACGTCGTTTTCATATTCCAGCCAAGCACCTCTGTTAGGTATTACGGTAGAACTGAAGAGCTGCTTACCTGTCTTATCATAGTCCATCTTGTAGTAAACGCCGGGAGATCTTACAAGCTGTGATACTATAACACGCTCTGCGCCGTTAATAACAAACGTTCCGCTTGCGGTCATTAAGGGGAAATCTCCCATAAATACTTGGGACTCCTTAATAACGCCGGTCTCCTTATTCAGTAATCTTGCCTTTACTCTGAGTGCGGCTGAGTATGTTGCATCTCTCTCTTTACACTCAGGTACGCTGTAATTGGGATGCTCAGTATCAAGAGTATAGTCGATAAAGTCCAGTACCAGATTACCGGTATAATCGGTTATACCTGATACATCTTTAAATACTTCTTTCAAACCTTCCTCAAGAAACCATTGATATGAATTTTTCTGCACCTCGATAAGGTTAGGCATTTCTATAACCTCATCTATCTTAGAAAAACTCATTCTTTCGATTTTTCCAAGCTTCACAGGCTTGACATTCATAGGCGTATCACTCCATTCATTGTTACCGTCTTGTACGTTTTCCGTTTAAGCTTAAATATTTAATATCAAATGCGTTTGATTTGTACTACGCAAATTGCCGCTTTACCCTACGGCTATTGCAAGCTAAATACCCATTTATCCGCAAAGATATGTAAAAATTGCCTTTTTACACATTTTTTGAAAAAAGACTTGATTTTTAAATTATAACGTGATATTATATTACAAATTCGTTACAAATACAAGCCTTTGTTTCCATAATTGTGCAGACTATAATTCTACTATATTTATGTCAATTTGTCAAGGGTAAATGAAAAAATACCTGAATTTTTTAATAAAAATGAGCGTTGAAGCGAAAAATCGCCTCAACGCTTTAGTTTTTGGATAATTTGATACACTCGGCATCGTTGTTAAAATGTGTCAGGCAGGGAAGACCTGCACCAATGTTGCGTACAGGGTGATTTAGTAAGATTAAGTATATATCACGCATCGTAACTGTATTTTATTATTTTAGGCTTTATAGCCTATCTGCTATAAGCAAATATTTTATTCTCTTAGTTTTTGTGTCCCCATCCCCCGACCCCCTTCCCCGAGGAAGGGGGAGGAACTTGCAGGGGCTTCGCCCCTGCACCCGTAAAGTTGGTTCATCGCACTATGTGAGAAAGCGCAAGTTATACCCTGCACAACAAAGGCTTACACATCGGACTACATGAAAGTAGCAAGCTTAATGTTATGCAAACAGATTCGCAATCGGTTGGTTGCAGGAAATAAACTATGATTATTAATAAGTCCGTTTGCTCAGCGAAGCGGTCGTTCAGGAAAGGGTGCAGGGAAAACCCAATCGAAA
>JBJEPE010000033.1:0-67637 GCA_051881075.1 Acutalibacteraceae bacterium | reverse complement strand
TTAATGTTGTCGGTGTACCCCCGCCTATATATACGGTTTCAAGCCTTAGGTTAAGCCCAGACATAATTTTTGCGGTTTCTTTTAATTCTTCACAAAGCTTCTCAACATAAGGCTCAATCAGACGTTTTGCCTTTTCTATTGACTGAGAAACAAATGAGCAGTAACTGCATCTGGTGGGACAAAAAGGGATAGAAACATACAGGCTGTATGACTCTTTACGTGATAATTCCAGTATCTTTCTTTCGTTTGCTTCTGTTATCATTGCAAGCCTGACTTTGTCTTGCGATACCTTTAATTTATCCTTAAAATAACTTTCTGTAAATTCTTTACCGTAAGTATCAATCATACGTCTGGCAAGCTTTATGGGGCGCACACCTGTAAGTATTCCCCACGGCGGAATGACCTGAGTATATTCAGTAAGTATATCGAATAACATCACTGCCGTTTCACGCTCAAGGTCATCAAGGCCGGTATTATTACTGAACTGTTTTTCGCTTACCTTTGAAAAGTCACTAAAGCTGACTTTAACTGTGATTTTGATATCATCTAATAGGTCATCAAGTTGTATCAATACGAAGTCGGTTTCTTCAATCTGTGGTACGGCATCTTTTACTACTTCTATTTTATCGTTTGGAAAGAATATCCGACAAAGATTTTCAAGTTCATAATGAAACGTATTGTTATTTATATAAAGCCTCATAAGACATCCTCATATATGCGTTGTATTTCTTTTCATGTTCAAGAGTAGAGCCTTCTCCGTGTCCCGGAAAAAGCTGCAAATCATCTTTAATGGCGGCAAGCTTTTTTAGAGTTTGTGCCATCTCATTCATATTGCCTGTGGGCAGATCCGTTCTTCCTATGGTTTCACACATAATTGTATCGCCGCAGAATAAATAATTTTCTATGCGATAGCATACGCTGCCTGCGGAATGACCCGGTGTTTCGATAACAGATATTTTTGTCCTTCCCAGTTCCAACACATCGCCCTCATTAACGGTAATATCTGCGATGAATTTTTGCGGAAAAGTACGTCTTTCTACTATAGATAGGTTATCTTTTAATGTAAAGTTATTTTCCTTTTCACTTATCACAACTTGTGCATTAGTTTCATTTTTAAGCCATTCAACACCGGTTGTATGGTCAAAATGTCCATGAGTAAGCAAAATATATTTGACTTTTCCCTTTTCTCGTGAATTTATCTCATTTAAAAGCTCCTCAGACTTGGCACCGCAATCAACAACTGCCATATCGCCGCTTTCGGTGTCTGTTATAAGGTAGCAGTTTGTTTCAAGTATTCCTACGGGATAAACTTTTATATCAACCATGCTTTTTCAGCTCCTCTGATTTCAATACAATAGTAATAGGACCGTCATTTAAGAGTGATACCTTCATATCCGCCCCGAAAACACCCTTTTTTACACTTTGCACGCCGTTTTCATTAAGCTTGGTACAAAAATAATCATATAACGGCAAGGCCTCTTGCGGTAATGCCGCATTTATAAAGGACGGACGTTTACCCTTGCGGCAGTCAGCGTAAAGAGTAAAATTTGATATTGCAAGTATCTCTCCGTTTACCGAGCTTAGCGGTAAATTCATCTTTCCGTTTTCGTCCTCAAAAATTCGCAGTCCCGATATTTTAGCCGCAAGGATATCAGCATCTGATTCTGTATCTTCTTGACATATTCCTACCAGTACTAAAAAGCCCCTGCCTATTTCATTTATCAGCTCACCGTCTACCGTTACGCTTGCGTGAGCTACTCGCTGTATTACTGCTTGCATTAAGCACCTCTCACCTATATAGATATAATTTGTTATGAACGTGTTATAGATGTTATACCTTTGATTTTCTCTAATCTCTGGATAACAGAGCGCAAATGCTCTTTACCGCTTACCGTTATAGTTGCGCTGATTACGGCCTGATTATTCTTTACTTCTCTTGAATTAAGGGCGTGTATATAAATGTGCATAGCCGAAAGCTGATTTGTAATATCAGCAAGCAGTCCGCGTCTGTCGCTTGCGATTATTTCAAGCGTTGACTGGAACTCGTCCTTTATCTCGCCCTCCCAGTATGCTTTTACCCAACGTTCGGGTTCTATCGCATTTGCCAGGTCGTCAGGTACATTAGTACATGAACGTTTGTGTATTGAAACACCGTATCCACGTGTGATAAATCCGATTATATCATCACCCGGCAATGGATTACAGCACTTTGAAAGCTTTATGAGTACATCGTCCACGCCCTCAATTATTACGCCGCCGTTTGGTTTCTTCTTCTCAGGTAAACTTTTTATGACTGCGGCAGGTTCACTTACCGTAGGTGTGTTGCGCTTGTTGTACTCATCCTTAAGCCGAGGCAGAAATCTCCATATCTGCACACCGCCGTAACCTATAGCGGCATAGAAATCTTCTATAGTGTTGCAGTTATTTCGCTTCATAATCTCGGAAACATAGGTTGGCAAGTCTTTTTCCGGGATTATTATTCCGTTTCGTCTTAGCTCACGGTCAAGCTCAGACTTACCCTCTACTATATTTTCGTCACGTTTTTCACGTTTAAACCATTGACGTATTTTTCCTCTTGCCTCGCTGGTCTTAACAATCTTTAGCCAATCTCTGCGGGGGCCCTGCACTTCTTCTTTAGTTGTTATTATCTCTACTATCTCGCCTGTTTTTACCTGATAGTCGATAGGTACAATACGGTTATTCACTTTTGCGCCTATCATTCTGTTGCCTACTGCTGAGTGTATGGCATATGCCATATCTATAACCGTAGCCCCCTGAGGCAAGGTTATAACATCACCCTTAGGCGTAAGCACAAATACCTCCTCAGGCACCAGGTCGGTCTTTATATTTTTAACAAGCTCTACGGCATCGTCCTCGTTTTGATTTTCAAGAATTTTGCGAACCCATGTCAGCTTATCTTCCATAGAACTATTTTTGCTACCGTCCTGTGTTAAGCCGTGCTTATACTTATAATGTGCGGCAATACCGTATTCGGCAGTATGGTGCATATCCCATGTACGTATCTGTACCTCAAATGGTATGCCCTCTCTGCCTATAACGGTTGAGTGCAACGATTGATACATATTAGGCTTAGGCATTGATATATAATCCTTAAATCTGTTAGGCACAAGCTGGAATATCTCATGTATCAAGCCTAAAACATTGTAACAATCCGCAACGGTATCGACAATTACTCTTACTGCAAAAATATCGTAAATTTGTTCAATGGTCTTACCCTGAACTATGGTTTTGCGGTAAATTCCGTTTATACTTTTAACTCTGCCCTCAATGTATGCGTTAGGTACAGCGTCGGATATTCTGTCCTTTATTCTCTGCTTTATACTTTCGATAAACTGCTCTCTGTCCTCTTTCATACGTGTAAGACTTTTTTCAATATCAGCATATGCTATAGGGTCAAGATACTGCAAAGATAAGTCTTCAAGCTCTTCTTTAATCTTTCTTATACCAAGTCTGTGAGCAATAGGAGCGAAAACCTCCATTGTTTCAAGTGCTTTATCCCTGCGCTTTTGCTCTTTCATACATTCTATGGTGCGCATATTATGAAGCCTGTCCGCAAGCTTTATAATGATAACTCTGATGTCCTGTTGCATAGCGAACATCATCTTTCTTACATTCTCTGCCTGTTGTTCCTCTTTAGTCTGTATATTACTAGGCAGCTTGCCAAGCTTGGTAACACCGTCTATGAGCCTTGCGATAGTACTGCCGAATAATCCTGAAACCTCCTCAAGCGTTACGGGAGTATCCTCTACAACATCATGCAGAAGGGCGGCTATTATACAGTCTGTGTCCATACCTAAATCTACAAGTATGCAGGCAACTGACGTAGGATGCAGTATATACGGTATTCCCGATATACGCCTCTGGTCGCCGTGAGCATCCAGTGCAAAGTGATAGGCTTTATCAATTTTTTCCATATCGTAGGATTGCTCTGACGTTTGCAGTAACTCTACAAGCTCCTCATAATCCTGATAATGTACCTGAACATGAGCCATTATAATGTGCCTCCCTTAGTTATTACCTGTTTAAGCATATTTCTTAAATAGATAAGTGCCTTTGCGTTTTCAAGATCTACCTTACTTTGAGTATTTGTTACCTCTATAAGTACGGTATCACCTTTCTCCTCAAGCCTAATAAGGCCAAGCTGTGACATACAACGCAAAATAAATGACAGTCTGCCGCAATTTATCGCCTCATCGTCTATTTTAGCCGTCAGAACATCTATAGGCAAGCGGCAGAAATGAATTTTTCTGATATATCTGTACACCGTAGCGAACTCGTCACGAGTAGGCATAAGTGTGTTTATCTGTGATACTGTAAGGGTTTCTCCCCTCATAAATTTTTCATATACTCTATATGCGGCAGCATATTCCTCTTGATTTATACTTGACAGCTTGCATCCCTTGACAACTATTGAAAGGGATTGATTGCCTAAATATTCGTTTATATCGAGTGTTACCGCCAAATCGAGAGTATCGCCCGGTGCAAACGGAAATTCACCTGATGAGGTTGAAAACAGCATAGCCGAAATTTCCGTATCGTCCCTACTTAATGTCAGCTTTAAATGTTTATCTGATGATATCGGTGTTACGCTTTTAAGCTTCATGTTATAAAGACCGAATACCGGCGTAGGATTACCTGCACCGAACGGCTCAAGCATTTTAAGCTGGTACACCATGTCTATATCAAGATTTAACGGGTTAAGCTTACAGTCCAGCTCCAATGTATTATATGGCATTTCATCAAGTGACTGAGCATAAGCATTTATGGCGTCCCTGAATATATCTATATTTTCGTTTTTTATGCTGAGTCCTGCGGCCATAGAGTGTCCGCCGTATTTTTCAAGATACTGCGAGCATTTAAAGATAGCGTCAACAAGCGAAAAGCCCTTTATGCTCCTGCCAGAGCCTTTGCTTATTCCGTCCTCTTTGGCTATGACTATAACAGGCTTAGAATATAGTTCCTTAAGCTTGGATGCTACAATGCCTATAACGCCTATGTGCCATCCCTCGCCCTCAATGACTATTACTCTGCTGTGTTTTATTTTTTTATTTGATTCTATCAGCTTTACGGCACAGGCAAAGATATCCTTCTCTATGCTTTGACGTGATTTATTATGATTATCCAAAAGCTCTGCCGTTTCTCTTGCAAATGTCTCGTTTTCAGCCAAAAGAAGCTCTACCGAAAGCTCGGAATTATCAAGTCTGCCTATTGCATTTATACGTGGAACAATGGCAAATGAAACATTACCTGCCGTAACAGGTTTATTATCTAAACCGGCAACCTTTTTGATTGCTTTAATGCCTAACCGTTCAGATCTGTTTATCTTAGTAAGTCCTGCTTTTACAAATGCACGGTTTTCATCGGTAAGACTTACTATATCGCCAACCGTACCTATACAAACAAGGTCAGAGTACATATTGAGCAGCCGTTCAAGCTCTATATCCGGAGAAAGCGCCATAACAAGCTTAAACGCAATACCGACACCTGACAACTCCTTGAACAAGCTGGGACAGTCTGCTCTATGTAGGTCAACATTTGCTACGGCCTTAGGCAGCTCATCAGGCGGTGTATGGTGATCCGTAACCACGGTTTCTATTCCTAAACTTAGTGCATATTCTATCTCTTTTAGTGCAGAAATCCCATTATCTACCGTTACTATCAGATTTATACCGATTCCCTTAAGCTCATCTATAGCTTTAAGGTTGAGACCGTAACCGTCGTTCTCTCTGGACGGAATACGGTAGCAGACATCTGCGCCGATATATTTTAAATGTGAATATAAAAGTGCCGTTGCCGTTACGCCATCGGCATCATAATCACCGTAAACGCATATTTTTTCTTTATTTTTGATAGCCGTAAGTATCCTTGATGCGGCTATCTTCATATCAACCGCTAAGAAAGGATCGTACAACTCGATATCATCGCTTAAAAAGCTCTGTGCATCCTGAACCTCAACGCCACGTAACGCAAGCAGCATCGCAGTAAATACAGGGATATCGAAATATTGAGAAATTTCATTGGCAAGCTCCTTATTGAGCTTAGATACCGACCATATTTTCATAGATTACTCCCAAATTATTCTGTTTGTGAACGTATTTTTAATAATTTCTAATCATTATATCATAATTTTTTTGTCAATACAATAAACATATCAAACAAAAATGAAATTTTTGCAGATTTTTTTATAAATAACACAGACAAAAAGCCATGTCTGGGCATATAACACCGTATTTTTAAGAAAAGGTTGTAATATTCAAAAAATAATGATAAAATAGTATAACTAAGTTATATTCAGCTTATGTTACTGTGTAAAGAGAGGTAAAAAAATGCTTGTAAATATAATAACCTTTGGCTGTAAGGTAAATCAGTATGAATCACAGATGATGATGGAGATATTGAAGAATAACAGCTTTACACCGTGTGATACCGCTGAAAATGCGGATATTGTAATTATAAATTCATGTACCGTAACATCGGTAAGCGATAATAAGGTAATGAAATGCCTTAGGCGTGTGCGCAGAATAAATCCCGATGCGGTAATAATGCTGACGGGATGTATGCCGCAGGCTATGCCTGAAGAAACAGATAAATTTCAGGATGCGGATATAGTTATAGGTAATGCAAAGCGTGCGGATATTATTCCCATGATAAACGAGTATCTTGCAACTAAAAGGCGTGTAATAAAAATTAACCCGCACGATCACAAAAAGTTTGAACCGATGCAGGTTAATGGATTCGATGAGCATACCCGTGCCTTTGTAAAGATAGAGGACGGATGTAATAGATTTTGCTCTTATTGCATTATACCGTATGCACGTGGCAGAGTTCGCTCAAAGTCACTTTCCGACTTACAGTCTGAGATAAAAGTACTTGCCGATGCCGGATATAAAGAGGTAGTTCTGGTAGGTATCAATCTGTCAGCTTACGGTCAGGATATAGACGCCGACATATGCGACGCCGTAGAGTGCGTTTGCTCTGTAGACGGTATAGAACGTGTACGCTTGGGTTCTCTTGAACCTGAGAGAATGGATGAATACGTTATAAGCAGACTAAGCAAGCAATCTAAATTCTGTCCGCAATTTCATTTATCTTTGCAAAGCGGTTGTGATGAAACACTAAAGCGCATGAACAGACACTACACCACAGATGAATACCGTAAAATAGTGAACGATCTGCGCAGTAACTTTGATAATGCCGCAATTACAACGGACATTATGGTAGGCTTTGCGGGAGAAACGGATGAGGAATTTGAAAGGTCGTTACAGTTTGCTCATGAGATAGGCTTTGCAAAGGCGCATATATTCGAGTATTCACGACGCAAGGGTACTGTAGCCGATAAGCTGCCTGATCAGATATCTCCTGAAATTAAGGACAAGCGCAGTAAGCTGATGATAGAGGAAACCAAGAATACACGCAACACCTTTTTAAATTCACAGGTAGGCCGTACCGAAAAGGTACTTTTTGAAACATTCGATATAAATACCGGGATAAATGACGGGTACACCGCAAACTATACGCCTGTTAAGGTAAAATTTGACGAAAGCCTTAGCGGTAAATTCTTGAATGTAAAGATAACGGGCGTAGATGGCGACTACTGCATAGCCGAGCTATGCTAAAATATTAACTTTGTAGAATTTATCAGTTAAAGCGCATCTATAAAATTACTCATTTCTTTCATAGTTTGCTCACAGTCAAGATAATCCCAAGAATACAGCATATAACCGTCATAACCGCATTTGCGCAGATATTCAAGCTCCTTGGCTAGTATATTGTCCGAGTCGTGCCATGTGCCTTCATCGCTGTCGCTGTTGGCCTTATAAAGCGCCAAACCGCAGTAAAGCTTAGTATTTGAGTTTGAAACAAGCTTACGCCATGTATCGCACATTTCATTGAACGGTAAAAGCGGATGGTCGAAGTTTACATATATTTGGGGGCATAGATAGTCTACATATCCCGCTATAGCTCCCCATGATTTAATATCTGCCGCTATAGTTTCGTTATTACTTATATTGCCTTGTGGGGAGATTCCGAAAATTATACTGCTGTCCTTACTCTTAATAGCTGAGTAAACACCGTAAATAAGGCTGTTTATATTGGTGCTACGCCATTCGCTTAGCGTAAGTGTACAGTCATCATCCCCTACACTATCGACATATTTATTGTATTCATCCTTATCAAACTGACTGTTAGATGTAGGATAAAAGTAATCGTCAAAGTGAATGCCGTCTATGTCGTAATTTTCGATAAGCTCACGAACGCCGTTAATTATCAGTTCCCTTACTTCGGGATAAGCGGGATTAAGGTATATTCCTCCCTCCCACTCTACGGCGTAACGGTCGTTTGACTTATCTTCATCAGTCTGCCAAACCATGTATGGGTTATTATCGGATAATTCTTTGGGTGTTTCGCTTGTTTTGATTCTGAAAGGATTTATCCATGCTTGTACCTCAAGCCCTGCTTTATGGGCGGCTTTAACTATGTATTTCAAAGCATCATAGCCGGGATCTACACCCTGTTCGCCCGATAAAATGTGTGAATACGGATAGTACTCAGATTTATATATTGCATCAAGATGTGAGCGTACATGGACTATAAGGGTGTTTATACCGTTTTTTAGTGATGTTTTTATTATATTATCTATTTTATCCTTAAAAGCCTGCTCGCTTCGGTCAGTACCCGACATATCAAGTGTTATGTATGATATCCAGACAGCGCGCATTTCTCCCTTATGAAATACATGGTTATTTACCGTTGTTCCTGTTTTGGAATAGTAGCTTGTCTTATTGCCGGAGCTATCTTTTTCTATCTTATCGCCGTTTGTATATTCTACCTTTGATGCAAGCTTTAGATTTAATGCAAACATCAGGAGCATCAGGATTACAGAACCGACTTTAAAAACTATATTTTTTTTATTTATAGATTTCATTTTATGCACATCCTTATTTATCAAAAACTTATAGTTCATCTGCGCAGAGAAATAATATGCCTGTACGATGCCTACTTATAAATATATATGCCGTGCAATTCAAAAAATTCCGTTAGGGGGTGCTTTTATGCCGTGGTACTATAAGCTTTTACTCGTTTACGTTTTAGGTATAAATCTTTTTGCCGCTGCTGTTACAATTTATGACAAAAGACACGCAATTAAGGGTAAATGGCGTGTCAGAGAGGGTACTCTGCTTAAGATATCCGCACTTGGCGGTGCGCCGCTTATGTATGCTACTATGAAACTAATAAGACACAAAACTCAGAAAAATAAATTTATGATAGGAATACCCGTTATATTTTTTGCTGAGGTAGCTTTTATTATATTTCTGATAATTAAATTTTAACAAGTAAATTGGCAAGTAGAAAACCTGTGTACGGAGAAATGTACACAGGTTTTCTTATTAATTACTCTTTTTTATTTTAAAAATTTTGCGTAGGAAGAAACCCCAAATTTTCGGATTTTCCACAACAATCACTTTCATAAGTATGACCCCCGTAGTATGTAATTTTTGTACCCGACATAATAAGCAATAATGTGGTATCAGACGCAGACAGTTATTAACACCTTACGCATGACTTAGCAAGTGCAATTACCGTAAGCGCCAGCACTACAAGAACAAAGCGGTTAGGAAAAAAACACGCTAAAATAATTCCCGCTGCAAACGCAGTGGCGGTTCGGTTCGGATTTCTGCAAGCTCTCATCTAATCACCGCCGATAAAGGTATAAATTACAGACAAAAAACTATTTTTTCATGCTGTTATTACATACTATTCAGTTGTCAGTAAAGTGTGATAATATTATTTCATAAATTTGCGTATAAGTTTTAGCTTTGAATCCGTATAAGGCTGATATCGCATAGGCATATCTATAAGGTTGCTCTTTTTTACAATACTTCTGTAATGCGTAAATGTGTCAAAGCCCTTTTTGCCGTGATATGAGCCCATACCGCTGTTACCTATTCCGCCAAATCCCATAGCGGTGCTGGCTATATGTACAATAGTATCGTTAATACATCCGCCGCCGAACTGATGATTGTCAAGGATAAGTTTTACGTTGTTCTTATCATCTGAGAAAATATATGTTGCAAGAGGATGCTCCATAGTGTGTAGTTGTGCAAGAGCTTCATTTAAATCATTAAATGTGAGTACCGGTAAAACAGGACCGAATATTTCTTCTAACATAACGGCATCCGTAAATTCCGCATTATCTATTATGGTAGGTGCTATACGAAGGCTCTCATCCTGCGTTTCACCGCCGCATACTACCTTATCGGCATTGATAAGACCGCATATTCTTTCAAAATGCTTTTGATTAACGATTTTACCGTAATCAGTATTTTTGAGCGGTTCTTTACCGAACTGCAACTCAATCTCTTTCACCATGTGTTTAACAAGCTCGTCTTTAATCTTTTTGTCGCAATATACATAGTCAGGCGCTATACAGGTTTGACCGCAATTTATAAATTTGCCGAAAACTATTCGCTTTGCCGCCAAGTCGATATCTGATGTTTCATCTACTATACATGGACTTTTACCGCCCAACTCAAGAGTAACCGGCGTCAGGTAATTTGATGCTTTATTCATTACTATCTTGCCTACTGCCGGACTGCCCGTAAACATTATATAATCAAATCTTTCTTCAAGTAAAGATTCGTTTTCTTTTCTGCCGCCTGTTACTACCGCTATATATTCCTCGTCAAAAAACTCCGATAACAACTCTTTTATAACATCAGATGTTACAGGAGAGTAAGCACTCGGCTTAACTACAGCCGTATTGCCTGCCGCAAGAGCGTCTACCAAAGGGCCTAAGGTTAATAAAAACGGATAGTTCCACGGACTCATAATGAGTACCGTACCGTAAGGCTTAGGACTTACAAAGCTTTTAGCGGGAAACTGTGCCAGCGGAGTTCTGACCTTTCTGTCTTTTGCAAATTTTTTTACATGCTTTATCATATATGTAAGTTCTTCATAGACCATTCCTATCTCACACATATAAGACTCTGCTTCGCTTTTACCAAGGTCAGTTTTAAGAGCTTCCATTATTTTCGGCTCGTATTGTTTTATGGCATTCTTTAACTTAATCAGCGCACTTTTTCTGTATTTAACCGGCATTGTCGTGCCGCCTAAAAAGAAATTGCGTTGCTTTTGTATTAGTGCTTTTATCTGTTCTTGTTCCATAATTGACTATCCCCGAATAATATTATACTTAATAAATTTAAGTCTATATTACAAAATACCTGCGTCTTCCAATAATTTCTCGGCGACTGCGTTATCATCAACTCTGAGTACTATACACGCTTTTCCGGCTACCTTTGAAAGAAAAGCGTAGGAATATGCAAGGTTTATATTGCCGTTGGCAAGAACGGAAAGTATGTTTGTAAGGCTGCCGGGCTCATCGGGAACATTTACCGCTATTACACGTGCGACCGAGCTTGGCAGGTTTTGTTCTCTAAGCAGACGCAGGGTTTCGGTTGGTTTATCTACGATTATACGGAGTATGCCGTAGTCGTCAGATTCAGCAATAGAAAGTGCCTGAAGGTCTATTTTATTCTCGGCAAGTACCTGAGTAAATCTTAACAACTCGCCCGGTTTATTCTCTAAAAATACGGAAATTTGCTCAATAATCATTAGTACTCCTCCTTAATTAATAAAGCTTTCTTTTATCAATAACTCTGACAGCCTTGCCCTCACTGCGCTGTATTGACTTAGGTGCAACAAGATGTACGTTTGCAGTAATGCCAAGCATTGACCTAAGTGCAAGGACTATCTCTTTTTCTTTTTGATTAAGTGCGGAAACGGTATCTGAGATAAGCTCAGCGGGCATCTCTACATTTACGTCAAGAGTATCCGTATTGTTTACTCTGTCTACCTCGATAAGGTAGTTTGCAGGCAAACCGCAATTAAGCAGTACGGTTTCTATCTGTGACGGGAATACGTTTACGCCTCTGATAATAAGCATATCGTCAGAACGTCCCATAGGCTTGCACATACGTATATGGGTACGTCCGCAGGCACATGGCTCAGTGTTTAATACGCATATATCACGTGTACGGTAACGAATCATCGGGAAAGCTTCTTTTGTTATAGCCGTAAATACCAGCTCACCCTTTTCTCCGTAGGGTAAAACCTCCTCTGTTACAGGATCTATTATCTCTGCAATGAAATGATCCTCGTTTATGTGCATACCGGATTGCTGTGAACATTCAAAGGAAACACCCGGTCCGCAAAGCTCAGTAAGACCGTAGATATCGTAGGCCTTTATGCCAAGCTTATTCTGTATATCGGCACGCATTTCTTCCGTCCAGGCTTCTGCGCCGAATATGCCTGCCTTAAGGTGTATTCTTTCTCTTACACCTGACTCTATTGCGGACTCTGCAAGGTATGCAGCATATGACGGTGTACAGCACAGAATAGTGCTTTGAAGATCCTCCATAAATTGAAGCTGTCTTTCTGTATTGCCTGACGACATAGGCAGAGTGAGAGAGCCTACTTTATGTGAACCACCGTTCAATCCTGCACCGCCTGTGAACAGACCGTAGCCGTAACATACCTGACATACGTCATCCTTAGTACCGCCTACCGCAACTATAGCACGTGCGCAGCAGTCCTCCCATAAATCTATGTCGTTCTGTGTATAAAAGGCAACTACTCTTTTGCCTGTAGTACCTGATGTAGACTGTATGCGTACACACTCGCTGAGAGGTTTTGCGAGTAATCCGTAAGGATATGCCTCACGAAGATCATTTTTGCTTAAAAACGGCAGCTTATGTAAATCCTCAACACCGTGTATGTCATCGGGTGTTACGCCCTTTTCATCCATTTTTGCACGATAATACGGTACATTCTCATATACTCGCTTTATCTGTTTAACAAGGCGTTCGCTTTGTAACTGTCTTAGCATATCACGTGGCATGGTTTCAATTTCTTTTTGATAGTATCTCTCCATCGTAATCACGACCTTTCAATTAATGTTGCGGTATAAATTATAAATACCGCTGTAGTAAATATAAAAAAACATCCACGGTTGCATATAGTATACAAAGCAACGGCGGATGTAAAATTACCGATTTAATGTGACTTGATACTCGGCACAATGCAATAAACCATCGCATTAATAAACACAAAATATATTGAATATCAGTTTTAAAATGGGATCTTTGCACTGTTTCCTTTCCCGATATTTTACTATTAGTTTTAAATTACTTAAAAGTTTACACTAAATTAAGTTATATGTCAAGTATCAATTAATTTTTTTAAAAAAACACGTTATTTTATGTGATTTTATCTAAATGTTATGCTATAACTTATCATACGTTGCTGATTTTAAGATTTAGTTTTGCATAGAGCATTGACAAAATAATTTTTTATAGTAAAATATTATATTGGAATGACGCACAAAAAATCAGAATTTCGGTTACAAATTCATTATGCGAAAGGATGTATAAAATGATTGATATCAAGAAATTTTTAGAAAACAAGAAGAACAAAAAGATCGTTATCTTCTCTGCTATCGGTCTGGCTGTGGTAATTTGTGTTATAATACTTATAATTGTGCTTTGTAAGCCGAGTAACAGCGCTGATTCATCGTCAAACGGTGGCAGCAGTGTTTCATCAGATGTAGTATCAGATAACGGATCCGGTCTTAATTATGATCCGACGGCATCTATGTCATCTATAGCTGACGGAGAGTTTGAATCGGTTGGCGAAATAATTGATTTTGAAAACTGATTTTGGAGGACTGTAACTTGCAAACGAAAAACGAAATAGAAAAACGGCGTACATTTGCCATAATATCTCACCCTGATGCAGGTAAAACAACACTTACGGAAAAGCTTCTTCTGTACGGCGGAGCTATAAACCTGGCAGGCTCTGTAAAGGGTAAAAAGACGGCAAAACACGCAGTATCTGACTGGATGGAAATTGAAAAGCAAAGAGGTATCTCTGTTACTTCTTCTGTATTACAGTTTAAGTACGGCGGATTTTGCATAAATATCCTTGACACACCGGGACACCAAGATTTCTCTGAAGATACTTACCGTACCCTTATGGCGGCAGACTGTGCCGTAATGGTAATAGACGCTTCAAAGGGCGTTGAAAATCAAACGATAAAGCTTTTTAAAGTCTGCTTATTAAGGCACATACCTATAATCACATTTATAAATAAAATGGATAGAGATGCAAAAAGCCCGTTTGATCTATTGGAGGATATAGAAAATGTACTTGGCATAAATACTTACCCGATGAACTGGCCTATAGGCTCAGGTAAAGAGTTTAAGGGAGTTTATGAGAGAAAATCACAGGAGATACTTACGTTTACCGCCAATAACGGTCAACGTGAGGTTGAAGAATCACGTATAAAGCTTGATTGCCCTGAAGCAGTTGAGCATATAGGTGAACAGTTTTACAAAGAACTGCACGATGACATAGACCTTTTGGACGGTGCGGGTGATGCTCTTGACATCGACTTGGTACACAGTGGAAAGCTAACCCCTGTATTCTTCGGCTCGGCCTTAACCAACTTTGGTGTTGAGCCGTTCCTTGAGGAATTTTTAAATCTTACCACTCCACCGCTTGCACGTGAAACCAAGGATGGAACTATCTCACCGTTTGAGGACTATTTCTCTGCGTTTGTTTTTAAAATTCAGGCTAATATGAACAAGGCGCACAGGGACAGAATAGCTTTCATAAGAATTTGCTCAGGTAAGTTTGAAAAAGGTATGGAGGTATTTCACGTACAGGGCAACCGTAAAATGAAGCTTTCACAGCCGCAACAGATAATGGCTCAGGAGCGTGAAGTAATAGATGAGGCTTATGCAGGAGATATAATGGGCGTATTTGACCCCGGTATATTCTCTATAGGCGATACTATCTGCTCACCGGGCAAAAATATTAAATTCAAGGGTATTCCCACCTTCGCACCTGAGCATTTTGCACTTGTAAGACAAAAGGATACGATGAAACGTAAGCAGTTTATCAAAGGCACAAATCAGATAGCGCAAGAGGGCGCTATACAAATATTCCAAGAGCTTGATGCAGGTATGGAGGAAGTAATAGTCGGCGTTGTAGGCACTCTTCAGTTTGAAGTGCTTGAGTACAGACTGAAAAATGAATATAATGTTGACATTGTTCGGTCTGACTTACCGTATCAGTACATTAAGTGGATAGGTAATGCAGATATCGACCCTAAAAAGCTTGATTTGGCATCGGATACTAAGAGAATACAGGATTTAAGGGGAAATCGCCTCTTACTGTTTACTAATCTGTGGAGCATAAATTGGGCGTTGGAGCATAATAAGGGTTTGGAGCTGCTTGACTTCGGCACAGCAGAATAATAATTATAAAACACAAAATCACCGCACGGATTATATCATTTCGTAATCTATGCGGTGATATTTTTTATTTTAATTTTTTTTATTTTAAGTAACTGTTTATTACATCAATTATACATTCGTTGAATTGACGGACTGTGAATTGACCTATAGTAGGCTCAATATGAGATCCGCCTATGCCGCTGTCATCAGTAAGGAATGTATATGTTCCGCCTGTTGCAACAGCGAATGAGCGAAGCATCATTTCTGTGCGCTTGTCTACGCCGCTGGCTGCTACAGAAATAACACGTATGCCCTGTGATGCTGCCTTTTCAATAGATGAATGTAATGACTCTGTGATTTCGTCTGTTTCATGTGCAGGAGCGTCAAGAACCAAGAATACAAGCTTTGCGTAAGCATCCTTGTTCCAATCGTGGTCGTTTATTGCGTTTTCAAGAGCCTGCTCAACTGCTTCTTCATAGTCTCCGCCGCCCTCGGCTTCTTCTTTTATAAGATTGCTAACGCATTCGTCGATATCCGTGCTGAATTCATAATCTCTTACAACATAATCATCGCCCTCATCACGGTAGAAATTAACGCTGAGTCTTACCGGTATATTGGAATTTTGTTCTTTAACTGTTTCAATTATGTTTTTAAGCTCCCACTGTAAGTAGTAAAGCTCATCTGTCATAGAGCCTGTAGTATCTATAACGAACATAAGGTCAAGCGCCTTGCTATATTTTTTTGCTGATTCAAGATCAACCTCTATACTGCTCTTGCCGTCTACTTTAACACTCTTTTGCTTATCACCTGACACTACATTTATGCTGCTTATTGCATTTTGTGCCTTGTCGTCAAAAAGGCTTGGGAAAAGATATGCAGTACCCTCGTTATCTGTTACTGCTACCCACAGAACGTCACCGCCTGCACTTAGAGCTGTAACTGTTGCGTTCACTACCGGATTTCCGCTTGATTTAACTATAACCTCAAGGCGTTCTTTCGGATAGATTGAAAAACTTTTTTGATACTCTACAAACTCAGCATTGGACTTTATAACCTTTGAGAAGAAATCCCAGTTTTTATTATCGTTCCATTCGCCTGCTGTAAGCTGACCGGCAGAAGGTGTTTCTATGATTTCTTTGCCTGGGTCGTCCGGCTCAGGCTCTATAGGGGTAAGAACTGAGAGGCCACTGCCGTCATCTGTGCCCATTGAGTCCATAATGCTTTCGCCTATCTCTGCACTACCATCGAATGTATCCGTAGCAAATTCTTCTGATAAACTGAATTTTCCGTGTTCACCTTTAAGAGAAGCGGAACCGCCTGTTAAATCCTTTGAGTCTATACCATTAATGGCAGTTACTGCTTTGTCGCTAATGCCTTCTAACAGACCGTTTAAAGTGTTCTTTAAAATCGGAGCGGCTACTAACAAAAGTACAAGAAAGCAAGCGGCTATTGACATTGCAATTTTTAAACCTTTATGCTTCTTCTTAGGCTTAACCTCACTAAGTGTAACAGCTTGAGGAACCGGACAAGCTTGGTTATCAACCGCCTGCTCTACCTGCTGTGGTAATGCTTCGTCAGCTTTAATATCATCAAGTCCCTTTATACCCTCGGCTATTATAGCATCCTGCTGTGCAGTGGCCTCTGTGTCTGTAGGGGCTTCAGGTGTTTCTGTAGCCTCAATATTGTCTGTTGTCTGCTGTTCCGGATTTGACTGTACATCAGATGCAGCAATCTGATTATTTACATTTTCTTCCGGTTCTTGCGTAGGGTTTAAATTCAAGTTGTTGTTTTCCATAAATTATGCCTCCTGTTTAATAGTGATAAAAGTTTTGTTTTTTGACCCTTTCATACCGAATACAGTTAATGACAGCAAAATGTTTCATAAAAAAATAAAATTTTTAAAAAACTTTATAAAGCCCAATAATTTAAAAATCAGATGCGAATTAATACCCAATAAAAGCAAAACCGATCAAATAACAAATTCTTAAGAATAAAGAATAGTGATTTGATCGGAATTTTATATATCAGCCCATATACTCCGAAAGCTGAGCTTTCAGCATTTCTCTTGCTCTTGCAAGGCGAGTTCTTACGGTTGGCTCTTTACAGTCCTCTATACGTGCTATCTCGGCAGTTGAATAACCCTCATAATAATATAGATACACTATTTGCTTGTACATAACAGGTAACTGCATTACCGCAAATACTACATCACGCTTCATAGTGTCGTCTATCATTCCGCAAAGCTCCTCGTTAAGCTCATCATGAGTACGCACCTTAGCCTTATCAAGCATATTCTTACATATGTTACCTGATGTGGTTATAAGCCATGCACGCAGATGGTCGGTATTATCAAAGTCATTGTAAGATGTATAAAGCTTAAGGAATGTGTCCTGATAAGCGTCCTCCGCATCACTCTTATTTTTTAAATAAACGTAGCATATTCTATATACCATATCTGAGTATTCTTTTACGATATCGGAAAACTTGGCTTTAAATTCATAACTTCCGCTTAATGTTGATACTGAAAAAAGAACCATTATTTACTCGCCCCTTTCACTTAATATACAGCTATAGTCGGCAAAATGTTTCAGGCATTTTACAAAAAATTACTTAAAGTACATATAAAGCTGACACTTTATCATTCCATTGTATAATTTACGGCGTTTATCTGCTTTTCTGCCGAAAAACTGTTCAAAGTCATCATCAGGGCTTATTATTGAGTAACTCCAACCGCTTTTTTGCGTAAATTTTTCGCCTACAATCGTATAAAGCTCTTGCGCTTCACGTATATCCAACAATCGCTCGCCGTAAGGTGGATTGCAAACTACTGCGCCTTTTTCGCTACTTTCGTCAAAGTCACGTACATCTCTTACTGAGAAATTTATTTTATCGGCTACACCTGCTTTTACGGCGTTATTGTAAGCTATATCTACTGCGTTTTTATCAATATCATATCCATAGGCATAGAAATCACAGTCCCTGACCTCTTTGCTTATGGCAAGTCCTCTTTCCTCTTGCCATATATTCTGTGGTATGATACTCCAGTTTTCGGAGGAAAAAGTCCTTTGTATGCCGGGAGCAATATTCATTGCTTTAAGTGCGGATTCTATAAGTATAGTACCTGAGCCGCAGAAGGGATCATACACTAAGCTGTTACGTCTGATATGTGATAGATCCGCCATTGCACAGGCAAGAGTTTCTTTTATAGGTGCTTCCGTAGATACGGCTCTATAGCCACGCTTGTGCAGGCCTGCGCCCGATGCATCAAGCATAATACTTACCGTATCTTTCATAATCAAAAATTGAATCTGATATAAAGAACCTGTTTCTTGAAACCAGTTTATATTGTATTTGCTCTTAAGGCGTTCAACAACGGCTTTTTTGATTATTGACTGGCAATCCGGAATACTGGAAAGCTTAGAGCTTAATGCTCTTCCCTTAACGGGGAATTTATCATCTTTACCTATGAAATTTTCCCATTCTATTGCCTTTACCCCCTGAAAAAGCTCTTCAAAGCTCATTGCCTTAAACCGTGCAAGCAGAATTTGTACACGCTCACCGTAGCGTGAGCAGATATTAGCTCTGGCCAGCATATTAAAATCTCCGTCAAAAACAACTCTGCCGTTTTCGGGTTCTACATTCTGTGCGCCCATTCTACGCAATTCATCGGCAAGCACGCCCTCTATTCCGAGTAGGCACGGTATTACAAGTTTAAAATTATTATTCATGTTTATTGCGCCTATAGCATCAATAATAGGCGACTTCCTTTCTGTATTCTATAAGCCTTGACTTAAAAGGCTGTATCGGTTATTTTTGCGATTATTGAGTTTGAAACCAGAAAGCCCTTTTGCGTCAGATGAACTGACCTGTTATCAAGCGTGATAAGGTCATCTTGTGATAAGGCATTAAATAGCGGCAGGCACTTTTTTAATGGAAAATCATAGCCAAAACGTGATTTAAAATCACTGAATATTATCCCCGTTGAAAGCCTGAGAGCAAGCATCACATATTCGTACTCATCTCCGCCTTCTCCGTCGTAAATAATCCTGTCTGCATAAAAATCCTCAAAGCTTCGCGGATAATAAAATCGTTTACCCTCAAAGAATGAATGTGCAGAGGCTCCTATACCGATATATTCCTCACAATTCCAGTACTTTAAATTGTGTCTGCTGTATTTATTCTTTTTGCAAAAGTTTGATATCTCATACTGATAGTAACCGCACTTACTCAGATAATCACAGGCAAAACTATAGAAATCTGCCTGTGTATCATCATCAAATAGATTCAGACTATCTTTCATCTTAGCATACGGTGTACCGTCCTCAATCTTGAGAATATATGCTGAGATATGCTCAACATTGCAATCTTTGCAAAAGTCGATGCTGTGTTTTAATGAGTTTAAAGTCTGTCCGGGTACAGCAAGCATAAGGTCAAGCGATATATTTTCAAAACCTGCCTTACGTGCAAGCTGTACGGTATTTGCGGCATCCTGTGCGGTGTGCTTTCTACCCAGAACTTTAAGCTCGTTATCGTTTGCGGACTGCAAACCGATAGATACACGGTTAATTCCTGCCCTGTGCAGCAGTTCAAAGTCAACGTCTGCCCGTGATGTCGGGTTTACCTCTATAGTTGCCTCGTATTCACCGGTCAAAAAATGCCGTGCGCTATCCATTATACTCACTATTCGTTCAGTACCAAGTATGCTCGGAGTGCCGCCACCAATATAAAGTGTATCTGCTTTACATTCTGTATTGTTTGATAAATTCTCGATTTTTTCGATTATCTTATTCGTATATCTGTCAGCCTCAGCAGAATTTAAATTAATAGAAAAAAAATCGCAATATGGGCATTTTCCGTTGCAAAACGGTACGTGTATATACAAGCCTATATTTTTCATACACGAAATTTCTCCTTTTCTTATAAATAAATGTATGCTGATAAACGATTTCTGTTTGCGTAATGTAAACATTTATATTTAAAATATGTATTCGTTTAGGGGTTTGGCTCCCATTTCTATCAGGTGCATATTGCCTGCGTAATCAGAATCGTTTACACAATAAAGTTTATCGGAATAATCGCTGAAGTTATCTGTCAGGCTACGCCATACGGTACCAAATCCGTCATTTACCTTGATCACTATTATTCGTTCACTCATAGCGTAAAGACACTTATCTCCTAGGGCTATATTCTGTGATGTGTGATTAGATGTAGGCTCAACGGCAGAAACTATAAGAAGCTTACCGCCTTCAATAGCGTTGATAATGTTGCTCTGCTTAATATGTGACAACATATTGCCGTTTACCCACATAATTACCTTGCCGTCATGATTTATCACCGTATTTATTACTGTACCTGATATGCCATCTTCCTCTGTATCTGCTATAGCAACGGTGTGATTATCGAGTGCCAAGCACTTGGCAAGGTCGGTTGCATAATCCTTTGCGGCTTTATCTATTTTCCTTGATGAAAGTATAAGTGACGGACTGTCGCATAGCAGTCGGATATCGCCTATACAGTAAAGCAATGGCGGACAATCTGCGTGCAAATTTGTTTTAAGCGTTTGCGGATATTGCCAATCGGCACGTGTTACGATATGTATTCCTACTCTGCGATAGTTATACATTAACTTGGACAATATGCGTAAGCGTTCAAAACCGAATAGTTTGCCTATTCTGGAACGTATGTGTTCTTTAAGATATCCTGTAGCTTCATCATTACTGTTGAGGAGCAATAAATCAGCCGGATCGAGTCCATTAATATGCAGATAGCTTGCAAGCTGTGACCATTCTACGGATGAGTACGGCTTTACATTATTATCTATTGATGTAGGCGTGCATAATACTTTGATTACAAAAGAATTTGGGTTAGGCATTATATCAGGCATAAATTACCGTCCTTAAAATTAGTTATAAAGTTGCATAAACTTAAGCCAATCAGCACAGCTTATGTTACCTGAGTTATCTATATCTCCGGCAGTATAAAATACTCCGTCAAGCGTTTGCTCGCCTAATATTTGTTCGGATATCGTGCCTAAGTCGTTAGAATTTATATTTCCGTCACCGGTCACATCACCGTATACTACTGCGTCATATACATCGCTTTCACCGTCTGAGGTTGTAAAAAGCACTTTCATTCCTGTTGCCAAATTACCGGATGTCTTTTCAGACATATCTGCTCGATAAATATTAACGGTCAGATTGTCATCCGCAAGACTTTTAAAGTTATTGACCGATATTTCACCTGAAAAATTGTAAATATTCTTATTTACACTGTCTATGGTGTAGCTTTTTGAAATTATATCGGAAATTTCGATAGGTGGATTGTCTGGAGCATATGTTTCGGCATTATCTTTACTCTCAGAATCCGGATCAAGGGAAAAACCTATATAAGAACTACTAGATTCTGCAAGAAATTCATCTACCAAATCTAAAATCTGTTTGTTCAATTTATCAAAGCGTATAAAGTCTACGTTGATTTCCCCTGTTGATGTCTGCTTAAGAATGCCTATTTTCTCATCGGATACGGCAAAATCCAATATGATATCATCTGTATCATAAGCCAAATAATCACATTCAGAATATATATTATACGCATACAGTGAATTTCCATTAAGATAAAACAGATTTCCATTGTTGTAGAATGCACTTCCACCACTGTAACAGCAATTTGCAACTTTTGTGAGTGTGTTATCTTCAAACAGGTAAATATCGCCGTTTTCGGTCAATAACACTTCATCGCAAACATATGCTAATTTATGCGGAATAGAGCATGGAATATTATTAATAAAGCTATGAAGATTTGTATCAAATACAGCCAATCCGTTGACTCCTAAAAAATAAATATTACTACCGTCCTGATAAAGTGAAAAAATCTTCCCTACATTTGGTTCCAGCTTAGAAAAATCGTTTGTAACGTACGAAAAAACGTCAACGGTTTTTGAGTCAGTTTTAGTTGATACAGCATAACCGTTGTTTTTATTATCAGCCGTGATGAGGTCTGCATCTTCGCAATCAGTTATATCAAATGCGTATGTTTTATCTCGGCCGCAGGTAACGTCATAAGCGCATATTAAAACCGTATCTGTTTTTACATAAGCGGGAGAAAAGGTGGACGATATTATAATAGTATTGTTGAAATAATTGGCGCTGTTAAAGGTACCTTTGTACTGAACCGAGTAATTTGTTACTCCGGTGTCGCTTATCAATAGGCAGAAAGCCTTACTGTCGTCTGTCAAGCTTACAACGCAAAATATATTATTATCTTCAATGATGTATTTAACATCTTTATTCACCAATTCAGAATATGTAACGCTTGCCGCATACGACTTATAGGAAGGAATTGTAATGAATAAAAAAATAAAGTAAACTATAAAGACAATTTTAGTTTTCATGGATTTTATTTCCTTTTATACTTTAATAATCATAATTATAAAAATACTGTTTTTTGTTGCTAAAATAAAATATATAATATAAAGTTTATATGCTTTACGGTTGCAAAGTAGCAGTATTCATCGACAAATTTTAAAGTATAATCCTATATAACGCTAAATAATGCAGCTTAATCGCCGTATATCTCTTTTGCATTATCCATAATCTTTTCTAAGTACCCTCTACCATATTTAGCTGCAATATATTTCGTTCCATAGCTATAGGTCGGTATCCTAGTCGTCATATTATGACAATCTGTTGCGATAAGACCTATTAAGTGCCTATCAAATAATTTTGATATCTTACGCATGGCTATAGAATCATTGAATGTAGAAATATCCACCTGAAGATAACATCCTAAACGGACAAGACGCTCAACAGCGCCTATGCTATCAAGTAGTCTTTTATAGCGTTCTATATGCGCAAGCACCGGCTTTACATTGTAATTGTACATTATAGCCTGCAAATCATCCAATGACTTCTCATGAAAAGAAGAATAAAACGGAAACTCCAGCAAAATGTAGCGTCTGTTTGACAGACATAGCGGAGTAAGGTCATCTCTATTAAAAAGAATATCAGATACATATACTTCGCTGCCGAGTTTTATATTCATATCGTCGGGTATAGAGTTCTTTATAAGATCGTACGATTGACTTCTACGTTGCAAAAAGCTGTCTATACTCTCGCTGTCTGAGTAATAATGAGGTGTGAATATTACATTTTTTACACCCTGTTCTTTTAATCGTCTAAGCATCTCTATGGATTCTTTAACCGTCTTGGGACCGTCATCCATACGAGGTAAAATATGGGTGTGAATGTCGTATTGTTCACTCAAAAAAATCACTACCTTATTTTAAATAACTGTTATATATTGTCGAAATTTGTCGATATAGTTATTCTATACCCTGAACGCCACAAGGTCAATAGAAAAAAGAAAAAAGAATAAAAAATTAAGATTTTTTAATTAATGGCGTAAAGGAATATACCTCTGCTACCCTGTCACGCATCCATAAAGACGGTGTTATGCGCAGAGAAAATCCAAATCCGTTATCCATCTTCCAATCAAACGGTTTGGCTTGCGGCAGGCCGTAAACGGCGAGTAATGTCATTATTACACCGCCGTGCGATATTACTGCGGCGTCGGTTATACCGTTCTTTATAAGTCCGTTTACAAAACGTTCAAAGGTCTTGCATATTCTTCTGGTAAAATCTGCGCCGCTTTCACCGTTTGGCGGTGGATTATTATCAGAACTGGATAACCAAGATACAAACCTTGGGTCATCCTTCAGCTCTACGGCAGTTTTCCCCTCCCAATCTCCGAAATTACACTCCATAAATCCGTCTACACGTGCAGGAGTCAGGTCTGGATATAAAATCTCGCAGGTTTGTACACATCTCTTTAATGGACTGGTAAACAGAGTAACATTTTGAGGATACTCATATTCCTGCATTATTTCTTTTAATTTTTCAATGCCCTGATGTGACAGCGGCGGATTGCTTTGACCTATATATGCACCTTTTAAGTTTTCGGCTATTGCGCCGTGTCTTATGAGGTGAATTTGGTAAGATTTCATAATAATTACTCCAATCTTAAAAAATTTTGTTTGCAAAAGTTTTATTTACAAATCGTCTTAGATATTATATAATAAAGGGTAGAATTTTTAAATAGGTAGCACTTTTAAAGTGGGGGAAAATAAATGAGTTCAGATTTTTCAAGAATTATAACATTATTGAGAAAAGAGAAAGGCATAAGCCAAAAGCAGGTTGCCAGTGATTTGGGTATATCCCAAGCACTACTCTCACATTACGAAAAAGGAATAAGGGAATGTGGACTTGACTTTGTAGTTAAGGTTGCCGATTACTACGGAGTGTCATGTGATTACCTCTTGGGTAAAGCGCCTGAACGTACGGGAACTACAATAAGTGTAAGTGATATACCGGATGCAGATAGTGCAGGCAAAGAAAATACGTTCAGAGGAAGCCTTTTACCTACCCTTAATAAAAAATTGATAGCAAATTCCTTGAACATTATATTTGATATTCTGCAAAGAACCAACAACAAGGGTCTTACAACAGAGGTGTCAAGCTATTTAATGACATCTGTTTATAAAATGTTCCGCATCTTGTACTCAGCTAATGAGAAAAATCCTCAGGGTATGTTTTCTGTACCTGAATATCAGGAACAGGCCTTGTCTACAATGTTACAGCTTGCCAATGAATCAAATGTAAAAATGATAACAAACGGCATTTCAGAAGGAGAGCTTGAAGGTCTGGGCAAAGGCGAGGCATTAAATATCACACCTGAGGTACTTTCTAAGCAGTTCCCGCTTTTTGCAACTTCATTGTATAATCTGATACAAAGCACAGAGAATAAAATGTTGCAAAACGCAGGCAAGGCACCGGCACAAAAGCACAAAAAGTAATTGTTCTCAATTTTCCCCGTATGCGATGTGTACGGGGTGTTTTTATGTGAAAAATGCAAAAAATCTATATTAAAAATTATAAAGCCGTAGTGCGCCTAAAAGGAGCTTTACGGCTTTTAAATTTATTGTTCGGTTAAATATCAGTTTGCACCTACACTGCTGGTTTCAAATGAAGAACCATCCGATGATGTAGTAGGTTTGGGACCTTTACTAACAAGTATAACAACTCGTGAACCGTAATCCACCTTATCACCCTTCTTGTATGTTTGGTATCCTATTACCTTACCCTTAGCAATCTTGTCGCTGTATTCTTCATAAGAAAGAACTATAAGTCCCTCTTCACCGAGCTTGCGTGATACAGAAACGAGATCTTGGTTTTTGATGTCAGGTAATGTACGCTTTTTAGAGCCTTTACTTACTGTTACAAGTATTGCTACACCCTTAACCTGTGTAGAACCCTCTTTTAAGTTCTGCTCCATGATGCTGCCCTCAGGAACATCATCGCTGAACTCATCCTTATTTGCTCTTAGTATTTTGTAGTTACCTTCCTTTTCTGCTGTCTTGACGGCATCCTCAAACTTGACGTTTATCAGGTTAGGTATCTTGATATATTCATGTACTGTGTCGTCAAGCAAATCAGAAGAGCTGTCAGGAAGCGAGGCTTCACTGGTAAGATTTGACGCTACATCAAATAAACCGTCAAGCGGATTGCTTGAAAGCCAGAAAATACCCACTACCGTCAGAACAAGCAATACAACAACACAGGAAATCATCCCCAATGCAAACCCTGATATTCCGCCTGAAGACTCCTTTTGCTTCTCATTTTCTTCAGATAAGGATTTGATCTCTATTGAACGTGTTATTTCTTCCTGAATATTCTTAACCGTAGGCGTAGCTGATAGCTGAGCACGAAGGCTCTCAAAGTCCGGTATTCTGCGCTCTTTTGTAACCTGCAAACCACGGGCAAGCGCAGTAATAACGTGCGGCGGTATACGCTTTGCAAGTGAAGAGCTTATGAGAAGCTTACTGTCAGGGCGGCGTACATTGCCCGGCTCAGGATATTTACCTGTAAGTGAATAGAACAGTGTGGCAATAAAGCCGTATATGTCAGTTCTCTCGTCAAATTCAATATCAGTTCCATACTGCTCAGGGGCAGAACATCCTGCATGAAGATCAGCGCCAAACTTGCAGTTTGAACGTCTGGACGATTGCATGGCAAAACCTCTGAGCTTAATTTTACCGGTAGATGAAACCATAAGGTTATCAGGACAAACGCCTAAATGCCGTACACCGTTTTTGTTAAGCATTGAAAGTGCAGATGCAAGAGGCATGAACAGAGGACGTGCAACGCTCCAATCCAGTATGCCTCCGCTACGTCTTAAATACTCGTTGAACGGAATAAGCTCCTCATAATCTTCTACGGTATATGCCGTATTGTTCTCAGTAAAAATATCATAGATAGAAATAATAGCGGGTATCTCACGCAGTCTGGCTATTGTACGGAAATAATCTAAAAATTCCTTTAGATATGTATTGTAATCCTCTTTGGAATCCTCAAATATTATTACTTCGTCACTCTCTACGGCTCTGGTACAAAGCTTGAGCGGTAAAAATTCTCTGATTATTACAGGACTTTTTACAACATTGTCATAGCCGATATACTGGACGCTCTCGCTTGTCTTAACAACTACCTTGCCTATGGTATATCTACCCTGTAGCTCCGTATTTTCCGCAAGATACGGCTTGCATCCCAAGGAGTCAAAGTTTACCCGCTGTTCATTCTCGGTCTGTGTATCTGTATATTCATTTGGTAAATCGGTCATATTCATCACCATCTTTTTTGAAAATCTATTAAGAAATAGAAAAGTAAAAACAGATAATACCAATAAGATATTATAATTTTATTTATTGTACCATAAAATCGGATTGCAATGCAAGTATTTCATGATTTTTCGGTATTTTCACCAGTTAAAATAAAAATAATTTGTCTATTTTAACACTTTATCATATTATAACTCTGAAAAAATCTCTAAAAGATTAAAACGGTTACTCAAAAACGTTAGTTTTAATATATAAAGCATATAAACTTTACATCTAAAAATATCACTGTTTAAGCCGATTACATGAGTTTTTCGATTACATATTGACTAAGTATATCGAAGTCATTTTCAAGTTCATTTTCTATTACTTTATCAAGCAGTATCTTTAAAAATTCGCCTATTTGCTTACCTTCTTTTACACCCAAGCGTTTCAAATCATTTCCGTTTATGTTCATATTGCTCAATGTAAAGCAGGAATTTTCACGTATTATTTTTTTCAGTAATTCTTCCTTTTCGTCACAGGCTTGCAGTTTCTCTGTTCTTTGATATTGTGATTGCGCCATAATATCAGCACGGTTTACATTGATGAGCCTGAACATACTATCCTGACCTATTTTTTGAAGAATATGCTTTAACGTTATTTCGCTTACTTGTCGTAGAGATTCATGATACTTAACTATTGCGGCAACATCTTTTATAACCTCATTTGGAAAGCGCAGACGGCCTAATATCGCCTTACTCATCCTTTCCCCCACATCTGCATGGCCATAAAAATGGCCTGTGCCGCTGTTATCAAGTGTAAAGGTAAGCGGCTTTCCAATATCGTGAAAAAGCATGGACAAACGTTCGATAATCCCGATATTTACTAGGTTTATGGCGGTTATGGTATGCTTCCATACATCTTTATCATGATGTGGATTATGCTGTTCAAAGCCATATAACGGTTTAAGCTCAGGGATTATTTCATAGAATACTTCTCTGTATTCATCTAAGATATTTGCAGGATTTTCACCACAAATTATACCGCAAAATTCGGTGTTAATTCTTTCTATCGATATATGATTAAGCAAATGTCTATTCATTATTATTGCGCTTGCAGTATTTCTTTCTATATCAAAGTTGAGTACAGATGCAAACCGTAATGCACGCATTATTCTTAGCGCATCCTCGTTAAACCGTTTGTTTGCATCACCCACACAGCGTATGCGGTGCGCTTTAATATCATCAATCCCACCGAAAAGATCGATTATACCGGTTGCGTGAGAATATGCCATAGCATTAACGGTAAAGTCTCTCCTTGAAAGATCATCAGTTAATCGGTCTGTAAATTCAACAGCCTCAGGGTGACGATTATCCGTATATGCTCCGTCATGCCTGAACGTAGTTATCTCATATGGTATTTTATCGATTATCACCGCTACGGTACCGTGCTTAATTCCGCTGGTTATCTTATTGTATTCACTAAAAGTATCAATTATATTCTGCGGCGTGGCGTTTGTTGTTATATCCCAATCATGCACAGGCAAACCAAGCATACTGTTACGAACACATCCGCCGACAATGTATGCCTGATATCCGTTTGAGATTAGTCTGTTTAATATCAGTTCTACATTCTGTGGGTAATTTATTACCATTATCTCATTCCTTGCCTTTTCATTTATACAAAACGAGCCTCGCATTGAGCGAAGCTCGTTGATTAATTATGATAAATTTGATGATGTCGTTGAATTTGCATTTACAGGCAATGTTTTCTCTGACACCTTAATATAAACATTGTAGCTTCCTAGAGCCCAGCAGTTACACTCACCGTTGTTTATCCTAAATGAAGAAATCGGCACTTCTGTAGTACCTACAAAGCTGTCAGATTTACTGCTTAAATCAATAATAGCCGTAAGATCGCTGTTCCTTATTTTATTCAGCTCTGACGGCAGACCTATAAGATTTACAGAAAGCAACGAATTTGTAGTGGTTGCCTGATGATTGTCATCCAACCCGGTAAATTCAAATTTAGTTACCGTATAGGTTCTTTGTGACATCTTAGATAGGTCTATAGTTACCGTAATGCTTTCTGAGCTATCTATATTTTTACATCCCACAGGCAATTCGGGTGTGAATGTAAACTTATTTTCTTTAGTTAAAAGCTGTGAAAAGTCTACAGATTTAAGCATCAGCTTGTCGCCTATCTCCTTAAAGGCCTCATCCGTTGCGGCTATCTCAAGGTTTGGCGGAGATATAGTAACAAACTCGCTTATATCTACTCCGTCAGGCTTATTAATATACTCTATATCAATAGGCAAAGTCTTTTTGGTCAACAAGGGTATAGAAACATCTACCGTAGTTACATCTGTGGTTATAAGGCTGTTATTTATTCTTGAACCGTAGGCATCATACAGTACTATCTGCTTTTTACCCGTCCATGTTTTGCTCAGTTCTTCTTCGATAGTACCTATGACCGCAACTCGCTTTACCTTAGAAATATCTGTTTCAGGTCCTGATACGACTACTTTACCGGTAGAGAATGTCATGGCACTAGCAAAGTATTTATCGTTTACCTTATATTCCATGCCGTCCTCTATATTAAATTCAAGCTCTCTGAATCTGTCTACATAAACAGTAACGCTGGATGGATAAACGGATGACGCTATCTCGTAGTCATTCTTTAAGCCTGTTTTTTTTGCACGAAGATTGAGCGTATAGTTGCCCGGTCTGGTTATTGATCCTGCATTTTCTGCTACTATTTGTATATCACTTTTAGAAAGCGAACCAATTGTTACCCTGTTACCTGTTACGGTAACTTCGGCCGTTATATCGTCACCGCTGAATACGATGAGCCCTTCACTTTTTGCTTCATCCGAAAGCGATATATCTACACGTATGCCGTCTATGGTCTTGGTAAGAGATTCAGTAGAGCCCGAGGCGAAAGAAAGCCAAATTATGAATGAAGCAATGATTGAGAAAAACAGAACAAATTTATTGTTGTAAAATAGTTTGGTAATGGAAAATTGTCTATTTTTCATTTCTATCACCCCTCTTTATAAACGAAAAAAGGCTCTTTTCCGATATCGTATCGGAATCGTCTTGCTTAGGTAAAAGCTCCTTTTCAAGTAATTCACGTAACGTTTTAGCGGTATGATCACGCTTTAGCTTACCACCCATAGCGGTAGATATTGCGCCTGTTTCTTCAGAAACTATTACGGCTATAGCGTCTGAATGTTCGCTTATTCCAAGTCCTGCTCTGTGTCTTGTGCCGAGGCTGATATCGATATTTTGCGCTTCTGAAAGCGGTAATATACAACCTGCTTTATATATTCTTGCGTTTCTTATGATAACGGCACCGTCATGGAGCGGCGCTTTATTATAAAATAAGTTGCTGAAAATGGCAGCAGACGGGTGCATAACATCAATGACGGTACCCTCACCGTGCTTTTCTACTATAGTATCAAGGTTTGTTTCTCTTTCAAATACTATAAGAGCGCCTGTCTTTGTATGATGGAATATAGTTGCTGTATCTACTACAGCCATTATCATATCCTGTACCTTCTTGATATCCTCTGAGGTAATATTCTTTGAGGACGGTTTAAAAAATCTGCGCATAAATTTACTTTTGCCTATTTGTTCAAGTGCCTTTCTGATTTCCGGCTGAAACAGGACGATAATTGCAAGAACACCAAACTCAAACAATGTTTTAAGCAATGATAAAATCATAGAAAGATCAAATATAAACGCAAAGAAATAGAACAAAAGCAGTATAAATATACCCTTAATAAGCTGCCCTGCTCTGGTTTCTCTGATAAGATTTACCGCGCTGTAAATAACAAATGCGACAAATGCTATATCTATTAAATCTTTTATCTGAAATGTTCTGAGTATAGACGTAAAATTCGAAAAAGAATTTATTATGTCTTCAAACAATTTATTCATCCCCTTAACGCATGGAAGCAAACTAAATTAATTAATATAAATAAAACAGCTTTTACACCATGCCTTTAAACATATCTATGCAATATATAACATAAAATCTTAAAAAACACACAATTCTCTGTATATAATTTTAACATAAATCTGTATAATTGCAAGTGTTTTTTATAAATTTATGCGCATTTTTTGAATTAAATTCGCTAATCTGTCAACTTCTCTTATATTATTAAAATACGACGGACTTATTCTGACTGCTCCCTGTTCCATAGTCCCAAAAGCGGTGTGTGCTAACGGTGCACAGTGCAGTCCCGCTCTGGTGGCAATTTGTCCGTTTTTATTCAGGTATTCGGCAACGGTTTCGCTGTCTTTGCCCTTAACGTTAAATGACAAGACAGGTACCGAATATTTAATATCCGGGTAAGCAGTGTATAACTGAACATGGCTTATACCGCTTAATCTATCATATAAACGCCTCATGAGCATCATCTCATGTGAGGCGATTTTTTCCATATTAACTGTAGAAACAAAACGTATACCTGCATGAAGCCCGATTATGCCGGAAACGTTTGGAGTTCCGCTTTCAAGGCGTTCAGGCGGAAGCTCCGGCTGTTCTAAAGAATGTGAGCCTGACCCTGTTCCGCCCTCTATAATAGTTCTCAGCTCCTGTGCATGGTCAGTTATCAGTATGCCTGTACCCATTACACCGTACAGTCCCTTATGCCCTGCCATACATAAAAAATCTATCTTTGTGTTTTGTAAATCTATCGGTAAAATTCCCGCAGTCTGTGCGGCATCTACCAGTATCTTTATACCGTATTCGTGTGCAAGTGACGTAAGCCTCTCTATAGGCAATCTTACTCCCCACACATTTGATGCGTGTGTGCATACTATAAGCTTAGTTGAACCGTTTATTGCATTACGAAAAGAATTTACCGTTGCATCATTATCAAGCGGGAATACCTGTGCCTGTGTATAAGTTATATTTTGTTTTTTTAGCTCATTTATAGGTCTGGCTACGGCGTTGTGTTCCAGCGATGATATAACAACGTGATCGCCGCTGTTCAGATATCCTTTTAAAACTATATTTATTGCCTGTGTACAGTTGAGTGTAAAAATTACGCTTTCCTCTGATGTGGCATTAAACATCTTCTTTACTGCACTTCTGCATTTATATATTTCCTCTGCGGCTTTCATGGACATTGTATGACCGCTTCTGCCCGGATTAGCACCGTACAGCTTTATTGCTCTCAGTACTGAGTTGGAAACCTCCTGCGGCTTTGGATATGTTGTAGCCGCATTATCAAAATATATCATTCTTTTCACCTCCTCCCTTTATAAAACATTCTTTTAATTAAATTTAATTTACCGTTAAAATAAATGTGAATTATAGTCTTTAATTACCGCTTTCTTTATCTATTGTGCCCAGTACCTTTATGCCGTGTGCCTTTAATATTTGCATAGCTTCATCTGATCGTTTGGGTACAAAAAGGCTGTATCCGCACGCATCTGTGCTTTTATTTTTTGGTGTACGCTCAATGTCTGAATATATGCCGCTGTTAGCAAGTATTTGTTTTGATTTCATTGCGTAAGTTATAGACGTGACCATTATTAACTTTTTACTCATGGCTAATCTCCTCCTTAATTTGTCTTATATATTTCTTGTATCCTTTATAACATTATATTTAGCTTATGTTTTTTGCGTGAGTATATATAACTATTTTATTAGGTAATATTAAACCGCATTTATCGAGTAAGTTTATAATTTTATTGATAAACAGCAATTTTTTATTGACTTTTATATTTTATGGGTATATAATACACATAAGGTTGAATTTCGCTTTATTTTAAGCGGACAGCTATTTTCATACAAGGAGGTTATTACCTTTGGCTATAGTTGTAAACCTTGATGTTATCATGGCAAAAAGAAGAATATCATCTAATGAGCTTGCTGAAAGAATAAATATCACTCCGTCTAATTTGTCAATTTTAAAGACAAATAAAGCAAAGGCGATAAGATTTTCCACACTAAATAAAATTTGTGCGGCACTTAATTGCCAACCGAGCGATATTCTTGAGTACATAGATGACGAGGAGGAATGATACAAAGGATTGTTTTTTTTAATTAATTTGATTTTAAATTTAATAATATAGAAAGGATGTTACTATGGATAATAATGTTATCAATCAACAGCCTATTGAACCTAATACGCAAAGCGTTAATCCGGCAATGCAACAACCTGTTATGCCGACATCTCAGCCTGCTCCTATAGCGGCACATCCTACAATGCCTGCTGTACCGCCTGCGCCTTCTATGCCGGCACAGCCCCCGGTAAAGCCCGTGCAGCCTGTCGCTCCGGTAATGCAACAACAGCCACCTGTTCCACCTATGCAGGCTGCTCCGGCAATGCAACAACAGCCACCTGTTCCACCTATGCAAGCTGCTCCGGTAATGCAACAACAGCCACCTGTTCCACCTATGCAGGCAGCTCCGGTAATGCAACAACAGCCACCTGTTCCACCTATGCAAGCTGCTCCGTTAATGCAACAGCAGCCACCTGTTCCGCCTATGCAGGCAGCTCCGATAATGCAACAGCAGCCACCTGTTCCACCTATGCAACCAATGCAGTATGTTCCTACATACTATCCTTATTCTTATACCGTTACTAAGAAGCCAAAGCGTGAATATAAATTCACTAAGGCTGATACGATATTTGCCTTACTTGCTTTTGTAATGGGATACCTCTTCTTAAAAATGCTTGTTACAAGTGACGGATTAGGTATAGGAGCTACAATTCACTTTATTATACTTTCTGCATATACATTTCTGTATGCCAATGCTAAGGATATTAAGCTGTCCGGTTCAAGTATTGCAGGCCTATGCCTGATACCTATATTCAGCATACAGTTCTCTCTGTTTGATAACCCGTACTTGGCGTCATATAATATTATATTTTTATTTATCTACTATATCTTTGTATGTATAAATATAAATCACCCACGCAATCGAGTATGGGGCGATAATCTCGTAGGCAGATTTTTTATAGGTGCTTTTTATAATTCGTATGTCTACTCCCCTGCTACATTTAAGGCATTAGGCGGTAAAAGCGATGATAAAGAAAAATCCAAACGCAGACTAGCAGACTATAAGTATTTCTTATTAGGACTTTTAGTAGCATTGCCTGTATGTATAATTATCATTGCAATGCTGTATAATGCAGATGCAATGTTTGCAAAGATTATCGATTATATTTTCAGTGGAATCTTTGAGAAAATACTTAAGAATGTTTTAATTTTAGTATTCGGCATACCAATAGCGATGTATTTATTCGGTATGTTATACGGATATGTAGCTAAAAAGGACGAAACCGATGAAGCTGTAAGCACAAGCTCAGGCAATCATCATGTAATACCGTCAAGCGCTATTATGGCATTCAGCATACCGCTTATACTTGTATATCTGCTGTTCTTCTTCTCACAACTTCCGTATTTTCTATCTGCATTCAATAAGTTTTTACCTGAAAACTTCAGCTATGCACAGTATGCACGCAGAGGCTTCTTTGAGCTTTCGGCAGTTGTAGTATTTAATTTGATCTTGATCTTTTTAATATCTTATTTTGTTAAGCTGAAAGACAACGGTGAACGTCCAAAAAATACTAAGTGTGTTATAGTTATACTTTCACTTTTGACCTTAACGTTAGTTGCTACGGTTATAAGCAAGATGAATATGTACATTGAGAACTACGGACTTACATATCTAAGAATATTTGTTATCTGGTTTATGATACTAATAACACTTAGCTTTATTCTTATTATAGCCAAACAGGCAATTAATAGAATGAACCTTATAAGGAGCGTATTTACCGTATTTGTCGTTATGTTATTTGCTTTGTGCTTCTCTAATGTTGATGGCATGATAGCTAAGTATAATGTAAACAGATATAAGGACGGCACTCTTAAAGAGTTAGATACGAGAATGATAGTCTATGATCTGTCACCCGCTTATATTGAACAAGTTTTACCGCTCTTGCAGGATGACAAGATACCCACAGAGGATAAAAGAGTCATAAATAACGGTATTTACAATTTTAAACAGGATTATGAGGATATGACCGTAAGAGCATTTAATCTGGAATGTTATCTTGCACATTGCGCTATTGAAGAGTATGAAGCTCAATACGGTGAAATAAATTTTATGAGTCACAAATATACTGATGATTACAATAGTTACGATGACTATTACTATGACTGATATCTTGAATTTATAAGTGAATTTAAAAAATACCGACCTTGTATTAAAACGCAAGGTCGGTATTTCTTTTCGATAGTTCTATATAGAATAAAGCCCACTCAATGGACTTGAATGGGCTTTATGATAATATAAAATATTATCAGTTTATTGCTTTGTGAAATTATGCTGCGGTTTCTTCACGAAGATAGGTGCCATAATAAGGATCTGTGTCTGTCATGTAATATCCGTTATACTCATCAGAACGTGGTATATTAGTTGACTGTGCAGACGAATTACCGTCACGGAAAATTATCATGTCATATTCTAACGGTAGGTCATAAGAGAATATTTTTTGACCAAAATCATTCGTCTCTACATATTCCATGTAGGGTGAGTCTGCCCATTCTGTCAATTTGTTGTCGGTTCCATCAGTCCAAGCATAAATCCTAGCACTTGTCCAATAGGTAGAGAAGTAAACCGTAGTTTTTGACGTTGTGGTATCTTTGAATATTGCTTTTATTGACACATTTTCCGTTAAATCAAAGGTGAATTCTTCATCTTCGCTTACGCGAGCACCGTTTACATACCAGCCTGCAAACGGTACTTCATCTGCTATTGCTGTTAAGGTTATAGATGTGCCATTTATAAATTTAGAGCCGCTTTCAAAGGCTTCTTCGTTTGCAGTAGCACTAACCTCACCTACGCCGTCTACAGTAAAGCTTACTGTATATGTAGCATTAGGATTGTCAGAGCTTCCTACATAATCGAAATATCCGTAGAAAGGAGATTGGCTGTCTATATAATATCCGTTATGTTCTTCAGAACGTGGAATATTAGCTGACTGTGAAGACGCATCACGGAAGATTATCATGTCAAAATCTAACGGTAAATCATAAGAATAGATGTTTTGACCAAAGCTGTTTTGCTTTACCAATGTCATAGCGGGTGATTTATCCCATGTTGATATAGTGTCGCCGCTTGCAGCATTCCAAGCGTAAATCTTAACATCTGTCCATGAAGTTGAGAAGTAAACAGTAGTACTGTTTGAGAATTTTGCTACTACGTTCACATCGCCTGTAACGTTGAAGGTAAGAGTTGAGTTACCGTTTTCGTCCTCATCTATAGTATATATGGTACCATCCGCAACCTCTGCACCGTTTACATACCAACCACTGAATGTGCTATTTGCAATAGCTGTGAATGTAACTGCTGTATTATCAGCTACCTCGCTTGGGCTATTTACTTCTTCGCCGTCCACTGCTGCAGTTATTGAGCCATTGCCGCTGGCACTGTAGGTAACAGTATATGTATTGGAGAATATCGCAGTATATGATACATCCTTAGTAAGCTTAAAGCTAAGTGTCTCAGATGTAGAAACAAGTTTGCCGTTGCTATACCAGCCCTTGAAGTGATATCCGTTTTCTACATCAGGTGTAGCAGTTATGGTTATCTGTGTATTCTTATCGTAAGTACCGTTGGCTGTACCGCTTATTGTGCCGTTTTCTCCTGCTGTAGCACTAAAGCTATAGCTAGAAGAATTAACGCTTGATATCTTACCTGTGAGGTATGAAAGTAATATGCTTACATCGGCAACAGTTGCTTGTCCGTCCTTATTAAAGTCAGCCGCCGCTACTTGCTCATCTGTAAGACCGCCCATGAGGATAATGTAAGCGTCTAAAAGATTGAGCTTGCCGTCATTGTTTATATCAATAGTGTATCTTGCTTCAATCTCCATATCCTGATATACAGGTAATATAATGCTCTTGCTTGTTGTAATAAGCTTTGGTTCATCGCCGGAAACATCATACCAGCCATCAAAGATATTAGAATTTTCTTTAGCTGTTGATCTGATAACAGATCCTAAAAGGAACTGCTTTCTGTTAGTATTGTAATCAACCTTTGTACCGAATACTGAGGTATCGAGTTCATCGTATGTATAGTCGTTTGTGATATATCCGCCCATACCGTTAATATTAGCAGCATAGCTGTTCTTTATAACGAGGTTATAGTCCTCTGTGTATGGCATATCCTCATCGTACGGATAAGACTCTGTTTCATAACCCTTTCTGAAGTCGAAACAAACCATTGGTTTATTGTAAAGGTTAAAGTCTACTACGTTATATTTAACGGTTGAACCCTCTTTAAGTACCATGTTCTCAGCAGGTATTCTCTTAGTACCTATAGTAAAGTGAACCCTACCGTACTCATAACCGCTTGGAATAGCAGCCTTGAATATTCTGAAATATTCATCTGAGCCGTATTTCTGCTGAACATAGTTAATTCCAAGATCAAATCCGTAATCTACAAGATTTTCGGTTGCAGAAATCTCGGTTGCACCGTTTATTTCAACTATTGTTCCGTCAACATCCTGTATGCTGTCTTCGCCAATATGCTTGATTATGTTATCAAAGGAAAAAGTAACCTTTGACGGAAGATCGCTCTTCTTGCCTGTGTAAATGAAATAAACTACCTTTTCTTCTTCTACCAAATCGGCAAGCTTAGTGAATATATAGGTTTTCTCTATTGTATCGGTTTCGCCTGTTGCGGTAAGTGTAACAGCAACAAACTCGCCTGCCTCAACATCCTCACCTATAGTGATTACCTGATCTTCTGTAATTTCCTGTGCTGCGCCGTCGCCGATCTTATATGTACCGGAAACAGCATTGTTAAGACCGAGTGATAACTCAAGTGTGCCTGTGAACTGTCCGCCCTCTTGTGAGATTGTAACCTCAGGCATTGCAGGAACAGGGTCAGTGTTATTGCTGTAGAGTATTGCAAATGACTTAGCAGGTAATGTACCTGTTACTTTACCGCTAGAAACAGTAAAGCTATTGCCGGAAATGATATCGGTATATGTACCGTTTGCAAACTTTGTACCGCTTGCAAGGGTAACAGAAGCCTTAGTAGAGCTTGTGCCGATATTTGTTATTACTATACCGGAAACATTAGTATCGGTATTTTTACGCTCAACAGAATATACAGTACCGTCCAATGCACCCGTTACATTCTCATTAGCGTAGCTTGCAAAATAATTATGGAAATGGTTTATAGCTGTAATGTCATCATCAAGGTACAACTCTGTTACACCGTCTGCACCAAAGTATGAAGACTGTGCGCTTGAAAATGCTATAGGACGAGCAAAGAACAATGTTGTTACTTCTTTTCTGGAATTCGTCATAGCCCAGCCAAGCTTGATGTCATTCTCTGAAAGCGGCTTTGTAGAGAGATATCCGTCACCGCTTTGAGCAGTATCCTCAGCGTATGTATCGTGAGATTCTACCCACATTACAAGGTCAGATACATTTGTAAAGCCTTGCCACTTTATACCGCAGTATGTACCGCATCCGTCACCGTTAGCATAAAGCTGATTGATCTTTCCGAGCATTATATCTTCACGGAGCCAATATGCAGATGCAACGTCTGTAAGGCCGTCTAAATACTTAAGATAACCGTCAAGGATTATCTTATTGTTGCTCTTATTCAAAGCAGAATCGCTTACTGAAGGATAAACAGGAGCTATAACCTCACCGTATTGATATAGCTCTTTACCGTAGGTTTCACTTGCATAGTCTGCAATATAGCCTGCTGTATTCTGCCAGAATGTGCTTCTTAAGTTATTCTCGATTTCTGTGTCTGTTTCAATGTGCTTAAGTGCGTCATAACGGAAGCCGTCGGCACCTAAATCAACACATTCCTTAAGTAAGCCCTGTACAAGCTCTTGCACCAACTCAGAGGATGTGTTAAGGTCAGGCATACCTATTGAGCCCTGTACCATATCTTCTCTGGCCTCATCGGAATTAACCTTATCCTTATCGTGCCAAGCATCGGCAACGTTTATAATGTTTACATCCTCGCCGTCTACTCTTACCATAAGGTCAATCTCGTCCGAGCAGTTGCCGTTTATGCCGCTGTCGCCGCCTGCCATGTGGTTTGTAACGACATCAATTATGATATTGATACCGTACTTATGTGCTTCTTCACATAATGCCTGAAATTCCTTTTTTGTACCGAGGAAATTGCCTACCTCAAAGTTAAGCGGCTGGTAGAGCTTCCACCAGTTGTTAGTAGTATCAAGGTATTCTCCGTCCTCTTTACTTAGCTGTACCGGTGATATCTGTACCGTCTTATAGCCTGCACGTGCTATTTCTTCCATACGCTCGGTTACATCATTAAAATACCAGTTCCATGCGTGAAGTATAATTCCACCCTTGGAATTTTCAGGTAAACCGAAATCGTATGTGCTTTCTTCAGTCTGCTTTACGGCATAGTTTCCGGTAGTTTTTGCGGAAACGGTGCCAACGGAGGACGCTAAAAGAGAAATCATCATAGCGGCGACCGTAAACAGACTGACAAGCCTTTTTGTCTGTCTTTTCATTTTAAAAACCTCCACTCTTTTATTGATATATAAAACCTCATACCACATAATAAATTTATAACATATAATGTCGAATGTCAATAAAAACATGGTATTTTATAGATATAATTTTTGTTTTTTGTATGATTATCCAATTTTTTCAATTCATTATTGTGCAACTTTACAACATATCGGTAACGCTACCGATTTAGCAGATTTTGTTATTATTTCTAAACTTTAAATCGATATTTTTTACCGATTTGATAGTTATTACAAATATGTTCATATTGAAAAAATTTTGAGGATGATCATAGAACAAAAATAGCGTATTATCACCGATATATTCAAAAATTTTTTAAAATAAAAAGGACTTGCCGAAGCAAGTCCTTTGGAGCGGATGACGGGGCTCGAACCCGCTACCTCCACCTTGGCAAGGTGGCGCTCTACCAGATGAGCTACATCCGCATCTTGAATGTGTTACAATTATATACCTGTTTTGAGATAATGTCAAGACTTTATCTAAACTTTATTTTGCTAAATCAGAATAATAAGCAATTTACGGATGTATAATACCACTTATTTTTACTTATTATCGCTAAATCATAGATAAAATTTAAAAATTGTTTCATTTTTGGTATAGTATCTTTCAGTGGAATGTGTTATAATTAATTCAATATCGCTATGCTGATGTCAGCACAGTATTTATTAAGCACAGGTGATAGAATGAGCATTAATATAAATTTAGGTAATTGGAGTTCTGTATTTGCAGTACCAAGCGTAATTGTAGATAAACATATAAAGCTGGCAGGCTCAGCGCAATTAAAGGTGCTATTGTGGATACTGCGTCATGCAGGAGAAAGTTTTTCTGTTGACACTATATCCTCCGCACTTAATATGCATCCTGCAGATGTAAATGATGCCATGCAATATTGGATAGAAACAGGATTGTTGGCGGAAAGTAATGATACTCTTGCACCGGTTGCCGAGAATATGGGCAGTATATCCGCCTCTGATACAAGTCAAAGAGCCGAACAAAAAGCTCCTGCCCCCCATATCCCAAATCAAACCGGCACATATGCGGAAAATACTCAAAAGCCGCCTGAAACTAAACCTGTAAGGCAGTTATCAAGGCCGCAACGCCCCGATACAAGGTTTGTAGCACAAAGAATAAACGATGACCCTGAGATAGCATTATTAATGCAAGAGGCGGAGGTCATATTCGGCAGACCGATATCAAGCGGTGACAGTGCAGTTCTGCTTATGATGCACGATGATGACGGTTTGCCGACTGATGTAATACTCATGCTTTTAAACTATGCCGTGGGCGAAAAGCACGGTATGAGATATATAGAAAAAATGGCGATAGACTGGGCAAACGAAGGCATAAAATCCATAGAGGCGGCAGAGGAAAAAATCAGACGCATAACGGAGAATAACCGTGCATGGAATATTGTAAAGGATATATTCGGTCTAAAGACTGTAGGCTCACCTACAAAGACGCAAATAGAATGTGCCAACAGATGGCTGAATGAATGGCACTTACCTACCGACGTTATACGTGAGGCATACGAGCGTTGCCTTGATACTAAAGGCGAATATAAATTAAGCTACATAGACGGCATTATCAAGCGTTGGCACGCAAGCGGTATTGTTACCGTTGAACAGGTAAAGCGTGACGTGAAGCCGTCAGCAAAACACAATTATACCGAAACAGACGATAAACGCTCACCGTCATACGATATAAGCGAATACGAAAACACAAGTATCTTTGACTAACAGACGGAGGTCTTTTTTATGGGTTACAGCAAAGAAATATATAACTCTGCACAGCGCACCCTTGAACAAAGAAAATTTGATTCTGAAAATTCCCTTGAAAAAAGGCGCAGTGAGGTTTACTCGGCATTTCCCCGCGCTTATGAGATAGAAACTGAGCTTTCAAAGTCTGCCATACGTGCAGGCAGAGCCGTACTCGGCGGCAAGAATGTTAAGGAGGAATTATCTAAGCTGAGAGATAAGAACTTAGCCTTACAGACCGAACTTAAATCCTTACTTATAAGCGGTGGATTTGCACCTGACTATCTGGACGAAAAGTATTATTGCCCAAAGTGTAAGGACAGAGGCTATATAGACGGCAAAATGTGCGACTGTATGAAACAGCTTCTGCGTGAAAAGGCATATGAAGAGCTTAACCGGCTCTCTCCCCTTTCACTATGCTCATTCCACAGCTTTTCTCTTGAATATTACTCCAATGTACCTATGCGTGAGGGCGCACCTGCACCTAGAAAACGTATGGAGGATATACTCAATTTCTGCAAGAAATATGCGGCGGAGTTTTCACTGCAATCACCTAATTTACTCTTTCAGGGTGCAACCGGGCTGGGTAAAACACATCTTTCTCTTGCTATAGCACGTGAGGTAGTAGACAAGGGCTTTGGCGTTATCTATGCGTCTGCTCCGAATATACTGGCAAAACTGGAGAAAGAGCATTTTTCATATAATAAAAACGATATTGATGAAGAATCCGCATTACAGCACCTTTTTAACTGTGACCTTCTCATATTAGATGATCTTGGTACTGAGTTTGCGACATCATATTCATCCGCAACAATATATAACCTGATAAACACACGTTTAATGGCAGGTAGGCCTACGATAATAAGCACAAACTTATCTATAAAGGAAATAGAAAAAAATTACTCCGAACGTTTTGTATCACGTATAATGGGCAATAACCTGCGTATAGAATTTTTAGGCAAGGATGTAAGGCAAATCAAGCGTATGGCATCAAATCAACGTAATCAATGATAAATAAAATCAGTGTAAAATAAAACACCACAGAATGGTTTACAATTCAGGTAAACTCATCTGCGGTGTTTTTTACTTATAAAATTAAGATTACTTTTCGATATGTACACAAAGCTGATTGTAAGGAATGGTTATGCCGTTCTTGTCAAATTCCTTCTTAACTTCCTCCTGCATTGAGTAGAAGAGCGGAAAGTAATTTTCACACTTGCACCATACAAGGACATCTATAACCACACTGCTTTCGGCATGACTGCTTACACCTATTGTAGGCTCAGGGTCCTTAAGTGCAAGAGAATTTCTTGCTATTACCTTAAGCAGTACCGACTTAGCCTTTTCTATATCGTCATTATATCCTATAGAGAATTTAAGGTCAAGTCTGCGCATACCGAGTGACGAATAGTTTACAATACTGTCTGCCGTAAGCTTTGAGTTAGGTATGATTATCTCTTTGTTATCGGCTGATTTTAGATATGTATTCATCATTTCTATTTTAGTAACAGTTCCCTGCAATCCGCCGAAGCTTAAAAAGTCGCCTACCTTAAATGGCTTATTCAGTATTATCAATGTTCCGCTGGCTACGTTAGACATTGTAGACTGTAAGGCAAGACCAACCGCAACTGTCGCTGCACCTAATGCGGTAATTATAGATGTTACGTTTATACCAAGCTGCCCCATAGCAGAAATGATGATTATTACACGAAAGACATTCTTAATTATTGAGTTAAGAAACATCATAACGGTTTCGTCTGCATGAGTGCGCTTCATCGCCTTCAAGATAAACTTGGCAGCTACAGAAGATAACCACCAGCCTATCACGAAAACCAGTAATCCCGAAACAAGCTTAGGCAAAAAAGCTATTGTCCAATCAATTACCGCTTGTATCCAACGCTCCACATAACTGATAGATATATCGTCAGCTATGCTTGCTAAATGATTTGTTATCATATTTATCCTCCTTATATTTGTTTAAATGTATCCTTTAACGGATATCTTCATTATTGTATCACATATTTATGCTTTTTTAAAGTGCTTTATTGCATTTTGATAAGATTATTTATGGTATCATTTTTTTAAATCATCCGCTTGTATCCCGAGTATTTTATAATTATAAATGTATCAAATAATATTTATAGAATTAATTTAAGCTAAAAATATGGTAATTTCAGAAAAACTATTGAAATTATCGAACGTTTGTTTTATAATATAGTCAAACAAATGTTCGTGGAGGAATTGAAATGTCCAGAGTGATATTGCATAGTGACTGCAACTCTTTTTATGCTTCTGTAGAATGTCTGCATAATCCGCAGATACGCAGTAAACCTGTAGCGGTAAGCGGTAATGCAGACGACAGACACGGAATAATATTGGCTAAAAATGAAAATGCTAAAAAGTACGGTGTAAAAACAGGCGAAACCATATGGCAGGCTAAACAGAAATGCCCCGATCTTGTAACCGTAGAACCGCACTTTGATCAGTATAAAAGATTTTCAAAATTAGCACGCAGCATATATCTTGAATACACCGACAGAGTAGAACCGTTCGGACTGGATGAGGCCTGGCTTGATGTGACGGATTTTGCTAAAACATCAAGCGGAGGAGTAAGCGTAGCCAACGAAATAAACAAACGTGTGCGTGAGGAGCTTGGTATTACCGTAAGCATAGGCGTAAGCTTTAATAAAATATTCGCTAAGCTTGGCAGTGACTACAGAAAGCCTGACGCAATAACTGAATTTTCACCCGATAATTATAAAGATTTGGTATGGAATCTGCCCTGTGATAATCTGTTATACGTAGGGCGTTCTACCAAAAAAAAATTGCTTGCAATGGGGATATATACTATAGGAGATATCGCCCGTACACCGATAAATATATTAAGCAATAACTTAGGTAAGTGGGGAGAAATGCTGTATTGCTTTGCAAACGGTCAGGATACCTCGCCCGTAAGTGTTTATGGGTCTGACGACAGCGTGAAATCTATAGGTAACTCTACCACCTGCCCAAGAGATTTGAAAAACCGTGAAGATGTAAAGATAGTTTTTCAGGTGCTTGCAGACAGCGTTGCAAGACGTTTAAGAGAGATAGGTATGTACTGTAGATGCGTTAGCATAAGCGTGCGTGATAATAAATTGTGTTCATTTACCAGACAGCAGGCACTTGAACGCAGTACCAATATTACATCTGAGATATTCAATACGGCAATGGAGCTATTTGATAAAAATTACAACTTTAACATACCGATAAGAAGTATAGGCATATCGCTCTCTATGCTTAATGACGGACTGGACAACAGCCAACTGTGTATATTTGACAACTTTAAAAAGCGTATGCGATTAGAGGACTTAGACAGGGCACTTGACGGTATAAAAAACAGGTTTGGCAGTAACGGGGTTTTTCCTGCCTCTGCCCTACTTGATACCGAGCTTTCGGGATTTGACCCAAAGGTAGATCATGTAATTCATCCCATCGGTTATTTTTAATTTTCACACAAAAGTTTAGGAGGCTGAATTTATGTATATTAAAAAGTATGTTGAAGTCATAGCCAAGTTTGATACGGACGGTAACATTACACCACTTAAAATTCGCCTTGATGATGATATAAAAGCGGCAGTAGACAGGGTACTTGATGTTCGCCATGCCGCATCACTCAAGGCAGGCGGAGCAGGAATACGTTACACCTGTAGAGTACTTGGCAAAGAGCTTTATTTGTTCTTGGAAGAAAACCGTTGGTTCATCGAACAACAGTCAGACTTAGATAACATTATTTAAGCGCAAGCATGGCAACCATGCCGCCACGTTTGCCCGCTGTGGCTCTGTGAGAAAAAAGCAAATCACTGTTGCACTTGGTGCATACATCGCCTACAGAGATATTTTCCGGCTTTACACCGGCTTTAATTAAAAATTGCCTGTTTACCTCAAGTAGGTCTATGATATATTTGCCGTTTCCCTTTTCTGATATAAATTTATCTCTATCAAGAAAAGTAAGCGCATTAAACTGATTGAAAACAGGCTCATCTACCTCATAACAACAGCGTGATATGGCCGGGCCGATAGCACAAACAAGGTCGCCGGGTACTGTGCCAAATTCCTCAGTCATGCGTTTTACGGTTATTTCAGCTATACCTGATACGGTACCGCGCCAACCTCCATGTGCCGCACCTATAGCTCTTTTAGCCGTATCTACAAAGAATATAGGTGTGCAATCCGCATAGTGTGTTACCAGAGTAACTCCCTTTTCATTAGTGATAAGACCGTCTACGCTTGGCATATCATGCTCACGCCATATTCCTATACCGCAATCCTTTTTTGTTACACGCCTTATAACGGTGTGGTGATCTTGCTTAGACGAAACAAGCGTATCGAAATCAAAACCCGCAGCCTGAGAAAACAATCTATAATTCTGAGTTACATTTTCTTTATCATCGCCACGGCCAAACGCAAGGTTCATAGTGGCGTATTCTCCCTTACTGACACCGCCCAGCTTAGTTGAAAATGCGTGATTTATAAAATCTATCTGCGATAAATTATTATGCGTCAGGTAATATACCCCGTCTTTTTCGTTCAGTTTCATTTTTTTACTGTTAAATTCCATTTTAAGTACTCCTTTAATTGTTTTTATATGTTCGACATTAATATGAATAAAATAAATCTTTCTACTTTACTTATTCGCCAATTTGTGATAAAATAGCCTTATAATCGAGATATGGCACTTCGACTAAATGTCTGAAAATTCACTCTCGGCTTATTTTGTCAGAATCGGAGTTTTGTATATGAGTAGAAATAAACTTTTTAATAGTGATATAGAGCAATCATGCAGCTATTGCCGCAACAGCATCAAAACAGGCAAAGACATAGAATGCAGGCTGAAAAAGAAAATAAAAAACGGCAAATGCCGCAAATTTAATTACGACCCGCTTATGCGTGTTCCCTTTAATACTGCGGCACTCGGCAAATACAGCTCCGATGACTTTAAGCTGTAATAATCTATTAGTTAAAAATCGGCGTTTTGCCGATTTTTTTATTTATTAAAATTTAATTTTCCGTTTTTCGGTCTGAGTATAGATCAGGCACTGAGCCTACTATGATAGTTTCGGCTATTACCGCCACGGTCTTAACGCTTATATCCTCAGTCCATGAAGAATTTAATACACAGATATCCGCGTCAATATCTATAACTATGCTATGTCGGGTTTGATTTATCCCTGCGCTTGTAAATGAACTGCTCAAATTCGCTGACGCACTGCCTGTAAGAGAAATAGAAAAGTTTACGTCAAATCCCCTTCCCTCTAAAAGCTGTATTCCCAGAAGGTTGCCTACCGGGACGGAAACATCCTGATTTTTAACTTCAGAAAGCTTTTCGTGAATTTTAGCGGTTATTTTTGCCTTAAATTCATTCACTTTTACTATGTCGGTAGTTATGGCCTGTATCTCGTTTTTATCGTTATATGTAGTAATTACTATATCATCGTAGCTTATACCGGACTCACATATTACCTCTGTTATTACCTCATCTATTATATCTGACGATAATATCTGAGCTTTATTCTTCACTATAGCACGTGCAATGGGTCTTATCTGTACCTCCATAGTTATCCAAAATGCAATAAAAAGTATGGCTGTCGTGATAACTATTCTGCCAAATACGTTTTTTCTACGATGAATACGCCGCCTTAAAATCATATCTTATCACCCTATATCATGTTACTTATAAAATGTGACTTTGGTGACAGATAAATAAATTTAAAGAACCGCCGTAATGTGTAGTCTTACCAATACGGCGGTCTTTTATAACATACGATATGAAAATTATAGCAACTCAGTCTATAAGCTCGTTTTCTTTAAGGTTTGCAACAAAGGCAGAAATATCGTTGCGTGCGATATTTTCAGGCACGTCGTACTCACTGAGCATTGCACCGAGAAGCTCATCTTCGGTTTTGTCGGTGCTTAACTGTGACCACAAAAATGCGCCCGTATCGTTAAGGGTTATCATACCGTTAAAGCTTGCGCATCTGTCGCCTACAGGAACTACAATGTTACTGCCGGCTACCTCTCTTAAAATAAAACCTTCTTTTATTTTCATATTATATACAATCCTTTCGTTTAATATGATGTATCTTTATTCTTGGGACGTGAGCATTTTTTCTGCAACTATTGCCGCCTCATCCTCCATATTGCATCCCATTAAATATACGGGAACACGCCTGAGCAATTCATCCGCAAGCGGTAAAAGCCTATCTATATATTCCATGCTCATTTTTCTTACCGTCTGTGCAAAAAACTTAGGAAAAGCCTGCGCAGGGGTTATTCTTTCAATATGGTTAGTATCGTCCCTCTCTAAGAAAACAATGCCTTTAAGCGGAGCCTTTGCATTAAGACTGATATCATCTTTACCGCTCCACGGAGTACCGTAGGCAAAGATGTCATCGTCAAAAATGCGTATGGCAGGCTTATCATCGTTAAGTATCTGTACATTATCTTGCCCGAAAACACGTTGCCATATACTTGTATGTGTAGATTTACCCGTACCGCTATCGGCAGAAAAAATGTATGAATTACCCTTATACAGTATAGCAGATGAATGTATCATAAATCCGTTATATCTGAGCAGAGATTGATAAAAAACCTGTCCCGAAAGCATATATTCGCTCACAAATGAAGAACACTTTCCTTTTACACAGCAATTCTCTATCGCCTCATCTGGTATATTTATTTTGATATCAGGTTGTACATCGTCTGATACTTGATACTTTTTTAGCCTTGAAGCGTATTCATCACTTTTTGCAGTTGTTTTAAAAACTATATCGGCGGCCCTGTATATAGGCATAATAATGCACCCTCTGTATTACTACTTTATTTACTTGCAGCTACAGGCTCTTTTTCTTTTGCTGTAGCTTTGCTATTCTGCAATTTACGTTCTTTTGATTCTTTAATAAAATACGGCAAATAGAATATTCCTATCAATACGACAGCCGCAACAACCAGTACCAGCAAATATACATACCAGTGCCAAAGCTCGGTAAGCTTTATGTTTATAGGAGTATCGTATGTAAAAAATAAATTAGGGCAATAATCAACGCTTACCAAAACATCGTTTTTATATGTAGGTGATGAGAATATAGAGTTAAAATAGATAGAAGCAAATGCCGCACAGCCTAATATCAAAAGCGTTGTCTTATAATGTTTGCTTGTTATAGGAGTTTCTTTGGATATTGCAATGTATAGGCCGATAATGACAAGCATTGCATGATAAAGAAAATACTGATATGAAAGCGGTCTGCCAAATGCCTTGGCAAGGTCGACGCCGCCGGAAAATATTGACGGAATAATGAGTGCCGCAAGCGCACCTGCCACACAGGTAGGATACATAAAGGCAAGAAGGGTTTCTTTAGCTTTACTGTTTTTAGCAAAACGTGCATAAAAAATAAACGCTATCTGTATTGAGCATAAATGCAAAGGCAAATGCTGCATGGCAAGATACGGATACATTATAGTACCGTCACTTGACGGAACCATCTTAACCGTGCTGAACACCTTTGTAAACTCTGAGAGTACACATACAACACAGGCAACGGATAATGCCTTTTCAAGCGGAATTTTGTTCTTTATCAGTATATAAAGTGATGTTACTATAATAACAGTACATATGGCAATCCAAATAAAATGATACGATGTAAACATTGCTATACCCACCCTAAAAAGTTAAAATTAAAAATAATATAACTGAAAAATCGCCTTTTGTCACTGACAAAAGGCGATTTTAACATGGTGGGCCATCAGGGACTCGAACCCCGGACCAACCGGTTATGAGCCGGTTGCTCTAACCAACTGAGCTAATGGCCCCTATTGATCACTCAACAGTTATGTATTATATCAGATAAAAACGTTTTTGTCAATACTAAAATTAAAAAATTTTAAAAATTTACCTTGATTTTTTATAGCCTAAAACATATCTCTCTTTTTAAGTATAATATAAGCGATAACCATAAGCACGCCGCTCAATGCTATAGGAAACCAAAAATAATCCTTCATAGGCAATGTAGAGGTGTTCATTCCGTATATTCCCGAAATAACCGTAGGGATAGATACTATAAGCGTAAGCGAAGCAAGCACCTTCATAACTATGTTCAGGTTATTTGAGATTATAGACGCAAACGCATCCATGGTAGCGGATAATACATCAAGATACGTGCTTGCCATATCCAATGCCTGTCTGACCTCTATAATAACATCATCAAGCAGATCCTGATCCTCTTCGTACAGCTTGAGTATTCTGCCACGCATTATTTTGTGGAGAGTAACCTCGTTTGCTTTAAGTGAAGACTGAAAGTAAACAAGTGATGTCTGTGCGTCCATAAGCTGTATTAGCTCCTGATTTCTCATAGTTTTTCGTAATTGCTCTTGAACACGGTCATTAGTTCGGTCTATCAGCTTCAGATATTGAAGATATTTTTTAGATATATGAAGCATTAAAAGCAATACAAAGTTAGTTTTAAACTTTGTATTTATGCCCTTTATAGGGATTTTGCAAAAATCATTTATAAGATCACTGCCTTTTATAGAAACCGTTACTATATTGGTGTCAGTAACCATAATGGCAAGCGGTGCAGTAGAATAAGTTACGGTTTTATCATTCTTTTTTTCTACAGGTATATCTACTATGACAAATGCGTAATCGTCTTCTCTTTCTGCACGTGAAGATTCCTCTTCGTCAAGTGCGGCACGTATAAAGTCCGATGACACGCCGAACTCGTTAATAAGCAAATCTACATCGTCCTCATCGGGAGAAGTACAGTTTATCCAGCAATGCTCCTCGTATTTATCAAGCTTAGTAAGCTTTTTATCAACCGTTTTGTAGTAGCTTATCAAACCTATACTCCCCTTTAAACGTATAATGCAATCAAGTTATTTTATCCCCACCCCTGCATACGCATAAGGTGGGGATTTTATGAATGATACTATACTTTAATATAATTAGTTCATATCATCAAAGTGCATATCATGCTCAAAATCATCATCAATACCGTCATGATTCATGTCATGTGAATCGCCATGTATGTACTCGCCTCTACGCATATTAAGACGTGTCTTTTCAGACTCAACGTGTGAAGAAAGATTTTCCTTAAACTGAACAGAACGCTTAATGTTTTTAACATAGAGTGTAGGATGTGTCTTATCCTGTGACTGGACAATTACAGTACCTAAACCGAATATCTTTTGCATTAACGTACGCTTTAATGTGATATCGAGTATTCTATACAGTAATATTTCATTCTCAACGCTGGTAAAAAAGCCCTCGTTAATCATAAGCTTCTTCTCAGTTATTGTGAACTTTGTAAAAGTAAACGGAATACCGAAAAACAGCCAACGCTTTCTTTCTCTTTGTACGAGTTCAGGAATTGGTTTTGACATATTAAGTCCCCCTTATATTTTTGGGTATTACCCATAATTAATAAATTTATATCAGTCGCCTAAGCATATACCAAGCTCTCTTGCAGAACGTACTACAGGAGAATCAACAGGAACATTTTTGAGCTTTCCGGCAATATCGCTAAGCGGTACGGCAACGATATCTTCACCGTGCAAGGCAACCATATTGCCATATTTTTCTTCAATTATGAGCTTTGCCGCAGCAGTTCCGAAGCGTGTGGCAATAACACGGTCGTATGGGCATGGGCTGCCGCCTCTCTGAAAATGTCCCGGAACGGTAACACGTGTTTCCTGACCGGTTGCCTCTTCTATCTCATGAGCTATCTTATATGATACAGACGGATATGCCATCTCAGCAATAGCCGCCTTTTTCTCCTTCTTTGGCAAAGCGGCGTGTTCCTTGGATATAGCGCCCTCTGCAACGGCAAGGATAGAGAAATTCTTACCTTTCTTAGTTCTGTTCTTGATAGTCTTTATAACGGTATCAATGTCGTAAGGAATCTCAGGAATGAGAATTACATCAGCACCGCCTGCTATACCTGCATATAGTGTAAGCCAACCTGCCTTATGTCCCATACATTCGACTATAAACACACGTCCGTGTGATGTGGCTGTAGTATGAATACAATCTATAACATTTGTTGCGATATCTACCGCACTCTGAAATCCAAAGGTTATGTCGGTACCCCAAAGGTCATTGTCTATTGTCTTAGGTAACGATACAACATTGAGTCCTTCTTGAGATAAAAGGTTAGCAGTCTTTTGCGTACCGTTACCGCCAAGTACAACAAGGCAATCAAGCTTCATTTCACTGTAATGTTCTTTCATAGCCTTTACCTTATCAATACTGGTTTCATCGTCAATAACTCTCATAAGCTTGAACGGCTGACGTGATGTACCTAAAATTGTTCCGCCCTGTGTTAAAATGCCTGAAAAATCGCTTTCCTGCATTTCACGGTATTCACCGTAGATAAGGCCTCTGTAACCGTCAATTATGCCGTAGATCTTTACTTCATTCTTTTTGTAATGACTGTAAAGAGCCTTTGCTACGCCTCTAATAGCGGCATTCAGTCCTTGACAATCTCCGCCGCTGGTTAAAATTCCTATTCTTTTCATGCCATTTTCTCCTCTCTGCGATACAATGGATTTAAAGATATTGTACCCTATTTTTTATAAACTTGCAACACAAATTTTTACATTTTATAAATTTTCTATTAAAAATTTGCCTTTTAGTATATTTTTACCCTTTAAACACTATATAAAATCGGTATATTTTTATTGCTGCTGCTTTTCTGCGGCCGCTGCCTTTGCAAGTACCGAGAACTCGGACTGACAGCTTATTACCTTTTTACCGCGTCTGTCAATAAGCTCATAAGAAGTATCCTGTTTTTGAACTCTTGTATTTACGGTATCGCTGAGCATTAATTCAAGAATATCTAAAGCACGTTGCTTCAAGCGCTCGTCCTCTATAGGAAATACAAGCTCAACACGTCTATCTAGGTTACGTGGCATCCAGTCGGCACTGCCCATATAAATTCTAGGGTCTCCGCCGTTTTCAAAGTAGAATATTCTGCTATGCTCCAATAGCTGACCTACTATACTGCACACCGTTATATTTTCGCTTATTCCCTCAACTCCCGGTATCAGGCAGCATATACCTCTTACTATTAATTTTATAGTTACTCCTGCCTGCGACGCTTCGTATAGAAGCGATATGATGCTTGGGTCTACAAGTGAGTTTACCTTAACTACTATCTTAGCAGGCAAGCCGTTTAAAGCATTTTCGGTTTCACGCTTTATCATTGTTTCAAAAAAGCTTCTCATACCAAGCGGCGCAACAACAAATTTATTATATTGCGGCGGAGTAGAAAAGCCGGTAAGTACATTAAACAGTGATGATGCGTCTCTGCCGAAGGCATCCTTACAGGTAAACACGCCGATATCCGTGTAAAATCTTGCGGTTATGTCGTTATAGTTGCCTGTACCCATATGCAAATATCTGCGGATACCGTCCTCTTCCTGCCTGATTACAAGCAGTATCTTACAGTGTGTTTTAAGTCCTGTAAGGCCGTATATAACGTGACAACCTGCTTTTTCAAGCTTACGTGCCCAATGTATGTTGTTTTCTTCGTCAAATCTTGCTTTAAGCTCTACAAGCACAGTTACCTGCTTGCCGTTTTCGGCGGCCTTGATAAGTGCCGCAATGATAGGTGAATTACCTGAAACACGGTACAGGGTTTGTTTAATTGCAAGAACATCCTTATCCTCTGCGGCCTGACGTACAAGCTGAAGCACCGCGTCAAAGCTTTCATAGGGATGATGCACCATTTTATCGCCGTCACGTATTGCCTCAAATATATCGCTGTAGCCCATAAAATCAGCCGCAGGCGATACAGGCACTATAGGCTTAAATCTTAAATCGTCACAACCGCTGAGGCCTCCGAACTTAGAGAGGAACGTGAGATCAAGCGCACCCGGAAGCTCATATATCTCTTTACTGTCAACGTCGAGCATATCGGTAAGGAACTTTTTAAGCTCTTTGTCACACTTTTGTACTATTTCAAGTCTTACGGGTTTACCTCTTTTTCTCTTTTTTATGGATTTTTCAATTTCTGTCAGCAAGTTGTCCGTATCTTCATCTATATCCATATCGGAATTTCTTGTAATTCTGAACGGACAGTAGGCTTTGATTTTGTAAAGCTCAAACAAAGATGAAAGTCTGTACATTATTATATCTTCAAGCAGAATGAAGCTTCTGTTTTCGTCTGATGCAGGTAACTCAATAAATCTTGGCAAGATAGACGGAACCTGCAAAACAGCAAACACGGATTCTTCTTCCTTTTTAAGTCTTATTGCTATGTTAAGGCTTTTATTTGCAAGTAACGGGAACGGCCTGCCGGTATCTACCGCCAACGGTGTAAGTACCGGAAAAACTATCTCATCAAAATACTCGTTTATATAATCAACCTGCGCCTCGCTCAGAGTATCAGTATCTGCAAACACAAGACCGTGCTTCTTTAGAAGCGGTATTATCGAGCGATAAAGACAGGAATACTGCCTTTCGGAGAAAGCGTGTATCTTCTCGCTCAGCTTTTCAAACTGTTGCTTTGGAGTAAGTCCCGCAGGGTCAGGCGACTTACTGCCCTCCTCTATTTTTTCCATTATTCCCGCAACTCTTACCATAAAAAACTCATCAAGGTTTGACGCCGTTATAGCAAGGAATTTTACCCTTTCAAGTATTGGATTTTCTTTTTCAAACGCTTCATCCAGAACCCTTGAATTAAAATCCATCCAGCTAAGCTCTCTATTATTATACAGTAAGTCCGGGTACTGTAATTCTTTCTGTTTATTACCCATTTTTCATCACCCCTTAAATAAATTTCGATTTGACTACTACTCTCGGCTTAATTCCGAAAACCTCTTCAAAAAAGCCTGCGGCGGTTTCAAACGCCCATATCTCAAGATATGCCTTCTCTTTAGCCTCACACGAAAAAACAAGCTCCTGTTCGTTAAGGCGTATATTTACTGACGTAAGCCTTTGTCTTTGAGATTTGTCGAGGGCAAGTGCAAGGCGCATTATAGCGACAAGCTTTGAAACAACAAGCTTATTCTTCTGAGTAAGCACTCTGTACCTCTCCTGTGAACGTTCAGGCGCTGTAAATTCATCATATGATGCAACAGCTGCTATTATGGAGGCATCCTCCTCGGTAAGTCCGTATATATCGGTATTTTTTATTATGCTGTAAGTATTAAGCAAGCTGTTTTTTGCGTTTATAAAGCTGCCGCAATCATGCAGAATACAGGCAATCTGTAAGTATAATCTGCGCTTGGAATTAAGTCCGTGTATCTTCTTCATCTTATCAAATATCTTGCAGGCATAGTCGCTAACACATTTAGAATGTACTATATCACAGGCATAACGGCCGGATAGCTCTGTCGCATGAGTTATTGCCGAGCTTGCTACGTGTAATTCATACTCATCCTCGGCCATTGGATACAGCATTTGACGCATAAGTGCATCCCAAAGCTCTATTTTAGGCGATATAATAAGCTTAGCGCCTGTTACACTCATTATTTTAGAGTAAATGGCAAGTGCAACGTACATGGTTTCTGCCTGTCTGCGTGATATATTATATTGCAGGCTTATGTTTTCTTCGCTCATGTTGCGTACATTCCTGTACATTTGTTCCAGTATGTTGGCTTTTATCTTATATCTACCGTTTTCAAGCGGTATATCGCACAGCTTTGCTATAAGCTCCATATCGCCGCCCGTTATTATAACGTTACTGAATTTCTGTGCATCAGGTATCATTACCTTGCCGATAACTCCGTCAAGATAAGCATCGAGTACAGAGTAGAAATCAGCGGTTATATCCTGAACACCGACGAGTATATCCTGAATTTTAAGTGAGCCTATCGGAATGTTCTCAGAAAAAACTATTCCATCATCTTTATATACGGCTACACCGAGCGAGCCTTTGCCGATATAAGAAATGAGTGAATTTTTTATTGCATCGTCATCCTTCAGCTTTCTTATTATCTCATGATAAATTAGGCTTTTTTCCCTATCATCGTCAAGTATTTCAAGGGTCATGTCATTGCGTATTTTTATTTGGTCAACAACATATGCCCTGTTCTCAGCTTCACGCAGTACGGAACCTGCAACAAGCCTGTATTGAAGGATATTGTTCTCCTGCATTACCTGAGCGAAGCCGTCAAGTATCTTAGACATTTTTCTAAGACTTTCAAAGCTTATTTTACCTGTATTGTAAACCTCGTGTCCTATATGTAAAGGGCACTCCAATACGTCTATATCCGCAACAGTATTACCCTGTAGCTGAGATACCCTCATCTTAATCATTGAAGAGCCGATATCTATAACCGCCGCAGAGCGATAATTTTTCTTTTTATTCAATAATAACACATCCTTTGGATTGTTAATTTTGCAACATAATTTTGTATACATTTTACTATATTACCTAAGATAAATCAAGCTTTAATCCTACAAGCAATAAAAAATTATAATTTTTTTATATATACGCTTTTATTTCTTTAAAAAAACTGGTATAATAAGTTTAGAAATTTTAAAGAAATTACTTAATTTGCATCTAAAATTACTAAAGCTAATAGGCTTTACACTGTGACTGTATGCCACTAAAAATGCGGTTCTACGGTATTTATATCTTACTACTTGACTTTATTGAGATGATATAAATATCTTATTTGCAGTTAAATTATTATATGAGGTGATTTTGTGAGAATTTATTTTAAAAACGACACTTCCGGGGATGTATTCGTACTGCTGAAATCAGATAAAAGCGATATAAGAACTTGCTTACTAACCGAAAAAACAAGCAATAACGAATATTCCGCTTTAATCGACAGTGACCTATACACACACATTGGATTTAAAACAAATGATACCACTACGGAATTTATACCGCTGACATCTTTGGCTGACGGATTTTATATAAACGAAAGCGGACATCTTGATTTTTACGTACATTCAGCAGTAAAGTATGGCAGTGTAGAATACTTTAACCTACCATACCGTGACGGTACTAAAAGGATAGTCATATGGTTACCTGAAAATTACTCTGACAGCAAAGAATACAACGTTATCTATATGACCGACGCACAAAATTTGTTTGACCGTAGGCAGTCATATTACGGAGAAATATGGAGTGCCGATGTTGTAACCTATTCTGCCATAAAGAAATACAATAAAAATATAATGATAGTCGGTATATACAACGATGAGGGTGAAAGCCGTAGATTCGAGGACCTTACTCCACCTATCGGTAAAATGACAAATATGCCTATGGATGAGGGATACTCACCCCACGGCGATGAGCTGCTTGCATTTATTAAAGATATGCTGATTCCTTTTGTCAACGAAAATTACTCCGTAAAACAGAGCGGAAACGCAATAATAGGCAGCTCTTGCGGCGGACTTGCGGCATTTTACTTAGGATTGGAATTAATGGACGTATTCTCATTTATCGGCAGCTTCTCACCTGCGTTCTTATTCTTTGACGAAGAAGTATGGAAAAAATACCTTAGTAAATTTAATTTTAAGAGCAATAAAAGCTTGCCGTATTTATTCCTCTATACAGGTGACAACGATGACCTTGAAAAAGATATATGCAAATGCACGCTTGAAATGTATAAAAAAATGCACTATCCCAAAGAGCTAACAACGCTTATAGTAAACGATAAGGCACTGCACAACGAAGTATATTGGCGGTATCATCTGCCGCAGGCCTTGGAAACATGGCTTAATCAAAATTAACAGTATAATACACCAAAAGCCCGATTACCGTAAAATTCGATAATCGGGCGTTATTCATATTAGTTATTATTTAGTGCCGAAAATTCTGTCGCCGCAGTCACCTAATCCGGGGACTATGTAGCCGTCTTCGTTTAATCCCTGATCACAGGCGGCACAGTATATCTGTATATCTTCATGAGCCTTTGTGAGCGCCTCAATTCCCTCAGGGGACGCAATAATGCAAAGGAACTTTATGCTCTTTGGATTACTTTTCTTGATTATAGATATTGCGTCAATGGCAGAACCGCCTGTAGCAAGCATGGGATCAAGTACAAAAACATCTCTTTCATTGATATCGGTAGGCAGCTTGTTGTAGTATTCAACAGGCTTGAGTGTAGCCTCGTCACGGTATAAACCTATATGTCCTACTTTAGCGGCAGGCACCATTGACAGCATACCGTCAAGCATACCCATACCTGCACGTAAAATAGGCACAAATGCAAGCTTTCTACCGGAAAGCACTTTTGATTTTGCCTTGGCGATAGGTGTTTCTATCTCTATTTCATCAAGCGGCAGATCTCTGGTTGCCTCATAGCACATAAGCATTGCGACCTCACCGACCAATTCTCTGAACACCTTACTGCCGGAATTTTTATCTCTCATAAGTGTAAGCTTATGCTGGATAAGCGGATGATCAAAGATAACTACATTCTTACTAATTCTGCTTTCCATAAGTTTTCATACATCGCACAAGCGACGTACTGCCTCCTCTCATATTCAAACAATAAATCGAGCTATTATTATTCAGCCGAGTATTTTCCTTCCTCTATATCTCTTATCTTATTAATGCGAACTAAATGTTTGCCGCCCTCAAACGGTGTGGCAAGGAATATATCAACAAGCTTTATCGCAAGCTCACTGTTTATAACTCTACCGCCAAAGCAGATAATATTTGCATCGTTATGTCTACGTGTCATTTCAGCTGAAAATTCATCTGAACATAGAGCCGCACGTATTCCCTTAACCTTATTGGCAGCTATAGATATTCCTATACCTGTACCGCAGCAAAGTATTCCGTATTGACATTCGCCTGACGTAACAGCCTTTGCTGTCTTATATGCAAAGTCAGGGTAATCTACCGAATCGGTACTGTATGTGCCAAAATCCTTTGTTTCTATGCCTTTATCAGCCAAATGCTTCTTTATCACCTCTTTTAATTCAAATCCTGCATGATCTGCTCCTAAAGCTATCATTTTATCAATCCTTTCATTTATAAATATATATTACAAATTAAAAATTAACTGCACATTAATAAAATCAAACATTTTTGTTTATTCTGCTTTGATACTCACGCTCTGCCTGCGATGGGCGCAAATATACCGGCATAAGCTTACCGGCACTTAAAAGCTCTCCGCCTTCGGCCTTGCGTTGCGCTATCATACATACGCTTGACGCTCTTTGATAAACCTGCTGCTCAAGCGGTAAATATATATTTTCAAGTCCTTGTTCCCTTGCCTTTGTGAAGCAGAGCTTTGCTCCGTCGCCTGCAAGAATAACTTTATCATACCCTTTAAGCTCCGTAAGAAGGTCAGATATCGCAATCGCTCTGTCATCGCATATGCGTACAAGCTCTCCGTCCTCACTTTTGAATACCGCATTATATACCTGATTGCAGCGGGCATCCATAACTGAGCATATAACGGCACCGCTAAGCTTATGCGGATATGCAATAGCCTCAAGCGTAGACACCTCTATACACGGCTTATCAAGAGCCATAGCCATGCCCTTGACTGCGCCTATGCCAATACGCAAGCCAGTAAAAGAACCCGGACCGGTAGTTATTGCAAAAGCCTCTATCTGCGATATATCGGTAGCAGAACACTTTAAAATCGATTCTACCATAGGCATAAGCGTCTGACTGTGCGTAAGACCCGCATTAATGTAAAACTCTCCCGTTACTTTACCGTCATCACATATTGCGACCGACGCTGTAACAGCGGAAGAATCTAACGCCATAATCTTCAAATTTCGTCAATCCCTTCGATATTTATAACTCTGTCGTTTTCGTTTATTCCCTGAGAAATCCTGACTTTTATAAAGCTATCCTCTATAGCAAACGGTATGTTTTCGCTCCATTCGATAACCATTACTCCGTTACCGAAGTAGTCAAAAAAACCCGTTGAGTACAGGTCATCAACAGTATTCACTCTGTACATATCAAAATGAAAAATTTTAAATTTACCGTGATACTCGTTTACAAGCGCAAACGTGGGGCTTGATACACCGTCAGTAACGCCGAGGGCCTCAGCCAAACCCCAGGTAAATGCGGTTTTACCCATGCCCATACCGCCGAAAAAAGCGATTACCTCATCGCCCTTTAATTTTTTGCCGAGCATAAAGCCTACCTTTTGTGTTTCTTCGGGTGAAGAAGTTTTTATCTCAAGCATAGTTTTCTCCGTTCCGTCATTTGCTCAATAAATCAAATAATTATATTACAAACGGCTTATAGTAAATTTATATTCTGCAATCAGAACAAACCTGAAATTACAGCATCCGTGCTTACATCTATCTTTTCTGCAGAAGGTACTTTAGGTAAACCCGGCATAGTCATTATATCTCCGGTAAATACTACGACAAAGCCTGCGCCGTTTGAAATCTTAACATCTCTTACCGTAAGCGTAAAGCCTTCGGGCGCACCTAAAAGCTGAGGATTGTCGGATAATGAGTACTGCGTTTTTGCAACACATACCGGCAATTTATCTCCGCCGAGGGCAACTATCTCTTTTATAGCCTTTTCTGCGGTTGTAGTATATGCAACATTTCCTGCTCTGTAAATCTCGGTGGCAATTTTGTTGATTTTCTCTTTAAGCAGGATTTCAAGCGGATAAAGCTGTGTAAAGTTATTTGACTTTTCAGTAGCTTTTACAACACATTTGGCAAGTTCTGTGCCGCCTTCGCCGCCCTTTGCGAATACTTCTGAGAGAGCAAAGTCGGCATCATGCTCATTGCAGTAATTTTTAATAATTTCAAGCTCTTCGTCACTATCGGTCAAAAAGCGATTGATAGCAACAACTACCGGAATACCGAACTTTCTCATATTGTCAATATGAACTCCTAAGTTTACAATTCCCTTTTTAAGTGCATCCGTATTATCGGCAGAAAGCTCTGTCTTAGGTACACCGCCGTTATACTTCAGCGCCCTTACGGTAGCTACTATTACTACTGCTGACGGCTTAATTCCTGCGTAGCGGCACTTAATATCAAAGAACTTCTCTGCACCCAGGTCAGAACCGAAGCCTGCTTCGGTTATACAATAATCGGCAAGCTTAAGTCCGAGCTTAGTCGCTTTGACCGAGTTGCAACCGTGAGCGATATTTGCGAAAGGTCCGCCGTGCATTATTGCCGGAGTGCCCTCTATAGTTTGTATCAGATTAGGTTTTACAGCATCCTTAAGCAAGGCTGTCATTGCGCCGTGAGCCTTGATATCCTTAGCGAAAACAGGCTTGCCGTCACGTGTATAAGCTATAAGAATATTGCCCAACCGACGTTTAAGATCATCAATATCATCAGCAAGGCAAAGTATCGCCATTACCTCACTTGCAACGGTTATAATGAAACCGTCCTCTCGTGGGATGCCGTTTACCTTACCGCCAAGACCTATAACGATATTTCTCAACGCACGGTCGTTCATATCCAAGCAACGCTTTACAAGTATTCTTCTTTCGTCTATATTAAGTAAATTGCCCTGCTGTAAGTGATTGTCAAGCATAGCGCAGAGCAAGTTATTGGCAGAAGTGATTGCGTGCATATCACCGGTAAAATGCAGGTTAATATCTTCCATGGGCAATACCTGAGAATATCCGCCACCTGCCGCACCGCCTTTTATGCCGAATACCGGGCCGAGTGACGGTTCACGCAAAGCGATTATGGCATTTTTGCCTATCTTAGCCATAGCCTGACCAAGCCCTATAGTAGTGGTCGTTTTACCCTCGCCTGCCGGTGTTGGATTAATAGCGGTAACAAGTATAAGCTTGCCGTCTGGTTTATCGGCAAGACGTTTCATAACTGAAATATCATCTATCTTAGCCTTATATTTGCCGTACATCTCACATTCATCAGGTTGTAAACCGAGTGTGTCAGCAATCTCGGATATAGGACGCATTTTAACGGATTGTGCTATTTCAATATCTGTCAACATGATTCATTCTCCTTTTTTACTCAATTTTTAGCTCAATAGAGGTTATAAAACTATCTCAATAAATTTAATTTATAAGAAAATCATATAAAAGTTTAAAATTTAATTTATCGCTTTACAAGCTAAGCGATTTTGTTTTTCGTATTATTGTAACACACTTTTCATAGCTGAACAAGTATTTTAAAGAAATTTATTTAGTAAATTATATAGTTTTTTAATATAAAAGTACTATATTTAAAATAAAAGGCTTATCTACGCTAAAATTATTGTCAAACGCTTGAATTTTTCTGCAAAAAGTTATATAATAAACTTTAAATTTATTCAAGACAAATCTACTTTGAAATATATAGGATTCTGACAGAAAGGAATGAGCTGGTTGAAAACTATTTTTTCTGCGATATGGGGCTATATCAAAAAGACGGATAAGCTTTTTTGGCTACTTACTATAGCCGCATCCTGCTATGGGGCAATACTTATTGCCAGCGTTCAACGTTCGTTTGAATATGACTATCTTACAACACAATTAATAGCTATTTCTCTCGGCTATTTTGGAGCAATTATATTATCAATACTTGATTATAAAGATATATCAAAAATGTGGTACGTTGTCGGAGGGGTAGCATTAGTACTTACTGTGCTTGTTTTCTTTGTGGGAATACAGGTACCCGGCACAGACGACAAGGCATGGCTTAAAATCGGCGGTGTCACATTTCAACCCTCAGAGCTTACAAAGATATGCTTTATAATTACATTTGCCTATCATCTCTCTTACCTTGCCGAAAAGGATAAACTGAAAAGCTTTCCGCATATTATGGGACTTGTCGCTCATGTGGCAGTGCCTGTGGGACTAATTCACTTTCAGGGTGATGACGGTGCGGTTCTTATATTCATTTTCATGTTTATTATCGTTGCGTTTTTGGCAGGCGTTGCATTAAGATACTTCTTTGCACTTCTGCTTTGCATAGGAGCCGCCGTACCTATTGTGTGGACATATATTCTTAATGATGACCACAGGGGTAGGATTTTAGCATTATTCGATATTGACGGAAACTCCGGCAACAGATTCGTCTGGCAGCAATTTCAAGGAAAAATATCAATAGCAACAGGACAGCTTGACGGAAAAGGACTTTTTAACGGTTCACGTGTTGCGTCCGGCATAGTGCCTTATCAGGAAAACGACTTTATTTTTTCCGTTGCAGGCGAAGAACTTGGATTTATAGGCTGTCTTTTATTGCTTGCAATACTATTTTTGATTATGATGCATTCATTGGTGGTAGCATCAAAGTCCGAGGACAACATAGGTAAATTCATATGCTACGGATTTTTCGCTCTGATAATGTCACAGACCTGCCTGAATGTCGGCATGGTACTGGGATTTTTGCCTGTTATCGGCGTTACATTACCGTTCTTCAGCGCAGGCGGTACCTCTGCAATGTGCCTGTACTTCGGCGTAGGATTGGTACAGAGCGTATATATGCACCGAAATGACCCTGACAAGCTGAACTATAAAACAGGATATTATCAAACTCTATGATAATTGGTAATATCAATGTCTATGCCCATGACGTGGCATAGGATATGATATACTCAATATAAATGCGTTTTGCGCAACATTAAATCAACTTAATACCGCATAGTCATAAGCTGTGATTGTTTAATCCCAAAAATACATGGCTTGGCTTATACCGAAGGAGATGAAATATATATGAAAGCTGTAGTTGCAGTTATAGGTAAGGATACTGTAGGAATAGTTGCGGAAGTTTCTAACATTTGTGCTGCCTGTGACGCAAATATAACTGAGGTTACGCAATCTGTATTGCAAGACCTGTTTGCCATGATAATGCTGGTTGATATTCAAAAGCTTAATGTACCGTTCGCTGAGCTTGCCGAAAAGCTTGAAGAATTGGGTAACAAAATGAATTTGAAAATCCATATAATGCATGAGGACATTTTTAACTCTATGCACAAAATTTAAGCAGTATTTATGCGACTTTTCAATATGTTAAGTTTTATAGCTTAACACTATTACGGAGGTGTTTTTGATACTAAATTCACACGACATTCTCGAAACTATCAATATGATAGACAACGAAAATCTGGACGTACGTACCATAACAATGGGAATATCTTTGCTTGACTGTATTGATGATAATATAGACAGGGCTTGCGATAAGCTATATGATAAAATTTGTCGGTATGCTATGGACTTGGTACCTACAGGTGAGCAGATAACCGCCGAATACGGCATACCGATAATCAATAAGCGTGTTTCTGTTACTCCTATAGCCATGCTGGCTGCGGCATGTCAAACGCAAAGCATAGTAAAATTTGCAAAAGCACTTGACAGAGCCGCTCATGAGATAGGCGTAAATTTTATCGGCGGATATTCCGCACTTGTGCAAAAGGGATTTGCCGCCGGAGATTATGCGCTTATAGAAAGCATACCTCAGGCACTTGCCGAAACAGAGAGAGTATGCTCCTCCATTAATATAGGCAGCACTAAAGCAGGCATTAATATGGACGCTGTGGCCATGATGGGACAGATAGTAAAGCAAACGGCTGAGCTTACTGCAGACAGAGATTGCATAGGCTGTGCAAAGCTTGTTGTATTTTGTAACGCTCCCGAAGATAATCCGTTTATGGCAGGCGCTTTTCACGGCGTCGGTGAGCCTGACTGTGTTATCAACGTAGGCGTATCCGGCCCGGGCGTTGTACGTGCGGCTCTTGCTAAAGCAGGTGACTGCGATTTAACGGAGGTTTCGGACATCGTAAAGAAAACGGCATTTAAAATAACAAGGATGGGTCAGCTTGTGGCAAAAGAAGCCTCTAAAAGGCTTTGTGTTCCTTTTGGAATAGTTGATCTCTCTCTTGCCCCTACCCCGGCTGTCGGTGATTCCGTCGCACATATTCTTGAAGAAATGGGACTGGAAAAATGCGGCGCACACGGAACTACTGCGGCACTCGCTCTTTTGAATGATGCGGTTAAAAAGGGCGGAATAATGGCTTCTTCTCATGTAGGCGGTCTGTCAGGTGCATTTATACCCGTTACGGAAGATGCCGGCATGATAGATGCGGCAAGGTGCGGTGCACTCACACTTAATAAGCTTGAGGCCATGACGGCAGTATGCTCAGTAGGTCTTGATATGATAAACATACCTGGCGATGTAACTCCTGAGATAATATCGGCAATAATTGCCGACGAAGCCGCTATAGGAATGATAAACTCAAAGACTACGGCGGTAAGAGTTATACCGGCTATAGGTAAAAAGGCAGGCGATGAGCTTAATTTCGGCGGATTGCTCGGCGGAGGTCCCGTTATGGAGGTAAATATATCCTCACCTGCCGTATTTATAGGCAGAGGCGGAAGAATACCTGCACCTATACAAAGCCTTAAGAATTAAAAAAGCGAGGTGTTTTTTATGCAGGACATGATCTCAAAAATACTTGAAATGGATGAAGCTGCACGCAAGCTTATAGAAAATGCAGAGCAGGAAAAGCTTGACTATGAAGCGGAAGTAGTCATCTCTGAAAAAAAAATAAAGGATTCTTTACTCTCAAAAACAAAAAAGAAAATTGAAGAATTTGAGAAAGCTGAACGCATATCCACTCAAAAAGACTGGAAGCGTGTCAGCAATAAAAACAAAAGTATATCCAATAATCTTGACCGAATCTACAATGAGAACTTTGACCTATGGGTAAATAAGCTTGTAGAAAAGGTCATTGGAGGTTGAGGACTATGTCTATATCGGATTATTCCTCAAATGCTATTCTTTCTAAGGCTCACGCCATGTATGGCAGACATCTTACAGAAAAGAACTATGACGCTATGCTGGAGTGTACTACGGTATCACAGATTATGCTATACCTTAAAAATAACACTGAATACGCACAGGTACTCTCCCCTCTTAACGAAAACAATGTTCACAGAGGCCAGCTTGAGACGCTTTTAAGACAGCATTTATTCTATCAATGTGCCGAACTGTTCAGGTACGAGAATGTAGCGAAAGAAAAATTTTCAAACTACATAATTGAACGTATAGAGATAGAGCTAATATCGCAGTTTCTTGTACTTTTGGTATCAGGCAGAGCAAGCAAATATATCTATTCTCTGCCGCTTTATTTTGACAAGATCACATCCATCGACCTTCATGCTTTTGCGGAAATAAAAAGCTTCAATGAATTTGTTGAATTTCTGTCAAAATCAAAGTACTATGATATACTCAAGCCGTTTACTGTTAAAGGAAATGAAAAGCCTGACATATCCAAGCTTGAACACGCGATGTACTCACATCTATATGATTCAACGCTTGATATGATCAAAAAACATATGCACGGCTCTGCACAAAAAGAAATGTATGATATCTTTTGTAACCGCATTGATATGCTTAATCTTATGTGTATTCACAGGCTGAAGAAATTTTATAAAATGGAATCTGAAGAAATTAAAAACTACCTCTATTCAGGCGGTAGATTTACCAAAAACCAGATTGATCGATTATGTAACTGCACAAGTGCGGACGAGCTGTTCAAAATAGCCATACACACCAAAAGCGGAAGAATTATAGCTAAGATGGACTATGAACACGCATTTGAGATACTGCAAAAATCAGACTACAAAATGGCAAAAAAATATATGACATTTTCTGTAAATCCTGTTGTAGTTATGATATCTTACATCAATTTGGCTGAGATAGAGATCTCAAATATTATAAACATAATTGAGGGAGTACGATACAATATGCCCTCAGATAAAATAAGACGACTACTGTTCATTAACTGAAAGGAGTTGATTATATGGCTGTTGCAGAATTAAAAGCTGTAAATATTGTCGGCAAGCTTGATATGCTTAACGATGTAGTTATTGCCTGCGGCTCATCAGGGGTATTTCAGGCAGATAACGCCTCAAACTTTTATGCTGAAAATAAAAATTTCATGCCGCTTGTTGATAAAAATCCATATACTGAGCTACTTGCAAGGTTTGATGAAGCTCTCTCTTTTGCCGGTATCACCGTTAAGCAGGTAGATACCGCAGAAAACAATATGACATATGATGAGTTGCATGACTATGCAGACATTGTCTACAATGAGCTTATGCAACTGACGGGCAGCAAAAAAAACTACCTTGATGAAATTACAGATTGCAAAAAAGCGATAGAAGAAACAGGGCATTTCTTGGGATATAACCTTGAGATGAGTAAAATTTCCGCCTGTAAGTACATTAAAGCAATATTCGGACGATTACCTAAGGACGGATATAAAAAGCTGAGTATGTACGAAGATAACCCATATGTTCTATTTATACCTTGCACATCGGATGATACCCATTACTGGGGTGTTTATATATCGCCTGTAGAACATTCCAGCAATGTGGATCGCATCTTTTCGGGATTGTTCTTTGAGCCTGTAGAGATATCGGGACTTGAAAGCACCCCTGAGGAATATTATAAAATTCTCAATGAAAAACTCACTAAGCTTGAGGATGAATATAAAAAAGCCTGTGAGCGTGAGAAAACATTTATATTGGATAATTTAGAAAAAATCACCGTAGTACGCAGTAAAATCTTTGAGATGAATACATATTTTGACATTAAAAACTATGTTATAAGTTACGACGGAAACTTTATACTGGCGGGCTGGATATCCGCTAAGAATGAGAACGAATTTAAAGCTAAGCTTGCGAATATCAAGGATATTGAATGTACGGTAAGCAGTGTTAAGGGTAACAAACGCCTGTCACCACCTGTAAAACTCAAGAACGGAAGATTTTCCCGTCCGTTTGAATTTTATGTTGATATGTACGGTTTGCCTGATTATAACGAGATGGACCCCACCACCTTTGTGGCTATCTCCTATTCATTGTTATTCGGCATAATGTTCGGTGACTTAGGGCAGGGAATTGTACTGTCCCTTGTAGGATTATTCATGTATCACGTTATGGGAATGGCGCTAGGCAGAATACTTACACGTTGCGGATTTTTCAGCGCAATATTCGGTGTTGTTTTCGGCTCTGTATTCGGATTTGAACATACGCTTGACCCTTTGTATAAGACAATAGGATTTGAAGAAAAACCTATTGAGGTAATGAATCCGCAGACAACAAATATCATCATATATGCAGCCGTTGGTATAGGTGTTGTTATGATAGTTATAGCAATGATGCTTAACATATATTCATCCATCAGGCGGCGCGACAAAGAAAACCTGCTGTTCGGCCCTAACGGTCTGGCAGGATGTGTATTCTATGTAAGCCTTGTTACAGGCCTTGTAAGTTCGTTCTTATTTGACAGAAGCATAATGAACACACCGTATGTGCTTTGTTTTATAATACTTCCGTTATTGCTTATATTTTTGCGAGAGCCGCTCGGAAAGCTTGTAAATGGCGATCCCGATTGGCAGCCGGAGAGCTGGGGCGGATATATGGCTCAAAGCTTTTTTGAGCTTTTTGAAACGGT
>JBJEPE010000032.1:0-17424 GCA_051881075.1 Acutalibacteraceae bacterium | reverse complement strand
GCACTTGACTTTTAATCAAGGTGTCCGGAGTTCGAATCTCCGATGGGTCACCAAACAATATTTATGCGAGCAAAGAACAGCGGTATGCGATTTATTGGTTGTGTATTGCTGTTCTTTGTTCTATATTAAACAAAAAATTCCCCTGAATAGCTTAAATTTGCTGCTCAGGGGATTATTTTGTATTAACATATAAAAGAAGTTTATATTATACTAAATTGCGGACGATACAAGCTAAAATTTGCTAAGATAGAACGCAAAGGGGAATTGACTTTATAGCAAATTTTTACTGACTGCCATTTTGGATAGCAATGAGAAACTCAGCTCAAATTAGTAGGAGAAAAATATACCGGATAAAGTAATTCTACTAAGTAGATAACATTAGCGATATAAACTCTCTAAAGAATCAAAAATTTGTTTGTAAGAGTGTGAAAATTAGATTTAGGATTAATTTTGCATTTTAATTTGCTCGCCAAGAATAAGCGGATATCGTGTAAGATGAGTATCATCCAAGTTTTCCTTGTGCATATTTACTGCTGTAATCTGATGATTTTCATATGTTGTATAGTAATAAATACCCTTATCAGCGTTACAGCAGGAAGTATAAATTGTAATTTCAAAATTTCCCTCACCGACATGGCAGCAGCCTCTTTGTTGGTCAACTGATCCTAAAATATGAAAAAACTGGCTGACGCTTTCAAGCTCAGAATCGCCTGAAAGAGAATTCATTTTTGTAAAAGCTACTCTGACAAAACGGGATTGAGAGGACAAATCTCCCGGAAGTCCCAATGCGCCCATGCCACGGCTATATTTGTGTAGTGGCAGTTTATCGGAAAAATGATTCTCAGGAGCATTGGGGGACAAATGCATATAATTATTCAGATTAAACATTTGCTCATCAAATGGCGGATTATTAGTCAACACTCCAACGGGATTATCATATATTTTAATACCCTCTTTAACTGACTCTACGGTGATTGCCTCATCACAGTCAGCAATTATCCAATGTAGCTGAGCAGTAGGTAAATCACTGTTAAATGGAGTATTAACAAGGTTGATTTTCTCTATTAATACCCTTGCCTCCTTTACCGAAGAACACTGGCTGAGAATCCATGGGATAAATTCAAACTGTGCTAAGTTGTCTTTATCCGGTACTTTTTCCTTGTAATCTGCATTTCCCACAAAATTTAAACCTGCCATTCCAAGCCCTTTTTCATTAACAGCGTCATAATAAAGTGGATAATCTTCAATAACATATGCCATGCCAATCATTGCATAATGGTTTTTCATAATACCCATATTACGGAAGTTGAATGGATAATTACGAGGCATTATCGTAACTTCATCGTTATATGAAAACTCATAATCCAATGTTCTGCCGAAATAAAAATCTTTTGTTTTGTAAGTTGCTGCTGTGCACATAAAAACTTGCCTCCGCTTCTTGTATTGCAATATTGTAATTTTATATTCTAATCAAAAAATTATAGCATAAAGACCTTATCTTTTCAATATTTTGTGAAAATTTATCTCCTATTATTCATAATTGCAGAATACAGTTAATGTTTCAATTCCTTTGACATAACTGATTGAGTATATATGATTTTTGTTTTGTAAGGCTTGTCAGTTTGTGAACAGCATGAAACTGTTATAGCTGTGAAAACTGAGTATAATGGTTATATTTACTGATAATAAAATTAACACCATTGATTTCCAAACGTTGAAAATTTGGATTCAATGGTGTTTGATTTTTATTTGCAGCAAGATACGCCGTTATCGCAATTTATCGCACTTTCGTCCATATTAACATCTACTTCATAACGAATCGGTATTCTAATGCTAATTTTTTGTTTGACTGTAATTTCACAGGTATAGCCGCACTTGTTTTCACAGCACTCAACAGATGGTTCGCCGCAACATTCTATCGAAACGTCCCCAAGCTTCGCATTGGGTTTCATCTCAATCGGAACACTGATGTCAGCGTAGTGATAGCAGTTTTTAACACATTCATCCTTTGGACATTTACATTCGGAACTTGAAGCATCCATGATTGATCTATACAGTGTGTCTGAAGTCATTATTATCAAAGCTCCTTGTCCTTACAATCCCTGCAGATATCGTCTGCGGATGCACCGAGGCATTCAACAAAAGTATCACCGACTGCAGCAGTTGCACCAAATTCTACAGGTACCTCTACACATATTTTCTGACTAAGTGTAAACGTGCAGGTACCGTTCTTTTTTCCCGGACAAGGCTTATCATCGGGAACAACTACGGGTTCTCCGCAACATCTTGTTACTGTTTTTCCTGCTTGAGCAAATGGCGTTACGACAACAGGTACACAAATAGATACTTTTTGAAATCCGGTTGCCGGACAGGTTTTATCGTCAGTATCTGTCATTACAGTATTATTTACGCAGGAACAGTTCGTATATTCTGACATGAATATCTCCTCCTCTCAATTTGTCTATACTATAACATTATTCAGAAAAAAAGAAATTGTTACTAAATATTGTCTGTGATTCTTCTTATCAAAAAGTAAATTTTCATGGGCTGCAGATAATAATTTTCCTTATTTGTGTCAGACCGCTTTTATATGTTCTTTTCTATTTCTTTACGCTTATGCCGTCTGACACGGTTTATATGCCTTTCAAAATCTCCGTTTGATATAAGCTCTGCCAATACGAACTGAATGTAGGTTGGAACTGTGCATGAATAGAACCCAAGCTTTTCTTCAAAATATGCAACAAGATGCTTTGGCAGTACCATATACCCAACTCTAAGTGCCGGAGAAATAGTTTTAGAAAACGTGTTCATGTATATGACATTATCTTTTGAGGAGTTTGAGAATATGGTTTCTTCCGGCTTTTTTGATACGGAAAATTCGGATTCAAAATCGTCTTCTACAATATACCGGTTGTTCTTGCTTGCCCAATGTATGTATTCATGTTTTTTAGATGCTGATGCGGATACGCCGCTCGGAAAGCTTCGATACGGAGAAACGTGCAGAATATTTGCATTGCTTTTCCAAAGATAGGAGCTTTCAATGCCGTCATTGCCGAGCGGCAGCATATCATATGTAACGTCGCAGGCTCGATACACCTGCTCAATCTTTTTGTATGAAGGTGACTCAATGGCATATTTTTGATTTCTGCCCAACAGTTCAACTATCAGACCGTAAAGATATTCCGAACCGGAGCCGATAATAATTTGTTCCGGTTCTGCGCATATTCCTCTGCTTCTTGCAAGATATCTGCTGATTTCCTCTCTTAGTTCCAAGCATCCTACATTTGGTGATTTTTCCAGAATACCCTCACCTAAATCACTCATTACTCTGCGCATGGTCTTTGTTAAAACAGAAAAGGGAAATTCTACAGAAGTAGAATCTGCATCACGGTAGGAGGGATGTATATTTCGGCTTCCTTTGTTTACAGAAGCGGCAAATCCGTCATTGGCACGGAATATGACAAAATATCCGCTTCGCTCTCTGGACTCGATATAACCCTCATCACAAAGAAGTGCATAGGCGTGTTCAATGGTTACGGTGCTGACACCAACCTCGTCAGCAATCGTTCTTTTTGAAGGAAGCTTACTGTTATAAGGATATATATTTTTAACTATATCGTCCCTTACCTGTCGGTATAGCTGTAGATAGGCAGGGGTATTTTCCGTAATATCAATTATGTATTTCATCTGATAATATAAAATTCTCCTTTTCTGACTATTTTTATACAACCAAATTTATTATATACTATTTTCATGTTTAATACAAGGAGGAAAAATAAAATGTCAGAAAATCGTTATGAATTAAATAAAAATCTTGCTCAAATGCTCAAGGGCGGTGTCATTATGGATGTTACCACACCTGAGCAGGCAAAAATTGCAGAGGCGGCAGGTGCTTGCGCTGTAATGGCACTGGAGCGTATTCCTGCGGATATCCGTGCGGCCGGCGGTGTTTCCCGTATGAGCGACCCTAAGATGATTAAGGGCATACAAGAGGCTGTTTCTATTCCGGTTATGGCAAAATGCCGTATCGGTCATTTTGCTGAGGCACAGATTCTTCAAGCTATTGAGATAGACTATATTGATGAGAGTGAAGTACTTTCACCTGCGGATGACAAGTATCATATTGACAAAACCAAGTTTGATGTTCCGTTTGTCTGCGGTGCAAAGGATATAGGAGAAGCATTGCGCCGCATAAACGAGGGTGCCGCTATGATAAGAACTAAGGGTGAGCCCGGTACAGGCGATGTTGTGCAGGCTGTTCGCCACATGAGAATGATGCAGTCTGAAATCCGCAGAATAGGCTCTATGGCTGAGGATGAACTCTTTGATAAAGCAAAGGAGCTTCAGGTGCCTTATGAGCTTGTATTATATGTTCACGAGCATAAAAAGCTTCCTGTTGTAAACTTTGCCGCAGGCGGTGTAGCTACCCCGGCTGATGCGGCTTTGATGATGCAACTTGGTGCAGAGGGTGTTTTTGTCGGTTCGGGCATATTTAAGTCAGGTAATCCCGAAAAGAGAGCGGCGGCAATCGTAAAGGCTGTTACCAATTATACCGATGCAAAAATGCTTGCCGAACTGTCGGAGGATTTAGGCGAGGCAATGGTAGGCATCAACGAGCAGGAAATTGAGTTGCTGATGGCAGAAAGAGGAAAGTAAGCTATGAAGATTGCTGTACTTGCTCTGCAAGGGGCTTTTATAGAGCATGAGCAGATGCTGTCGAAGCTAGGTATTTCTTCTTTTGAGATTCGTCAGAAACGGGATTTGGAACAGACCTTTGACGGGCTTATCATTCCCGGTGGCGAAAGTACTGTACAAGGTAAGCTTATGCGGGAATTGGGGCTTTTTGAGCCGTTGAAGAAGCGTATTGAGGAAGGATTACCTGTATTTGGTACCTGTGCAGGTCTGCTCTTATTGGCAAAAAGGATAGAAAACGATGACCGAATCCATTTTGGAACAATGGATATAACGGCGATTCGTAATGCTTACGGACGTCAGCTTGGAAGCTTCTTCACCGAAGCGGAATTTAAGGGTATAGGAAAAATTCCTATGACATTTATCCGCGCGCCTTACATTGAAGATGTTTACGGCGATGCTGAGGTGCTTGCAACAGTCAACGGACATATCGTTGCGGCACGCCAAAAAAATCAACTTGTAACCTCGTTTCATCCTGAGCTTAACGATGACTTATTTGTACATCGGTACTTTATAGACATGATTTTAAAGGCAAATTGACGGCTTAGAGAAGAGACGTCACTAAAGTTTGGTATGCTTTTGCTATTATAAAAAACTTAAATTGCATAATTTGTTATGCTACAAATCAGTACCAATGATATTTTGCTTATAAAAGTCGTGGATAAAATTTTGTCATTAAAAATTTAAAAGGATTGATGTTTCTTGTCTAATAAAAAACTTAGAGTTTTGATATTTTCCGCATTTATGGCGGCGCTTGCCTGTGTAGCTACTATGATAATACAAATACCCTCGCCGATGAACGGATATGTTAATTTGGGTGACGGCGTCGTGCTTCTTTCGGCGTGGATGTTAAGTCCGGCTTATGCGGCCGCTGCGTCAGGATTAGGCTCAGCACTTGCTGATATTCTTACGGGCTATGCGTACTATGCACCGTGTACATTTATTGCCAAGGGAGCTACTGCACTTGTTGCGGCACTTTTGTTCAGAGTGATTAAAAAGCATATGCGGTTTGATGCCGTAAACTGCGCTATATCAGGCGCAGTGGGGGAAAGCATAATGGTGCTTTGCTACTTCGTGTATGCTTACATATTTTTAGGCAACGGTATTTCCGCTGCTACAAGCATTCCCGGAAATATAATGCAGGGTATTGCCGGAATTATTGTTTCAATTCTCATTTATACCCCTCTCAGCAAATTGATTGATATAAATAAATTTTTCAATTAATTATCTTTCTATTTTTTAGTCTGATTGTGTTTACTAACATTTGTATTTTAGAAAAAATTAACGGATATAAGCAAATCTTTTGTGATTCGCTTATATCCGTTTTTTTAATTACTGTTCTGTTTATCACTCGGTAAATTGTCTATAAATAGATTATAGTTAAAATTTTATGTATTACTAAATTTTATTCATTATTTTTCCTATTTTATTTAATTCTATAGATATAGTACCGTCGGGATTATTAATAATATTAATATATTCATTATTATCTAAATAATCTGACGGAAATATTATTTCAATTCCTGTATCAGTTTTGATTTTATGATTTCGTGTGCTTTTGATAGCAACGCTTTTTTCTATCTTGATTTGTTCCGGAATACCGACCTCTTTAATTTCCTTTTCAAATTCGGTCTGCATAATTGGTGATTCCGCAAATACCTCCTGTATAAGCTCTGCAGGCTTTATATTCTCTGATACTTCGGCTGTTTCGGCTATAAAGCTTTTTACCCTTGAAACCGCTACGGCACTGTTTTCTCCGTTATCTTCGGCTATTTTATCAGCTATTTTGGTAACTATCTTAATTGTTTCTTTGGCTGATATTTCACTTGTGCATTTAAGTACATGATCCTTAAAAATAAAGGAATTATGACCGTCTATGTTACGTTTTTTATCAAAAAATTTTACCTTTCCGCTGTCAATATCAATAAATGCAAATTCGTCGAGCTTCTGTGAAAGAGAGGGCAGTATAGCGCAATGCTGTATAAGTTCATTTTTAAAACCGATATCAAGCTGTACAATCTGATGTGTATAATACGTCTTGTTAGGGTACATTAATATTGCAAGCATATGCTGTTCATCTGCGTTAAAGTCACACACTACAACATCAACGGATGTAAGCTTATCAGACACGGATATAGCATCAAACATAGTTTTTGCAATGTCTGAAGAGATACTTACAAGGTCTATTTCATTTTTCTTATATTTTTCAAGGTTTTCTTTAAATGTACTGTTTGAAAGCAACTCACCGCACTTTAGGCGTTCATCGCTTAGTACCTTTTCAATATGCCTGTCGATATATGTTTGATTTACTGCATCGCTCATATCGAGTGGCTGCCTGGAATAAACCGCAAGCCCGGAATTAAAATCTAATATGTGCAAAATGGCACTGTTTATTGTTATCATCTGTTTACCTCTAAATTAAGAATGCCTTAGTCTGTATGTTATTTCTTTGCCTGTAGGTGTGGCGGCCAGTCCGCCCTTGCCTGTTTCTTTAAGAGCAGAGTTCATTTGGTCGCCAACGCTTCCCATAGCGTCTATTACTTCATCAGGCGGGATTTTACTGCGAATACCGGCTATGGCCATATCTGCTGCCGCCAAAGCATTAACGGCACCTATAACATTGCGCTTTACACACGGCACTTCAACCAAGCCTGCGACCGGATCGCATACAAGTCCGAGTAAATTTTTAAGTGCTATTGCACAGGCGTGCATTACCGCACGGTTATCGGCTCCCTGTAAATATGCCATTGCTCCTGCCGCCATTGCGCTTGCGGTGCCTATCTCAGCCTGACAGCCACCCTCTGCACCCGATATAGATGCACGTAGGTCAATTACTTCTCCTATACCACCGGCAACGTATAGTGCTTTTATTATTTCGTCCTCGTCAACGTGCTTGAAGTTCTCATATGTAATTAAAACAGAGGGGATAACACCGCACGACCCGGCCGTAGGTGCGGCAACTATACGCTTCATGCAGGAGTTACATTCACCCATTTTAATTGCGGCAGTCATTACATGGTTTACAAATTCACCGCAAAGCATTTTTCCGCTGTAGATAGCCTCTTCCATAAGGAAACCGTCACCGCCCACAAGTCCGCTTGTAGACATAAGGTCAGCATCATACCCGCCTGCGGCAGCCTTCATAGCTTTGTACATTGCACGCATTTTTTCAAAGGATTCTTCCTCTGTTACCATGCGTTCCTCCACATCGTCATTTAAGATCACACGCCAAAGCTCCATTTTGGTTTCGTTGGCTCTGTCTACTATTTCCTGTAAAGATTTAAAAGCCATTTTTAACCCTCCATACTCAAATAGGTTACATTTTCAGTACCCTCAAGCAGTTTGATTTGTTCTATAGTATTCTTAGACACCTCTTCGTCACACTCTATAACCATTATGGCATCGCCGCCCCTGCGGTTTCTGTACAACTGCATTGTACCTATATTTATCTGTTTTCTGCTTAAAGTATATACAACGTCCATTATATGTCCCGGTTGATCAAGGTTATGTACTACCAGAGTAGGGTGTTCTCCGGAGAAATTAGCCTCAAGCCCGTTTATCTCACATACTCTTATTTCTCCGCCGCCTACGGATGCCGCGACTACCTCTATCTGCTTGCCTGATTCTCCGGTAAGCTCAAGCTTTACCGAGTTTGGGTGTGCGTTGCGTATAACCGTCTTACCGAATGAATACTCAAGATGAGATGTACGTGCTATCTCGTGGCTTTGCGGTATTCGTGTGTCGTCGCTCTTCATACCCAATATACCTGCAAGCAATGCCTTGTCCGTGCCGTGGCCCGAGCCTGTTTCATAAAATGAACCGTGCAGAAGTATGTTTGCCTTCATAACCTTTTCGCCGAGTAATTTTCTTGATATATAACCGATTTTTACGGCACCTGCCGTATGTGAGCTTGATGGGCCTACCATAACCGGCCCAATAATACCGAATATATTCATAACTCTCACTTTTCCTTATTTATTATAATTTTCCCTCATATTTATATGCACAGACTTAAATTAAGCTGTACATATTTATTATATCATATCAAAAAAACTTTAGCAATAATTAAATAAAATCTTGTAAGGATAGTAATGTACAATTATTTTAAATTTTCTTTACATAGATTTAACATTACTGTGACTATAGATTTAACATACATTTTGTAAATTACTTAAAAAGGGTCAAATAAAATCTACAAAGGAAATTAAAAATATGAACGTACTTGAACTTATCGGTGGACTTGCGTTTTTTCTGTTCGGTATGAACGTAATGTCCGCAAATCTTGAAAAAATGGCAGGCGGCAGGCTGGAAAGCTTGCTTAAAAAGGTTACGGCAAATCCGTTTTTAAGCATTACATTAGGTGCGGTAATAACCATAGCGATGCAATCATCATCTGCTACTACGGTTATGTTGGTCGGACTTGTAAACTCAGGAATTATGAAGTTTTCACAGACTTTGTTTGTGATTTACGGTTCAAATATCGGTACTACGCTTACTGCGTGGATACTCAGCTTAAGCAGTATAAGCAGTGATGTATTCTGGATAAAAATGCTTAAACCGGAAAATTTCTCTCCGATACTTGCACTTATAGGCATAATAATGCTTATGGTTTCTAAGAACGATAAGCGTAAGAGCATAGGTACAATATTTGTAGGATTTGCGGTACTTATGTACGGTATGGAGATGATGTCAGGAGCAGTAAGTCCTCTTGCTGGCGACGAGTCGTTCCAGACTATACTTACTAAGTTTAACAATCCGATTATCGGCGTAGTTATAGGTACTGTATTTACAGCTATAATTCAAAGCTCTGCGGCTTCTATAGGTATATTACAGGCGCTTTCGCTTACAGGTAAAATATCCTTTGGTATGGCTATACCGATAGTAATGGGACAGAATATAGGTACCTGTGCAACGGCACTTATTTCATGTATAGGCGCTAACATCAACGCTAAGCGTGTGGCCGTAGTTCATTTAGGTATAAAGATAGTCAGTACGGTAGTGTTCCTGTCATTGTTTGAAATACTCAATGCTACGCTCGGCTTTGCGTTCGTTTCAGAGGCGGTTACACCGGTAACTATAGCTATTATTCACACGGTATTTAATATTATTTCTACATTGTTGTTTGTACCGATAACAAACTTTACTATTAAGCTTACTGAGAAGCTTGTAAAAGAGTCTAAAAATCAAATTGTTGCAAACGGTAACGATGATAAAGAAAAGACAAAAGAAGCATTACCTTATCTTGATGAGCGTATTCTTGCATCACCGTCCTTTGCTATTTCAGAGTGTGGTAACTTTACAATTAAGATGGCAGAACTTGCTAGGGATAATGTTATCAGAGCAATGAAGCTTTTTGAAAACTATGACGAAAAAGAAGCGGAAAAGATATATGAGATAGAGGATGTACTTGACAATTATGAGGATAGAATAAGTACATTTTTAGTTAAGCTTTCTGCAGAGTCCTTGTCACAAAAAGACTCACGCTCAATATCGAAGATGCTTCATGTAATAGGTGATTTCGAGCGTTTGGGCGATCACGCACTTAACTTACTTAAGGCTGCTAAAGAAGTCCACGATAAAAAGATTAAATTTACTGTTATGGCAGAAAGTGAGCAGAGAGTTTTGGTTTCTGCAGTTGACGAGATACTTTCACTTACCATTACGTCATTTATTGAGGATGACGTGGATCTTGCCTTTAAGGTAGAGCCGCTTGAACAGGTTATAGACGCACTTATTGCGCAGATAAAGAGTAATCATATAAAGAGATTACAGCATGGCGACTGTACTATTGAGATAGGCTTTGTACTCTCTGATATACTCACAAATTATGAGCGTATCTCTGACCATTGCTCTAATATAGCCGTTGCTATAATCGAGATAGTTCATAACAGCTTTGATACTCATAAATACTTGAACGACGTTAAGTACGGAAATAATAAATTCAACGATTACTACGATAGTTATTATCAGAAGTACTCAATATCCCCATCAATGTAAATCAAAAAAGATAACATAAGAAACAGCACCTCTGATAAAATTCAGCGGTGCTGTTCGTTTGGTGTGGGTTATTCTCCGTCTGACAGGTAATTTCTGTAGAAAGTTTCTAGGTCGCTCTTACTTTTAAAGCTTGCGTCGCTTTGCATTATAAGCTCCTGCACGGAGATAGGTAGCATAGAGAAATAATCCCTTGCACCTTTATCAAGTGAATTTATATCTGCCATAAATGCACACATCCTTTCTGAGCATAATACTAAATTATACCCACTGACCGTACTTGTTATGCGATACTCATTAAATTTTATATGATGTTAGTATGGCCTTTACCGTTATATCCGATGATGTTTGATATAGCCGTCGCTGCCTCTGTAACACTCTTTATGGCAAGTCTGAACTCATCACTGTCAACCTTTCTGAACATACCTACAACGCATATAGCGCACAATATGTTGTTGTTTGAGTCAAAAACAGGCGCTGATACTGACCTAAGACCGATTTTAAATTCGCCGTTTTCTATTGAATATCCGTTATTGCGTATTTGTTCCAGCTCGTTTTGTAATGCTTCAGATGATATAATTGTGTGCGGAGTATATGCAATAAGATTATCTGATTTAATAAATTTACGTGAAGCTGAGTTTGGCATATACGCAAGGAATAATTTACCTTGTGAAGTACAGTGCATGGGTAGACGTACACCGATATCAGACACTATTCTAAGCTCTGAGCGTCCCTGTGACTGCTCAAGGGTGAGTATTTCCTCCTTATACTCTATAGATAACATAGAGGTTTCACCTGTTACATTGGATAATTGCTGTAAGTATGGGCGAGAGATCTCGCAAATATCCCATGTACTGCTTACTGCACAACCGTATTCAAATAATCTAATGCCCAAAAAATACTTTCCGTCATTGTTCTGAGTGATTATTGAGTGATCTCTCATAGTAGATAGCAGTCCGTGCAGAGTGCTTTTAGGAATTTTTGTCCTTTCATGTAGATCATTAAGCGAAAGAGGTCGCTTTTCATTTGAGAGTATATCAAGTAAATTTATAGCCTTTGATATAGATTGTATATTCTTTTTATCCTGCAATTTTGCCCACCTCAATATGGATTTACTAAACAAAACCCTGATTATTTATATTTTATCATCAAATAGAGGGTAATTCAATTACTTTTTCGATATTAATGAATACTTTTCTATAATATCGAAAATATAGATTGCAGAAATTACCGGATTGTGATATATTATAATAAAATGTGAGTAAACTGCTATTTAATAAGTGGAGTGACAGCTATATGAGTAAAATAATCATACAGGGCAAGCGTGGAGTAGGTAAAAGCACATTGATACGTTTGCTGTTAAGTGAATATAAGCTCGAAAATATATATGGATTTTATACTAAAAAGGAAGCTCCTGCCGATGACGGATTATGTAGAGTATATATACATGATGCACACAGCAATAACCGTTTTTATACTGATGAAAACTTTATAGGCAAGTGTAAAAATTGTCACGGCATGGCTAACCCGTCTGCATTTGATAAGCTGGGTGTACACTTGCTTGAGGATATACCGCAAAATGCTATTGTAGTAATGGATGAGTTGGGATTTTTTGAAAATGATGCCCGTTTGTTTCAGAGCAAGGTTTTAGAGATATTATCATCAGGTAGAACAGTATTTGCGGCTATGAAAGACAAAGAAACCGATTTTTTAAACACGCTGCGGTCAACCGAAAAAAATAATATTTATAATATAACCGAAGACAACAGAGATGAGCTTGCGCAAAGGCTTATTTCTAAAATAAAAGATAATCATAATAATTGAGCGGAAATTTAAAATTACAAAATTATCAAAGCAATATTAAGGTGAATATATGAGTAAAATCCCCCAAAAACCAGTACTAAAGCTGAATAAAGATAGGGCGAACGTCATTAAGCTTGCGGTAATGTCCGCTGTGCTGTTGTTTATTTTCCTTTTATCTTTTTGTTTCGGCAGATTTGAAGTACCCATAAAACAAGTTGTGCGTATATTGATAAATACAGTATTTCCTATAGAGCAAACATGGACAGGTACTATGCAGACGGCTGTGATAAATATACGATTACCCAGAATTGCGCTTGCTTGTCTGGTGGGATGCTGTCTATCTACATCAGGTGCAGCATATCAAGGCGTTTTTCAAAATCCTATGGCTGCTCCCGATATTTTGGGGGCTTCCTCAGGTGCGGCGTTTGGTGCGGCGCTTGCTATCTTATTGAACTTATCAAGCACTATGATAACCATATCTGCGTTTGCGTTCAGCTTAATAGCCGTTGCTGTGGTTTATATTATAGGTCAACACGCTCCCGGTAAAAGGGTAGTATCTTTTATACTGGCAGGTATTATGATAGGCTCTCTGTTTTCTTCCGGAACATCGTTTATTAAGCTGGTAGCGGATCAAAGCAACCAATTACCGGCCATAACCTACTGGATGATGGGCAGCTTGTCCGGAACAAAGGGAAAAACGGTGCGCTACATACTTATACCTATGATAATAGGAGTATTGCCGCTGTTTTTGCTCAGGTGGCGGATAAATATACTTACCCTCGGCGATGATGAGGCAAAGACCCTCGGTGTTAATCCCTCAAGATTAAGACTTGTGGTAATACTGTGTTCTACCCTGATTACTGCTGCAAGTGTTTCAGTATCGGGCATGATAGGATGGGTAGGACTTGTAACGCCGCATCTATGCCGCAAGATTGTGGGCAATAACTTTAAATATCTTTTACCAGCTTCCATGATATTCGGTGCAGCTTTTCTTTTAATAGTTGATAATATTTCAAGAAACTTGCTTGCCACAGAGATACCTATAGGCATATTGACGGCATTTATAGGTGCGCCGTTCTTTATTTATCTTATTACCAAAAAGGAAGGTCAGCTATGAGTAATATTACGGTTAATGACCTTTCATTTGCGTATGATAGGGCAGAGGTCTTGAAAAATGTGAACTGTACCGCCGAAAGCGGCTGTATAACGGCGTTGCTTGGTGCTAACGGTGCAGGCAAAAGCACATTGTTTAAGTGTATTTTGGGTCTATGCAACGGCTATAAAGGTAAAATACTTTGCGGAGATACAGATATCAGCACGTTAAATCAACGTCAAAAAGCAAAGATAATAGCTTATATACCGCAGTCGCATCATCCCGTATTCAGTTATAGCGTTTTTGATATGGTCATGATGGGTACTGCACATAGGGTATCCACTTTGTCATCACCGAATACAAGCGAGATAGAGATGACAAACGCCGCACTAGATAAAATAGGCATATCGCATCTTGCTCACAGAGGATTTCTACAGCTTTCAGGCGGTGAACAACAGCTTGTACTTATAGCACGTGCGCTGGTTCAGAATACTAAGATTTTGCTGATGGATGAGCCTACGTCATCGCTTGATTACGGTAACCAGTTAAGAGTGCTGGAGCGTACCAGAGAGCTTAAAGACGAGGGCTATACTATACTTATGTCATCACACAATCCTCAGCACGTATTAACATATTCCGATAGGGTAATTGCCATTAAGGACGGTAAGGTTATTGCACAAGGAAATACCCGTGAAATATTAAATAAAGAGCTGATAAAGAATTTATATAACATAGACGTTGAATTTATAGAAACTCCGTACGGAAAGGCGCTTGTACCGATAACAAATAGGAGTGAACATAGTGTATAAATATGAGCGTACGCCGCAAATGACTTATTTTATGAAGAATGCTTGTGAGTATACTTCATATAACGCAGAGCTTGCTAAGCTTATAAAGCTTGAATGTAATGACAATACAGGCAGTATATGCGATGCAGGCTGCGGCTTGGGATATCTGAGTATTGAGCTTTCAAGGTATTTTAAGAAAGTTACGGCTATAGATATCGATCCAAATGCAATAGCGGTGCTTAAGAAAAATATTACAAAACGTAGTATAAATAATATCAAAACGGTTTGCACTGACGCTATAGAGTACAGAGCAGATAAGAAGTTTAATTCTATGGTTTTCTGCTTTTTCGGTGCTATGGACGACACCTTACGAATATCTGTCAAAAATTGTACAGGTAAGGTTTTTATAGTTGGCCGCAACTGGGACGAGCATAGATTTTCGTTAAAAAACGAGATACGCCCTCACTTTACAACTAAGCAAAAGTGCGATTATCTCAATAAACTTAAAATACCGTATAAGCTTAGTTATTTAAGTACAGATATGGGTCAACCCTTGCGAGATGAGCAGGAGGCAATAAGCTTTTTTAAGCTTTACAATAGATCAAATGAACTGAATAAAATTACATTTGACGATATAAAGGAGAAACTCATACCGTCTGATAAGGCGGATTATAAGTATTATTTACCCATGAAAAAGGAGCTGTGCATAATTATATGCGAGGCCTCAAGCTTTAGGGATAAGCTATAAATGATATTGTATATAACGGTGATTTGCCGGCTTCACCGTATAAATATAAAAAATAAGGAGAAAAAATAATGAAAAGATACATTTCTTTATTACTGGTATTAATTTTAACAGTTAGCACGTTATGTGGCTGTAATCCCGACACAAAACCCACAAATGATGTAAGCTCAGAAGTGACAACAAGGACCTTTACGGACTCAACAGGCAGAAAAATCGAACTGCCTGCTAATATTGAAAAAATCGCAGTATCAGGGCCGCTTGCACAGATAGTTATATTTGCGCTTGCACCGGATAAGTTGGTTGGTGTATCATCTGCATGGTCTAATGAAGCAGAAAAGTATATTGACGCTAAATATTATAATTTGCCTGATCTAGGTCAGCTTTACGGTGGTAAGGGTGAGCTTAATCTCGAAACATTACTTGACTCAGGTGCGCAGGTTGTAATAGACGTAGGTGAGCCTAAAGATTCTGTTGCGGAAGATCTAGATGATTTGCAGGAGCAGACAGGTATACCTTTTGTACACATTACCGCAACCACCGAAACTATGCCTGAGGCCTACCGAAAGCTGGGCGAGCTTTTAGATATGAAAGAAGAAGCTGAAAACCTAGCGAATTATTGCGAAAAAATCTATAACCAAACCAAAAACATAGCTGAGAATGTAACTAAAGCAAATGTACTTTACATACTCGGTGATGCCGGATTAAATGTAATAGCGAGCAATTCTTATCATGCAGAAATAATTGATTTGCTCTGCAATAACTTAGCGGTTTTAGATGATCCTTCAAGCAAGGGTTCAGGAAATGAAGTGGATATGGAGCAGATAATCAACTGGAATCCTGACGTTATAATATTTGCGCCTGACAGCATATACAGCACGGTGGCAGATATGCCGGAGTGGTCGGAAATCAACGCAATAAAAAACGGCACTTACTATGAAGTATCGTATGGTCCGTATAATTGGATGGGATTTCCGCCGTCTGTTCAAAGATATTTGGGTATGATGTGGCTTGCAAAGCTATTATATCCGGATAATGCGGATTACGATCTATATACATCCGTTGCAGAGTACTATGAGCTTTTCTATCATTCTACACTTACGCAGGAGCAATATAATGAACTTGTTGCAAATTCAATAGGAAAGTGATATACTCTAATAAATAATTATATCAAAATCGGAGCGAATAATATGAAAAAGATAGTAAATACAGCGTTAGACACGCTTAAAAGCGGCAAAGATGCTATGCTGGTGTCAGTAATTGCAAGCTCAGGCTCTACACCTAGGGGTGCAGGAGCTACAATGCTTGTATTCAGGGATGAGCGTACCGTGGGAACGATAGGCGGAGGGGCAGTAGAATATGCCGCAGAGCAACACGCTAAGGAGCTTTTGGAACATAAATTGTCAGATACTAAGGGATATAACCTTAGCAAAAACGACGTTGCAAATCTCGGCATGATATGCGGCGGCGGTGTTACGGTGTATTTTCAGTATCTTTGTGCAGACACAGCTTTGCCTTTATTTGAATATTTATCCGCTTCTTTCGCTAAGAACGGCAACACATGGCTTGTTAGAAGAATAGAGGATAACAAAGTAACCGCTATGGGAGTTTGCGATAAGGACGGAATACACTTTGCGCCTGAAATATCGTACAATGATATAAAGGATATGCTTAAAAATTCCGCTGTCTTAATCCAAAATGAGAGTGTTATGTATTACTGTGAGCCGATAGTCAAGGCAGGCATGGTATATATTTTCGGTGGAGGTCATGTATCACAAAAGCTTACTCCGGTGCTTGCTTCCGTAGGATTTAACGTTACTGTATATGAGGAGAGAGAGCAGTTTACCGATATTGCTCTTTTTCCGGGTGCAATTAAAACTATATACGGCAAATTTACAGATATTTCTGAAAAGATAGAGATTACACCGTATGACTATGTAGTAATAATGACACGTGGACATCAGGGCGATTTTGAGGTGCTTGAGCAAGTATTGAGGACAAAGGCGTTTTATATAGGCTGTATAGGCAGTAGGGGGAAGATAGCCCTTACCAGACAGCGCCTTGCCGAGGCAGGAATATCCGAATCCGAGTTTGAGCGTGTGCATAGCCCTATAGGACTTGATATTGCTGCAGAAACACCTGAAGAGATAGCAATAAGCATTGCCGCCGAGATGATAAAACACCGTGCCTGTGCCACACGTTCCGTATAATATTAAGTATATAATGGCAACATTATCCTTATAAATAGCAACTAAAAATCTATTCATATTATCATTATAAATAAAACAATAAAACCGCCTGTTTGGTTGACT
>JBJEPE010000031.1:0-17641 GCA_051881075.1 Acutalibacteraceae bacterium | reverse complement strand
GCAAGCACGGTTTTACACTTATAGAGCTTATAGCCTGTATAGTAATATTATCTGTATTGACAGCATTGGCAATTCCAAGTGCCAAAAATGCTTTTACTACATCTGACTTTAAATCCAACTGCGCTTTAGCTGCTAAAATAGAAAAAGTACGTAAAGAATCTATGGAAATGTATTCAAGCAGCCGCGGTAACACATTCATCGGTATAGACGGATCAAACCCGGATATACAGAGCTTTCTTACACAGCATGACCTGATACAAACCAAAAAGGGATTTGACTTACGTCTTTTATGCAGTGATGATAAATCAGGTCTTTACGGCCGTGGCGGAGCGGTATTCTATTACCTTGATCTGCGTGATTCTACAGACCCCGCATATGAGGACTACAGAGGCAAAATATTTTTCAGCTATACCAATATATCAAAGAGTGCAAATGACGACATATTATTCTACGATAAAGACGGTAACTCATATAAGTACTATCAGTTAAAAGGTGGAAAGCTTATATTACTGTCACAGTCAACTGCCGACTTTTCAACATTTAGCGGAAGAAACGATTAAAATTACATATCAACAAAGACATCAAGAGTCCACAGGCCGTAAGGTTTGCGGACTTTCTTTTTCATTTTTGTTGTATATATTTATAAGCAAGAATAAACAATCTGCTGCTCAATAAAATATACAGATTAACCAAAAGTTGTAAAATCACGTATAAAGTATCATTAAACCATTGACAAATAATAATTTAATTACTAGAATAAAGTTGTAAGGGTCATATTAGATTATAGGAAAAGGTGATACTCGCAATATATAATTTTCTCTTACACGTAAATATATAAGCAAGTTTAAATCCACTAAAATCTTAATTAAGAAACGGAGGCCATTACCATGAAAAAAGCATTATCTATTGTACTAACGCTGATATTAACTATTTGCGCAGCTAATACTACATTTTTGTATTCAGCTTCGGCTCTTGATGAAAATTCCGATGAATATAAATATGTATTTTCGGAAAGAAACTATGATGAATTTCAATTAACCGATGCTCAGCTGAAATCAGATACCCCAACACTTTTAAATTTTATTTTAGAATCTAATTGGATTAACCCATTAATTTCCAGCACTTCCAACTATACTGAATATTCATATATAGCTAACCGATTTAATGGATTGCAGGAGCTTGAAAAGAGGGAAGATGCAGGCACAGTTATGGTACAGCTATTTATGGAAGAAAGCCTAAAACCATCTTTCGGAAAATATGGTAGTTCTATTATACTTATACAGTTGGATGCACTATTAATACAAGATATCTATAAAAGTAAATTAACAAATAAAGAGGCATTTGTATATAGTGCCGCTTGGTATTGTTATATTAATCAATATAAATGGCACACTATAACTGTACCGTATGACAAGGAGTAATATACATCAATTATGTTCTTATTAAAATATAAAACAAGGTCTGTCAGAGATGAAAACATTCTTGACAGACCTGTTTTTGTACATTTACTTGTGCGCCATCCCCAATTTCCTTGTCGGTAAGCCCTGCGGCAACGTTGCATACGAGGTTATAATCTGAACCAGCTAATTATTTTATATGGCTTCGCCCCTGTACTCTAAAGGTCTGCACATCGTACTGCTTAAATGAGTAGCAAGCTTAATGTTCTGCACTTCAATAGTTTGCATAGCACGCATCGTAGTGCTATGCAAACAGATTAGCAATCGGCATGATGCAAGAAACGAACTAAGAATAAAATAAGTCTGTTTGCTCAGCAAAGCGGTCGGCAGGTAAGACCTGCAACAATGTTGCGGACTTGGTATTTGCAATAATAAGTTTCTCGCACGCAGTCAGGGTGTGTTTCATATCTTCGCATAGCAGTTAGTTGTTTATAAATCCAACCTAACAGACGCTCATGCCGCTCTGTACTAGGCATATACTTTCTTTGCGCAAAGAAAGTATACAAAGAAGCGGCGGGAAAACCCTTGCGATGGGTTTTCCCTGCACCCTTTCCTTAACGCTTTTATGCTTCGCTTATATCGCACAAAGTATAATTGCATCAAACTTAATTTCACGCATCGTGGTGCTATATATTTTATTAATTAACTAACTGTTTCGCAAAGCTTTAACAACATTAAAATACGCTCAAATATGACCTACAGCAAAATGAACTGTAAAAAACTACAAGTTTTTTTACAGTCCATTTTTATAAATTACCTATATAAATCAATTAATCATAATTACTCCGATATATCCGGGGGTTCTATCTCAATCGGCACATAAGTGCTAGGCGTATATACCTCTCCCTCAAGTTCAACTTCCATTACATTTTCGTCTTTACATCCGGATAGTAACGCCGTAAGCATGGCAAATATCAATAAAAATACGATAGTCCTTTTCATGCTAAACAATCCCTTTATCAGAGTATTATGCTTGTACCGTCCATTTCGGCAGGTTGAGGTAAACCAAGCATCTTAAGCATAGTAGGTGCAATATCTGCAAGGCGGCCGCCCTCACGAAGTTGACACGGATGACCGATAACGCAGAACGGTACCGGGTTTGTCGTATGTGCCGTAAAAGGTGACATATCGTCATCATACATCTTGTCTGCATTGCCGTGGTCAGCGGTGATAATAGCCTTACCGCCCATTCTCTCTATAGCGGCTATAACCTTACCTACACACTCGTCTACAGCCTCAACAGCCTTTACAGCCGCATCAAATACGCCTGTATGACCTACCATGTCGCAGTTAGCAAAGTTCAGTATAATAACATCATACTTACCGCTTTCTATTCTCTCAACTGCCTTATCTGCAACCTCATATGCGCTCATCTCAGGCTGTAAGTCATAGGTAGCTACCTTAGGAGATGCTACAAGTACTCTGTCCTCGCCCTCGTATGTCTTTTCAACACCGCCATTGAAGAAGAAGGTTACATGAGCATACTTTTCGGTTTCTGCAATTCTAAGCTGTGTCATTCCCTTATCAGAGATATACTCGCCGAATGTATTTACAAGTGACTGCGGCTTAAATGCGATATTTACGTTAGGCATAGTTGCATCGTATTGGGTCATGCAAACGTATGTTAATGGGAAGAATCCGTTTCTACGCTCAAAACCTGCAAAATCAGGGTCAACAAAGCTACGTGTAATCTCTCTTGCTCTGTCCGGGCGGAAGTTAAAGAATATTACGGAATCGTTTGCCTTGATCTCGGCGTTCTTTTCACATACGGTAGGAATAACAAATTCATCGGTTACACCGTTTGCATAGGAATCCTCTACAGCCTTTACAGGGTCGCTTTCCTGCACACCCTCACCGTAAACCATAGCGGCATATGCCTTTTCTACACGATCCCAACGGTTATCTCTATCCATTGCATAGTATCTGCCCATAACGGTAGCTATCTTTCCTACGCCGATTTTCTCCATTTGTGCAACACAATCGGCTACATAGTCCTTGCCGCTGCTCGGCGGAACATCTCTGCCGTCAAGCAAGGCATGAACATATACTTTTTCAACGCCGCTTCTCTTTGCAAGCTCAATAAGTCCGTACAGATGTGTATTATGACTGTGTACGCCACCGTCTGAAAGTAATCCCATAAGATGCAGTGCAGAATTATTCTTCTTTACGTTATCAATAGCCTTTAAAAATGCTTCATTCTCAAAGAAATCGCCGTCTTTGATAGACTTAGTAATTCTTGTAAGCTCTTGATACACAACTCTGCCTGCGCCTATATTTGTATGACCTACCTCACTGTTACCCATCTGACCGTCAGGTAAGCCTACATCCATTCCGGATGCGCCTATCTGTGTAATAGGATTTGATGAGAAAAGTCTGTCAAGGTTAGGAGTTTTTGCGGCCTTTATAGCATTGCCCTTATCGCCTGCTATACCGAAGCCGTCTAAAATCATTAAAATCAAAGGTTTTTTCATTTAAAAAATACCGTTCCTTTCAGGTGCCTGTTAAATTATCTGTCGGCAGCCTTTACTATTATTGAGAAATCTTCTGCCTTTAATGATGCGCCGCCGATAAGTCCGCCGTCAACATCAGGTTGATCGAGTAATTCCTCTGCATTCTTTGCATTCATTGAACCGCCATATTGAATGGTGGTTGCATCTGCACACTCTTTACCGTAAAGCTCTGCAATAACGCCTCTGATAACAGCGCAAACCTCGTTTGCCTGCTGTGCTGTTGCCGTTTTGCCCGTGCCGATAGCCCAAACAGGCTCATAAGCAATGATAATTCTCTTAAGCTCGTCTGCCGAAACACTGCCGAGTGCTATCTTTGTCTGCATAGCAACAAGCTCTGCTGTGATGCCCTGCTCTCTCTGCTCAAGATACTCACCAACGCAAAGAATAACATTAAGTCCTGCATCTAAAGCGGCACGTGTACGCATATTAACAGTCTTATCTGTTTCGCCAAAATACTGACGGCGCTCACTGTGACCGATAATTACATAATTAACGCCCATTTCTGCAAGCATATCCGCTGAGATCTCGCCTGTAAATGCACCTGATTTTGCCCAGTGGCAGTTTTCTGCGCCAATCTTAACATTAGTACCCTTAGTAGCCTCAAGTGCTGTGCAAAGGTCAACATAAGGAACACAAGCCACTACGTCTACCTTAGCATCCTTAACAAGCGGAATGATATCATTTAAAAGAGCCTTAGCCTCTGCAGGTGTTTTGTTCATCTTCCAGTTACCTGCGATAACTGCTTTTCTTAACTGCTTATTCATCGTTAAAAGTCCTTTCGTTTATATAAATGCTATTGTAAGTTCAGCGGCACGAGAACACGCACCGCTGATTATGGTTTAATATATTTTTAAAAATTAGTCTTTCTCGTTAAGGCAAGCAATTCCCGGAAGAACTAAGCCCTCAAGGAATTCAAGAGATGCGCCGCCACCTGTAGAGATGTGTGTCATCTTGTCTGCAAAGCCGAGCTTCTCAACCGCTGCTGCTGAGTCGCCGCCGCCGATAATGGAGATTGCGCCGCTCTCTGCAACGGCTCTTGCTACTGCGATAGTACCGCTTGCAAAGTTCTCCCACTCAGAAACGCCCATAGGTCCGTTCCAAACTACTGTGCCTGAACCCTTAATTGCGTCTGCAAACAAAGCTTCTGTCTTAGGTCCTATATCAAGTCCCATCCATCCCTCAGGAATTTTATCTGAATCTACTATCTTTGACTCTGCATCAGGAGCATACTCTGTAGCAACCTTGTTATCTACAGGGATAATAAGCTTAACGCCCTTATCCTTTGCCTTAGCCATCATATCCTTAGCAAGCTCTACCTTGTCGTTTTCGCAGATAGATGTACCTATTGAATAGCCGAGAGCCTTCATAAAGGTATATGCCATACCGCCGCCGATAATGAGTGTGTCAACCTTCTCTAAGAGGTTGTTAATAACACCGATCTTGTCGGAAACCTTAGCACCGCCAAGGATAGCGGTAAACGGTCTTTTAGGATCTGCAAGTGCGCCGCCCATGATTGTGATTTCCTTCTGAATAAGGTAACCGCAAACAGCCGGGAGATAATCTGCAACGCCTGCTGTTGAAGCGTGTGCTCTGTGAGCTGTTCCGAATGCGTCGTTTACATATATCTCGCCCAGTGAAGCAAGCTCTTTTGCAAACTCAGGATCGTTCTTTTCTTCTTCTTTATGGAAACGTACGTTTTCAATAAGCATAACGTCGCCGTCATTTAATGATGCAGCAAGGCTCTTTGCGCTCTCACCGATAACATCGGTTGCCATCTTAACCTCTTTGCCAAGTACCTTTGAAAGATAAGCGGCAACAGGTGCAAGTGAATACTTCATGTTAAACTCGCCCTTCGGACGGCCTAGGTGTGAGCAGAGAACAACCTTAGCGTTGTTCTTTACAAGATAATTGATTGTCTTCATAGCTTCATCTATACGCTTTGTATCAGTGATATTTCCGTCTGCGTCAAACGGAACGTTGAAGTCACAGCGTACAAGTACTCTTTTGCCTGCTACTTCGATGTCTTCTACAGTTTTTTTGTTTAAATAGTTCATGGATATAACTTCCTTTCATGTATCATAAATAAATACGCATATAGTATTTTATACCATTTTAAAAATTTTTTCAATACCTTATATATTTTTCTTAATAAGAAAATGTAAATTTGACGGATATTATTATAAAATTTATCGTATAACGCATAAAAATAGTAAATTTAACGTTTACTTAACGTTATTATTAGCATTAATCTTTTAAATTATAAATCTTTTCAAACCTACTCCACGGATAAGTATCAGGCGGAGTGCAAAATACCGATATGTCATTGCCGCTGAAAGGATGTTTAAATGCGATATGATAGCTCCATAGGGCTGTGTCACAGTGATTATCTTTACTGCCATACTTTCCGTCACCCAAAAGCGGCATTTTTCTTGATGCAAACTGCACCCTTATCTGATGCGTTCTTCCTGTGTGAAGCCTGACCCTTAAAGCAGAAAAGGTCTTGCCGTCATCTGTAACCTCTTCCAGCACACTGTATTCCAGAGATGCCTCTTTAACACCCTTGCGCATACGTGAAACGACAAAACTTTTATTTTTACGGGAATCTTTAAAAAGCAGATCTTTATACGCTCCCTGAGCCTCCTGTGGTACACCGTGGACTATGGCAAGGTACTCTTTTGTAAAGCCTTTATCCTGAATTAATGCAGAAAGCTTACCTGCCGCTGCCGTATTTTTAGCAAATACCATTGCACCGCCTGTGTTTCTGTCCAATCTATGCACCAAAAAAACATCTTCTCCGCATTCACGCCTTATGGCAGAAATTATATCATTACCGCTTCCGTCAGGCTCAGAGAGTAAATTTGCAGGTTTCTCACAGATAAGCATATACTTATCTTCATATAATATATTCATGCTCATTATACCTTTATGCAATTTATTTTGTTAAATACTGTCCTCATATACCTTATCAAGTGAAAATCCTCTGCCCTTGACCTCTGATATTTCGTCGGCAATGATGAAAGCGTCCTCATCTATTGAGTGTATAAGTTTACGCAGCCTTGCATATTCACGCTTAGAAACTACTGTAAGAATGATTTTTTGATCTAAACGCTTAAATCCCGATGTACCGTGTATGAGGGTAAGTCCTCTGTCGAGATTATGCAATATTTGCTCTGATATTTCGTCATTTTTATTACTTATTATCTGCACCTCTATCCTTACATTACCTGCAGATACTATCTTATCTATCATAATGGTGTAAATTACCATGTTTACAACACCGTAGCAGATATTTTCGGGAGTATTTACGATTATCTGTAACAGCATTACGGATAAATCAAAGAAGTTGATGGATACAACAAGCGGTATATTAAATATCTTTTTAAGTACAAGCGGAGGTACGTCCATACCACCTGTGGATGATCCTACTCTGAATACCAAGCCTATTGCTATACCCAGCAGCAAGCCTGAACAAACTGCAGACAGCATTGTATCCTGAGTTATCATTATATTGTCAGGCAAAAAATAGTCTACCGCTTCAAGCGCAAACGGATAGTATATGGTGCTTATAAAGGTAGTCAGCGCAAACTTTTTACCTAAAATCGCCGCACCTAGGATAAACATAATTACATTAAATATCAATGTAAAAAGAGAAAGAGGCATCCAATTCAACTTTTCAAACATGATACCCAAGCCCGTAGCACCCGCCATTACAAGATTGCTCGGCTCAATGAACACCCTTACAGCAAGAGCAAAAAGCGTATTACCTAAAAGTACAATACAAATATCTGCTATAACCTTTAATATTTTTTTTACCTTCTGTTTCATGATATCATCCCCCGTACTGAGCATTGTTCCAATCGTATTCTCTTAATCTGCCGAAGTTTTGAAGCTCAGGAAATCCCCATTGACGTAATATCTCATATGCAGCTATAGCCACAGAATTAGAAAGATTAAGGCTCCTTGCGTCGCCTATCATCGGTATTCTTACAGTGGTATCTGGATTTTCAAATAAAAGCTTTTCGGGCAGGCCTGCGGTTTCTTTACCGAAGAGTATATAACAATTATCAGGATACGACATATCAGAATATACATTAGGTGCTTTTGTAGAGAAAAAGTAATACTTACCGCCTTTAGTTTTCTCAAAAAAATCCGTAAGATTATCATAATATGTTATGTCAAGAAAATGCCAATAATCAAGCCCCGCTCTTTTAAGCTTCTTATCATCCGGAGTAAAGCCAAGCGGTCTGACAAGGTGCAGCCTTGCTCCCGTTGCCGCACAGGTTCGTGCTACATTGCCGGTGTTTTGGGGTATCTCCGGCTCTACCATTACAATATTAAGCGTAGACATTTTATAATCAGCCTTTCTTTGTTATCAAAAATAATTTATGTTATATAGCAAAATTGAAAAATAATCTGAGCAAATTAAAATCACAGTAATTTGTGTTATGATTACATTATTTCTCTTTCTTTATAATAAAAATCCGTATTCCGTTTATTGACAAGGATTTTTTATTATATTTTGACTATACTTTTTACAGCATAAACTTTATTATATTCACCAAATCACTAGAACAAATATAAATTTATGCAGCCAAATATCCATAATCTGTTATGTGATATTATATTATATTTTTATGGACGGCGGATACAATAATGAAAGTAATCAAAATGATATTCATTTTACGGAGGGTATATTCGATGTATAAAAAAACAATGAACGCAACAAAATTAATTGGCATAGGTATTGCTACCGGAATGGCTATGTACTGCGTAGGTAATAAGCTAATCTGTGATAGAAAGTGTATGAGGAAAAAGGCAAACAAGGCTATTCACGCTATGGGTGATATAATAGACGGCGTACAGTATATGTTTAAATAATGCCATTCTTCATCATACACTCTGCATAAAAGCTCCCTCGCCATATTATTGGCGTGGGAGCCTTTACATTTACGTTTATTTTTTAAGCATAATAAGTTATATTACGGCTCAATTACATTAAATGTGCTTGGTAATCTAACCATATGCTTAGTTATGTTTTCTATAAGTTTTTCGTCACCTTCAACTTCAACATTCTCTTTTATTGCATCCTCATTATTTTGCAATATAGAAATAAGCCCCGCTTTTTTACATTTTACTGTATTTGCTGCAAAGTCTTTTGTACCTTCAGCATACATGATTACACCGTTTAACATATATACGCTATACTCTTCACCGGTATCTGTGATAAACAGATTAAAACTATCGTTGAAACCAAAGGCTTCATTTGCATCTATAAGCATGCTCATATAATTAAGCAGCATTTCTGTAGACATACTAAGCAGTGTGTCCGCACCGGTCATTGTTGAAATCGCATTAGAAGTCGCAGTACCGTTTCTAAGCTCATATACAGCCGAAAGATAAGCGTTTCTCTCCGTACCTGACTCCGCCTGATACGCAAGCTGCTCCAAAGCATCTGCGCAAAGGTATTTTGCCTGAATATGACTCGGATTATTCTCAATCACTACAGCCATAATCTCAGCAACCCACTGATACTCACCATTCTCAAAATCCTTGGTAGCCTTAGCAACAATGGTATCTGTGGTTCCCATATATTCTACTACTTTTCTGGCATACTCAGAGGGTGAAAGCTCATGCAGATAAACCGGATTTGACTTATTTGTACCAATATACTTTTGACATATTGATGAAATAAGTGTGTCCAAAGAAACATAACACTGTCTTAGGTACCATGTTTGCTCAAAATCTCCCGGCAGAGTAAACTTTTCTTTAATTTCTCCCTCTGTATATCCCTGATTTAAATATAACAATGTCTGATCATTAATAAACTTATACATAGAAGCGGTATTTAACAAATAATTTCCCGGATCAGAATGAGGCCAGTTATGCGATTGTATTACAGCAACCGATCTATCGCCAAACAGAGCATATGCCTCTAAAAGATATTTAGCAACAGATACACCGTCTCTGATCTGCACGTCGTTAGTACCGTAAAGCTCACCTAAGCATCCGCTGGCATTATCCGATAAAAACAAAATGCCTGTTTCTGCATTATTTTCTTCCTCTTCTTGCTTAGTTCTATTCTTTTTAATATAAATATTCATTTCTGCTGTGGCTAATGAGTCTGTTGTAAGCTGAAACTCAAAGTTAATTCCATCTATACTCATTTTTTCGCCTGTTTCCTGCACTTCGTATGTAGGTTCAATATATGATATAGTACCATAAGACATACCAAGACCGATGCCTATACCAAGCGACCCTGTTACACCAACCGACTTAACAAGGCTACCCATCATATAGTTTCTTATTCTACCCTTAATATGGCTGGCGTATATACTTTCACTTACACAGTACTTACTAAAATCCTTAGGAGCTATAATCATTGTCTTGCCTGATTTTAACTGCTTTGCAACCGTGAGCTTTTTATCCGCTACATTCTTAGAGTCAATCGCACCCTTAATACCGCCGAAATGGTCAATATTTGTACTTGAGATCATAATAGCGGAAATTGGCTTTTCACCAAGATTATCATTCACAAGCTTTAAGGCTTCTCTTGTACATTCAACACTTAAAAGGGGATCGATTATTATTCTTGTACTTGTACCCTCAACTATAGTCATGTTGGTAACATCATAGCCCCTTACCTGATAAATATTATCATTAACCTGGAACAGACCAATTTTACTGTTAAGGGTATAATTATTCCAAAGTATAGGATTGGCTGTTTCCGGTAAATTCTCCTCAGTGGTTGACTCTCCGGCTTCATATTCGTTCTTATATTTCCAAATTGTATTGCCTTTATCGTCTTTTATCTCAAGGATATCCGGTCCGGCAATAAAGCCTTTATTTGCATATTCCTGTTCGCTATTTGACTTTATACCTATTTTTCCAGCAACTTCGGCATTGGCCTTTTTGGTATACTCTGAAGGTTGTTTTACGGTAGAATCAAGTATCTGATCTATCGTAAGTCCACTTTCGTTTTCCGTACTTATCTCAACATCCGATGAAGCCCCCTCTCCGGTCTGACTTTCATCGCCCTGCTGTACCTGACTTTGAGGTGGTGTAGCAGGCTGCTCTGTAGTACAAGCCGACAAACAGCTTGCGGCCATTAGCCCTGCAAGTAAAAACGCAACTGTCTTCTTAATTTTACCTTTTAACATATTTAACCTCTCCTTACTTAATAAACATCGGATAGTTTTATTTAGTATATCACAAACAAACGCCTTTTGTCTACAATAATTTCACAATTTTTACAATATATTTGTATAAAAACTTGCGAATTTTTACATCTCATCGTCCTCTTCATCTACTATAATCGGTCCGTCATTAAAATCATTATCATTAGAAACTGTTTTATCTGTTTCAGACGGTGCTTCATCATTAATCTCAGGCTCGCAGTCATCAGAGGAAGAACAGCTATTAACTTTATTTTCAGATTGATCCCCCAATAATATTTGATCTTCTTTTTCGCCTATATCCGAACCATCGGACTCAACCGTAGTGGCTTTCTGTTGCTCATCGTCTACAATTTCGATCATATCCTCTATCTTTTTCTGTTTGCCGGATGTGTTCCACGAAGCAAATGCAACAAACATGGTTATTATGGAAAAAACACAGGTAAGCTGTCCGCAAAACTGAGCTTTGCTTATATCATCCTGCATACTGAAAATCATAAATGCAGTAGTCAGTATAGCGAGTAAAACACTTATTTTTGCCGTTCTTTTCATTTTAAATCACCTCAACGCTTACTGCGTACCTTCCCTTATTTTATATTCGTAAATTCTGTCCGCAATAGCCGAAAAGTTCTCCATAGATAACTGTTCCGCTCTTGCGGTCGGCTCAATTCCTGCCCTATCAAAAATCTCCGTAAGCTCTGACTTTTCTATTGAAAATCCCGTACTGATACAGTTAAGAATTGTTTTTCGTCTTTGAGCAAAGGCGGCTTTAATTACAGCAAAAAAAATTTTTTCATCTTTAACGTCAACGCATTTTTCTTGCCTTATGTTCAACCTGATTACTGCCGAATCCACCTTAGGTGCAGGCATAAAGCTTCCTGCTGAAACTTTAAACAGTATTTCAGGCTCAGCATAATATCTTACAGCTAGGCTTACCGCTCCCACCTCTCTGCTACCAGGCAATGCGCATATTCTTTGTGCCGCTTCCTTTTGCACCATTACTGTAATTGACTTAACAGGTAGCCTGTCCTCAAGTAATTTCATAATAATCGGGGAGGTAATATAGTACGGCAGGTTTGCACATATGGCAACATCCATACCCGAAAATTCATCTCTTATAAGTTCATGCAAATCTATCTTAAGTACATCCGCATTTAACACCTTTACATTGTCAAACTCCGAGAGTGTTTCATCCAAAACAGGCAGTAACCTTGAATCAAGCTCAATGGCAACTACCTTTTCGGCACGTTTTGCCAGCTCATACGTAAGCACGCCTATTCCGGGCCCTATCTCTATAACCCCACAACCGTCACCTGCTCCGCACTCATCTGCCATTCGTGGGCAAACACCGGGATTGATAAGAAAATTCTGTCCCAAAGCTTTAGAGAACGTAAAACCGTGTCTTGTAAGAATATCTTTTATATTTGATATATCAGAAAGTTTTTTCATATTCCAAATCCTTTTTTATAAAATTCTCAAACCTTTTGGATATCTGTTCTTAAGCGTACCGTTTGAATACTTGCCAAAGCCGGTAATAATTCCGTTCACCGCAAGTGCTGTAAAACCGTTTACGGGTGCATCTACTGAAATTTCTTCACCGTGTAGAAATTTTACCACACGTTCATCATCACAGTCAAGGTCAATAACACAGTTATTCTCAGATATCTTACTTGCAAGGTAAACACTGTGCATAGGTTCAATACGGTTTTTCTTGCGTTCACCAAAGCAAACCCCGGCTCTCAATACGCCTAATCCCCTGATATCGGGTAGTTCATCAGGTAAAATGTACGCTTTATCACCGTTAAAATATATATCACCGTAAATATCAATGTTAAACATTGATTTAAACAGTTCCGTAACCAAGTGTTCATCGGATTTGTTCAGCTTTTCAAGATTTATGGGAGCATGACCGCAGGCATCTCCGTCTTTTTTTCTTAACTTTGCAACAAAATGTCCCTCTCCGCCGTCCATAGGAAAAATTCGTCTTGCCAGTCCTGTTTTCAGGTCAGGTCTGCCGAAACCAACGTTACACGCCTCAGGCTCAAAGTTACTGTTTTCACTTAAAAAACGTTCAATAACACCTTCATTTTCTTCATAAGAAAATGTACAGGTAGAATATACAAGCACACCGCCCGGTTTTAACGCTTGCTTTGCACTGTTTAATATAGATAGCTGTCTGTCCGCACAGGCACACACGTGTTCTACACTCCATTGCTGAGCGGCATCGGGATTTTTTCCGAACATCCCCTCGCCTGAGCAAGGAGCATCCACCAGCACCTTGTCAAAATACCCCTCTAATGAGTCGCACAGGGTCTGAGGATGACATGACGATACAACACAGTTGCGAATGCCCATTCTTTCTATATTGGAAAGCAACGCTCCCGCCCTGTTCTTAACTATTTCATTTGACCACAAAATTCCCTTACCCTGTAAATGTGCGCCTATCTGAGTACTTTTACCTCCAGGCGCGGCACATAGGTCAAGTACCTTATCGTACGGCTCAGGAGCAAGTATTTCAACGGCACATGATGCGGACGGTTCCTGCAGATAATATGCGCCCGCATGATGAAAAGGATGATTTCCAAGACGCATCTCATCCTCGTTTATATAATAATTTTCAGAACAAAACGGTGATTTTTCCCCTATTCCGCTTATCTTTGATTTTATAAGTTCAATATCAGCTTTAAGAGTATTTACACGCAATCCCCTTTTTGCAGGCGTGGCGTAATATTGCAAAAAATCATCATACTGCGCACCCAACATTTTTTTCATTCTATCAACAAAATCAAGCGGTAAATCAATCATTGTACTTCTCCTCAAAATCAGTAAAGCATTAAAAAAGTCATGTATATCCCTTTATTTTACGGACACAATAATCTTGAAAAACGAATTGTTTTTTAAGTTTTTCAAAACCATTATGAATAATTACGCCCAAACGTGGCAAAAATATGTTCAGAAGGAGGTGCGCTTTCATGGACAATAAGTTTAACAACCAAAATAATAACAATAACCAAAATAACAACAATCAGAATAATAATCAGAACAACAACCAGAATAACAATCAGAACAACCAGAACAGAAACAACAATAACAGTCAAAACCAGAAATAATCTAAGTAACTGTATTAATTTGTCGCAATGTGCATAGTGCGCATAACGACAAGGCACCGCATAATGTGCTTTAAAGCCAAATACTGTACCAGCAGTACGGCTTTAAAGCGCATTTTATTTTTATATTTAGAACTGATCAATATCCAAGCTCTTCGTTAATAAGCACAACCTTAATTCTGCCTACGTGTCTTTGCTGTGCGCATACAACAAAATTACAGCACATTCTGTCGGTACAACTGCATCCCTGTGTAAACTCAAGGTCATTTTGATTTATTACCGCACATCTGCCAAGCTTACTGCAAGGTGTTTCTTTATTTTGCCTTACAGCGTTTGGTGGTGCAGCCTTACACTTAACACGCATTATGGCCTCACCCAGATTTTTGACTATCTTATTAACGCCTGCAACTATTATTACACTCTTAGGGCCGTACAGGAGTGCTGAAACTCTGTTGGAATTACCGTCCACATTATACAGCTCACCGTTCTCGGTTATGGCGTTTGAACTCATTAAGTAGGCATCCGCAAGGAATATTCTTGCAAACAGTTCACGTCTTTCATCCTCGGTTATACCTTGCTTAAATCTGTCTATATACTCAAATTTGTCAGAAGTTATATAGTCTGTAATGCCTGTCTGCTTCAGCGTTTCACTGCCACCTGCCGATACCGTTACACAGCCCTGTAACAATGATGCAACCAAGCTTCTTGCCTCTTCTGAGTTTTCACAATAATAAGCATCCATTTTATTTTTCTTCAGATTTTCCATAGTTTTGGCTACTCTATCCGTCATTACAAACTCTCCTTTTATTATACCGTAATACATGAATCATACTTATCGTTTGTTCAACGCTAACTTATGTTAAAATACATTATACTACATACTTTAAAAAAAGTAAAATATAAAGTAATAACCCTCCCGTTATTTTTACGGGAGGGTTGCTATGCAGTACTTCATCATCCTGCTAATGCCTTAAAATCAGGTGTATCAAAAAACTCTACAATAGTAATTCCAAGTCCGTCACAAATGTGCTGTATTGTAACTACACCCGGATTTTTACTGGCACCGTAAATTATATTCTTAACGGTGGACTGGGGTAAACCTGAAGCCCTTGCAAGTGAGTTTAAAGATAAATTTCTCTCTTCGCAAAGCTCAGTAATTCTACGCACAACTATTTCTCTCATGTTTAACTCTCCCTTAGTTTTTATCATGCTTAATCATTTTATAACATTTTATTACAAAAATCAACCATAAATTTATAAAAATTAAAAAATTACTAAGAACTTATAAGTTTATGTATAAAAACACGTAGCTTTTCAATAAATTACATAAAAAATTGAGCGGCAATATCGGTATTATCCGATACTGCCGCTACAAATCAGTTTAAACAAATCTTTTTATATTTATTTGCAGAAAGAAATCTGCTAAACTTCCTTTTTAAGCACTGTTATCAGCAGCCGCAACCATTGTTGCAACCGTTGCAGTTGTCATTGCAACCACAGCCAAAATTGGTGCCGTTACAATTACAGCATACGAGAAGAATTATAATAAGGATTATAATCCATGAGCATGAACTGCCGCCGAATAAGTTATTGCACATTTGCGTTTACCTCCCTTCAAGCTTTACATTAACAGTATATTGCAAAGCCCGAAGAATGGTTACAATTATTTCCTGAAGAAAAGGATACCTAATGTATTCGGTCCGCAATGACATGATATAGTACATCCTGCGGTAGTTTCTATTATCTCCTCAAACTTGCCGTACTTCATTATGTTATCCCTTGCTATCTGTACTATCTCAGGTGAGCAGACTGTGTGCGTAATAAAAATTCTTCTATAGTCCACATCATTTCTGCCCTCAAGTCTTTCCCTGGTGTAGTTGTCAATAGCCTGTTCAAAGCTGCCTCTGTACTTTTTGCCTACTCCCATTGCACCGTTTACAACCTCTATACACGGTTTAAGCTTCAAAATATTTGCTCCAAGCGCGGCAAGTGACGAGCATCTACCGCCTTTATGCAGATAAGTAAGCTTGTCGATAACAAAACTTGCCTCTAATTTGTCGGCCAGTTCATTTAATCTGTCGGCTATGTCCTTAGCTTGCATGCCTTGCTGTGCCATTAAGCAAGCCTCCAGTACTAAGTGGCCCGATGCCGTAGAAAGGTTATGTGAATCTATCGGATATACATTCTCAAACTTAGATGCCGCCATACAGGCATTCTGATAACAGCTTGACATATCACTGCTTATGTTTATATGAATTATCGCATCATATTCTTTTAGGATTTTTGCAAACACTTCTTCATATCTATCAGCATTTACAGCAGACGTCTTACACAAGCCTTGTCCACTCTCAAAATAATCAAAAACATCACTTGGATTTATTTCTATTGTATCAAGATAAGAATTGTCGCCCTTAACCACATAAAGCGGTACTATCTCAATATCATATTTTTCTATAAGCTCCGGTGTCAAATCACAGGTACTATCTGCCGTAACTTTAATTCTCATATCAATCACTTTATACGGAATAACTCCGCATAGCTCCCCTTCCATTTCTTTGTATTTTTATGATTATACAACTATAAATAGCCATTGTCAAGCAAAATAATTTAATATTTTGATAACAAATTAAACACAATTTCTTCTTTATTTCATTTATTAATCAACCTAAAATAACGTTCTATACCTTGACTTTCTCAGATAATAAAATATAATATTCATTAAAGGAGAGAATAGGCATGAACGAACTTAACGAAAATCTTGCGCAGGCAATCAAGTTTCTTTTCAAAGAAAAAAGCTCTATATATCCGTATGAGCAGCTGGGATTTTCGGAAATGACCCTGCTAACCTATGTATATGAGCATATGTCACACGATACACACATTTCTCTTATACAAATGAAGGATATAGCCGCTGCACTTGAAATCTCTCGTCCGGCGCTGACACAAACCGTAAACAGACTGGAGGCAAAGCAGCTGCTATGCAGGGTATCGGATGATACAAAGCGTGCCACATATCTGAAACTGAGCAAAACAGGAGAAAAGATATTTCTAAACGAGCGCGAAAGATTTGACAAAGAGATAAACGGTATAATAAATACCTTAGGTAAGGAAAAATGTGAGGATTTCATACAAACACTTAATGCAGTGTTACACCTTCTTGAAAAATTCCGCAATGATGATTTTGACGTATAAATCTATCATTTACATTATTTAAATTACTTATTCATCATCATTGGTTATTTCACGTTTTCTGCCAAGCAGTCGCAGTATATAGTCACGGCGACGCTGAGTTTCACATTGATCCACATAGTAATTACCCACATCATCTACTGTAAGAACATCCCCCTCACGGGCGTGGGCGGGGATATTTTTGTGTAGAATTTCTATCATATCTC
>JBJEPE010000030.1:0-4062 GCA_051881075.1 Acutalibacteraceae bacterium | reverse complement strand
ATGGTGTTCTTCGTTCTTTAATCGTTAAAAAAGAAAGCTGAGGTAGAGTATAATGCTTAATTCAGTTACACTTATGGGCAGACTTACCGCCGACCCCGAGCTTAAGCACACAACCAGCGACATCGCTTTGGTACGTTTCTCTTTAGCCGTTGACAGAGATTATAATAAGTCCGGCACAGAAAGACAAACAGACTTTATTAACATAGTTGCATGGAGAAGTACTGCTGAATTTGTAAGCAAGTATTTTCGCAAAGGTCAGCTAGTAGCTGTTAAGGGCTCTATTCAAACAGGCTCTTACACCGATAACAACGGTAATAAACGCTACACCTTTGATGTAGTCGCAGACAACGTTTATTTTGCGGAAGGTAAACGTGACAATAGCGGCACACCGAGCACCTATGATAACCAAAGCAGAACAAATGACAGCACGGCTGCCTATTCTAGTGGTAGTGCAAGCGACTTCGGTGATATGCCCACAGACGATGATTTACCGTTCTGATTTATAATTTCATAAAAGGAGGTTACTTGAAATGGCTGAAAGACCTGAGAGAGATAATCGCAGAAGCAACCGTAAGGGACGCAAGAAGGTTTGCAATTTTTGCGTAGATAAGGTTGAAAACATTGATTACAAGGATATCGCTAAGCTTCGCCGCTATTTGTCAGAAAGAGCTAAGATTCTTCCTAGACGTGTTACCGGCACTTGCGCTGCTCATCAGCGTAAATTGACAGTAGCAATCAAGCGCGCCCGTCACTTAGCATTGTTGCCATACACTAGCGACTGATTTTCGGCAAATAATTTTGTCGTAAAGTCTGACGCTTTACAAATTTTTATAATTACACCCATGTTTTTGCCTTTTTGAGCAAAATATACATGGGTGTTTTTTGTTTTTTCAAATTTTACTTTAAAATAACTAAAATACCCACATCTATGCTATATTTATAAGCACAGTTGTGGGTAATATTCTATTAAGATTTGGCACGCCGTGAAAATATTTCTTTTGTTGATACTATTTTATCGGCAAGCATTATAAGCCACGACTCTCTGTAAATCGGTATTTTGGTTATAGTCAGCGGAAACATATGCTTGCGTATAATATCACGCTCAATTTTGCTCAGCTCAAAGTGCTTTTCGGCATTTTTTAGGGCTTTTCCCGGGTGATAAAAGCCATGCAAGCGATGTGACTTATCATCTTCATGCCAATCATACAAATAAAAATCATGCAGAATTGCACCACGGATCAGGTTTTCCGTTGAAAAATTGAAAGGCAACCTCATGCTTAACCAATAGCTATACCTTGCAACAGACATACAATGCACAAATGTAGTAGTTGTGCCATGCTGAATAAATTTTTTCATATCATTGATTTCTTCATGCGATGAAATCAATTCATCAACGAATTTCTCAAAAAATTCAAGTTCTTCAGGTTTAAGATTCATGTGCGCACCTCTATTTAATAAATCTTCTCTTTATTAATTTAACCATACGTGTACGGGCCTCGATAAATCTCAGCTTTGTCTTTGTAAAACCTTTTTTAGACGCTGTGCCTGCTTTGGCAAGCTCTTGCTCTGCTTTTTCAAATACTTTAATCATGAACATAATCCGCTGAAAAATAAATAATGCAAAGTCATTCGATAAAACACGTATATACTTTTCAAAAAATTTAAAAAGCTTTATGTTATGCTGGATTTTCATCATTTTCAGCACAGTTACTAGTATATCCAAACAATAGACAGATAGCGCTACAACCAGTAAAATTCGGACTTGATAGTACGATAGCAAGGTAAATAACTTTACAGATAAAGGATGTAGTATATACATAAGCGCAATGCACGCAAATCCCCATAAAAGTGAGAATGGAACGCAAACAATACCCATAAAATTCATTTTATCCTCTGTATAATCCCACCATCTTTGATTAAAAAGCTTTAATAGAATAAATCCAGTTACAAATTCAAGTAATGACGTGAGAATGACCGAAACTATGTAAAATACTATAATGTTGTTTTTAAACGGAGTAAGCGCAAGTATTATCATAGTCGCACCCACGCCGTACAGCGGACAAACAAATCCGTTAAGAAAACCTCTGTTTATAAATTTTCTATATGCAAAAGAGGCGTATATTTCCTCTACAATCCAACCTAAAAAACTAAAAACGCAAAAAGACCATAACATACCTATAAGCGTATATTCCATCGCTTCACCTCCCGAAATCATAAACAATCAAACGCCCGGTAAGGCCTATAATTTAATTTATTATAACATATTTCGGCGGTTATTTAAAGATATTTTCATAATTTTTTTGCGTTTAGTTCATAATGTCATTAAATTTATATTGATTATGTACTATTTTGTCAATTAGAAACAAATATTTATTTGAGATATTGGTACAAATTGCTAATTATCTTGATTTTCCAAATTAAATTGCTCATATTTCAGTATATAGTTTTGCTTGATCTGTTCAAATATCTCCCTTACACGTGTAATATCTCCGCAAAGATACAGATATCCGAACAGACTCTCTAAGCCTGTAGCCGCATGATAGTCCGCAAGCTTTGAATTCTTGGGTGCGTGTACATGGGCGTTTCTGCCACGCTTATACACCTCTGCCTCCTTATCTGTAAGCATAGGCAACAGAAGCTTCGATATTTCTGCCTGGGCCTTACAGCAGACGATTTTCACTTTTTTTTCATTCAATATGCCCGCCGGGCAATTAGCCAGTGAAACAAAATATTCTCTGACCATAAGGTCAAACACTCCGTCACCTATAAAGGCAAGGGTCAGCGCACTGTATTGGTTGACGTTTTGCACATCGGTATTCAGTAATGTTTCTGACATATCGCACCTCAAATCAATCCACAAAATCAAATTCAAGGTCATAAATGCTTACGGTATCGCCGTGAACAACGCCCTTTTCACGCAGAGCATCAATAACTCCACTGCTTGTTAGAACTCGCTCGAAATACTGCATTGATTCATAATCCTCAAAATCAATCGTACGCATCAGGTTAAGTAACCATTGAGCTTCAACCGTATATACGCCTGCATCTATCTTTTTGATCTCAACATCGTGCTTGCCTATATCATCAGCATTTATCTGAGGTAACGGCTCTGCCTCATACTTAATTATAGGTGGCAATTTGCTGAGTAACTCCTGTATTCTGCTGAGTAATGGGTCTACCTCATAACGGATAGCAGCCATCATCGGGAAAAACTCATAGCCTTGTTCCTCAACAAAAGTCTTAAACCTCTCTATCTGCTCATCAGTTGCCAAGTCGCATTTATTACCTGCTACAAGCATAGTTCTGTCCGCAAGCTCTGGGTTAAATTTAGTTAGTTCCGCATTTATTGTTTTAAAATCTTCTATAGGATCTCTGCCCTCACTGCCTGAAACGTCAACTATGTGAACAAGCAGTCTGCAACGCTCTACATGACGTAAAAAGCGATGACCGAGTCCTAAACCGTCGCCGGCTCCCTCAATAAGTCCGGGAATATCCGCCATAACAAAAGACGATCCCTCGCCCATTCTTACTACGCCAAGCACAGGGGTTATCGTAGTAAAATGATAGTTGGCAATAACAGGCTTTGCCTCACTTACTACAGAAACGAGTGTAGATTTGCCCACGTTTGGATATCCTACCAGTCCAACATCGGCAAGTAGCTTAAGTTCAAGCTGTACTTCGTACTCTTCACCCGGCAAGCCCGGCTTTGCAAAACGCGGCGCCTGCCTTGTTGGTGTAGCGAAATGGACATTGCCCCAACCGCCTTTTCCGCCTTTAGCGACCACTACAGGCTCATCTCCGGAAATATCGGCAATAATTCTGCCTGTTTCGGCCTCCTTTATTACTGTACCCCTTGGCACACGGATAACCAAATCTTCTGCACGTTTACCGTTGCATCTGCCGGATCTTCCGTTTTGACCGCACGGTGCAACATACTTTCTCTTATATCTGAAATCAGCAAGCGTTGATAAATTATCGTCAGCTTTGAATACGATATCTCCTCCCCTGCCGCCGTCGCCGCCGTCAGGACCGCCTGCTGCTATATACTTTTCTCTGTGAAAG
>JBJEPE010000029.1:0-4083 GCA_051881075.1 Acutalibacteraceae bacterium | reverse complement strand
TTTCTCCAAGTACTTTATAAAATAGGCTATCATTCAGTATTAATGATATTCGTGCGTGGCCTACTGCTAAGTCAATATTTGTTATCTGCGCATCCTTGATATGCTCACACTCGTTTAGTTCTCCTATGATATTCTGAATTTCACGTATTTTACTGAGCTTTGCGGCAGATTTTTGTATAGAGCCGTAAATGTCTGTTCTCAGCCAATGACTTTTTTCAAGGCTGCTTACCCACTTAGGCATATCTACACGGATTTCTTTTATCGGAAATTCAAAAAGAATCTGTGCCAAGATGCGTTTTATCTCGTTTTCATCAAGCTCCAGACAGCTTACGGGTATTACGGGGACTAAGTATTTTCTGCTCATCTCTGCCGCTAAGTCGTGTGCTTCCGTTGATTTAGGATACATACTGTTCAGCAGGATAATAAACGGCTTATTGATTTCTTTAAGCTCATTGATTACACGTGTTTCCGCATCCTCATAATCTGAACGATCAATGTCGCTTATCGTACCGTCTGTGGTTATTACCAAACCTATAGTAGAGTGATCTGTGATTACCTTTTTTGTGCCGATTTCCGCTGCTACCTCAAAAGGGACATCCTCAGTGAACCACGGCGTTTTCACCATTCTTGGCTCTTCGCCCTCGGCATATCCAAGCGCACTTGGCACTACATAGCCCACACAGTCTATCATACGTACCTTAAAGGTAGCGTTTCCGCCTATATTGACCTCTACCGCATCTTCGGGTATGAATTTAGGCTCTGTGGTCATTATTGTTCTGCCGGCGGCAGATTGCGGTAACTCGTCTACGGCTCTGTCACGGCTGCTTGTGTTATCAATATGCGGTATAACCAGCGTATCCATGAACCGCTTGATAAACGTTGATTTACCCGTTCTTACCGGGCCTACAACGCCTATATAGATATCTCCGTTTGTTCGTTGAGATATGTCATGGTAAATGTTGCGTTCTTCCATAGCTTAAATCATTCCTCCCAATTACATCGGTATAAGTAACATACCGCGAGCGTCAAGCACATCAACATCTAAGTCGTTTTCGTTTTTAATGGCTTCAACACTTGTGCAGTAGTTATCTGCAATATCCCATATATTCTCGCCGCTGTCGGCATAATACAGCGTAAGTGCGGCAGTACTGTCTTTTATTCTTGGATGTTCTTCATTGGCGTATGCTTCAAATACCGCCTTATACAGCTTATTTTCAAATACCGTACCGCTTAACCGTATGTCTGCGCGTACTTCAAGGTCGTTAGAGCTGTTGATTCTGTAGCTTAGTGACATAACGGTTGCCTTTGCTCTTACATTACAGCCTAAAAGACTTTGTTTGATAGGATACTGATAGTTGAAATCTACAGACCGCTCGATATAGAACGGATTTTCTTCTTCGTCAAGTGCTAAGATGCACACGTTATATTTGCCGCTGAAAGCGATTTGCTCTTCTTCGCAGTCTGCATTTACTGTAGAGGTTTCGTTCCATACATCAATTATTTTGGAGATTCCCTGCGAGCTTAGCTCTAATGTTGCCTTATTAAGTATGTTTTCATTAATAAACTGAATTGTCTTAGTCAGTTGTATCTGTTTATGTGTAAGCTCTATTTCGTATTGAGTGGAATATGCGTTTTCAACCAGTTGAATCTCTGTGTTTGTATAGGCAAGGGATGTAGCAAGCAGCTTAGCGTCAAATTCAAGAATAGTGTCATCGTCGCCGATATCATTTCTGATTTTTATATCATAATTAAGCACATCTATTCCGGTATCGCATATACATTCATCGCTCACACCGTCAACATCAAGCATTTGACTGAACGGGATGTTAAAGTCAGCATAATCAAGCGTACCTGTTTCAAGGTCAGTAGAATACAGCATACGCAGTATTATCTCACCTTTAAGCATCAGCTTGTTTGATATAGCTTTGCAATCGGTCAGGTTTGTTTTTACGTCTGAACGTATGATAGACTGTACGGCAGACTTGCCCTGACCTATCTCCAGAGATTCGGTAACATTGAACTGTTGCTGGCCCAAGCCCATAAGGCTTACGGCACTTACAGGTAAGGTTTTCTGTTGCACATCTTCTGCATTGATGCTTTTTACGTAATTCTGGTCATTCTTGCAGATTATCTGCGCATATACGGAGAATGCTCCGTGAATATCCAGTCTGCGTGGACTTAATGCCCTGCAATTTATATACTCAGGCTTGGTGGTGGTTATAACAACGGCATTTTGAGGTGTTGTTTTAAGGTTAAATGAGCAAGAGAACGGTGCTGTATGCTCACTGCATCTGATAGTTTTCTTGGAGGATTCAAGGTAAAGTATGCGAATAAGCGCAACGCCGTCAACCTCTAATCTGTCGCCGGATATGTTGCGCATAGTAACCCTCGGATAAACTTGACATTTCATTATTTTTTGTATGTCGGGACAATAATCAGGCAAGGTAAGATCAATATCTATAGGCTGTTCTTGACAATCGTCAAAGACAACATCTCTTACGGAAATTGCCTCCCTGTTCATAACGTAATCCATAGCTTTCTCTCCTTTTATGTAGCTTTCTTATCAAAGCATATTCATGTTTTGTGCAAATTATTACATTGTACCTAAAATATGTGAAAAACATTGCCAACGCAGTCAGAATATCACTGCTAAAGTGGGCATACTACTATATATAAAGCTTTTGGGTGATATTATGATAAAAGACATTTATATACGTGCCAAACCACAGATAATATTTTTCATTATATATACCGTAGTGTATATTGTATTTGATTTCACATTGCCTGTAACCTTACCTTTTATAATAGGATTGCTTACGGCGTTACTGTTACAGCCTATATTTACATTTATGCGTAAAAAGCTGAGATTTAAACGTAGCTTTGCGGCGATAATCGCAACAGCAATACTCTTTGCTGCAATTTTCGGGCTTTTGGTATGGCTTATTATTACGCTTATAAACGAGTCTGTAGAGCTTATAATAAAGATAAGCAGGGCAGATACCTCTACTATTCTTAAACCGGTATTTGATATAATAGAAAAAGCTTTTTCTTACTTTAATCATATAGACGCACAATTTTTAGAAGAGCATAAGGATGAACTTCTGAGTGTAGCAGGCGGCGGAATGGCTGTAATCTCAAATTTACTGTCGTGGATAATCAAGCTTTTCACCTCTATACCTAAAATCTTGACAATGATAATAGTAACGGTATTTTCAACCTATTATTTTACTAAGGAGATAAAAACAATAAAGAGCTTTATAAGGGTGTTTCTTCATGCGGAAGAGGGTAGTGACCTAGACAAGGCCTATACTCAGGGAACAAGACTTATTGGCAGATTTATACGCTCATATATGATAGTTTACGGTGCAACCTTTGTAGAGTCGGTAATAGTATTCTGGGCATTGGGGATAAAATACCCATTACTTATAGGTTTTATTACCGGAATAGCGGATATTGTGCCGATACTTGGCCCTGGAACTATATACCTACCTCTTGCGGCACTGCAATTTTTTATGGGAAATACGTTTGCTTGCTGGGGACTTGTAATTGCATGGGCGATAGTGACTGTAATAAGAGAGATAATAGAGCCAAAGATAATTGCACAATCAATACAAATACACCCACTGTTAATTTTGGCAGCGTTGTATGCGTCGCTTGTTACACGCAGTATTTCAATTTTGCTGTATTTAATTGTGTTGTGTGTATTATATCAAATACTGATAAAGGTGGATATTCTGCATCCGATTTTACAGAAAAAAGAAAAATCCTGAAATTTTCTAAAAAAATTTTAAAAAGTATTGACAAATTTTAATTCATATGGTATTATAATTAGCGTCGTTGAGATGCGGGTGTAGTTCAGTGGTAGAACTCCAGCCTTCCAAGCTGGTCGTGTGGGTTCGATTCCCATCACCCGCTCCATTTCTCGCTTGGAGATTATTATGCGCCAATAGCTCAGCTGGATAGAGCAACTGCCTTCTAAGCAGTAGGTCAGGGGTTCGAGTCCCTTTTGGCGCGCCATATGGTGGGTATAGCTTAGTTGGTTAAAGCGCCAGTTTGTGGCACTGGAGACCATCGGTTCGAATC
>JBJEPE010000028.1:0-68989 GCA_051881075.1 Acutalibacteraceae bacterium | reverse complement strand
ATCACACGCTTGCATATCATTCCATTGATTTTAAACTTACATCCATTTTTATATCCCATACAGCCGTAGCCGTATCTTCCTCTTACTACATCGCTTCCGCATACAGGACAAATACCAACCTTTTCACCGTAAAAACCGTTATCTTTGTCCTGCTCCGGTGGCAAATTATTTTGTGCAAAAACCTGACTAATCTCATTTTCTGCCAAATGTACTGCCTCATCAACCGTCATTTCACCATGAAATACCTTTTTTAATGCTTTGCCCATGGTACTTGTTTTATATTTATCCATAGAAATTTGCATTTGCATAAGTGACTCAATCAGAAAAATACCATCGGGTAATATATGGTACACATCTTTCTTTAATTCTATGTACTTAGACTTCTTCGCATTATCAATAATTCCGGTTCTAGTGGCCTCTGTACCAAGCTCTAAACCCTCAAAAATAGCCTTGTAATCCTCAGTATCATCAGTAGATTCATTCATTGCCGCTTTATCTTCCTTAAATGGATTTTTTAGATAATTGTTTAGGGTTTCGATAGTATAATGCTTAGGCGGACTGGTTTCTTTTTCTTTAACTTGAAAATTAATATTTACTTCATCACCGATTTCAAGCTTAGGCAAAATTTTATTTTTTGAGCTATAATCATCAAACTTCGTCCATCCAGGTTCAATAATTACCGTGCCTTTAAGCGAAAACTCCTCATAATCCCCCACTTTTATAACAATCTCAGATTTTTGTGCAACACACTCATTTGAGCAGAATACCGCAACAAATCTTCTGAATACCGTTTGATATACGCACATCTCATCTGCGGATAAATCGGTTTTTTTCGGTATCTTGTATGTAGGTGTCAACGCTGAATGAGATTCAATCTTAGAATCATCAAAAATAGTTTTCTTATCTTTAAATTGAACAGGATATCCAATGCTCTTTATATTATCTAAAATTTTCTTAATTTTATCCTTTTCTGCCGTTGCCAAGTATTCGGAATTTGTACGTGGATAAGTTAAAAAGCCACGTTCATACAAATCCTGAACGATCTTCAGTGATTTATCCATAGGCATTTTATATTTTTTACCTAGTACATTTTGAAGCTTTGACAAAGAATATAGCTTTCCGGGATTCAAAACGTCTTTTTTACTCTTTTTTGATAAAACAACTGCTTTTTCAGCATTGTATGAGTCACAAAAACGCTGTGCCTTATCTTTTTCTGACTTTTCAAAGGTTGTTTTTGATGTTAATTCAATAATTTCTCCATTAGTTTCTTCTTTACTTACAGCAGCGTAATAAATAGTGGGAACAAAATTCTTTATTTGCATATCTCTGTCATAAATCGCTTTTACTATCGGAACAATTACTCTGCCAACTCGAAGAAGAACACCAGTTTTTAAAGTAGCATATCGTGTCAAATTCACTCCGTACAACCAATCAATATACGTTCTGCTAAAACCCTCATTAGCCAAATTATTGTATTCATCTTCACTTTTCATTTCAGAAAGTGCTTTTACTACGGTTTCAGGGGTCTGATCAGGAAGCCATAGTCGCAATAACGTCTTATTCTGCTTTAGCGAATTGCTTATGCAAAGCCTGATTATTATTTCACCCTCACGGTCAGCGTCACCTGCATTAACTATCTTATCGACATCATCACGGTTACATAATGATTTAATAACATCAAACTGACGTTGAACTCCGGGATCAACCTGTTTATCCTGATTTTTCTTCAACTGAAACTTAAATTCTTTCGGAAAACATGGTAAATTTTCTAAGCTCCAATGTCCTGTAGATGTAGGCCCGGTATAATCTTCAATATCACACAAAGAAAATAAATGTCCAAACGCCCAAGTAACTATATATCCATTACCCTCAAAATAATTACCATTTTTCTTCATGTTACCAATACCTGCTACTATATTTCTGGCAAGACTGGGTTTCTCTGCAATAATTAAAGTCATTATACCACCTCCATTTTTCAAAAAACTTTGCTTCAAAATTAATGTATTTTAACAATCATTTGTTATTCTTAAAAAACTCTTCTAATTTTATATCACGGTTGCCTGAACTGGTGCTAAGCTTATAAAGCACATCTTCAATTTCTCTATTTACTGATATTATTTCATCCTTTAGCTCCTTAGGGGTCATACGAAATGCGCCATTGCCGAACACAATAGTTTGTATCTGCGCATCAGATGTAGCGACCTTTGTTCTGTATTTTTTGCCGATTTCTTTACTAACTCTTTCAATGTAAGTATCTGCTGTTTGTGATTGCTTGGTGTAAATAACATAAATTCCGCTATGTTTTTCTACAGTTTCTACCTTATCTTTAATATTATAAGCATCAAAAACGACAATTAAATTACACTTTTTATAGACCTGAAAATTCGACAGAATATTTATAAACGTATTACGGGCAAATTTTATATCTGTTTTTGCGATATTTTTTAATTCTTCCCAAGAATAAATAATATTGTATCCGTCAATCAAAAGATATTCTTCAAGATTTTCGTAAGTAGAACTTTTGTACGTTTTTTTATCAGAATGTTCTTCAAAAGTAACACGTGCCTTAGTTGAAATATGTTCAATATCTCTGCGGCGTATCGTTCCATACGTTTGCTCATATATTTTCATTAATTCGTCATCACTAAACGTAGTTTGTTTTGACGTACCTGTATAGTAATCATTGTGTCCAGTATATATTAAGGCGTCCTGTTTCTCTTTATCTTTAAATAGTGGCAGGTGCATATTTTTTTCTACATCATTCCATTTAACAATACGTCCTGCACCATGTGAACAAAACACTGAGTCCGGTGTATTTTCAACGTCCGCCTCAGGATCATAGCTAATTTTCTCAATCACTTCATTTTGATTGTGACATTGCCTGTATCCGTCAAAAGTAAGCATGATTTTGCCTTTTCCCTTGCTGTAAGAAGCAATGTTTTTCGCATAATCGCGCATAGTTGATACAGGCGCAGTACCTACAAGAGTTACATAATCATCAATAACCGTCTGATTTTCGATTTCGCCATACATTGTGAGTATATCTGTCATAGCACGGCCTAGATTTTCATACGGCAATATTATTTCAAATTTATAAAATGGCTCTAAAACAACAGATTTAGATTTCATCAATCCTTGTCTGACCGCTCTACACGCTGCTTGTCTGAAGTCACCACCCTCAGTATGCTTTTCATGAGCTTTTCCTGCAACAAGAGTAATTTTTACGTCAGTAAGCGGCGCACCGATAAGCACTCCTAAGTGATTTTTTTCTTCTAAGTTTGAGATAATAAGCCGTTGCCAATTACGTGCAAGTTCATCCTCATTGCATACAGTATCGTATGTAATTTCTCCGCCGTTGTTCTGTGGCTCTATTATCACATGAACCTCAGCATAATGTCTGAGCGGCTCGAAGTGTCCTACTCCCTCTACAGGTTCAGTTACAGTTTCTTTATAAACGATATTTCCTGTACCAAATTCAATATTTATTCCAAAATGTTCAAAAAACAAGTACTTGATTACATCAATCTGCACCTCACCCATTAATTGAACGTGAATCTCTTTATTTTGACTGTCCCACGATACATTTAGCTGCGGTTCCTCCTCTTCAAGCTCCTTCATTTTAAGGTAAATATCATGAGGATTGATCTCTTGTGGGAATATAATTTTGTAAGTCAAAACAGGCTCTAAAATATGATTTTCAATAGATTTTTCCGCACCTAAATTATCCCCGGCATAGACATTATTAAGACCCGTAACAGCACAAACATCGCCTGCCTCCACTTCATCAAGCGTAGTATATTTAATTCCTGAGTAAATTCTGATTTGATTTACCTTTTCTTCAATACCGTTCTTTGATATAACACTCTTGGTCTTTAATGTTCCGCCTGTTATCTTCATATACACAAGTCTTGCACCTTGTGAATCACGCGATACCTTGTACACCTTTGCGGCAAAATCAAGCGGATAAGTATTTGTAATTGTGTACTTTTCAATCGCTTTCAGAAATTCATCAATCCCCTGATTTTTCAAAGCAGAACCAAAGTAGCAAGGAAATATTTTTCTATCTTTTATAGTATGTTTTATCAATTCTAATGACAAATTACCTGCTTTTAAGTATTCATCAAGCAAATTTTCATCCAAAGAAGCAACATTTTCAAAGAAATCATCACAACTATCATCAGAGAAGTCAACACAATTAGAATTAAAATTACGTTGTAGATCGTTAATAATAAAATCATGATTGTGAACATTTAAATCCATTTTATTCACAAAAATAAAAGTCGGTATTTCGTACTTATTCAGCAAGTTCCAAAGCGTTTTTGAGTGTGACTGCACTCCATCTGTAGCACTTATAACCAGAATTGCATAATCTAAAACACGCAATGTACGCTCAGTTTCTGTAGAAAAATCTACGTGCCCCGGTGTGTCAAGCAAGACAATTTCAATATCGTTAAATTTTAAGCGGGCTTGTTTAGAAAAAATAGTAATTCCTCGCTCCTTCTCTAAAGCAAAAGTATCAAGAAAAGCATCGCCGTGATCAACTCTGCCAAGCTTCCTAATACAACCACATTGATACAGCATTGCCTCCGACAAAGTTGTTTTTCCTGCATCAACATGAGCCAAAATCCCAATAACTATCTTTTTCACAAACTCACCTCACATTTTGTACAATCCATTGCTTTAAAGTCAATGGATTAATAAAATTTGCAGCAAAAATAAATCATTCACTGCATTTCTCTGAATAAATTAACTGCAAAAGCAATGTATTTTTAAAATTCGCACAGTTTATAAAATCCTATTGCAAAAGCAACAGGACTTAAACATCTTCCATATACTAAAACAATTCAAAGCATTTAATTAATTTCTAAAATCCTACGCCAATTATAAAACAAGCTTATACACGCAAAGGGGATTCTGTTCTATCAGTTTAAATCCATACTTTTCTGCAATGCGCCTAGTTATTGTTTGATTGCAATGACATTCAATAACAAGTGATCTGACATTGGATTTTCTAGCATAATCAATCACAGCCTCAGTTATTTCACTTGCAAACCCTTTATTCCAAAACTTATCGTCAATTATCCAGCCAATCTCATAACTTTCAGTATCATATGGATGATAAATAAAGTGGCCTATGACAGAATTATTGCGTTTATGCTCAAGTGCAAATACCTTAGGCGGCTCGCACATAGCGTAATTATTGATAAATGCAGCGGTTTTCTCAAAGTCATATACAGGCTCAATATATTGCATAACTATCTCATTAGAGAGAATTTTATACAATGCCTCTGTGTCAGAAATATCAAATTTTCTTATAATAAGTCTATCAGTTTCAATCAACATACCTTAAAATCACCGCATCTTTTTTTGATTATACCATAAAACGTATCGAAATTCAATACAAAAAAGCATATGCAAAAAGTAAAGGACGATCATTATAATTTAATCACCGTCCTTAAAAATATTTTATAATATGTAATCTAATCACTCATTAATATCGTGTTTTTCAAACCAACTTGTAATTTCTTCAAGTCGTCTGATTCTGTGCTTAGGCTTTCCCGTTCTTGAAAGATCATGATTTTCGCCTTTGAACTGAATCAGCTTTGACTCTATACCATGAGCTATCAACGCAGTATACATCTGATATCCTTGATCTATCGGGCATCTGTAATCCTCTTCTGAATGTAAAAAAAGCGTTGGTGTCTTAACCTGATTTGCATATTTTAAAGGGCTATGTTGCCAGAACTTTTCGGGATTATCCCAAGCATTAGCATTGCACTGATCCTCTGCAAAAGCTACACCGATATCTGAAACACCATAGAAGCTGAACCAATTAGAAATCGATCTTTGACTTGCACAGGCCCTAAATCTATCAGTATGACCGATAATCCAGTTAGTCATAAAGCCGCCATAAGATCCACCCGTTTCAAAAAGTCTGTTTTTATCCATTTGAGGATATTTTTTCAAAGCTTCATCAACAAATGCCATTAAATCATTATAATCAACCGTACCGTACTTGCCCCTAATATCCATAAAGTCGTTGCCTCTGCCGTCAGATCCCGTGGGATTACAGAATATAACAAAATATCCCTTGCCAGCCCAGTACTGCATCTCGTGATAATAAACCTCACCATAAACCGTTTTAGGCCCACCGTGAACATCAAGAATGACAGGATATGTCTTATTAGAATCATAATTAAACGGTTTAAGTACAAAACCATGAATTTCATGTCCCTCAGTTGTGAAATTCAATCTTTCCGGCATGGAAACGTACTTGTTTTTAAGTACATTTTCATTAAATTTAGTAAGTTGTTTGCCGTCTTCATTGTAAAGCTCAGAACCTTTCATATCCCAAAGTGCGCTCATTACAATTTTATCTTCATATACATCAAAGCAGTCAACAGAACCGTTTTTATCTATTAATCGCTCAATTCTTCCGTCCTCAAGCTTATAAAGATATGCGCCATCAAAAATAGTAGCTGTAAAGTAACATACATTGTCAACCATTTTGATACTTCTGCCGCCACCGTATCGTATATCTGATCCTACGGAGGTTCCAATCGACTGTCCCCACTGTGCATACGCAGAGATCTCAAGCGTATTATAATCCACCTTATAGAAATCAGGGTTTGTATTTATTCCGTGTGTAGGCTTAACTGCGGCTAAAAGAATAAAATCTTTGCCTAAGTCAAAATCATACATAAATAACTCTTTTGAGCCCTCAAACACAGTATCCATCTCTCCTGTTTCAAGCTCTATTCTATAAAATCCCGTATCTTCAAAGACATCATTAGGCTTAACAGTTTTTCCGCAAAAGAACACATACTTCTCATCTTTAGTCAGCTTTGCATCAAATGCGTCAAAACCAACATTTGTAAGTCTTTTAAGTTTCTTTGTTTTCTTGGAATAATAATAAAGGCTACCGTAAGCACCCTGAGTATATGTACCACCATTCCACCACCATGGATTTCTGGTCAACACCTGATAATCTGCGTTTTCTTTGCGATCTTTCTTATACTTTTCCAGTAACTTTTTATCACCGGTGTAAAGATCCTCATATTCCGGAAAAGTCTGTCCCTCTACAATATAATCACCGTTTTTAAGCGGAGTAATATTTCCTACAGGAATAGGCAACGTTAGAAACTTTTTAGCCTCTCCACCGTCAACGGAAATGCTGTAAAAAATGCTGTCCATTGTCGAATCTTTAGATTTTTCTCTGTTACCGGCAAATATTATCGTTTTATCATCTAAAAATTTAAAATCACTTTCCTTACCACCGTTAGTAAGTTGAATGATTCTGTTACCTTTCTTTAAATAAATAGACGATTCATAATTGTTTTGCTCCTTATTTGCCCTAGATACAACAAAAGCAAGATTTTTGCCATTCGGTGAAAATTTTACATTAGACAAAAAAGTAAAATTGCAAAACTCATCAATACCAACTGGTTTCATTTTAACTACCTCTCTTATAAAATTTATATGTTTAATGCTAAATTCATTACATTGCGTGACATTATACCCACCTAATACTATCAGAAAAATAAGTAAATTGCCAAACGCAATGCTCTACAATCCTAATCAATTATATCAGGCAACAGTATTCCAGTCAATGACTTCAATAAGTAAATTAATTCTTATTAAGCGACATCCTAAATTCAACATTTTTAGATATCCATTGATATAAAAGCAATGTATTTGTTAAAATCTTTAATCCATCCTAATTTCATTTAATAATAAATCAATATTTTTAACTATACTTTGCTTAAAAACGAATGTATTATTAAAATTCGTTGATTTTTAAGTTAATTTGTTAAATAGCTTTAATTAAAAACAGTTCCATAGGCTGCTCATACTGAGGAATATTAATTACAAATCCTCCGCAATCTTTATATCCCAGTTTCCTATAAAAATGCTGTGCATCTTCATCAATCTGAGTAGAAGTAAGTAACATTCCGTAGCCCTGTGACTTCATATCCTTCTCCCAATGTTTAATCAGTTTAGTGCCATATCCCATTTTTTTGACATTCATAATCGATATAAAGCATTGTGCAAAACGGGGTATTATCCCAAAAAAGATTGTATCTTAATAAACCTATAGGCTTATCATTCTCCAGCATTACATAACCTCTTTTAGTATTTACCTTGTTTGCAAATTCTGCTTCACTTAGATGTTTATCAAGGCTAAACCAAAACGCCTTGTCTGAATTTTTCACATATCTTATATTTAGCATAATGTTCATTTCTCTTTCAAATTATCAGTTTATTACTTTTATCTGTTCACTTTAACGATTTCTCAAAGTCTAAACTATCGTGGTGAAATGTAATATTGTCTTTTTTTATAGTCCAATATCCATTATATGTATAATTATCCGCTGCTCCAATCAAAAAACTATTTGATTTTATGAATCCGTATTTGCTTACCGCCGCTATTCTTTCTACTGCATATATCGGTACTTTTGTGATTATCTCCTCACAGCCTATCAAATCATGTGATAAAGGAATAAAAAGTGATAAAATATCAAAAATTTTCTCTTTATCCTCATAATCACTTCTTAGATCCAGTCTAAAAATCCCCATTCCATTAAAATCATCGTTTGATTTTCTGATACATAATTCTATTGTGCCAATCGCTTCAGATATCGACTTATCGACGATAGCCCATCGCACAAACCATTTTGAGTTATATGCTTCTTTCCAAAAAGCAATGGCCTTAGACATTATCTCTTCTGTCGGATAATAAAAATTATCTCCATGACAATTATCACTGTTAAAAAACGGCAACGCATTTTTATCGCTATATACTTTTAACAAGTCCTTTGTGTCGTCTTCACTAATAAAGCGAATTAAAAAGTTGTCATTCTCTATTATTGGAATATTCTCATATATATTCGACATAATACTTTCTCCTATAAATCTACATATTCCTTTACTTTGTACTGATTTTTCAACGATTTTTACATCAGAAAAAGCACAATAAGCATAGGCCGTCTATTTTCTTCTATACTCTCCTTGCGAGAACACCTTAACAAATCCTAATGATTTATATAGCTTATTAGATATAGGATTTTTCTTATCTACATTAAGCGTTGCAGTCATGCCCATATCAATTATCTCGTTTTTGATTGTATTAACTACCTTTCTTGCATAGCCTCTGCCACGATATTCAGGTCTTGTATATACAGCAGCAATTTGTATATTATTATCTGTTGATTTTATCATTCTAGCCATGCTGACGATCTTATCGTCTTCTCTTATAATTCGGAAGTTTCCAAGCGTATCTCTTATTGATTTAACATTAACATTATCGGCAAGTCCGCAATCTTTGATAAATTGCTCTATACAATCCACTATCTCGTTTAAATCGTCATTTGTTGGTACAGTAACTTCTTCAGATGACGGCTCTGTTCGCTCCTTTGCTTCCATAAAATCCATCGCAAGTGCCTCAAAGTACTCTATATTGTACTTGTTTTTCAATATCTCGGTAACCTTATCACATAAGATTTCACTACCCAATATTGATTTTATTTCATAACTGTTTAAAAATAAAAAGTCTAAAAGCTCATCTGCAACAAACTCAGAACCGAACAGCAATAAATTGTAGGGTTCAACCTTAAGCGCAAGCAAGGTGTTTCCGCAATTCTCTGCCTTTATGGCGTAGTTTATCTTATCGGCTTTGAGTAACAGCGGCGCATCAAAAATAAAAAAGCATGATAAATACTTATTTGTATTCAAATAGTCCAGATTTTCATTTATAAAGTCGTTTCCGTTATCATATATTTTTATCATTCTAAAATCACATCCATTTAATTCCGCTGACTATTCTCTTCAATTATAAATTCCATAGGCGTAAATCTAATACCGCTTACCACCTGCTCGCAATCTATATCGCAAAATCCCAACTTATGATATATCGGAACAGCAAACGGTGAAGAATTTACTGTTATTCTGTCAGATTTGCATTGTCTTAAAACTTCTTGAAAAAGCATTTTACCAATTCCGTTTCTTTGATATCTTCCATCAACAAAAAACAAAGCAATATGATTGCCACCGTTACGTGTTGCAATTACGCCTACCGGATTTTCACCTATAAACGCACCAAATATGCGCAGCTGCGATAAATATTTTTCATCGTGAATGCTTTTTTTAAACTCTTCAATGCCCTCATCACTATAATCAGGTGCTTCAAATTCGCAAAACACACGCCACACAAGCGATAATGCGTTTTCTATCTCGTCACCAAACAATTCGTTAATCCTTACATTCTTCATAACTATCCCCTCAATATTAATTTGCATTTAGCTAAAGTATAAGCTCTGCGATCTTACTAACACACTCCTGCTCTGATAGCTCAAAAGTATCAATAGTTAAATCATAGTTTTCTTTAGGATATAAATACTCATAAGAAGCTTCTGCAGAACCAATACACCTATTGTTCCTAATAAATTCCCGTCTTTTTAATTCTTGCAGCGGACAGGTAATATGTATCTTTATAAGCAAGTACTCTTTAAGCGCACTAATCAATTCATCATAAATACGCTTGCTGGTAATTACATGGTCAATTATCACATTCTCCTGACGTTTAAGAGTTGCCAACGCTTTTGCATACAACTTTGATGATATTTCAAATACATCATCCTCATAAATTGGCTCATCAGAGTTCATTTTTAAAAAGTCATCTATTGAGACCACATTATACTTTTGGGATTTCTCTAACATATACTTTTGCAAGTTCTTTGCCAAGGTAGACTTTCCGCTGCTTGACGGACCATTTAAAAGTATTATCTTAGGTAACATATAGAGTAATCGCCTCTCTAAACTAAGGTTTATATGCACTTTTGAATCATAATTATATATAATACTTGCATCAATTTTAAATAATAAAATAAGATTTGTTAAAAAACAATCAAATTTGATTTTTTAACAAATCCATTACTTTAAAAGCAATGGGTTTACAAAAATATAGCTAACCTGTTATCTATAGCATCACAAATCATTACGAATTACAGCAATATATTGCTTTTTGAGCAAAAGATTTATCAAAATACATACTTTGTAATTCATTTGAGCAATCAAACTTCATTTAAATTCAATATCATAACGTGTGCCATTCGAGAACAACACACCGTTCGTAAGATTAATTTTAAGAATAACGGTGTTAATGTCATCAAAGTTGTTATGTCCGTTGTCTATCCACTCACTGAACACTTCTCGCATTTTTTCGGCAATTTCTTTATTCTCATCTTTTCCGAAATATCCCAGATTAATTGCTTCTCCATGTGCTGTAAACCATTCGCCGCAAATTGCAACAAACGGATTTATATTAATTTGATTCATTTTATTTGACAGATTATACGTAAGTACATAAAAAGCTTTTTCGTGATAAAAGGAATTTACGCTACGAACATAAGGCGTATTATCTACGGCCGTTGCCAATGATATAATACTGTCTTTGCCAAAACGTTCAAACATTATTTTCTCTGTTTCTCTTGATAATTTCCCCACAATTTGCACCTCGTTAATTTTTTATTTAGGATTGTTTTATTAGATACTAATATAGATTTTACTTATACATGAAATTAAATTTGCTCTATTCCGTCTATCTTAAAAGAAAGAAGAAAATTTGTATTTAAACAGTACACTATCTTTGCATTAAACGGTTTTGAAGATAGATTAGGTGATTTTCTAGGGCAAAAAACATACTCTTTGCCATTATCAGCAAGGAGAATGTATTTAACATCGCCCGTGTATCCGCCGTAACGTCCCTGTATGTTATGCTTTGGATTTGTGTATATTTTTTGAACTGTTATCTCTTTTTCACTTATGCAATTTTGCTTAAAATCATGTAATACTTTAAAAGAAAAAACAATCATTGGTAACTCAAACAGAGGTAGTGTAAATGCCAGTATTAGCAAAATCAGATTCCAATTAGTCCAAGCTTTTCCGTTAAAAAAAGTTAGTATAAATCCCAAAAGAAGAAGTCCGATAATTATAAATGTTATGCTATAAGCATCTTTAAAATAGAAATACACATTGTTTTTGTAGTTCTTCATTATCTTTTTGTTCATCCTCGCACCCCATTACAACACTTTTCATCAATAAAAAGGTTACTATGTACATATTAGTCGCAGTAAAATTCAAATATAATGCACCTACATAAAATTTTTCTGTAAAATTATCTTATTTTCTTATTGTTAATACCCCTGCACAATGTGAAATTCGTTCAAATTTCATATCAGGGAATGATTTATTTATTTCATCAAATACAAAGTAAATTTCATCATCGTCCCACTCATCGCCAGCCTGAGTCTTACACATTTCCAGTTGACTACGTGTTTGAAAGGCAACATCGCCAAAATAGATACATCCGCCTTCATTTAACAGCGGCAACAAGCTTTCTATAAAAGCAATTTTCTGTGCATCCGTAAGATGGTGAATTGAATATGTTGCAATAATGGCGTCGTATTTGTTATGCTTTAGTTCGTCTGTCAGACCATTAGTGAAATCGCCTTGATACAGCTTTGCATTCGGCATCTTCTGCTGAGCAATTTCAATCATTTTTTCAGAGAAATCCTGTCCGTAAATCATATAGCCTTGCTCATAAAGCTTTGCTGATAACGTTCCTGTGCCAAAGCCAATATCTAAAATCACATTACCGGATGCAGACATAACACTGTTATATATAGTATTTAATACATCTTTATACCCTGCAAACGGATATGTTCCGTCATCATCAGACAGCCCTACTGCAATATCATAATTATTTGCCCATAGATCAAAACCATTGCTATTTAGCATTATTTTTTCCTCTCAAATTTAAATTTTAAGCAAATTATACCATATATTCATATGATTTTCAACTTAAATATAAACTCTTTTAACTTTTTCCTATATTTGAACAAAAATAAAACCTCATTTGCCTTTATAGACAAAAGAGGTTGATATAATCAATCAAAATATGGCTAAAATAAAGAATCCTCAAACATAGTTTGAGCCTCATATTTAATATTTGGTTACCGTTCTTCAGCTATGCGATTGCGAATCATTTTTATGATATTATCAATGTTAGGGTAATCATTATTGAGGGCTTGAAGTTCTGTAAAAGCATCCAGTGCTTCTTGCAGACGGTTGTCATTCATCAGACAAATTCCAAAATTGTTTAGTGCCATCTATCTGTACGGTAATGCGCTTGAGATAAACATATTAATGAAACGAAAGCAATCAATATTAGGATGTTTCCTGAAAAAATCCGCACTGTTTTGGAACTCTCAGGCAGCAGCCGCATACTGCTCATTCCTCATGAGTGCCATTCCTTTTCTATGATGCTTCTGAAATGCCAAGCGAAGCGTATATGCAATAACAATATAGCAGGCGATACCTACAATTACAGCACAATAGATTGAACGCAGAATAAGCCACCATATACCTATCAAAACAAGTTCGATGATGATAATGATAAGCTCATACAATCAGTTTCTTGGTCTTTGAATATTTATTTATATATAAATCCTCCTATAAGTGATTCTGCTAAGTAGCATTAAATATAATCCACATCCTGACGATATCCGTAAATGGTGGCAACACCGTTTGATACCGTTCCGGGCACATGGATTCGCTTCAACTCTTTAATGACAAACTCTTTATTTTCTTCCGTTAATTCAATTTCTAGCCACTCCAATTTTTTGTGCCACGAAAACTGACTGCCAAATATCTCCCAATCATCTACATAATAACCTACTTCCTCGTTGATATATTTTGTTCTATAAGATATACTGAAATCATGATTCCCATAATAAAACGCTTTGAATATCTCATTCCATTTTGTGTCGTTCATGCTTGACCTCCTTCAGTAATCTTTTTATGTTATTTTTTTAAGTATATCATAAAAACACAAAAACCGCAACCTAAAATAAAGGTTACGGTGTATAACTTGAACTATATTTATATTTTGATACGGCCTTATAGGTTTCAAAATATTTCACTTATTAAAACCATCGGCTAGGAAAATAAACCCTATCAATCCAGACCGACAAATTGGGATTTATCGATTTAATTCTTTTATTTTCCGCCAATCGTCTTCCAAAATTGCCATTAAGATATCATCAGCGTATTTATCTCCATCCATAATAGCATCCCGAAGGACTCCCTCTTTTTTAAATCCTGCTTTTAAATATGCTTTTTCTGCACGAGGATTAAATGAAAAAACATCTAATTCCAAACGATGTAGCTTTAATTTCTCAAATGCAAAATCACGGGTAACTTCAGTTGCCCAAGTGCCAAGTCCTTGTCCCCTCTCTGTAGAATGATAAATTCCTATACGAAAATTCGCACAACGTAATTCCCAATTAATTTCGTTAATTACAGTTTCGCCAACTATCCTACCATCTGGTGCTATAATCAAAAAGAAATATCTATCATCTTCATCAATAGATTTCAAAAAGAAAGAAATCACTTCTTCCCTAGTAAACTCTTCTTTGCATCCCGTCAATCGTGCTACTTCCTTATCGAGTGGACAGTAATTTTGAACGAAATAATTCTCAGCATCTTCTTTTCTAGCCAATCGTATTGTAAACCCGTTCTTTTTCATTACAAAATTATTATTCAATTTTATCACCTCTATAAATTCCAGTTTGTCAAAAAGAAAAAGCACGATAGTTAGCAATGGTATAAAAACTATCGTACTTATTTGCGATGTTAGCACTAAATGGAGCAGAACAGGGGTAAGAACTGCCAAAAGTATACCATAGGAAATAACACCTCTGTGAATTTTGCATCATTCAATAGTAGTTAAAATCACCATGCATAGATAATTTATTCTTCCTTTAATTTGAGTACTGATCCGGTAGAATTCCCACGTTCATTTTCACTCTCATCACCAGCGGCTTGAATATCTGCTTCGTTCTTATTTTGAAGCTCTTTGCGTAATGCTGCAATCTCGCTGATAAATTCATCTCTCATTCCATATAAATCAATAGAATATTCACGAGCCAAAATGAAAGTATTTACTTATTGTTTCGAAAATTTTTATAATTCTGATCGTCAAATCAGTGGAAAGATCCCACAGCTTCAATTCGGGCATACAAGCATCGCCTTTCCCATCTGATTATACAGCAGGGGATACGGATTGTGAAACGAAATAAAGCCCTCACGACCGAAGGGCATTTCACAAATCCCACAACACGATTATATTTTCAGAGAAATCACGCAAAGCGCGATGAAATCCGAGTGTCCTCGGATGAAATCTGCTTCGCAGATGAAATAAAATCCGTCCATTCTTCTGCCGCAAGGCAGATTTCATCACGAAGTGATTTCATCCACAGTAAGATGGATTTATTCCGGACGAAGGACGGATTTAGTTGAAAAGAAACAACCTTTGTCTGGCAGACAAAGGTTGTTTCTTTTCTGGTGCGGGTGACAGGACTTGAACCTGCACGGTGTTGCCACTAGAACCTAAATCTAGCGCGTCTGCCAATTCCGCCACACCCGCATTTATAACAGATATTATTATACACTAGACAATAGGTTTTGTCAATAAATAAAATCCATTAACTTGAAAAAATTTGATATCTGATATATAATGTAATGAAGGTAACTCATGAGTTGCACAACGTCAAATTGTACACTAACCCATTAACATTATATAATTAATGTATAGAGTTATATGCCAATACAAAGCTGATTGATTAAATGGAGCATTCCATACTTTTGTAGCATTAGGAGAAACAGCACCGGAAACAAAACAAATTCTTATTGAAAAATTAAACCATGCTAAAAGTAAAAAGTAAATGCAATTCTTATCTAAAGATAAAAGCGGATAGAAAGAAGATGGCTATATGAAGAAAGGAATTATATTTGATCTTGACGGAACATTATGGGATTCAACCAAAGAAGTGGTAGAGTCATGGAATAGCGTATTTAAAAGATACAATAATATAACAAAACGTCTGACAATAGATGAAATGAAAAGCTACATGGGAAAAACATTGAGCAGAATAGCAGAATTATGTTTGCCAAACCTCAGTCAGACAGATAGTCTTAAAATCTTAAATGAATGTTGTAAGGTTGAAATAGACTATTTAAGGCGTAATGGAGCATTACTTTACAGTGATGAAGATAGCACATTTAAAGCACTTTTACGTGACTTTCATCTATTTATTGTAAGCAACTGCCAATGTGGTTATATTGAGTCATTTTTAGAGTCAAGCGGCTATAAAAAGTACTTTGATGATATAGAATGTCATGGCCATACAGGCAAAAACAAGGCAGAAAATATTAAACTTATATGTGAAAGGAACAAGCTTAGCACAGCAATCTATGTGGGTGACACACAGTTAGATTTTGAATCCGCAAGTGAAGCAGGTATCCCCTTTGTTCATGCAGCGTACGGTTTTGGCAAAGTAGAAGGCGCAAAGTACGCTATAGAAAGGTTTAGTGATCTTCCCGATGTTATTCATCAGATTGAAAAGGATATAAATTTGTAATTAATAGTACATTTATGCAAAAACTTTGCCTGAGAAGTAAGATTTAATTGGAAACATGAGAAAATCAAAACCATTTAAGATGTAATATCAAGTAACATTACTGTTTTTATGTAATTAAAGAACATAAAATTATACACACAAATAAGAGTTGATGTAACAGCATCAGCTCTTATTTTTTTAAACTTTGTTTATATGACTTTTTATATCAATAGGCTTTATTTTTAATATCTACAGTACTTATATTCTTCTTAAAATATAAGATTACATTTAAATCAATTAACTGCAGTAGTTACTAATTTTATACACGCAAACATACTTGTTTTAAATTAAAATAAGTAATGTAAATAGTTGTCAAACAGTAAATATAGTTTGTATCGGTTTAGGAGTAAGCATATCAATCAGGGTTATTTAACAAAGTACTATTATCACACATATAAAGGACTTAATCTTCATCATTAGCTACGATGATTTAAAAGCAACTAAACGTCAGAGAGAATAGATCTAATACGTAAACCAAAACTATGAAAAACTTTGTAGAATAATATCACAAACCAATTATCTGCCTAAAGTATATTTGTGTAGCAAGCGTTAGCAGGCAGTGTATTAAAGTCACTGTGAATAGTGCAATCTATATTAAGACTGTAAAATTTAAAGCTGTCATCTTATTTAGTGTTTTGCACTGAAATACCCAAATTAATTTGACACAGACCAAAGTGCAAAAATGACATCTAACATTGTATACAACTTGGGATATTAGTTATACCTCGTCATAGTATTAATAGCTGATAAATCATATTCCCCATCGTCGGAAATATCATTATTCGCATTTTGCGTACCGATTTGCAAAATGCAGTTTATTCTCGTTTTGCAAACTTTATAATTAATTAAGTTGATTATATGCAAACTACATATTGAAAATCAATAAATTTTATTTTGCATTTTGCATACTTATATATTGACATTTAAATTTTATTGATTTATAATAGTTGTAAGATAGTTTTCTTTTATTAGGTGTGTTATTTATGTAATGTGGGGTGTATTTTATATGGATTTTGGTAAAAAATTAGCCGAATTGCGGCTTGCAAAGGGCCGTTCACAGGTAGATATAGCGCAAGAATTAGGTATAGCCAAGAGTACATACCACGGCTATGAGAACAACAAACGTGAGCCTGATATTCAAAAAATTCGGGCTATATGTAACGTTTTAGGCGTTACTGCCGATGAACTTTTAGAGCTTGCAGACGGGCAAAAGCACTATAGTGATGAAGATTTAGAGGTAATAGGCAAATACTCTAAGCTTGACAGCTTCGGTAAAAGAGCCGTTTCTACAATTATTGATATAGAAATTGAGCGCATGAAGGGCGCATCTTCCTCAAGCGGTGGAGAATTCATATACATAGATGAGCTATCCTCCCCTACTGAATATTCAGAAAGCGGCTTCTATCCTGCTGTTAAAATCAAGCGTACGGCACTCTCAGAAAAGGCAGACTTTATGATTCGTATGATAGGTGACAGTATGTTGCCTCGCTTTATTAATGGCGACAAGCTACTTGTAATGCGTCAAAATTCACTGCAAAGCGGCGATCTAGGTGTATTCACGGTCAACAGTAAGCTATATATTCGCCAGTTTGGGGTAGATAGGCTTATATCACTTAATACAGATTTTAGGGATATCTTCTTATCCGAATGCGGAAGCTTTGAAATTATAGGAAAAATCCTCGGTAAGTTATGATTTACCGAGGATTTTTTCAGTTTTTTATATTCTTTTTATGTAAAGTAAATGCGCATTACATATCTTCATGCCGCTCTACAAGCCGTTATTCATCATAAATCAATAGACTTTTAAATACATAAATCAAATCTAAAAATCATATAGATTTGATCATTTGCTTTACAGCGAATTTGCAATTTTTAGCTCACACCAGTCCATTTTTATCATACATCTCCCCTATTTACACAGCGCAGTAGCTTGTACTTCTGTGCAATACGCAAGAACAAATCCATTATAACTTAATCATTTATAATACAATCGTGTAATACAATGCAATTTGGCTTGATTTAAGATATACCCAGTCCGTTCTATACACTTTCCCCTCTATGAGGTAACACTACATTAAATCAATACCGATAATCATCGTATATCCTTTACTCAGATGCGCCGCTACAGTACGGCCCTAGTCGAGTATTCCATTTTATTCGCCTGTGCGCTGTAGTAAGGCTGTTTTGAAGATAACTACAGGACGTGAGCCAAACATATTTCGCATTATTAAAGGCAGATACAAAAAATCGCATCTGCCACTTTTGAATATTTATAGTTAATCTATTAATTCCAATTAAAAATCAGACGTTATAGTACATATCATATACTACATATCCGCCCTTCCCATCAAGTGCGCCTTCGTATGTTTCCTGACACATCATACATCTAGGCTCACACATGGGGTATCCACTTGTTGGGTATATTCCAAACTCAGATGATGTCTTAAATCCTAAACGATTGTAAAAATGGAAATTCCCCTCAACGGTTATGCCCTTAAATCCTAATTCTTTGACTTTTTCTATTCCCATCGTCAGCATAGTCTGACCTATTCCCTGACGCAAGTGATCCGCATGAACCGCAACCGGCGCAAGCATAACTATCTCAGATTTTTCCTCCGAATATCCGCCATTTGCAGTCTTTGATATAGGAAACAGCGAGAACATAAAATACCCGACTATCTCACCATTCAACTCAGCAACGAAAGAAAGCTCCGGAATGTAGTATTCAGATTCTCTTATCTCCTGCACAAGTGCAATAACATCCGTTCCGTCCGAGTAGTTCGTTCCCTCGCTGAATGAGCGCAGTATCAATGATATTATGTCCTTATAATCTTTGCGTTTTTCTTGCCTTATTACAATATCGTCTCTCAACATTTAAAATTCCATCCTTTTTGCATTATTCACGATTCGGTTTGTTTTGGCTTAGTTTTTGACTTATAAGTGCGGAACGTTTAAGCATTTTTCCGTTAAAAAATACCATTTCATCAGGATTCCCCTGCAATAGCTCGTCCGGTATATCATCCTGTACATCGTCCGGCAACGCAGAAGTTTTCTTAGGCGACGGCTTGCTCACAGTAGCATTACCGTCGGCTATATCGTTTTTGATCTTAGGGTATAGATTAAAAGAAACTATAACGCAAACGGTCGCAGGAACAACCAATATAGCTAAAATAACTGCCATTATAAGTGATATGACCCAATTTCCTACCATAATAACCGACATTATAATTCCCACAAAACCAGTCAAAACAAGCGTGGCCGAAAGATTTTTAGTCAATGCGCCGAATGTTAAAAGTGCGGCGTTTTTATATATCTTGCTCAGTTTTAAATCGATCGTTACAATCATTATCGGAACAGAATACATACAAAACAAAATAAAAAATCCCAACAAAATCATGAATACAAACGCTATCCACAATATTGGATTAGCCTTTGCCGCCGAGAAATACACCGTCAGGGCAAAGTACTCAACAAGTAAAACCGCATACATGATAATTCCGTGTACAGTTAGTTGCAAAACATTCTTTTTGGTATTTTGCCAAAACACACTCTTTAACTGCGGCCTCTCCCCCATTGCTATTTTACGGCAGGTCATTATAAGTCCTCCGCTAAGCGGTGATATCATCGGCACAAGCAACAGCAATGTAACTATATCGATTCTGCCTATTACAAAGTATAATATTACTTCAACCGTAAATGCCGGTATGCAACATAAGAAAAACAGCAGATTTGTAAGAATAATTTGCCTAAAATTTGAAAAGTATACCGAGAAAAATCTAAGTAACGGATTGTTCTTTGTATCTGCATTATTATTGAGTGAATTCATATTTTTACCTAATCCTTTATTTTATAAAATTTGCGAAGATTATATTCATTAGTCCATCCAGCAATGCAGATGCACATAAAATCAACATAAGTAAAGAAATCCGTGTGATAAATTGCCTGACGCTTGAAAACATCCTGCAATTAACATTACTGTGCGGCGAGGTAAGCTTAAGCATATTAAGTGACATTTTAACGGATTGCTCCCCGGCCGCAACTATCGCTAAGGTTGAGGCACAGGCGCCAAGCAAAATAACAACTGCATAGAATATAAAGCCCTTTACCCCATAGGCAAGAGTAAGATATCCCGACAGAAAACCTATACCGTAACCCTTATATGCGACAACGAAAGGCACAATGACAAAACCCCATACACTTAAACCGAGCAGAAAAATTATAAGCATAAATATAAAGTATGTAGCAAGAGAGCCCGTAAAAATCTGAAGAAACGAGCTTTTCAAACGAACGTCAATATTGTCGCCGAAAATTATACCTGCACTGTCTGACAGACCGAATTGCTTTTTATCAATACCGATAATTCCTGATATCATTCCTGCTAATGCCGAAAAAGACAATAAAATTAAAATAATACTATCCTTTGTGAGCTTCCCTTTAATCCACATAATTTTTTCAACTATCTTTTGCATATATTTTCTCTCCTTAACATTCTGCAAAAGTGCAGATATCCTTTTACTTTAAAAAAGCTTTGCCACGCAGGCAAATAACAATCATTTTTTCAGTAAAATATATGCTAAATTTGAGAAAAATATTCTCGGCAATTTATAAAGTTATATTACTTTACGCATGGTTTTCTTATTAAACAAAGTCAATTTTCGCAAGGAATAAAATTACATAAATCCGCTAATTATGCGGTTTTATCCCCTATTATGATATAATGCGAATTACTTTTATCATATGTATCGTCATTTCAATTCATGTAAAGTGAATTTACTTTATATATTTATTTTTGAAAAAGGCTTCAAAAATAAATAAGTAGAACTAAATGGAGCTAATGCCAAGGCTTCTACACCAGAAACCGATCATTGATTTTTGTAAAAACTTTGCTTCAAAAGCAAAGTTTTTTGAAAAATCAACGCTCCATTCAAATTAAGAAATTACTTGCCAAGTTCATTTGCACGTTTTGTGCAACAGTCCATTGCTCTCTTTATGCTATTATAAAAATCGTCATTATCGAGTGATTCCAATGCCTTCAAAGTAGTTCCTCCCGGTGATGATACTTTTTTTATCAATACGTCAGGTGTATCACCGGATCTTCTTAACATCTCAGCACTGCCCTCAAAGGCCGCACAGGTTAAATTAAGCGCAACGTCTGCATCTATTCCGTTCTCTTGTGCGTAATCCACCATAGCCTTAGCAAACAGATATATATACGCAGGGCTGCTACCGTTTACTGCGATTATCGTATTCATCTGGCTTTCAGGTATTATCTCAACTGTGCCGGATAGTGCAAACATATTATAGATGGTTTTAAAGGTTTCTTCATCTATATTATTCGGTTTACACATGGCTGTACTGCCTTTACCAAGCAATAAAGGTGTGTTTGGCATAACACGCACAACTGTGCAATCTTTCTTCAATGTTTTCTTAACATATTCAGTAGATATTCCCGCCGCAATGGATACAAACACCTTATTCTCATTTGTAAATTCAGAAATTTCTTCCAATACATATCCATAGACTTGAGGTTTTATCGCTAAAACTATAATGTCAGATGTGTTTATCAATTCTTTAGTGTTTTTAACTGTGTTCACTCCGCTTTTTCCTATATCTTGGAGCTTCAGTTCATCGATATCATACACATTTATATCGTTATTGCGCTTAACATTGTTAGCGATAAGTCCTTTTATTATAGCGGTAGCCATGTTACCTGCCCCGATAAATCCAACCATACTCATAATTTATTATCTATCCTTTCTATATTGTTTATATCATGTGAACAGCGCAGAGTTAAAATAACTTTATTCTATGACGCCAATCCACAACATAACGTCTTATCAGATCTGTTAATGCGAAATCATATAAAATAAATACAAAATTTCCTATTATCAAGAATACATACGGAATATATACACCAAAAAGCTCAAATTCTGCCCTATCCATTCCTAAAAAAGCAGTGGATAAATAAAAAACAGCTATCATAGAAGCATTAAACATTCCAAGCTTTATTACTGCACGTAACCATCTTTTACGTAAAAGCTCAATTTTGATTTTCAGTGTTGGATAATATCCCAAAAGCATGATAAAGCAAAATACAGCTTCCTTGTCGGGCGCTATAATAAGAGATATAATCGACGCAATCAAGTATGAACTAAATGAATATTTAAATCCTACTTCAATAGCAACAGGTACAAGCACTATTCCGGCTAAAGCAGACAAAGCATATGTTCCTATAGTAATTATTCCTGTACACATAAGTACCGCAATTGCAAGTGCAGCTTCAATAGCAGCAAACGCAAGCTTAAAGCTTTTATTATTCGACGTGTTTAACATGATATCACTTTCCCTTGTCAACATTATAAAATTTTACAAGCATATATTAGTACTCATTAAATATTGATTTTACATAATTCAGACTATAAATTTTCATATACATTAAAAATCCATCAGATAAATTCAATTTAATCTTTGTATCATCTTGCGATATAATTTTAAAAAAATCAAACTATATATAGTTTATCTAATTCATTACTTAATTAAATAATTCCGGCAAAATATATCATAATTATGTATGGAGCTTTTCGTATAAAGTTCGTATATTTTTATAGATGCATTGCTTTTTTAGCAAATTGAATTTTAAAATATCAAATTTAGTGTTAAAACAGTTCCAAAATTAAAAGATTTTGAGAAAAACATTGTCAAAGAAGCAAAGTTTTTCTCAAAATATATAGTTTAATTATTAAATTAGCAACATCTTATTAAATCTCCGCCTAAACATTCGCAGCAGCAATCTGCGCATAAAAGTCCGCTACAAACATCACATCCTGAACATCCATTTGGTGAATTATGTTGATAACCTCCCATGTTTCCTCTGCGTCTGCTATTCATTTGATTAAGAACCGAGGCATATTCCGCATTATTAGGACTCATAGTATGTGCCGTAGTAAAGTTGCGGTATGCTTCTTCAGTCCACCCTTTTTTATAGTATACAGTACCTCTTAAAAAGTACCATTCGGCGTCCCTATTTGATGTAGGTACACCCTCTAAAATCTGCTCAGCGTCAGCTATTCTGTTATTTCTTATAAAATTTCTTACATCATTATAGTTACTGCCTGTACCTGCTCCATATGACGAGTTTTTGTACGATCTGCCGCCTGTCTTTCTTTGCTTCATTATTTCATCATAGGCTTCGTTTACTTCTTTCATCTTTTCAGATGCAAGATCTTCAAGCGGTGATCCGGAATAATTATCCGGATGATATTTCTTAATTAATTCTCTGTATGCCTTTTTTATTTCATCTTCTGTTGCAGAGGGAGAAACCCCTAAAACCTTATAAGGATCAGACATTTACATCCACCTTCTTATCAAAAATGATTTTCTTTTGCATCATTGCTGTACCATATCCCAATATATTATCAATGATACCATCAAACCTTGTTGTATTTATAAGTGCATATGCCGCATTATACTGCGCTATACACTGATTTAAAACTTCATTAAAATACTGCTTTGCTTCTTCCTCGTCTTTATTTTCTAACGCCTTGCTTGTAATAAAAGGATTAAAGCTACCGTGTTTTTTATCCTTTTCATAGTCATCTATGGCATCTATCAAATATACCCACTTTCCGAAAAAATAACCGAAATTGCGATAAATTCTACTTTCTGCTTCACTTTTCGATAAGATTTCCATAGTTTTGGCGTACATCTTGGCTGTTGGCTCTGCGGCTTTATCTATTATACAATTTTCATCTTTCTCAACCGACAACTGCTCAGATAACATTTTACTTATCATATCCTCTATATCAGGATATTTTTTAGCTGCTTTTTTATACTTAAACGCCAGGAACGGTATAAGCATCCGTGCCGAAATACGCTTTAACAATCTGCTGTCAGCTATATCATCCTTTAATTTATAGTATGACGCTATTATACACAAAGCCGCCGCCTTTTGTAATATATCATCGCTAATTTTGCAAAAATTACATCTTTTAAGCGGATTGCAACAGCATCTTCCTTTGACTATTTCGGGCTTTTCTTCGCTTAATGCCACCCCAAACAATGCAAAAAAAGTACAGTCATAATTAAGCAGTAAAGTTGAAATTATACCGTAGTCATTTTTTAACTGTTTACACAAGCCACAGTAAACCGACTTATATGTATAAAACTCACGTACAAGTAACTCTTGCTTATATGGCCTTACATAACCAAACAACTCAGTATTACCCCTTTTGCTGTATTTAACATAATATATTTTACTACAAACGCACTCTTATATAATTAACAATATGTAAATTTTACTTTGATAAAATGTTTTTTTGATTAATTCTTTTATATAGGGATTTACTTTTGATTTGTCTATATGATATAATTGTACTTAACAAACCACCTTTCAGGAGTATAATATGAACGTTTATGACTTTGACAAGACAATATACATTAATGACAGCACAACTGATTTTTATTTTTTTTGCTTAAAAAGGCACCCTAAGATTTTAAAGTATTTACCTTCTTTGGCGGTAGCAGGCATAAAATATTTGTGCAAAAAGTGCTCAAAAACACAGATGAAACAAACATTATATAAATTCTTAAATTGTATAGATGCCGAAGAAGAAGCAGAGATTTTTTGGCAAAAACATATTACAGGCATTAAAAAGTGGTACCTTGAACATAAAAAGGACGATGACCTAATAATATCTGCCTCGCCTGTTTTTCTCTTAAAACCAATTTGCAGAAAGCTTAATGTAAGCCATCTTATCGCATCTGATGTTGACCCTAAAACGGGCAAGTATTACGGTGAAAACTGCCACGGCGAAGAAAAAGTACGGAAAATGTACGAAAATTACGGTAAAATCGTACCTGATGAATTTTTCTCGGATTCTTTTATAGATACACCGCTTGCCGTTCTTGCTAAAAAAAGCTTTATGGTAAAGGGTGAGCAGTTGTTCGACTGGGATTTTAACAATCCTAAAATCAAAAAATATGGCTACGATTTTTCAAAATAAATTGCTTTTTCTTGAAAATCTATAATCACAAAGATAAAAATACCCATATTTAAATAAATCCATTGCTTTAAAAGCAATGGATTTATTAATTTATGATTTTTCTATGTAGAAAGCTTTGATAAGTTACTTTTATTAATATGTAATATTACATTATTATATATTGTCTAATTTTTCCATATCTTTTTTAAGTCTTTCTATTATCTTCTTTTCAAGTCTTGATATATATGACTGTGAAATTCCAAGCAAATCCGCTACGCCCTTTTGTGTATGCTCTTTCTTACCATTCAGTCCAAAGCGCAATTCCATTATATTTCTTTCTCTGTCGGATAATCTGTTTACGGCTTCCAGCAGAACGTTTTTCTCGCTCTCCTGCTCTATTTCCGTATTAACAATATCCTGATCACTGCCCAACACATCTGAGAGCAAAAGCTCGTTTCCGTCCCAATCTATATTGAGCGGCTCATCTATTGACACCTCATTTTTCAACTGAGATATCTTTCTAAGGTACATCAATATCTCGTTTTCAATACAGCGTGAGGCATATGTGGCAAGCTTTATATTACGTAACGGTGAAAAAGTATTTACAGCTTTTATTAGGCCTATAGTGCCTATGGATATCAGGTCCTCAACTCCTGTTCCTGAACTGTCGAATTTTTTTGCTATATATACTACAAGTCGCAGATTATGCGTTATAAGCGGCTCACGCGCCTTACTGTCACCGGCAACTATTCTCTCCATTATCTCCGCTTCCTCATCTGCCGTTAGCGGAGGAGGTAGGGTTTCTGCACCGTTAATATAGAAAATTGTTTCTTTTCCGGCAAGACTGATTTTAAAGGTGAGAAATAATCTGTACAGCCTTGTACTTATTCTTGATAAATTAACCATTGTTTCCGTCCCTTTCATTCTTAAAAATTGTTAAAATCAGCACTCAACAGTGCATTAATTCCGCCTTTGATTATGCCTTTATCACATAATGCAACGTAACATTCGCCTACATACGGGTTCCCGTCTATTATCACGCTTTCAGCCTTATATGCAGGCAACAGACCGTTACCGCCTAATGACGAGAACGGGATAAATCTGACTTTCTCCATCGTTGCAATATCCAAATTATTGTGATCCTTGTTGCTTATTTCAGAATTAAATGCTGACTTATCAGCAACGATTACCGGTAAACCGGAGAATGGTTCACGTAATGTATTACCTGTATCCAGTTTAGCATCAAGCTCTGCCGTACTTCCGTTTACAGTAACTTTAAGCCTTATATACAGCTTAGAGTTAGTTCCCCTACCGGTTATTCTGTTTATCAATCTGATTATCAGGTAGCAGACTAGCGTCAGAATTATAAGTATTTCCGGAGAAATATCTATGTAAACCGTTGAATTGCGTAGGATAAACCCGTCCGGATTTATAATAAGCCATATCGCTATCATTACTCCGCAAAAAGAAAATGTGGTCAGGAAAAATACAGAGACAAGCTTTACCAACATATTTATGTTATTTTTTCCATATACAGCAAAGACTATTGACAACGACAAAATTATTTTTATAATTATATTTATTATTCCGTTTAGCTGAGGTAATAATATTATAAGTGATGCGACGGCTCCTAATGCCGCACCAAATAGCTTACGGCAAAAACTCGCCCTGATATTCATAAAGCGTGATACTATTGATAATATAAGATAATTAATAAATAAATTTACGCATATAAGCACATCGATATATATCGTCTGCCTTATAAAAATCACCTCTTTTATGTTTATTCAAAAGCTGATAATAATATTATATAATATCGAACTTGTAATAAATGTCTGTTTCTGGTTTTCAGCTAAAGAAAATTAAGCAAATTTATATAATTTATTGGATTTATATATAAAAATAGGCAGAAAGTCCTTGAAATCAGTAAAGTTTTGTAGTATCATAATATGTGATAGTTTATTACTATGAAAGGAGTCGCTAATATGACAAGTGATTTAACCTTCGTTACAGGTGCAAATATCAATTATTATACCGTTTATCACAGAGGATACGACAGTATTCGCTTTGATACCGATGTATTTTTGAAGCTCAGAAAGCAATACTTTGAAAACGGCGGTAAGCTTAGAGATAAGGTCGTTATAGACTCAAACGGTGAAACATATAAATTTGTATTCACTATGGAGCCTGACCATGCGTTGAAGTGGAAAAAATATTCGTCTGTTATGCAGCTTGAACGCGTTGTTCAGGATTCTGACGGTTGCTATCATATAGAAACTAAGGCAAACGACGGCAGCTTAATTAAGAATACTTATTTCACAACATCACATAAGTGGCTTAAAACCGAGTATTTTGCTCAGGGTAACGCTACCACACCTAAGGTAACTCTTATACCGTCAATAATCGACAACACATCTGTAATTTTAAAATATGAAACAGATCTTTCCAAAGCTCCTGTAATACTCTATCCATGCAAAACCCCTGCAAATAAAAGTATATTAAAGGCAATAGTAAAGCAGGTAGGTAAGCCTGAAGTATCGGCTCAGACCTCCTCCGGTTACATCTACTTCGGTACTACGGACGAATGTGCCGCATGGACAAACGTGCTTAATTCACTAACTGCCACCGATAGACAGGCTATTCCTGCTATGAAGCAGGTAGAAGACGATGCACCTGCTACCCCCAATAAACCCGAAACACCACGTAAAAACGGATTTGTAGTGGATACGGAATCATTTGCATCCTATGATAATAATGCTAGTTCATCTATAGACATAGATATATCAGATATGCCGTCAATAAATGAGCCTGCGACAACCGAGCAGACATTTGTTGAAAATTCACCGATAAACGAGCCTGTTGCGGAGGCCAATGCGTTTGACGGTGCGGCACTTATCTCTCAGACGATACCTGAGCCTGTAGTGCTTGAACCTACAATAGATAACAATGTTTATGATGATAAAACTGAAAACATCAATGTATCCCAGATGCTTGCCGATACATCTCCGGCAATAACAGACGAGCCGCCTACGGTTCCTATTGAAAATCTTATTCCACAGCCGGATCAGATAAACACATCCGAACTGTACGGCAACAGTCTCGACTATAGCAACAGACAGACATCGCAGTTACCGATAGTTGATAAGATAATACCTGTTTCAGATACCGAGAATTACTACTATTACGGTAATCTGCGCAACGGTATGCGCTACGGTCAGGGCAGAACCGCCATGCAGGACGGCAGAACGGCATATGAGGGCAGATACGCTGATGATAAACGTGACGGATTCGGTGTATATTATTATAAGACGGGTAGGATATGCTATGTAGGTAACTGGATTCAAAACAGACGTAACGGTATGGGAATTGCATTCAGACCAAGTGACGAGTCTGTATATATAGGTAAATGGGAGGACGATATGCCCGTAGGAATGGGCGCTAAGTTTGACCAAAGCGGTAACCTATTATTCGCAGGTAAATGGGAAAACGGCGCACGTAACGGTGCGGGAATCTCCTATAACAGTGAAGACGGCAGTCTGTTTATAAGTCGTTGGGAAAACGATTCTCCTACCAATTACGGAACTCGCTTTGATAAAAACGGCAATCTTGAATATATAGGGTATTGGGAAAACGGTCAGCGTCACGGCACCGGCATTCAGTACGGTGAAAACGGATTTGTTATCTATTCCGGCGACTGGCTGAATGATAAATATCACGGAACAGGTAGATTAACTCTTGAAAACGGCAATACCATTGACGGTAGCTTCATTGACGGCAGAATAAGCGGTGCGGCCATTGAAACCGACACTAACGGCGTACAGGTTTACCGCGGCGAATGGAGCAACAATAAATACAACGGCCTGGGTAGAAAATACCTTAAAAACGGTTGTTGGTATGAGGGCAGATTTATTGACGGTTCACCTGTAGGTATATTATCAGGATACGATAAAAACGGAAGCCTTATATATGAAGGCGAATGGAAAAACGATTGCTATCATGGTAAAGGCGTATGCTACCATGACGGCGTAAAGATATACGAGGGCGACTTTGAACAGGGCACACGTCACGGTATAGGCAGAGAATATGAGAACAATGTCTGCATATATATCGGCGGTTTCTCAGGTGATAAGAGAAACGGCTTCGGCATGAGCTATAAAAACGGTAAATCGCAATATATGGGTAAATGGAAAGATAATCTTTACTGCGGTTCAGGTGTACTCTATGATGCAGGAATACCGGTATATGCAGGTCAGTTCAGGGACGGTATGCTTAACGGCAGAATCAATGAGATACATGAAGGTAAGGTAATCAGAGAATCAATCTTTGTTAATAATTCCTGTACATATATGCGTGAATATTCAAACGACGGTGCTTATCTGTCATATGAGGGCAACGTTAAAAATGGTATTCGTGAAGGTATGGGATGTAGTTTTAATATATACGGCGAAAAGACATTTGAAGGTATCTTTAAAGATAATAAGCCGTTTAAGAGCATGAAGATAAGCTTAAAAGAGCTTGAACCGCTCAACTATTATGAGCAGCTCAAAGATACTGATTATGAAAAATTCAGAACCGGTCTTGATTATGTTATTGAGCTTAACATCGGCGGAGGTATTTATTCCGGACAGACAATAGCAGGCAGACCTAACGGACTTGGTACTATTCTTTACACAGATCACCGCTATACCGGTCACTTTGAAGGCGGTTCCGCTTGTGGTGAAGGCGTACTGTACAAGGGTGACGGTGACGAAATAAAAGGTGTATTCTCACCTACTCCGGGCGAAGATACTGAAGAGATCGTATTTGATTACGATGTTACCTATTATGTTCAGTCTGTTGATACTACTTTAGAGGAAGACTCTAAGCTTGATGCTGATGACCAAAGCGATGAGCAGAACGAATTATAATAAATATAGGTGCTGTCATGTAAATGGCGGCACTTTTTTACGATTATTATTTAATATAAATTTCATATTAGCTAACTTTAACTTATAATATTAAAAGTATAAAAACACCCACCTGCAACAATCGAATTACAGGTGGGTATTGTTGTATGTGTTTAGTTTTAAGAAGTTATAATCATTGCTTCTCCATAACTACAATAGAGAATTTAGCAGTTATACCCGCATAAAATTTTGCTTCACATTCATATGTGCCAAAGGATTTTACATCTCCCTTTATCTCTATCTTACGCTTGTCTATAATAATGTTCATTGTTTTCTTAAGCTCGTCCGCAATCTCTCTGGAGGTTACTGAACCAAAGAGCTTACCGTTTTTACCGGCATTAGCATAGAAATTAAGCTTAACACCGTCAAGTCTTTTTGCGGCTGCTGTAGCATTGGCCTTCTCTGTTTCTATCTTATGTTGCTTAGAGCTTTCGGCGTTTTCAAGCTCTACCAAAGCCTGAGCAGTTGCCTCCTTAGCAAGCTTACGTGGGAACAAAAAGTTTCTGGCATAGCCGTCAGAAACATTGACAAGCTCACCCTTTTTGCCGCTTCCCTTAACATCTGCAAGTAAAATTACCTTCATTTCTATCATTTCCTTTCTCTGTTTAAGGTACAGGCTTTTTTAGACCTGAACCGATAATTGTCATTATTTTATCTTATACTCTGGCATCAAGTGCATCTATCTCTCTGTGCAATTTATCAATAACGGCTTTAATAGAACTGTTCTTAACCTGTGCCGCTGCCATTGTGTGGTGTCCTCCGCCGCCAAAGCTTTCCATAATAAGCTGTACGTTTATCTTGCCCAAAGAACGTGCGGAAATGTTGACCGTATCATCGGTTACGTATATAGCAAAGGATGCGTTTACGCCCTCAATATATAACAGCTCGTCCGCCGCCTGTGATGCGATTATCCTAATATCTTTAACGGATTGCTCTGTATAAGTGATCGCACATCCATTGTAAATGCTCGCTGACGCAACCATAGCGCTCTTATCCTTATATGTATCAAGGCTATTGGAAAGATATCCTTTTGCCTCAACCGAATCTGCACCACACTTGCGTAAATATGCCGCCGCCTCAAAAGTTCTGACACCCGTACGAAGCACAAAGTTCTTTGTATCAAGCATAATGCCTGAAAGCAATGCCTCCGCCTCAGCGTGTGATAATATATTATCGCCCATATACTGTACAAGCTCCGTAACCATCTCACTGGCAGATGACGCATACGGATCGTGGAAAAATACAACCGCATTATCAATATGATCCACTGTTATTCTGTGGTGATCGATTACAACCACATTCTGGCACATTTCATAAAGCTCCTTGCTTTCTACAAAATTAACGGAATGTGCGTCTACCACAATAAGCAAGGTCTTATCCGTTACCATAGACTGCGCCGCTTCTGTAGTTATAAACATATTATCTGCGGTGATCCTTGAAAATTCATCTATCAACATTTTAGCATTTGATTGCTTTTTGTTTATTGCTATCATAGAAGGGATATGCAGGCTCTTGGTTATTATGCTCCACATACCTATTGCCGAACCTACACAGTCAAGGTCGGAGAACTTATGCCCCATTATTATTACCTTATCGCTCATCTTGATTTTCTCTGTAAGGGTTGAGGCTATGACCCTTACACGTACCTTGTCGTAAGTTTCTACGCCCATTGATGTACCGCCGAAGAACTGATATCCGTTACCGTTTGTTACGGCAACCTGATCGCCGCCTCTGCCGTTACATATATCTAACGCTTTGCGTGCAAGCAGCTCACACTTAGTAAAGCTTTCGGCACCTCTACCAACACCTATAGATATAGTAGCTCTACGGTTTTCGCCGTATTCTATATGATGTATTTCATCAAGTATGCTGAATTTTTCATCTATGAGCTTTCTTACGTAACGCTCCTCAAACGTAAGCATATATCTGTTACGTGAGGTTTTTACGAACATTGCATTGTTTGCGTTTGCCCATTTTTGCAGGCAAGCCTCAACACTCGCAACAACTGACGAAATCTGATTATCATCATAATCACGCTCAAGCTCATATCTGTTGTCAAAGCTTACAATAGCTACTGCCGGACGTGAGTTTTCATACTCGATCTTTGTTTCAATATACTTGGTATTATCAAAGAAATACAAGATATTAAGCTCATTTGAGCTTGCCGCAAGAATATTGAAATATTTACCGTTTATCTTTATCTCGCTTATCTTGTTAGATACCATAGTATCTACCTTAAAGCTGCCGAAAAGCTTGGACGAGTGCATATCCAGCATATTTTTACCCGCACAGATAAGCTTTTCAAATTCGCCGTTATACCATACCAGCTTATCACTTTTATTTAAAACAGCCGCTGCCACAGGGAACCGATTGATAAATTCTCTGTCGGCACCGTCCATGGCATCAATAGCTTCACTCAGAACAGAGGCAACATATTTTTTGTACTTTCTGCTCTGGATAAAAACTATAACCGCTGTTAATACGGCAACTGATGCTTCTACGCAAAAAAGCCAAAAATTATAGCTTAGCGCCGCACACGCCATAGCAAGCATTATTATACTGAAAATATAGTAAAACGGAGTTATCCTTTTGCCTTTCATCGCCACCATCCTTTTATTTTAACTTCTCTTTGTTTATATTTTATACACTTAAAATAACCGGCAGCACCATAGGGCTACGCTTCATCTTAGAGAATAAAAGGTCAGAAACCTCATCTCTTATTTTATTCTTAATATATCCCCATTCACGTACTCCCCTATTTGAGCAGTCATCAAGTATATTTGAAGCTATATTGCGTATTTCTTCCATAAGCGGCTCAGACTCTCTGACATATACAAAGCCACGTGATACGATATCCGGTCCCGAAATAACATGACCGTCATATTCATCTATTGCTGTAACCACTATTATAAGTCCGTCTTGGCCCAAGTGCTTTCTGTCACGCAGTACTATACTGCCTACATCGCCTACGCCGAGTCCGTCAACAAACACGGGCCCTGCTTCTACAGGCTCTAACTGCTTGACATACGCCTTGTTTATCTCAAGCACATCGCCTATATTTTCAATAAAAATATTACTGCTGTCCATACCCATTGCAAGAGCAAGGCTTGCGTGTTTACGCAGATGCTTCTGCTCTCCGTGTACAGGTATAAAGTACTTAGGCTTAGTAAGGCCATGTATTATCTTCAGCTCTTCCTGACACGCATGACCGGATACGTGTACCTCGTACATTGACTCATACACTACCTCACAGCCACGCTTCAAAAGCTCGTTGACTACGTTGCCGACGGTTTTTTCATTGCCGGGTATAGGATTGGCTGAAATGATAATGAAATCTCCTACTCCTACCTCTACCTTACGGTGATCCGAATATGCCATACGTGAAAGCGCAGACATAGGCTCGCCCTGACTTCCCGTAGTTACAAGCACTATCTGATCATAGGTATATTGATGCAATAAATCTATATCTATTATAACATTCTCAGGCATATCAAGATATCCAAGCTCAGAGGCTACGGTGATGTAATTTATCATACTTCTGCCTGAAAACGCAACCTTTCTGCCGTATTTAGCGGCACAGTTTATTATCTGTTGTATTCTGCTTATATTTGAAGCAAATGTAGCTATGATAATCCTACTGTTTTCAGCTCTTTTAAACAGCATTTCAAAAGATTCGCTAACCTTTTGCTCCGTCATGGTATATCCCGGACGCTCTGCGTTTGTAGACTCGCCAAAAAGCGCAAGAACACCGTTTTTGCCAAGCTCGGCAAATCTGGCAAGATCTATCATACCGCCCTGTGTCGGGGTACAGTCTATCTTAAAGTCACCAGTATGCACTACCGTTCCCGCAGGGGAATGTATAGCGATAGCAACCGAATCCGGTATAGAATGATTAACGTGTATAAATTCAACCGTCATACAGCCTAAACGCACCGAACTACCCGGATATACCACATTAAGCTTTGCTTTATTGTAAAGATTGTGTTCTTTTAGCTTATTGCCGACTAATCCAAGTGTAAGCGGCGCACCGTATATCGGCAAATTCACCTTTTGCAACAGGTACGGCAATGCACCTATATGATCCTCATGTCCGTGAGTAAGCACTATGCCCTTTATTTTATCCTTATTTTCTTCTATAAATTTAAAATTAGGTATAACAAGGTCTACGCCAAGCATATCACCGTCGGGGAACGCCATACCGCAATCAAGCACGAACATATCGTCCTGACATTCAAATACGGTTATGTTCTTGCCTATCTCATTAAGTCCGCCTAAGAACGTAGCCTTAATTGAAGGTGCTTTCAGTGTTTTTAAACCGTAATTATATGACTTATTCTTTTGATTTTTTGACTTGGAAACCACATATTGCTTCTTTTTACGGTTATTTGTGTTAAAATTCTTACTTCTGTTATTCGATCTGTAGCCTTTTTTCTGCTTAGAGTCCTTTTTATGATCTTTAAGCTCCTTTAACTCATTTTTTAATTCTGCAGGCACTTTTATAAAACCTCCGTATAAAAATATTATGTAATAGCTTATACAGATGATGTACATATCTTTTAATGTGTGCTTGCACAAAATTAAACATAAATACCCTACGTTAAGTCTAAATCAATTAAAAAATATGATGAAAAGTTAAATAACATAATAGATAAGGTATAACGATAACATGGCATTATAACTTATAAAATCAAATAATATAGCAATCCGGCCGCATAAAACGGTCATCACAGTATGCTATAACATTTAAATTATAAAAACACGAACACAATCATATGTGCATAGGCACACCTAATACACCGCAGTATGCAGGATAATCAATAAACATCACTGCATAAGCGGTTAAATTTAACCATGCGAGAAATAAGCGGTATGAAAATCCAATGACGGAATATATCAAAACCACCACTACACTGGGTGTATATAAATTTTGTCGTTAAATTCAGCTAACGCTGATATCCCTAAAGCTGTACCGCACTACATATTTACAGGATAAACGACATATACCAAAAATGCGGTATATATTAATTTGTATGACAAGGCAAGGCTGTGCCATAGCCCTGTTTTCTCACATTTTTTGATAACATCAACTGTATAAATCTATGAAAATCTCCGAATTTATCGGAAATTAAATAATGACTGATTAAATTTATATATTATAATACTGCAAGGGTACTGTCAAAAAAGATAAATACCGTACTTACAGCAACTATTGACAATTAGTTATACAAATATATTTTAACTCTTTGCAATTTATATGTCAAGTGAAAGTTTACGCCTATTGTGCGTACTATTTATATCTGCTATCGTCAACATTAATATGCACATTAGTGGTCCGGATATTACAATACAAAGTAAATTAAAAATTTTTGTAAACATCAAAATCAGATATTGCTATTATTAAAATTTAGAGTTATAATATAGTAATGTACGGGATCATGATAAATAGTAAAAATTTCTAACCATACATGGGAGGATTTAATGTGAAGCAAGTTGAAATTTTCACCGACGGTGCGTGTCAAGGTAACCCCGGTCCTGGAGGTTGGGGAGCTATTTTGCGCTATAATACTATTGAAAAAGAAATCTCCGGCGGAGAAAAACTTACAACTAACAATAGAATGGAACTAACCGCGGCCATAAGCGCACTTAAGCTGCTTAAAGAGCCATGTATTGTTACGCTTTACAGCGATTCTCAATATGTTTGCAACGCCATTCAATTAGGCTGGGCCGAAAAGTGGCGTAGTAACGGCTGGATGAGGAATAAAAAAGAACCCGCACTAAACCCCGAGCTCTGGGATGAACTGCTTAAACTTTGCAATGTACACAAGGTTAATTTTATATGGCTTAAAGGTCATGCAGGACACCCCGAAAATGAGCGCTGCGACAAGCTGGCTGTTGCCCAAGCGACTCATTACTCACAGCTGTGAACAAACACAAAATTTAATATTTATATGAAGGTGAAAAAGATATGAACCGTAAAATTTATGCAGATAATGCAGCTACAACACGGCTTTCACCCGCAGTTTTAGATGCAATGATGCCTTATCTTACCGACGTTTACGGTAATCCGTCAAGCCTTTATTCGGTTGGCGGAGAAGCTAAAAAGGCAGTTGAACAGGCAAGAGAGAAAATCGCCTCTTACTTTAACTGTAAACCAAATGAAATATACTTTACCTCCGGCGGAAGCGAATCCGATAACTGGGCCATAAAGTCAGCCGCACAATTAATGGCAACTAAGGGCAAGAAGCACATTATAACATCCGCCTTTGAACATCATGCAGTACTACACACATTGAACTCACTTGAAAAGCAGGGCTTTGAGGTTACTTACCTTGATGTTCATTCTAACGGTCTTGTAGTGCCGGAAGAGTTAGAGGCCGCTATACGTGAAGATACAGGTCTTGTTACCATAATGTATGCTAACAATGAGATCGGTACTATTCAACCTATTGCGGAGCTTGGTGCAATATGTAAGAAACATAAAATTTTATTTCACACCGATGCTGTACAGGCTGTGGGCAATGTAGCCATTGACGTTGTGGCTCAGAACATTGACATGATGTCACTTACTGCGCACAAATTCCACGGTCCCAAGGGTTGCGGTGCATTATATATACGCAAGGGTATCCGTCTTGATCCGCTTATTGACGGCGGCGCACAAGAGAGAGGCAGGCGTGCCGGTACCGAAAACGTAGCAGGCATAGTAGGACTCAGCAAGGCGTTGGAGATAGCCTACGCTACCATGGACGAGCGTAATGCGAGATTATCAAAGATGCGTGACAGACTTATTGACGAGTTACTGAAGATTGACCGTTCAAGAATAAACGGTGACAGAACACACCGCTTGGCAGGCAATATAAATATGTGCTTTGAGGGTATTGAAGGAGAATCATTGCTCTTACTGCTTGATTTAAACGGCGTTTGTGCTTCTTCAGGTTCTGCCTGTACATCAGGCTCACTTGACCCTAGCCATGTATTACTCTCTATCGGATTACCGCATGAGATAGCTCACGGATCTATGAGATTATCTTTCAGCGATGATAATACAGAAGAAGACGTAGATCACATTATCAGCGTAGTACCTCAGATAGTTGACAGGCTCCGTGCCATGTCACCGCTATGGGAAAAGATAGTCAAAAACTCTAAATGATTGATTAACTCATTTTTGTATATTAAATCTAAAAAAGAAAAGGTGAATTTTATGGCATACAGTGAAAAGGTAATGGACCATTTCGCAAATCCGAGAAACGTAGGCGAGATTGCGGACGCAGACGGTATCGGTGAGGTTGGTAACTCCAAGTGCGGAGATATAATGAAGATGTATATTAAGATAAACGACGGATATATAACAGACGTTAAGTTCAAGACCTTCGGCTGCGGTGCGGCTATAGCTACAAGCTCAATGGCTACCGAGCTTATCAAGGGCAAGAGTATAGAGGACGCCCTTAAGCTTACTAACAAAGCGGTTATGGAGGCTTTGGACGGTTTGCCACCGGTTAAAGTGCACTGCTCTGTTTTGGCTGAGCAGGCTATCAAGGCGGCATTAAGTGATTATTACACAAGACTCGGCATTGACCCTGAGCCTATCGTAGGCGTTATATCGGGCTGCGACCACGAGCATGGCTGCTGTGACGAGTAATTAACAAAAGTTTTTAGGTACGGAGTGCTTTTATTATGGCTGATTATGAAATTACAAGCGGATACGACGGCTTAAATCTTCCAAGCAGTCCGGAGGCGGAACAATCTGTCTTGGGTGCTATATTGCTTGATTCTCAATGTATGGACGCTGTAGCCGAGATACTGCCGAAACCGGATTATTTTTACCTTGCAATACACAAGCTTATATATTCGGTAATGATGGATATGTTCACAGTCGGCCATGTTATTGACTTTGTAACCGTACTTGAACGACTTAAGCAGGAATCTGAATTTGATGAAACCAACGGTAAAACTTATCTGTTGCAGCTTGCGCAGACAGTGCCGTCAATATCAAATGTTGAAGTCTATGCAAAAATAGTAAGGGATAAATATGACGTGCGTTCGCTTATGATGGCGGCACGTGACATAATGGAGGATACCGCCCACGGTGAGGCGGATTCCTCTACCTTGCTGGATTCTGCCGAACAAAGAATTTTTGATATACGTCAAGGCAAGAATATACAGGGCTTGCAGAAGATTGATGAGATCATTATACAAACATTTGACAGATTGGATTTGCTTAACTCGGCAGAAAGCGACTTATATAAAGGTATATCAACAGGCATAAGGAACTTAGATAACCTTATTACGGGTCTTAACCGTTCAGACTTAATTCTTCTGGCGGCACGTCCCGGTATGGGTAAAACCAGCTTTGCACTTAACATAGCACGCTCAGTTGCCGTAGTAGGTAACAAGACGGTTGCGTTCTTCTCTTTGGAAATGTCAAAAGAGCAGTTATCGTCAAGATTGCTGTCAACAGAGGGACTTATAGAGGGCAGCAGATTAAGGATAGGTAAGCTTACGCCTGAAGAATGGACAAGACTTATTGAGGCAGGCGATATACTAAGCCGCTCAAATATATATATAGATGATACACCGGGCATCACTATCCCGGAAATGAAAGCAAAATTAAGAAGGTTGCGCAAGGTTGACCTTGTTGTCATTGACTACCTACAGCTTATGAGTACAGGACGCAGAAGCGACAACCGTGTACAGGAAATTTCAGAGATTACAAGAAATCTGAAAATCATGGCAAAGGAGCTTAACGTCCCCGTAATCACACTTTCACAGTTATCACGTGCAAGTGAAAAGAGAGATGACCACCGACCTCAGCTTGCAGATCTGAGAGATTCGGGTTCTATTGAGCAGGATGCCGATATAGTACTATTTCTATATCGTGAAGGATACTACGATAAAAACAACGAGGATGAAAACACCGATAAAAACAGTGGTGAATGTATAGTTGCCAAGAACCGTCACGGTGAAGCCGGTACGGTAAAATTACATTGGCAGGGTGAATTTATGCGGTTTACTGCACAGGAGTATGATCATGAGTGATAAGATTTTAGATTGCATAAACACCTATAATATGATATCTGATAATGACACGATAATTGTAGGCGTTTCAGGCGGAGCAGACTCAATGTGTTTGCTTAATTATCTTGTCAGTTTGCAGAAAACCTTGAATATTAACATAATTGCTGCACACATTAATCATTGTATACGTGGCGATGAAGCTCTGCGTGACGAAAGCTTTGTCAGTGAGCAATGCAGTAAGCTCAATGTTCCGCTGGAAATCAGACGGATAGACGTTGTTAAGCGTGCCGAAGAGCTTTCAATGGGTGTTGAAGAGTGCGGCAGAGAGGTACGTTACTCTGTATTCAGAGAGCTTGCCGAAAAATTTGGCGGTAAGATTGCTACGGCTCATACGGCATCTGATAACGCTGAAACTATACTATTGAATATAACCAGAGGTAGCGGTCTTAACGGCTTACGGGGAATACCTCCCGTAAGAGAGAACATTATCAGACCGCTTATTTATATAACAAGAGCTGAAGTTGAGGAATACTGCCTTAAAAACCGTATTCCGTACATTATAGACAGCTCTAATCTTTTACATGAATATTCCCGCAATAAAATTCGTCTTGATGTTATGCCTATACTAAAACAAATAAATCCGGGTATTGAGGCGGGACTAACTCGGTTGACACAGAATGCAAGTGAGGATGAGAAGCTTCTGAAACAGCTTGCAAAGGATACGTTTAAATCTGCGGAAATCAACGGTGGATATAACACCGATTTACTGTATGACAAGCCCTCCCCTATTCTTTCCAGGGGAATAATTATCATTGCACAGGGCTTAGGCTGTCGCAAGCTTGAGCGATGCCACATAAATGCAGTAATTGAAATCATACGTAAAAAATCCGGCGGTGTTTCCTTGCCGAAAAGTCTATATGCAGACTCTTCTCAAGGTATTTTCAGGATATATAGAAAAAATATTCAGAATAGAATTGATAATACACCGTTAATTAGCATAAATAATATTGAACACAACGGTTCGATTTTCAGCATAAACACGATTTGTATTGAAGAAGTAAAAAAATACGCAAAAAATGAAAAAAAAGTGTTTGAAAATGCGCTCAACTGTGATATAATAAATTCTAATACGATGTTGCGTCATCGCAATCCCGGTGATTACTATCGTGTAAGAGGCAGTGGACATAAAAAAAGTCTTAAAAAGCTATTTAATGAGCTTAAAATTCCTAAAGAAAAAAGGGATGAGCTTTTGCTTATTGCCAATGACAATGAGGTAATTTGGATTGAAGATATAGGGGCCTCTCAGGCTTCTTTGATTAATGATAGAACCAACAGCATAGTTTTTATTACAAAGCACCCTGCGATACGCTAGGAGGCTTATAAATTACGAAAGGAATGTAAAACCTTATGATGAATGAGCATATTGAAAGGGTATTGATTTCAACCGAGGAAATTAAAGAAACCGTTAAAAGACTCGGTAAGCAAATAAGCGAGGACTATAAGGGCAAAAAGCTTATCCTTGTAGGTATATTAAAGGGTAGCGTTGTCTTTATGACCGACTTAATGCGTGAAATCGATATTATGTGCGACATTGATTTTATTGCCGTATCAAGCTACGGTAAAGGTACAAAAACCACAGGTAGAGTTAATCTTCTGAAGGATCTTTCAGAGCCTGTAGAGGGTTGTGATGTGCTGGTTGTTGAGGATATAGTTGACAGTGGCGTCACTTTGAGCTACATACTCAAGTATCTGACAAACAGAAATCCTAACAGCGTTAAGCTTTGCTCTCTGCTTGACAAGCCTTCAGGACGTATAGTTGAGGTAAACGTTGACTACATAGGCCGTACAATTCCTGATGAATTTGTTGTAGGATACGGTCTTGATTACGCTGAAAAATACAGAAACTTACCGTACATCGGTGTTCTAAAACGTGAGATTTATTCAAAATAATTTTTTATTTGTTTGGATGATTTCTATATCAATACACTATAGCATTGCGGATTCAGGCATACACAGTCCATTTGGTGTTATGCTTTGCATCTTATGCAATGTTCTTCACAAGGAGTGATACCCATTTGGATAACAAAAAGAATTTAAGAAATCTAATTATTTACTTTGCCATTCCAGTTCTACTCTTTTTTGCAATTTTTTTCATATATAGGTCTGACTCAAAAGAAGAACTTAAGTATTCACAGATTTTAAACTACTTTGAAACACAGCAGGTAACTAAGTTTACTGTGGATTCCGGCACAGGCGAATTAAAGCTTACCGTAAAGGTTGAAAATCCTGCTAACGGTGAAAAGCCGGAAAAAGAGCTGAAATATTACGTTGCAAGTGTTACTATTTTCTATGAAGACGTAAAGCCTTTTATAGATACTTACAATGCGGCCAATCCCGACAAGCCCCTAGAGTTTGATATTATAAGAGCAACTCAAACATCATGGATCTTTAATATATTGCAATGGCTGTTTATGATAGGCATGATAGTCGTATTCTTCTTTGTAATGCGTAAGATGTCCGGATCAATAAACGATGCAGGTAAACAGATAGGATTTGCAAAGGCTAAAATTAAAAATACTGAGGACGAGAAACGAAAGACGACTTTTGCTGACGTAGCAGGAGCCGATGAAGAAAAAGAAGAACTCAGAGAAATAGTTGAGTTTCTGAAAAATCCCAAGAAATTTAACGAGCTTGGTGCAAGAATACCTAAGGGCGTATTACTTGTAGGCCCTCCGGGTACAGGTAAAACATTGCTTGCAAGAGCCGTAGCCGGCGAGGCAGGAGTTCCGTTTTTCTCTATATCCGGTTCTGACTTTGTAGAAATGTTTGTAGGTGTAGGTGCGTCAAGAGTACGTGACTTGTTTGACACAGCAAAGAAAAATTCTCCGTGCATCATCTTTATAGATGAAATTGACGCAGTGGGCAGACAAAGAGGCGCAGGTCTTGGCGGTGGCCATGACGAGCGTGAGCAAACACTCAATCAGTTACTCGTTGAGATGGACGGATTCGGAGCAAATGAGGGCGTAATAGTTATAGCCGCTACAAACCGTCCGGATATACTTGACCCGGCTCTTATGCGTCCGGGTAGATTTGACAGACAGGTAATGGTAGGATATCCGGATATTAAGGGTCGTGAAGCCATACTTAAAATACACGCAAGAGGTAAGCCTATTGCTCCTGATGTTGTTTTGGGTACTATTGCTAAAACAACCGCAGGATTTACCGGTGCCGACCTTGAAAATTTGCTTAACGAAGCCGCTCTTTTAACAGCACGCAAGGATAAGCGTGCAATAACAATGGAAGAAATCGAAGAAGCTACCATTAAGGTAGTTGCAGGTACCGAGAAGCGTTCAAGAGTTATATCTGATAAAGAGAAACGACTAACGGCTTATCATGAAGCAGGTCATGCTGTTGCAACCTTCTTCTGTCAGACACAAGACCCTGTACATCAGATATCTATTATTCCAAGAGGAATGGCAGGCGGATTTACAATGTCCTTACCGTCTGAAGACAGATCTTACCACTCACGTACCGAAATGGCTGAAACCATTATCGTACTGCTTGGCGGCAGAGTTGCAGAAGCTCTTATCTTGGGCGATATATCAACAGGTGCTTCAAATGATATTGAGCGTGCCACAAATACCGCTTTTTCAATGGTTACAAAGTACGGAATGAGCGACCTTTTAGGTCCTATCTGCTATGGGTCTGATAACAATGAGGTATTTATCGGCAGAGATATGGGTCATGTTAAGAATTATTCTGAAAAGACAGCCGCTGAGATAGACGAGGAAGTTCGCCTTATCATTACTAAAAGCTACAAGCTTACGGAAAAGATACTTTCAGAGCATATCGATAAGCTTCATGAGGTTGCCGCTTATCTTATCAAAAATGAAAAAGTTGACGGCGATGTATTCAAGAGTATCATGGATGGCACTTATGTTGAGCCTGAGGATGAACCTGAGGAAGATACAACTGAGTCAACACCGGATGAAGGTATATCATCTACAGAATCTAATATAGAAACCTGATAAATTAACTCTATATGTAAAAACTAATATAAATTACACGAGGGAGTAGCTTAGCGGCTATTCCCTCAAATAATGTACAACAAAATAACAAAGGAGGTAATAGCTTGTCAAGCTTACATGATTATTTGACAGTTAAGGGCGCACGAGAGCATAACTTAAAAAATATTGATGTTAAAATTCCAAGAGATAAGCTTGTTGTTATTACAGGTCTATCCGGTTCAGGCAAATCATCGCTTGCCTTTGATACTATATATGCAGAGGGTCAACGCCGCTATGTAGAGTCGCTGTCATCATACGCCAGACTTTTCCTCGGTCAAATGGAGAAGCCCGACGTTGACAGTATAGACGGACTATCCCCCGCCATTTCAATAGATCAGAAAACAACATCTAAAAATCCACGTTCTACCGTAGGTACAGTTACAGAAATATACGACTATTTGCGTTTGCTTTATGCGAGAATAGGCACACCGCACTGCCCCGTTTGCGGCAGAGAGATAGAACAACAAAGCGTTGACCAGATAGTAGACTCTGTAATGGAGCTTAAAAGCGGAACTAAAATTCAGGTGCTTGCGCCTATAGTAAAGGGTCGTAAGGGTGAACACGTAAAAGAACTTGACAGCGCACGTAAGGGTGGCTTTGTAAGAGTTCGTGTTGACGGAATTATATATGATCTTTCTGAAAACATTGCACTTGAGAAAAACAAAAAACACAATATAGAAATTGTTGTAGACAGACTTGTGATAAAAGATGAGATACGCTCACGTTTATCCGATTCAGTAGAAACAGCGTCAAAGCTTTCTGACGGGATTATTATCATAAGTGTGGTTGACGGCGAGGATATTCTATATTCACAAAATTATGCTTGTCCCGAACACGGAATAAGTATAGATGAGCTTACTCCCCGTATGTTTTCTTTTAATAATCCTATGGGTGCGTGTAAAAAATGCTCCGGCCTTGGTGTATTTATGAAAATTGACCCCGCCCTTGTTATACCGGATAGTCGAGTATCTATACGAAAAGGCGGTATTAAAGCCAGCGGTTGGGCTATGGATGGTAGTACTATAGCCACCATGTACTTTGAGGCTTTGGCTGAAAAGTATAATTTTTCTTTAGACACTCCTGTAGGTGAATTACCCGAAGATATACTCAACATTGTGCTATACGGCACTAACGGCGAAACAATAACCCTAGTTAAAAAGAATGTGTACGGTAGCGGTGTTTATAATGTTCCTTTTGAGGGCATTATCAACAATCTTGAACGCAGATTTAAAGAAACCTCCAGCAGTTGGATAAAGGACGAGATTGAACACTTTATGAGTGCCGTACCGTGCGAATGTTGCGGCGGAAAAAGATTATCACCCGAAAGTCTTTCCGTTACCGTAGAGGGGATTAATATAAGCGATTTCTGTGATAAATCAGTTGTACAAGCTATAGATTTCATCAGCAAATTTAATTTGAGCAACAGGGATCAGATGATCGCATCATCTATATTAAAGGAAATCAATGCAAGATTAGGATTTTTAAACAGCGTAGGATTAGGATACCTGACGCTATCACGTTCATCAGGTACACTGTCGGGCGGTGAGAGCCAGCGCATAAGGCTTGCAACTCAAATCGGCTCTTCCCTTATGGGAGTTCTGTACATTCTGGATGAGCCAAGCATCGGTCTGCATCAGCGTGATAATGATAAATTATTGGGAACATTAAAGCATCTGCGTGACCTCGGTAATACCGTTATAGTCGTTGAGCATGACGAGGACACAATGTTTGCATCTGACTATATTGTTGATATCGGCCCCGGAGCAGGCGTACACGGCGGTAATGTAGTATGCTGCGGTGATGTTAATGCAATTATGAACTGTAAGGAATCTATCACGGGACAATACCTAAGCAAGCGCAAAAGCGTACCTGTTCCCCAAAAACGTCGAGAAGGAAATGGGCTTGAGCTTAAAGTATTCGGCGCTTCACAGAACAATTTAAAGAATGTTGATGTAACATTCCCATTAGGAAAGTTCATTTGTATTACCGGCGTTTCCGGCTCGGGCAAATCTTCTCTTATAAACGAAATAGTTTACAAACAGCTTGCCTGCGAGCTTAACGGTGCAAGGCGCAAGGCATACGCTTATGAAAAAATGACGGGTATTGAAAATCTTGACAAGGTAATAAGCATTGACCAATCGCCTATAGGCAGATCCCCACGTTCCAACCCTGCTACTTATACCGGAGTTTTCACGGATATACGTGAGCTTTTCGCATCTACTCAGGATGCAAAGGCACACGGTTTTACTGCCGGCAGATTTTCGTTTAACGTTAAGGGCGGCAGATGTGAGGCGTGCCAGGGCGACGGAATAGTCAAGATAGAGATGCACTTTCTGCCCGATATTTATGTACCGTGTGATGTATGTAAGGGTAAACGGTACAACAGAGAAACTCTTGAAATAAAGTATAAAGGTAAAAGTATACATGATGTTTTAGAGATGACGGTAGATGAGGGTGTGGAGTTCTTTGCAAACCTCCCTAAAATCTACCGCAAGCTAAAAACATTAAGTGACGTAGGACTTGGATATATTAAAATCGGTCAACCTGCAACCACTCTTTCAGGCGGTGAAGCTCAACGTGTTAAGCTTGCCACCGAGCTTGCTAAGAGAAGCACAGGAAGGACTGCTTATATATTGGATGAGCCTACAACAGGCTTACACATTGCTGACGTACACGTACTGATAGATGTACTGCAAAAGCTTGTAGATGCAGGCAACACAGTCATAGTAATAGAGCACAATCTGGATATGATAAAAACAGCAGATCATATTATTGACTTAGGTCCTGAGGGGGGCGACGGCGGCGGAGAAATAGTAGCAGTAGGTACACCAGAAGAGGTAGCCGCCTGTGAAAAATCATATACGGGTAAATATCTAAAAAAGATGCTTAAATAGCATAAATCAAAGAAAATATAAAAACCTTTTGCGATAAAAGACACAAAATAAGGACTTTCAATGTCATTTCCGACTTTGAAAGTCCTTTTACATTATGTTAAATCAATGTATAAACATTGTTTGCTAATTCACTGATATGTGCGGCCGTTTGCCAATAATCGCCGTAGATTTATGGCTCACGTACTTCACCGCCGGTAACCGAAATCTGTCCGTCATCGGCGCATATAGCATCTACACCGCCTTTTATAATAACTGTACCTCCTGAGATATTTACATTGCCCTTGCCTATCCAGCAGTTTTTATCAAGTATAAGTGTTCCTCCGCTAATATCTATGCTTCCGCACTCAATATTGCAATCACCCTTTATGTGTAGTGTACCGCCACGCAAAGTAAGCGATGAGTTTTGTAACCATAAGTTACCGTTACAAGTAAAGCTACCGCCGTCAACAAGGAAAAGTCCTTGTTCCTTGCTGTTGCCGCCTATACCTACTTCTTCACCGCCGGTAACGTTCACCGAGCAACTGTCAAGAACAGCAACAATCGGGCTGTGTACCGTACTCCAAACATTAAATTTTGGGGTATTGAGTTCTCCTTCACCGCTAAAAACAATACTCTCGCCGCCTATAGCCTCTTTAAGTGTATTCTTTCCTACAAGCTCAAGCCACAATGAACCCCATGGAAGTACATTTGAAGCAGTACATTCCTTAAGCTTCATAACGCCGCCGAAATAATATTTTCCGTCAATATTATTAATACTTTTGCTGTTCCATTGTGCGCCATCAAACTTACCCCAAGAATTATCGAATATAGTTTGATAATATAAGCTGCTGTTCTTTTCGCTGTCTAAAATCTCTGCGCCGTAATCATTTATAGTAACCGCAGGTATTCCTGACGCCGATAACGTACCTGCACCGCCCTCAACGGTAACCGTAGTCGGTAAAGCATCGCCAAAATATGCTTTTCCGCCACTCATCACTATAACTGTATTTTCGCAGTTAATGCGGTCTATAAACGAGGTTCCGTCACGGAAAGTAAGTTTTGAAACATCAAATAAATTACGCAAGAGTACTTCTCCACCTGCAACAAGAAGCTCACCGTTATTAAAAAATACGTCTTCTGCTATTAGTGTTCCTCCGAGCATTGCAACATTCAGACTATAGTCCTTGTTGGCAGTTGTAGCTATGCTGTTACAAGTCAGCTTTACACCATCCGTAACAATAAGTGCCGGAAGTGGCAAATCCCGACCGCCGCTTCCAATACCTGAGGTGTTCTCAATAGTTAATGTTCCGTCACCTGTTATCACAACAGAATCAAAGTTTTCAAAACAGGCTTTTTCTGATCCACCACCGTCAATGTAGCAATCCCCTGATATTTTCAACAAAAGTATTCCTCCGCTGACAGAGCTCAAATTAGGTAAATTGCAGTTATTGGCTTCAACAGTAAAGGCATAGTAACCTTCTCCGTCCCACACAACTATCTCGGAAGTGCCCCTCTTTGCCCCGTTCTTTGAAAAATCTTCAATGGATATACCCTCGTCAAAAGGCTTTAAAGCGAGATTCAAATATGTACCGTCCGGCATAGTTACACCGTAAAATTCACTGATAATACCATCCTTAGCACGTTCCGACATTGGTGCAGTGATATTTTTTATGGTATATACGCCGCATTTTTCCGCCGCATCTGCCCATTCTTGGCAAGCCTCCGGCAGAGAAATAGATGATGAATTAGACGTATCATTTCCATCGGACGTTTGGTTTCCGGCTATCTTCTGCAAAAACTGAGTATCACAAGCCGTCATGCCCAACATAAGTAATGCAAATAGGAAACAGACAATTTTTTTCATATTAATACCTCTCTTATATAATATATTCAGGAAAAATAAGGCTGACTATCAACCTTTGTTTAGATTTTTTGTTCTTTAGATTTTTTGTTCTTTATATTTTCACCGCTTATTAACAAAATCTTTTGAACTTGAATGTTTTATAAGCTTTTATAAAATCGTATTAAAATAGATAGTATAAAAACAATGTCTTCTTTTCTTATTCTATATTATTAACAAAGATAATTAATCTCCATATTGCTATGATTATTATCGGAACAAAAACTATTGCGTAAGCAAATAACATATATTCTACTCCGTTAAGAGCATTATTCCATCCATTTCTGGGCTGTGCAATTATCCATTCATCATTGTATATCTTATTGCATACTACAAAGCCTGTAATAGCATTTAAGCATATCCAAGTACCCATAATAATCAAAGTATTCGTTCCTGGTGACATTTTCGCACTATTAATATGCTTTTCATAAACAATGTAAAGTACCGGGATAATAACGGAAATCAAAAGGATTCCTATAAAAAGCGTAATATCACTATGTAACAATTGACTTTCTCGACAATAATCCAAAAAAGTTATTAACGACCATGAAAGAATAAACGTAACAATTATTGCAAAAAAATTAATGTGATTTCTTTTCATATTTATCAACCTTTCTTAACTTTATAATAAATCAAACTGATTAATCTCCATATCGCTACAATTATTATCGGAATACTGCCTAAAAAGAAAGGAAATATCATATATTCTATGCCATTAAGAAAATTCTCCCATCCGCCTGTGGCCTGCTTAACAATCCATTTATTGTTGTTTATCATGACGGATACTGCAAAACCAATAACCGCATTTATAACCAACCAAATACCCATAATAGCTAAGGTGTTCTTTGCACGTGACATTATCACACTATTAATATGCTTTTCAAAAACAAGGTAAAGTATGGGGATAATAACGGGAATCACAAGCATACTTATCATCATCATGGCATCATAATAAAACAAGTGATTTTCTTCACAATAATCAGTAAACGTAAAAAAAGACCAAGCAAGAATAAACGTAACCATTATTGCCACATAATTAATGTACTTTCTTTTCACTTTTCTCATCCTTTCTTATGCTTCGTATATACTTGAACGTTTCTTTCTCCCCCTTTTCGCTGAGCATAGTCAGAAGACTTTCAAGTAGATCGGATGTTTCCGGATGAATACTGCGCCTATGCTTACTGTTCAAAAAGTAATCAAGTGCGCTACGGTCGGTGTATTTATCCTTAAGGTACACCTTGCTGGCGGCTATTCTATCGCAAAACATTTCTATAACGTATTTTGTCGGCATTTTTACAGGAATTATATGTTTAGTTACAGGGTCATAATCTGTCCAATATTCAAAATGATGTTTATTTCTTCCTTTATGGTGCATCCACGCCTTTGAATATCCGTATATTTCGCGTTCACACTCGTTTGGACTGCGCTTGCCGTTTTGATAGTACTTGACCCCGGCAATAAATTCCGTAGGAGAATATTTTGATAGATCATGTCGCAGACCCTGACTAAAAATCCCCGCACGTGTGCAGTTTATCAATACCTTAAAACGATGCTTATTGACAGTATGAAGATGCCCGAAAAATGCTTTCATGGTTTATTTCTCCGTTTTCTTTTTATCATCCGCAAAGGCGAAAAATCTTTGGCCGAAATAGTTAAGCCCGGTAAACAGGCACATACCCACCAGCATGGCAACATTATCCCTTAGGCTTTCGCTTTGAGTTGATAATACCATCTTCACAAGTGGCTTAGCTATGCCATAGGCTACGCCGTAGCAGACCAAAATGTTAATAACAAATTTTATTATTTGCCTAAAGCTGTTGTCTTTATTCTGAAAGGTGATGTATTTATTTAAAAAATAACTTAATATACTACCTACCACATAGTTTGAGGCAGACGATACCCAGTAGGAACATCCCGCAAGGTTATATAGCAGGAACATTATGCCTGCGCCCACTATTGTATTAAATACACCGACTAACAGAAACTTTAAAAGCTTTACGTCAATTATTGACTTTAGTTTGTTTATCATTCAATCACCGCCACAGATAAGCTTATTATTTCTCATTATCGTCAAGTAAGACGGACTCGATTATAAATCTTGGTCTGTGCTTGGTTTCCATGTATATATTACCTATATATTCACCTATAATACCAAGGACAAGCAGTATCATTGAGCTTACAAGCCAGATAGAAATACCTACGCTTGCCCATATAGGCACAGCCACGCCCTTACAGGCATCAACTATGCACCACACCGCCATAAAAACACTTACAATAAACGATAATGTGCTTAACACTACAGCAAGTCTTAACGGCTGAAACGAAAAAGATGTAATACCGTTAAATGCAAGTGACAGCATCTTGCGAAGATTGTATTTTGACTCGCCGGCAAAACGTTCGTTTCTCTCATATGTAACTATAGTTGACGGATAACCTACCTGTGGGACTATACCCCTTAAAAACAGGTTGACCTCATCAAACTTGAGTAATCCCTCAAGCGCACGCTTAGACATAAGTCGGTAGTCAGCATGGTTAAATACTATTTCTACGCCCATTTTTTTCATAATTTTATAGAAGCCCTCGGCGGTAAATCTTTTAAAGAAAGTATCGGTATCTCTTGCAGAGCGCACACCGTAGACAACATCGTTACCTGCGTGCCATTCATCAACGAATTTTTCTATAACATTGATATCGTCCTGAAGGTCTGCGTCCAGAGAAACTACCGCATCGGCATACTTAACTGCAACAGATAATCCTGCCAAAAGCGCATTCTGATGTCCTCTGTTACGTGATAAGCAAATACCTGTAAAAAGAGGTGAGCTTTTGTGAAGGTCGCTGATTATCTGCCATGTGTTATCCTTTGAGCCGTCATTAACAAAGGCAATTTTACTGTTTTCAGAGATTTTTCCTCTTTTTATTAAATCCTCTATCAATACTTTAAGACGTTGTGAGGTTTCAGGTAAAACCTCTTTTTCATTATAACACGGTATTACTAGCCATAACGTATTCAAATAGCTCACCTCATATTTTTAATTATTTAAGCATTTCGGCAACTATGCCTTCGGCCTGTAATATTGCATAGTCAAGCTTAGATATATCCTTAGCACCTGCCATAGCCATCTCAGGCTTACCGCCGCCGTTACCTCCTGCCAATGTGGCAACAGCCTTAACTATTTTGCCTGCATTTGCACCCTTATCACGTGCATTTTTGCCGCATACTGCAGATATTAAGGCTTTGCCGTCTACTACGCTTGCAAGTACTGCGACGCAGTCTGACGATAAGCTTAATATACCGTCATTCATCGTGCGCAGCATATCGGAGCTTATTCCGTCAAGCTTTGCGGCAATAACCTTAACTCCGTTTATGTCCTTTGCGTTTTTATAAATCTCGTCTATCTTCTGTGATGCAAGCCTAGCCTGAAGCTTCTCAATGGTCTTCTCTTTTTCCTTTAAATCAGACATAAGCTGTACACAGGCTCTTACAAGGTCGGCCGTATTATTAAGCTTAATAGCACCTGCGGCCTTTGCAACCATGCCCAGCACACCGTTAAGTTTATCAAGCACACCGTATGCCGTAACGCCCTCTATACGTCTTACACCTGCGGCAACGCTGCCCTCAGATACTATCTTAAACAAACCTATCTTTGATGTATTGTCAATATGTGTACCGCCGCAAAATTCTCTTGAGAAGTCGTCAACACTTACTACACGGACAATATCACCGTATTTTTCTCCGAACAATGCCATTGCACCAAGCTTTTTAGCCTCTTCAATAGGCATTTCTCGGCTTTCTACAGCAACAGCGGAGAGTATCTCTTTATTAACAAGGTTTTCTACTCGTTCAAGCTCCTCCGGAGTAAGGGCAGAAAAATGTGTAAAGTCAAAACGTACGTGCTCGTCGTTTACAAGCTGACCGGCCTGCTCTACGTGATTGCCGAGTACTTGTCTGAGCGCCGCCTGCAAAAGGTGAGCCGCAGTATGATTTCTCATAATTCTTAAACGTCTTTCAGCATCAACATTACAGTTTATCTCATCGTCTACAGATATCATACCTGACTTGATAACTGCCTTATGCAAAAATATTGCCGATGGATTTTTAACGGTATCTGTAACTTCTGCTGTAAAGTTCTCGCCGGATATAATGCCTGTATCGCCTACCTGTCCGCCGCTCTCCGCATAGAAAGTAGTTCTGTCAAGAATGATTACGACCTCTTCGCCCTCATATGCAACGTTTGTTTTTTCACCGTTTTTGATTATCGCAAGCACCTTACCTGCGCAGTCAAATGCACTGTAACCCTTAAAGTCGGTTGCTCTTATTCCGGACATATCAATGCTGTCGCTGAGCCAAGCCTCTGCGCCGGCATTCTTACGTGCGGCTCTTGCACGCTTCTTTTGCTCTGCCAGAAGCTCTGCGAATCTTTTTCCGTCTACTGTCATGCCCTTTTCGGCTATTATCTCTTTGGTTAAGTCAAGAGGGAAACCGAAGGTATCGTTAAGTCTGAAGGCATCTTCACCCGATAGAACATTGACGTCAGTCTTTTCTATTATTGCATTTAACAGTCCAAGTCCCTGTTCAATCGTTCTGTTAAAGTTTTCTTCTTCAACTTTAATAAGCTTCTTTATAAATTCGCTCTTTTCGCTAAGCTCAGGATATGCACTGAGGTTTTCGTGAATAACGGTATCACATACCTTGTAGAGGAACGGCTCTGTAATGCCTAACAGTCTGCCGTGACGTGCGGCACGTCTTAAAAGTCTGCGCAGAACGTATCCTCTACCCTCGTTAGAAGGCATAACGCCGTCGCCTATCATAAATGTAGTACTTCTTATATGGTCTGTTATAACTCTTAAAGAAACATCTGTCTTATCGTTATCGCCGTAGCTTACGCCGGATATCTCTGAAATTTTCTTCATTATGTTCTGAACGGTATCAACTAAGAAAAGATTATCTACACCCTGCATAATGCAAGCAAGACGTTCAAGTCCCATACCTGTATCTATGTTAGGATGATCAAGCGGCGCATAATTATCATTACCGTCACTGTCAAACTGAGTAAATACCAGGTTCCAGAACTCTACATATCTGTCACAGTCACAGCCCACACCGCAAGTAGGTGAGCCGCAACCGTACTGCTCACCTCTGTCAAAGTATATCTCTGAGCAAGGGCCGCAGGGACCTGTGCCATGCTCCCAGAAGTTATCCTCTTTACCGAGCCTTACAATACGGGAGGCAGATACGCCTACCTCTTTAGTCCAGATATCAAAGGCTTCATCATCGTTTTCATATATCGAAACCCAAAGTCTGTCGATAGGCAATTCAAGGATTTTAGTACAAAATTCCCAAGCCCATGCCGTTGCCTCGTGCTTAAAGTAATCACCGAATGAGAAGTTACCGAGCATCTCAAAATAAGTGCCGTGTCTGGCTGTGATGCCTACACGCTCAATATCCGGTGTTCTGATACATTTTTGACAGGTTGTAACACGCTTTCTCGGCGGAGTTACCTCACCTGTAAAGTATTTTTTCATAGGAGCCATACCTGAGTTTATAAGCAATAAGCTATTATCATCTTTTGGTATAAGAGGGAAGCTTTTGAGCCTTAAATGGCCCTTACTCTCATAAAATGAGAGAAATTTCTCTCTAAGCTCGTTAAGTCCTGTCCACTGCATTTTATATCTCTCCTTGTAAAATTAGAAAATGATTATTTAATATATATAAATTTTTATTTATCGCTGTTTAATTTCTTTCTGAATAAAGAGCCCTTAGGAATAACCAGATCAGACGGCAACACAAGCTTCTGCATAGCGTGAGGTGCAACGTCAACAGCCTGTCCGTATTCATTGTCAAGCTCATCTACGGTAATGTAGAAAGGCACGCCCGATGGTGGTAATACGTCCAAAGTATCGCCCTTAAAGAACCTGTTTCTTTGACTAATAAAGGCTTTACCGTCGGAGTAATCGTCACACACGGCAACGACCTCATACTTGCGGATATAACCTCCGTTTGAATGTATCTGCCCCGGCTCTTTGCCAAAGAAAAATCCCGTATTATACTCTCTGTGGCTTATCTTTTCAAGCTCTTCGGCTATCCATTCCTGCAAACGCCAATTATCGCCCTGCTCGTAGTAGTCATCAATGGCATGACGGTATGCGTTGGTAGTAACTGCCGCATAGTATGCCGACTTGGCTCTACCCTCTATTTTAAGGCTTGTAATACCTGCCTTTGCAAGCTCCGGGATATGCTCTATCATGCGCAAATCACGTGAATTAAACAGATAAGTTCCGTTTTCTTCAGTTACTATCGGGAAGAACTGCCCCTCCCTGTTCTCTTCGTAAATATGATATTTCCATCTGCACGGTTGAGCGCAGTCGCCCCTGTTAGCATCACGTGATGTCAGATAGCTTGACATCAGGCATCTGCCGGAGAAAGAAACGCACATAGAGCCGTGTACAAACGCCTCTATCTCTAAGTCCTTAGGAATACGTGAATGTAGCTCGCTTATCTCTTCAAGCGATAGCTCTCTGGCAAGCACTACTCGCTTTGCACCCATTTGATAGAATGCGTTAGCGGTAGCGTAGTTAGCAATACCGGCCTGAGTTGAAATATGTATATCGGTATTTGGAGCATAACGCTTGGCAAGCTCCATAACGCCGATATCCGCAATAATAAAGGCATCTACACCGCATTCTTCCGCCTCTGCAAGAAAGTCGGGTAATGTATCAACCTCGTTATTGCGTGGAATAGTGTTACAGGTTAGATAGACCTTTACTCCCTTATCGTGTGCCTTCCTGACAGACTCGGCAAGCGTTTCCATATCAAAATTTGCACTTGATGTTCTCATACCGAACTTTTTACCGGCCAAATACACTGCGTCTGCACCAAAATTCAGTGCAGCCTGCAATGATTCGGGATCGCCTGCCGGCGAAAGCAATTCAAATTTATGTGTTTGTTCTATCATACAATCAGTCTTTCAAAAAAAATTATGAGAAAAAATATTTTCCTGAAAAGCGCAAACAAGGCATAGCCGAAGCAAGGCACAAAAGCCTTGCCCGACAGCCTTGAGCGATTTTTATTAATTATAATAAGCCTGCGGCATAAAGGTTTTCTGTATGAACGTCATAGGTTCTTGCATAGAACGGTTCAGCGGCAGAGCCGTCTGTTGACGCCTTATGGCAGAAGTAATAGTAATCGGTATCATACGGATGCAACGCCGCATTTATTGCCGCCATACCCGGATTACATACCGGACCGGCAGGCAATCCCTTATTAATAGTATAAGTATCGTACTTACTTACATAATTTTTGCGTATTTCTTTAGGTACAGACGCCTTGTTGCGGTATGGGTAGTAATATGTGGCATCTGAGCCGAGATAGCACAAGCCGCCCTCACCGAATATGCTTACACCGTCATTGTCAAGAGTATCAAGTCTGTTATGGAAAATAGAAGAAATATAGTACATATCTTCTTCTGTAGCCGCCTCTGCCTGAATAATAGACGCAAGCGTGAGCAGATCTTCCATAGACATACCCATCTTATCTGCCTGTTTCTCTATATTTACCTTCTTTTCAAAGCCCTCTACACGTGTTTTGGTTTCATACATCTTATTACGGTAGTTAGCAAGAAAACGTCTGATAACCGATTCAGGATCTTCATTCTTATAAAATTCATAGGTATCAGGGAATAAATAGCCCTCAAGCTTGTAGTATCTCTTAGACGCATTCTTAATGGAAGCTATAAACGGATAGTCTTCATCAAATGCGTTTGAATTAGCCATAGCTAAAAATTCCTCAGCATTACAAACCCCGTTTTTTTCAAGCTTCTTGGCTATTTCAAGCACATTCATACCCTCTGAGAACTGTACCGAAACGGTATCCATACGGTTTATCTTAGTCTGTAAAAATACAGCTATAGCCTGATAGTCCATATTCTTGCGAAGCTCATACGTTCCCTGTAAGAAGTATGCGTCATTGTTTGTAAGCTTTGCATACAGCTTAAAGAACTGTTTATTGTTGATGATGCCGTTATCTACTAAGGTATCGGCTATTGCGTCAAGATTGTTAGAATCAGATATATCAATGGTTATAGTGCTTGAATCTGTACGATTTATGGCAAGCATATCATTAACGCCAACCATTAAGAACTGACCTACCAAGACACCGACTAGGACTACCATTACAAGCCATACCATCTTAAACAGACAGCCTGACTTACGTGCCTTAGCCTTACGACGTTTTTTGATAAGCTTTTTTTCCTTTCTGGTAAGCTTAGGCTTTTCCTGTTCTTTCTCTTGTGCCGCCTCTGCCTCTGCCTTTTTCTCATCACTGCTATAGCTTGTTATGTTCTCGGCGGCATCCGGTGAAAAATCACGCTTAACATATGTGCTGCCCTGTGTTTCATCTCCGAATGTATCCTCATAAAATGAGTCATCAAGCTGAAGCTTAAAGCTACGTACCTTTTGCTCTCTGCTATTTGCTATACTGTCCTGCTGAGTTTTAGGAGTATTGCTTTGCTGTTTATTTGCGCTGTTTGTGTCTGTATTGACATTATAAAAATTATCGTTGTTATCATACAAACTGTTACTCATAAGCTCAATCCTTTCTTGAATTTCTCGTTGTTTTTCTTATATATTTTTCAGTTATCAAAAGGTCAACAGGTTTATCAAAGAAGCCGTGTGGAAATCTCCACTCTACACACGGTTTATAACATATACCTACCGTGTAACCCCTGTAACCGGATAAAAATCTATCGTAATATCCCTTGCCATAGCCTACTCTGTATCCACTGCAATCAAACGAAAGTCCCGGTACTATACATACGCTATGTGCCGTATCAGTAAGCTTTTGACATACATCAGCCTTTGGCTCCAGTACTCCGAAAGTCCCTTTTTCCAAGTCGTCAAGCGACTTAATAATATAGAACTCCATATCACGGCTACCCTTAATGCACTTAGGTACCGCCACGGTCTTATTATCAGCCAAAGCACGCTTTATAAGCCCTCGTGTATCTACCTCAATGGGAGTTGAAACATATGTTAAAATCAAATTATTGTCAGTATATATCCGCATTGAGGTTATCTTATCAAGTATAGCTCTATCAAGATCTGCCTTAGCTTCACGTGTTAATCTCTCACGAAATCCACGTGAACGCTGCCTTATTCTGTCTTTAACTTTACGTATATCATTTACGGGCATTGAAGCGACATCCTTATACTATTACTTTTTTCTTCACCTGCAAGGCACTTGGCAATTTCAAGAGCAAACTCTACTGCCGCCCCCGGTCCCTTAGCTGTGATTATATTTCCGTCTTTCTCGACAAAGGAGGCTGTATTCTGTGCGCCCTTTAGCTCGCTTTCAAAGCCCGGAAAGCAAACTGCCCTTTTACCCTTTAAGTGACCCCAATGACCTAATATTGACGGTGCGGCACATATTGCACAGGTATATAAATCATTTTCGACGCAATATTCAACGGCCTCTCTGACAATAGGTGATTTTTCAAGATTGAGCGTACCCGGCATACCACCCGGCAACACAACGGCAGTCATGTCGTCAGTAGTAACTTCTTTTTGCTCAATGTCGGCGCAAACCGTTATCTTATGCGCACCTGTGATATTTTTGCCTCCAACACCAACCGTGATTACATCAAGCTCTGCACGTCTTAAAATATCAACGACAGCAAGTGCCTCTATCTCTTCAAAGCCGTCAGCCAAAAAAACGTATATCATGCGCTGTGTCCTCCTTTAATCAAGTGTAAGTCCCATATAGGGATTAGCATTTATAATACTTATAAATATATCTTCATCTCTAAGCGGCTTTAACATTCCGCTGTAGTATATATCTCCGTCACCGCCAAAAAATTGTGTATTTGCAGGAAGTCTGAAAACATAGCTTTGTGCGTCAAGCGTTTTTCTCAGCTTTGATATAAGCTGCGGTAAAGACTTATGTGTACAGGCACATTCTATTATTTGCACCTGTGTTTCATCTACTCTGCTGCATATCATATATCCGCCGCTTGCCGTGATAAGACATCCTCCGTAATGTTTGTACATTTTAACAGCGTAGTCTATGTGTTCCGTACTGCATAGAATATTGCCGTTATTTTTGTTATATATATTAAACCTTAAATCAGTGATATTGTCAAATAAATCTTTTGTGTTATTGATTACATTTTTGCAAATTTCGTCCAGTTGCTTTGCGCTTTTTGTAACATTAACACTTTTAAAGAAATCAAAATAACCGAATTTCCTATAATAATCATATAAAGACAGATCCGCCGGCATTAATGCACAAAAGCTCGCACCCTCTCGCTTAGCTTCTTGGTTTGCATAGTCTATAAGTCCACCCATAATACCCCTACCCCTATATTCGGGCAAGGTGGCGGCGGCATATAGATAAACACCGTCAATAGTATTGCCGTTATACGCCATCTGCGTATTTATCAAATGTAACGCTGCAACAGCTTTTCCGTCTATCTCCGCTACAAAAGAATTAAAACCTCTGCTTAAAAAATCCTGTATAATACTTACATCATCTTTAAAGCATATATGCCATATTTTTATAAGGCTTTCGCTGTCATTTTCGGTAGCTTTTTTAAACGTTATCATTCTATTAATATCCCATCAAATTTTTCGAGTAATATTTCTGGCCGATACGAAAGCTTAGCTTTACGCAATCCCTCAATTCCCATGTCTTCTTCTCTATTAACAAGCCGGTATGATATCAGCTCGTTACGTACAAATTCCCTGTTTATAACAGGATAAGCACCTTTAAACTCAGGAGTAGTTTTTTCAAAGTGTATTATACAAATCTTAGAGTTTATTCTCTCTCCTACCGTCATAGCGGCAGGTACATCGTCAGCATAAATAATAGCGCCGATAAAGCCCAGCTTATCGTAATTATTAAACGTTTCACGTATAGCACAAAATTCGCTGTCAAGCGCATTTTCCGAACAACCGTTTTCGGCGCACCAGCTACGGCAGACGTCAAGTGCAACGTGCATATTCTCAGGTGTTATCCTCTCATATCTAACACTGTGCTTCTGTTCAAACGCAGCTATATGATTACGCTTTGAATGATACTTTCTGCCTGTAAGCATTGCAAGCTTCTCTGTAGAATAAATATAATCTGCGCTGTCACGTATGCTTTCAAATACAAACTTACCGGGATAAAACTCTTCAAGCTGGTTCTTCATATCGTCAGTAAGTAAGGTAAAGTGCAATTTAACCTGTTTTTCATGTGCATGAGCAATAACTGCGTCCACGGCATCCTTTATATCTCCGTGTCCCATAGGATAGGTATAACAAAGCTCACCGTTATCCGTTAAACATTCCTTGATAATAAATTCCTTATACTTACAAATTTTAAATTTATATCTTAATCTCCATATAAAAAGTGTACCAAATGCGGCATCGCTGCCCATATAATCTGAGCTTTCAGCAATGCTGCGCACCCAATCGCCGTCACTTAATTCCGGAGTTTTAAATTCAAGCATAAATCTTCCTCTTATATTAATATATTCTTAGCATTTTCATAAACCATTGCGTGTATGTCGTCTATAGTATGCGGTTTAAGCTTCTCTGAGCAATGTATAATGTTCCAACCCAGCTTTTGTGCCGCATACAGTGCCGCTACAGAGCAATCATGTAAAAATCTGATATTCTTCTCGTGCAAATCCTTTTTGCTCTCATCACCGTTATATCTTTCCGTCATTAGCTTTTGTGAAACCTCGATAGGCATATCAAGATATATAACTGCCTCAGGCTTAGGTATACCAAGCTTATTATATTCGTAGTCCTCTAACCACCCCAAAAAATCGTCCCACTTACTTCTTTCCAGTTTTACCATCTGGTATATGGCGTTGGATGTGGTGTATCTGTCGGCAATTATCGTAGCTTTGTTTTCGTAGTCCTTTTTCCAGAACTGCATATAGCTTGCATATCTGTCAACCGCATAAAATGATGAGGCCGCATAAGCATTTATCTTTTCCGGAGAATCGGCAAGCGCACCGTGTAAATACATCTGAACAAGAGCAGATGAAGGATTATCATAGTCTGGGAAAGAGATTTTTTTGCAATTATCATTATCTTTTTTTAATCTATTATACAAAAGCTGTGCCTGAGTTGCCTTGCCGCTGCCGTCAAGTCCCTCTATAACAATAAGCTTACCTTTCAAGATATCATATCCTTTATAATTTACTGTATTTTTCACGTACCTGTGTGCTTTTGCCGCAGGACATCTTACCCTCAGGGCAATTACCCCTTATACATGAAGGCCCCGCATTTTTAAATACCGCAGGTGCTACCTGCTTACACAATGCTAGCATTTGCTCTGCTACATCACGTATCTCCCATTGTGCACGGTTACAGCATCTATGTGCAAAAAAATTAAGCAGGCTACGTGCATTAAAGGTGCATATCATCTTAGTACAGCAGGCATTCGGTAATACAAACCTTGCGTCCTCTATTGCAGTTTTTTCCGCCTTTTTCTCTGCCTCCTGCTCGTCAAGTCCCTCTGACACAAGGCGTTCTTTATGTGATTTAGCAAGTATATCGGCAAGTGCATTATAGTCATTCTGTGCCCTTGTCATTGAATTTTTGTAAATCTCACAGGCAACTGGGTCTTGCTCTATATATGGCGGAATAACATATTCAAACATATTTTCATTAACATACCGTTGGCTCTGCACACTGAACGAGGCTATTCTATGGCGTGTTATCTGAGCAAGCAATGAGCGTGAAACACCCTCTATTCCAAATGTAAAGCTTGCGTGTTCAATAGGGCTTTCATGTCCTATCTGAGCCAACATCTCAACAAATGATGCCGCCTTTTCATCAGTAATCTTACTGCGTACCGAGTCTATATCTCCTGAGCTATAGCACAGCCTTGCCGCAGACGCTATAGTTTGCTCAGGCATAGGAGTATAAGTAAGTAATGTAACCTTTGCGCTCAATGAAACAACCCCACTTTATTTTTTACTTAATTCTATAATCAGTTTATTATATCATACTTTTATCAGATAGACAACTGTTTTTTCAAAAAATAGTAAATAATACTCACATATACAGTCATATTTTTCTTATTCGCATCATATAATGTTAAGGCAATGCCACAAATTAATTTAACCTTTACATACAAAATCAATACACGGCATTGACATTCAAAAAATCTTAGGGAGCGATAATATGAAAAAGTTGTTTTTAAGTATAGCATTGACCTTTTGCCTATTAGTAGGCTCATCAGTAACGGCAAGTGCCAAAGATAATATTGTGAGTGTAGCTCTTGTAGCTCAAGATAATTTTAAAATGAGTTATGATTTAGTGAATAAGGCGCTTGACTTCAGCGGTGTTTCAATCGTCGCTACCTATGAAAACGATACACAACAGATAATCTCTCATCATACAAGAAGCGAGGCAATATATGCCGCAGGATATGCTATAGTAGATATATATAGCACATCCGGCTTCAACTTCCGCATTACCTTTGCAGTTGCGGACGACAGCATAATAGCGGTAAATGTGAAATCAAAGAAAGGCGAATTGGTCAGATATGACTGCGCTACAGAAGAGCAAACCTTGCTTGCCGATGCTCTGAATGCGGAATTTATATATAATGATAACAGTACGGGTAATTCGTCATTTAATCATACAACTGACGATAACACAGCAATAACGGCAGACGGTGCGTTTTATCTGACGCTTGATAACGTTCTTATCTGCAAAAATAATTTTACACCTGAGGACAGGTCGGTCTTTGACATAATAATATTCAAAAGTAAAACTGTTCCTGAAATAAAGAATACGCCTACCTGCACACACAGGGCTTTTACCATGTGGTACAATGAGAGCAGTATGTCAACCGTATATGACGAAAAAGCCCCTCTTGAAAACAGTAAGGTAATATATGCAGGCTGGCGTACAACACAGCACACATTAAGCGTTACAAACGGCAGCGGTTCCGGAACATACTACGCAGGCGACACGGTAACAATAAACTGTGACAGCTATATCGGTAAGCTTTTTACCTACTGGCTGTGTAATGACAAGAATATCAAGTTCGATAAAAAAAGTACCGAACTTACCTTTACTATGCCCGACAATGACGTAACGTTTTCAGCGCATTATACAGACTGTAAGCATAAGGACATAATATGGCAAAGTGATGAGGTTGAGCATACCGGCATATGCCCCTGCGGTATCAAAATTATAGCAGAACATAACTTTGTAAACGAGCAAATCGGCAACGACACTATTTATACCTGCAAAGAATGCGGATATGTATACAGGTACAGTAAGCCCTCAGATGTAATAGATATTAATCCCATGCCGAGAAGCAATATCGCAACAGATACAGACGCCCCATACAGCGATACATCATATTATGATGAGCTGCACGCACAAAATACTGCTACAGGTGACAAAGAAACCGCATTGCAATACATCATATTTATGTTTTTATCCGCCGCAATTTTTGTAATATTCAAACGTGATATTCACGCAAAGCATAAATGCAGGTAATTAAGCGGTTTGCAAAAATAGGAATGTTTGATGAGTGAAACGTCTATATATTGATAACCATTGCATATATAATACATTATTGTCCGATAAGTTCCGTGAATTCAAATATTTATGCTATGCAAAAAAGTCCGCTAAGATTAGCCTAGCGGACTTGAAATATCTATATTATTGATATTTTTTATTTGTTCTTTTTATCTTTAAGGGCTTATCCCTTTTCTCTTTCTTAGTTCCGCCCGTAACACGCTTGATAACTATAAAAGCTACAACGCCTGCGGCACATATAAGAAATATAATGAAGAACACCTTAGTACCGTTTGAGTCGTCATTTTTATCATCGGAATTTGATGACTGCTGTGATGTTACGCTGCTGAGCGGTGCGATTTCCTCTGACTCCTGATAGTCACAGTCCTCATTCTGACAGCATCTCATCTGTACTCCCTTTTCGGTTTGGGTAGGCTTAGTTATAACGGTCCAGTCGCCTAAGTTATGTTCTTTAGTTGATATCTCGCCTGTTTCTTCAGTACCGCAGCTATCACACTTTCTTACTTTTTCTCCTACTTCGCTGCAGGTTGAATCCTTAACAACTACCCAATCCCCCCAATTATGATCTTTAGATTTAGGCAATCTCTGACGCTCTGTTTTATTACAAATCTTACAGGTATGCTTCTTTTCGCCCTGTGATGTGCAGGTAGGCTGTTTGGTTATTTCCCAATCGCCGTAGTCGTGACCCTCGCTTGTAGGTATGACCTCGGTTTCCTCGGTGTTACAAACATTACATACGTGCTTGCGTAGTCCCTCTTCTTTACAGGTTGCGTTCTTTACAATAAACCATTCCCCAAAGTTATGCTCTTCTTTCTTTATTGTCTCTTTTTGTGTATATTTACACACTGAGCAGGTTCTTTCCTGATATCCTTCTTCTGCACAGGTTGATTTCTTCTTAACAACCCATGAACCGTATTTATGCTCTGTTTTATCTATACTCTCGGTTTGTTTATGATTACATTTGGAGCAAACCCTCTCTCTTAAACCCTCAGAGCTGCATGACGGCTGTCTTGTTGTTTTCCAATCACCGTATGAGTGTCCTGTTTTTTCAATGGTTTTTGTCTGTTCATCGCCGCACTTTGAGCAAACACGCTTTTGAAGTCCGTCGGTAGTACAGGTGGCCTCACGGGTCGTTTTCCAACTGCCGTATGTATGACTGCATTCCGTAGATAAGAATGTAACGGTTATTGTGTTTGAATATGCCGTCTGAGTTGTTGCCTGACTTGCATATTCAGGTAAAACCTCAAGCTTTAGCTGTACATAATATGTTCCGGGCTCATCTCTTGTTACTGTAGTGATGGGCGTCCAGTTTTTAGCGGTAAATGAATCAAACTGCTTCATATTATCAGGTGAAGTTCCTATATACCACACACAATTCACCTTTCCTACAGAGTCACTGCCTATAACAGCAAGAAGTTCAATATTGTCACCGACATTCGCTTCATCAGATACTGTAGTACTTATAGTAGTTATACTGGGCGAAAAAGCCGCAACATTTAAAATAACGTTATTAAAAACGAGCATACATAACAATAAAAACACGCACAAAATTCTTTTCATTATCGTTCTCCCTTTCATGATACAAGCCATTAAACAAAATCTTTCCCTTTTAAACATTATTTTACAGTATAACACATATTTATTAATTTGTAAATACATAAAAAGGATTTAATTCCGTGTTATTTTTTTACATAATTAAGCAAAAAATCCCGAGGTAACAAGCTTTAATGTCTGCCTCGGGAATAATTCATTTAATTCTGCGATGATAAGTGTTCGCCTAATATATCTGCGGCGCACTTAACAAGGTCCGAACAGGGACGTTTTTTATAATATTCAGTTGTGCGTTCCTCAGGGTGAAAATCCGTTGAGCGGTCAACCGGCGCCAAAAGCTCCTTACATACTATAGACCCGTTTTCATCCCTGAATTTTCCGCATAGCTCCTGTATGAGCGCATAGTGTGCCGCCTTAGCACCGCCCTTACCTGTGCCCTGATACCCCTTTATCATGTTTAATGCCATCACCATACCCGAAACAGCACCGCACACCTCACGAAGTCTGCCTATACCGCCACCGAAACCTGACGCAATAAGAGCGGATGTATCAAAATCAAGACCTGTTTCATCACAAAACGCAAGCATTACAGACTGCGCGCAGTTATACCCTTGCTCAAAATAATTTTTAGCAATATCTCCCTTTGACAACACAAAAAACACTTCCTTAATAATTAAATTATTGAATTTTTATAAAAGCTATGCTATACTATTCTTAGAATAGCATGACATTTATACGACGCTGAGCGTAAATGTACAAGCTAAGTGTAACATATTTTTTAAAAATTACAATACAAATTTCGATTTTAGGTGAATTTATGAGCGAATTAACAGGTAGCCGCAAAAAAATACTGGAATTTTTAATAAAGCGTACCTCTGACGGAATACCACCGTCAATACGTGAGATATGCGAAGCAACCGGATTAAAATCCACATCTACGGTACACTTTCATCTTAAAGCCCTTGAAGATGACGGATATATAACACGTAACGGAAATATAAACCGTGGCCTGCAGGTGACAGGTATAAACGATGTTAAAAGCCATAGCGTGCCTATACTAGGTAAGATAACGGCAGGTATGCCTATCTATGCATTTGAGGACATTGACGGATATGTTCCCGTAAGTGACGATATTGCCAAAAACGGCGAGCTTTTTGCACTTAACGTATCCGGCAACAGCATGATAAACGCCGGCATATTAGACGGAGATATCGCTGTATTCAAACGCACGCAAGCCGTAGAAAACGGAAATATAGTAGCCGCACTTATTGATGATGAAGCAACCGTAAAAAGATTTTTTGCGGAAAACGGGCATTACCGTCTGCAACCCGAAAATCCCGATTATGAACCTATAATAGTTGATGAGCTTACTGTTTTAGGTAAGCTTGTAACTTTAATAAGATATTACTAATTTATAATTTTCTACATTAACGTACCCTCAGAGTAAAAGAGCTCTGAGGGTATTTTTCTTATATTCATGTGTATATCAAATGTATATCAAAGTATGTTAAGGTCCTGAAGCAATATCTTCAGCCCGATGAATATTAATATAACTCCGCCGACTGTTTCCGCCTTGTTCTTTAGTTTTTCTCCGAAAAATCTGCCTGCACGTATTCCGAAAGCAGACATAAGAAACGTGATTATCCCTATTGAGAAAATATTGAAAAAGATATTCACATTCTTAAGCAAAGAAAACGTAACGCCTACCGCCAGCGCATCTATGCTGGTAGCGACAGCCATTAACAGCATCGTGCCAAATAAAAATGAAGAATCCGCCTTCTCATCATTGGCGGTGAAAGCCTCTACTATCATCTTAACACCTATAAAGCCCAGAAGTGCGAACGCTATCCAGTGGTCTATTGCGGTTATGTATTCGTCAAATATTTCTCCCAAATAATATCCCATAAGCGGCATGACCGCCTGAAATACACCAAACCATACACCGACGGTAATCATATGCCTAAGCGTTACACGCTGTACTGCCAATCCCTTACAGACAGATACCGCAAAGGCATCTGCCGCCAAACCCAACGACAGTAAAATTATCTCAGTTATGCTCATGTTACTACCTCTTAAAATTATAATAGCTCTGTATCATAACTATTCTTAACAGGTAAGAAACATACCTGATATACAAGAAAATCAAAGGATTACTTTAAGATTTATCAAATAGCTTTTTATATGTTTCATCATCAATCTGCACAAGATTTTTTATATCCTGCGGCAATGGGCAGATTATTTTTATAAGCTCGTTTGTCACAGGATGAATAAAGCTCATAAAATCGCAATGCAACGCATGACGTGATATATAATCTCGCTTTCCGCCATACATATCATCTCCGGCAAGGGGATATCCCATATCTGAGAAATGCACCCGTATCTGATGTGTACGTCCTGTTTCAAGGCTAATGTCAAGCAAAGTAAAGCCGTTATGCGTCTTTATACTTTTCCAATGAGTTACGGCATTTACTCCACCCTCTCCCACTTCTCGCTGTATGCTGTGTCCTGCTTTAAGTCGAATAGGCTTATCTATAGTGCCGTATCCGTAAAGCTCACCCTCACAAACGGCAATATACCTTTTTTGAACGGTTTGCGGTAAAAGTGCCGCAGTATATGCGTCTTTAGCGGTAAGTACTATTCCTGATGTATCCCTGTCAAGCCTGTTTATAGCACGGAATGTCCATTGTGCGTTATTGCTCATTGCATAGTGTTTAACACCGTTGGCAAGCGTATCGTCAATATGTCCGTGAACAGGGTGAACAGGTACAAACGGAGGTTTATTAAGTGCAAGTATATAGTCATCCTCATACAAAATATCAAGCGGAATATATGACGGTGTAACCTCGTTTTCATCCTGTGGCATTTTAAGCTTCACTACATCGCCGCAAGAGAGCGTGTCTATAGAGCGTATATGTTCGCCGTTCCTTGTTATTCCGTTTTCCGTTTGTTTCAGTTTAACTAAAAGGTGCGCAGACACCTTACAGTATCTGCGCAGAAAAACCTTGACTAAACATCCGTCATATTCATCGGGTACAGTAAAAGTAAGAATATTATTCAAACGATCACCCGTATTTCTTAATTATTATAAAAGTCCGTCATTATACTGTACATCGCCTGTATCGTCAGAGCTTCCGTCATCTGTACCGAATACATCAGAGCTTTCGTCAAACGGATCATATAAAGGATCATCCGTATCAGTATAACTTGACTCCGTATCATCAAATGGTTGAGAGTCAACCGGCATATCTGAGGTTGTGCCGTCATCAATAAAGCTTGACGTATCGTCAACCGGAATGTCTATGATTTCCGATGATGTCGGATCATCCTCTATGAAACCGGAAGAAGGATCATCGTCGCCGGTATTATCATCGTCATAAGGATCGTCGTCATCGTCATCATCGTCTGTGAAGCAGTCAAAAATACTCGTATGCTTCTTATCCGCAAAGATTGAGCCGTATTTATCTATATACTCCTCAGCATCAGACTTGACTTTATCACAACGTGCAACATCAACCCTTGCGGTATTTATGTTAGAAAGTCTTACAGCAAGCTTAGAATAAGTATTGCCCTTATTTGCTTTAATAATAAATGCTGTGATAATGTCATTATCTATAGTAATAGTTACTGTCGAAAATCCCTTATATTTACCGGCATCAAGCTTAGTGCCGGTAATTTTGTTTATCTCAACGCAAAGCGCCTTTAAATCTATCTTTGCCCTGTATGTAACCAATGTTTTTGTACTCTCAACTATCTCATAAGACTGAACAAACTTAGCCATATATATAGAGTCAGTCATAACATCATTAGCAAACTTGCTAAGCTTTTTGCTGAACGCTTCATATGACGCCATATCATCATACATAAGGCTTTGAACGAGTCCGTCTTTGTTAAGGCCTCCGTCTTTTACAAGCGGAAAGCCTATATCATTATCATAATTTTCTGTAATGAAATACTCATAACCGCCTGCGTTTGTATAATAATTGCCGGTACGTAATGTATCCTCATCCCTACCTTTACTTGCGTAGAACAAAGTATCGGCTGTACTGTTACCAATCTCAAAAGTACCGTTAATTCTTGTGTAATTATAGTTAATGGTAAAATCCGCACTTTTTAAATTTAAGGTATTTGTCATAGCGGTTACCATCTTACCTACATCAAGCGAAGAAACAACAGTCTCTTCTTCAGTATTACTGGTAAGGAATATTACAATGGCTATTATAAATGCGAACACTACGGTAACTATAGCAGTTGTAGCGTTACTTGTACGTTTAACCTTCTTTTTAGCATTAGGAATAAAGAACTGTCTGCCGTCGTTGGTTATACCGATTTTATCGTCTTTAGGATCTACCTTCTTTTCTTCTTTAGGGCCAAATCCTAAGCTCTTACTAAACGACATCTTCTTTTTTTCTTCTGTCTGCTTAGGTTGTTCGGGTACCTGAGCAGGAGTCACCTGCTGATATGTATTCTGATCATAGCCGTTATAATTATCATAGTATCCGCTGTTATCGTATTGCTGTTGCTGTGAATAATCATAATTACCCTGATCGTAGCCGCTTTGATCGTATCCGCTTTGGTCATAACCATACTGCTGATTA
>JBJEPE010000027.1:0-18015 GCA_051881075.1 Acutalibacteraceae bacterium | reverse complement strand
ATTCTGTCTGCACAGCCGTGTATCTGCCTTGCCACACGTATATTTACAGAGGATATATCCTTAACATACGAGAGTGAATTATCCTCAAATACGGCGGTTCCGCACATACCTGCACGGTGACCTCCCCTAACGGTTATAAAGCCGTTCTTTATTTCAGAAGAATAGCTATATACCGAATAATCGCAAATACATCTGAATATATCCGTAAGGTCGCACTTTGTTAATATCAATGAGCTTTTCTCTACATCGTCTACGGTTTTGTCAAACGATACATATACCTTTTTATTCGGCAAAATCAGCTCTATAGGTCTGTTCACCCTTAACCGTATTTCAGTAGCTCTGCATTTAACATCATATGACAGCGAATCAAGATAAGGCCTGAACTTTTTACCCAGACACGCCGCTGCCGTATCAAATCGTTCGTCTGTTATGTTGTCCACGGTATAAACATCCTTTCTTTTTTTCATCATGTTAATGAATATGCGCCTGTGTCAGCGATTATGCACACAAAGCTTAAAGGCGCGTTAAACATAAAAAATCGCCTGTATCTACACTTTAATAAAGTATAAATACAGGCGATAAACGCTCGACTATTATTTAATTGTGTATGAGTATGTTATGCTAACATCTGCTGTAGCTGCACATTTATTTCCTTTAAGAAGGTTTCGGTATCAACGGTCTTTTTATTTTCAAGAGTAGATAATGCCGCCAAATCTCCCGTCATTATACCGCTTTCAATAGTACCTATGGTTGCTTTCTCTAAGCTATCGGCAAAGTCCGTAAGCTCCTTAATTCCGTCAAGCTCGCCTCTTTTGCGCAATGCGCCTGACCAAGCAAATATAGTTGCAACTGAGTTAGTAGATGTTGTTTCACCCTTAAGGTACTTATAATAATGTCTTTGTACAGTGCCGTGTGCCGCCTCGTACTCATATACACCCTCAGGAGAAACAAGCACGGAGGTCATCATTGCAAGACTGCCGAATGCCGTAGCTATCATATCTGACATCACGTCACCGTCGTAGTTTTTGCAAGCCCAGATATAGCCACCGTTTGAGCGGATAACTCTGGCAACTGCGTCATCTATAAGAGTATAGAAAAACTCTATACCTGCCTCGTCAAATTTCTCTTTATATTCATTCTCGAATATCTCATTAAAGATATCCTTGAAACGGTGGTCGTATATCTTAGAGATAGTGTCTTTAGAAGAGAACCAGATGCTTTGCTTTGTATCAAGTGCAAAGTTAAAGCATGAACGTGCAAAGCTTGCAATGCTGTTATCTATATTGTGAACGCCCTGAATGATACCGTCTGTAGCAAACTCATGTATAAGCTTGGTTTCGGTAGTTCCGTCAGGCTTGGTTACAAGTAACCCTGCCTTATCGCCTGCACATACCTTCATCTCGGTATTCTTATAAATATCGCCGTAAGCATGACGGGCAATAGTGATAGGCTTTTTCCATGTAGGTATAAACGGTGTAACACCCTTAACGATAATAGGAGTTCTGAATACCGTACCGTCAAGTATGGCACGGATAGTACCGTTAGGCGACTTCCACATTTGCTTAAGGTCATATTCCTTAACACGGTCAGCATTAGGAGTTATAGTAGCACACTTAACCGCTACACCGTACTTTTTGGTAGCGTTTGCGCTGTCTACGGTTACTTGGTCGTTTGTTTCATCTCTGTGTTTAAGCCCTAAATCATAGTACTCTGTCTTTAAATCAACATATGGCGTAATGAGTATATCCTTTATCATCTGCCATATAATTCTCGTCATTTCATCGCCGTCCATCTCAACAAGCGGTGTTTTCATTTGAATTTTATCTGCCATTTTGCAATTTTCCTTTCAAGAGTTATTCTTTGTATAATTAAGCAAACCGCCTGCAAGTATGATATCTCTTGTTCTGTCGGTAAGCTCACACTTAGCTACTATTTTCTTGCCGTTTGTAAGATTTTCAATAACCACATCAGAGCCGTTTAAAATGCACTCTTTAACATTCGGCATTGAAAGCTTATCTCCCTGTGCGATGTTCTCATAATCACTTTCATCTGCAAATGTAAGCGGCAGAATACCTGCATTGATAAGGTTAGAGCGATGTATTCTTGCAAATGACTTAACCAAAACAGCCTTAACTCCTAAGTACAACGGTGCAAGTGCGGCGTGCTCACGTGATGAACCCTGACCGTAGTTTGCTCCGCCTACGATTATGCTCTTGCCAAGCTGTAATGCTCTTTGCGGAAATTGCTTATCGCATACCGTAAAGCAATGCTGTGAAATAGCAGGAATATTGGAACGGAGAGGAAGTATCTTTGCGCCGGCAGGCATAATGTGGTCTGTGGTTATGTTGTCCTCTACCTTGAGCGCACACTCGGCAGTAATACTGTCTGCAAGCGGAGAAGAAGCAGGAAATTCCTTTATGTTAGGACCGCGTAATATCTCTACGCTATCCATTTCCTCTACAGGGGCAGGAGCTATAACCATATTATCATTTATTAAAAATTCCTTAGGCATTTCTATCTGAGGATAATCGCCAAGCGTTCTGGCATCTGTAAATACACCGGTAAGTGCGCTGGCCGCTGCGGTTTCAGGGCTTACAAGGTATATCTGACCGTCCGCTGTGCCTGAGCGACCCTCAAAGTTACGGTTGAATGTACGCAAGGATATACCCTTGGAGTTAGGCGACTGTCCCATACCTATACACGGTCCGCAGGCACATTCAAGGATTCTTGCACCAGCCGAGATAAGATCCGCAAGTGCGCCGTTAGATGCAAGCATATTGTACACCTGCTTAGAACCCGGCGCAATGGCAAGACTTACATCAGGATGTACCGTCTTACCCTTTAATATAGCCGCAACACGCATAAGGTCAAGGTATGATGAATTTGTACAAGAGCCTATGCAAACCTGATCTACCTTTTTGCCTGCAAGCTCCTGCGTTGTTTTTATATTATCAGGACTGTGAGGACAGGCCGCAAGCGGTGCAAGTGTGCTTAAATCGATGTTTATTATCTCGTCGTAATGTGCGTCTGCGTCTGCGGAAAGCTCTGTCCAATCTTCGGCTCTGCCCTGTGCGGTTAAAAATTGTAGCGTAACCTCGTCAGACGGGAAAATTGATGTTGTTGCGCCAAGCTCTGCACCCATGTTTGTTATGGTTGCACGCTCAGGTACAGTCAATGACTTAACACCGTCTCCGCCGTACTCGATTATCTTACCTACGCCGCCTTTAACGGACATTATTCTGAGTACCTCAAGGATAACGTCCTTAGCAGATACCCACGGACTCAATTTACCTGTTAAATTAACTCTTACCATTTTAGGCATTGTTATGTAATATGCGCCGCCGCCCATGGCTACAGCAACGTCCAAGCCGCCTGCACCCATTGCGAGCATACCTATACCTCCGCCTGTAGGTGTATGGCTGTCAGATCCAATTAGCGTTTTACCCGGTTTACCGAAACGCTCAAGGTGTACTTGGTGGCAAATGCCGTTGCCCGGTCTTGAATAATAAATACCGTGTTTCTTTGCAACAGACTGTATAAATCTGTGGTCATCGGCATTTTCAAATCCTGTTTGCAGTGTATTATGATCTATATATGCTACACTTTTTTCTGTTTTTACTCTGGGAACACCCATGGCCTCAAACTCAAGGTATGCCATTGTGCCCGTTGCATCCTGTGTTAATGTCTGGTCGATCTTCAAACCTATATCGGTGCCTGTAATCATCTCACCGCTAATCAGATGCTTTTGGATTATTTTCTCTGCTATTGTATAACCCATTACAATTCCTCCTTATTTTAACTTATCAGGTAATTAAAAAATACATAAATTATTTTATCATATTTTCAATTATATTGCAATAGTTTTAATCTGAACAGATTTATAAATCGTTACTATAAAAATGCAAGAACTCCCATATCTATGCCGTATGCTGCATAAATATGGGAGATGTCTTTGTTTAAGCCTATTAAATCATATTAAAAATTATTACAGATTTGATATAGAAATTACCATAAATCCTGCATTTTCAACTAAGCTGGACAATGTTTCGTTCATGTAATCTCTATCCATATAAATTCTTACGGTAGCGGAATTAACATCCATTATTGCATTTACGCCCTGTAATGAATTAAGTGCATCCTCTATTTTATCCGCAGAGTTTTCGTCAAGGTTGCCGCCAATCATCATTATCTTAGCATAATCATCCTTTATCATATCATCCTTAACATAGTCATCCTCAGGGCGGTAATCATAATCTTCATATGCGCTGATATCTACGGTTTCCTCTTCTTCATCCTGCCTATCAGACTTAATTTCTACCGCCTTTTCAGACTCGCTGTTAGAGCTTATATCAGATACGGAGGAAATATTGTTTTCAGGATGCGAGAAGCTGTTTTCCTTTGCCGCATTACCGGAGGAGGAGTATATCTCATTGCTTTCATTACCGTCATTCATGTCCTGTTCGGGAACGCTCTGAACACTCACGGGATTAAACGGTACCGTAGACGCAGTTCTTATTTTCTCGGTAGTATTCTGCTGAACATTGAGAACAACGGTACTGTTATCGTCAGGGGATTTTTTAACGGTATACGGCATTTTGCTAAAGTCGTATTTACCCTCAAGCATTTCTTGTGTAATTATCGGAATCTGTGTTGTATAATCCGGTAAACATTCAAGTGCCGGAGCAATATTGCTAATAGCCATATCGGTAGCGTTTACAGGCTGTTCCGGCTCTGTCGGCTGAACATCTGACGGCTGTTCATTATTTGCATTAGTATTTATCTCATCTGTACCGTCAGTTTCGGCGGTATTAACATCTGAACCCTCAACGTTCTCTGTATTGTTATCTGTAATATCACCGTCATCCTGAGTTTTAGGCGGTATCTCCGGTGGAGCAACCTTAAAGTTGATCTGCTCAGGTATCTTTTCTTCCTCGTCAGCTTTTCTAAAGAACTTTGATTTATATTTTTTCAGTCTTAATGCGTTAAGTATTACGCATATCGAGCTTATAGCCATTGTCAGAGCCGCAAACGGTGGCGTAAAGCTCCAGCCGAATGCAGCATACAATGCGCCGCCCGCTACGGGAACCATAAGCAGATTATAGATGAATGCCCAGAACAGGTTTTGCTTGATGTTTCTGAATACAGCGTGACAAAGCTGTACAGCGGCAACGGCATCGGTAAGCTCGTTTCTCATAAGGATTATATCTGCTGATTCTACGGCTATATCTGTGCCTACGCCTATCGCAATGCCTATATCTGCGGCAGCAAGCGCAGGTGCGTCATTAATGCCGTCGCCTATCATAGCTACCTTCTTACCGCCTGCCTGCAGGTTTCTGATCTCATGCTCCTTTTCATCGGGGAGTATCTCTGATATTGCATTGTTTATACCAAGCTGTTTTGCTATTGCCTTGGTTGTACGTTTGTTGTCGCCTGTGAGTATGACTACCTCAATACCCATTTTTTCAAATTCTTCAATAGCTTCAAAGCTCTTTTCTTTTATAGTATCTTCTACTGCAATCATGCCGAGAAGCTTTTTATCATCTGAAAAGTAAAGCGGTGTTTTTCCCTTTTCGGCGAGTGATGCGCCCTTAATATCATAACCGAAGAGCTTAATTCCGTTCTGCTGCATAAAGTTAAGGCTGCCTGCATACAGCTTTCTGCCGAACATAGAGGCCTCTATACCAAGTCCCGAAAGAGCATGGAAATCATCCGCATTAAGTATTCTTATACCCTGCTCATGTGCAAAGTCTACTATCGCCTTTGCAAAAGGATGTTCAGACATATTCTCCATTGCCGCCGCAATAGCCGCAAGCTGTATCTCTGTAAGAGGCGCTATCGGGAATACATCCGTTACCTTAGGATGTCCCTCAGTGATTATTCCTGTCTTATCAAGTGCAACTATATCAATACGCTTTGCGGTCTGCAAAGGCTCAGCTGATTTTATGATAATTCCGTTCTCTGCGCCAAGTCCCATACCTACTGAAATTGAAGCAGGTGTGGCAAGCGCAAGCGCACACGGACACGAAACAACAAGTACCGAGATTGCCGTAGAAATCGCAAAACCGAAGGGGTAGCCAAGTACTGACCAGACTATCAGCGAAATAAGCGCAAGCGCCATTACTATAGGCACAAACACACCGCTGACCTTATCTGCAAGCTTAGAGATAGGCGCCTTAGATGTTACTGCGTTTTCAACTATCTTGATTATATTTGCAAGTGCGGTATCCTGACCTGTTCTCTTAACCCGGAACTTAATATAGCCTGATCTGTTTACTGTAGCGGCAGCCACGTTCTCACCAACAGTCTTATCTATCGGTAAGCTTTCACCCGTGATTGACGATTCATCTATAGCGGCGGCGCCGTCTATGATAACACCGTCGGCGGGTATCGTCTGGCCTGCTTTAACAACCACTATATCGTCTACGACAACTTCGCTTGCAGGTATCTCTATCTCTTCGCCGTCTCTTAATACTACAGCGGTTTTAGGCGCAAGATTTACAAGCTTTGTAACTACATCACTTGCTTTACTCTTTGAATAGCTTTCTATGTACTTGCCAATAGTAACAACGGTAAGGATTATGCCTGCCGATTCAAAGTAGAGTGAGGTACAGTATTCTTCCGCTATACTTTGATGGCCCTGACCTACAGCATTTATTAAAGCGAACATTAAATATACACTATATAGAAGGGATGCCGTTGCACCTGTGGCAATAAGTGTGTTCATATTAGGCGCACGCTTTATAAGCGCCTTAAAGCCGTTTTTAAAATAACGCTGATTTAAGAAAATTATCGGTAATGTTATCAAAAACTCAGTAAAGGCAAGATTTATATATCCTACGTTACCGCTGAAAAATTCCGGCATAGGTAATGAAAATCTGTTCCACAGTGAAATCACAAGCAGTATAAAAAGTAAGCATGAAGATGCTATAAGCTTAATCAATACCGACTTGGTAGAGTCATTGTCGTAGTCTGCAATAGGTGTTTTTTTCTTTTTATCGTCACCGTCATAAGAAAACGGTGCGGCGTTATAGCCGGCCTCTTCAACCGCCGCTATAATTCTGTTATCTCCCGTTAGCTTTTCGTCATAAGTTACCGTCATATTACCCGTAAGCAAATTGACATCTACCGTCTTAATGCCGTCTAACCGGCTGACGCTCTTTTCAATTACTCCTACACAAGCGGTACAGGTCATGCCGGTAATGGTAAATCTACTCTTTTTCATAGTTAAAACATCCCTTCTATGCTTCGACTGACGCCGATACGTCTTCTATTATAATTTGATTGGTTGTTTTGTATAAAATGCTAAAATATTCATGGCATTAAAATATTAAAACTATAAATAAATACAATTACAATTAAAAATCCATATACACTAAATGTTATAACAAAAGAGCTGATTTGTCAACGGATGTATAAGTAAAAATAACATTAAAATAATAATTTCGGGATATTTTTTAATAAAATGCAAATTTCTATCTAATTTTTTATAGTTATTGATGTCTGCTAAATTACTTTACATCTTATTTCTGATACATTGTAGCCTCTTCAAGCAGAAAAAGCTCCGATTTCATAAACATTCAATCGAAGCTTTTTTCTATTTATAAAATTAAAAACGGCAGGCATAATAAAAACATAGATAATTATGACGCAATGTGTCTACCGGTGTTACCCGTCTTTATCTGTAATCTCAGCTTGTCTGATATCATGGCGACAAATTCGGAATTGGTAGGCTTACCTCTGCCTGTATGAATGGTATATCCAAAGTAAGAGTTAAGTACATCTACATCGCCTCTGTCCCATGCTACCTCTATTGCATGACGTATGGCACGCTCAACACGTGATGAGGTGGTGTTGTACTTCTTGGCTACAGACGGATACAACTGCTTAGTAACTGCGTTAATTATCTCAGGATGTTCAACAGACATAATTATGGAATCTCTTAGATAATGGTACCCCTTTATGTGAGCAGGCACACCAATCTGATGCAGTATATCGGTTATCTGCACCTCAAGATCGGTACTTTTAACACTACTTAAATGCAGTCCGCTTTTCTCAATAGCCGCCTCTTCCATAAGGTGAGATATAATATCGACCAAATTATCAAGCTTATACGGTTTAAGTACAAAGTACGACGCACCGGCAGCCATTACCTCACGCTGAAGCACTGCGCTGTCAAATCCGGAAACTATTATAAACACAGGCATATCGGCACTTATATCCTTAGTGTATGTTCTAAGCACACCTATGGCATCTATCCTGGTCAAAAATAAATCCAAAAGCACAACATCGGGTTTAAGGGACTCTATACGTTCAAGTACCTCTACACCGTCCTTTGAACAAAAATATGCGGTGATATTATTTTTGGCCAGCCCGTCGCCGTATTGTTTAAAATATTCATTTTCTTCTTCGGTTATCAGCATTTTCAAGTTGTTTTTCATGGTTTTTCCCCCAAGTCATTTTTTTAGTGTACTAATTTTACCATATCTTGGTAAATTTGGCAATAGTTTCCGATAAAGTTTTTTTAAGAAAAATCAAAAAGTTTTCGACATAAAGGGACAACCAAAAACGGAAAAATGTTGATAAAAGGCTTTTTAGGCGGTATTAAGTTATAATCTATACAACTAAATCGATACTGATGTTTACGCTATTTCAAGTACCGGGCAGCGCAGGCTGCCGATAACCATGTTATCTATTTCGTTTAGCATGGTATCGGCAAATATGGCATATCCCTTCTCAGGGTCATTAACGAATACATGAGTTACCGCACCTACTACATAACCGTTCTGCATTATAGGGCTTCCGCTCATTCCCTGCACTATTCCACCTGTTTTTTCAAGTAAGTCTTTATCCTTAATCTCAATAACCATATTTTTAGTGTTGTTATAAGCTTCTAAATTTATCGAGGTAATTTCAATATCGTATAATATCGGTATTTCTCCCTCTATTGTCGAAAGTATTGACGCTTTACCCAGATTTACCTCATTTCTGTTTGCTACAGGAAGAGCACATCCTTTAGGCGTATACTCCAGTGTGCCGTAAACTCCCTGCTCTGTATTTTTAACAAGCCTGCCTATCGGTTCGTCGTCGGTAAAGTAAGCGTTAAGTCCGCCTGGTGTGCCTTTAACTCCCTTAGTTATACTTTCTATGGTACTGTTGACTATATCTCCGTCTGAGCTTGGCAAAAGCTTGCAGGTATCTGCATCACATATACCATGTCCCAATGCGGCAAAGCATCCGCTCTGCGGCTCATAAAATGTCATCGTTCCAATGCCTGCACAGCTATCTCTTACCCACAATCCTGCCTTATAATCTCCGTTTTCGTTAGTTTTGGCAGGAGTAAGCTCGGTTGTAAAGGTTCTATCATTCCTTTTTATCTGTACGCTTATTGTTCTTCCGCCGGATGAATTTATTATCTCAGAGAGTTCTTCATTTGAATTTATCTTTTTACCGTTTATTGAGTAGATAACATCGCCGTCTGTTATTCCTGCATCGTCTGCCGGTGAAATATGCTTGCCGTTAAATACAATCTCATCTGTACCTACGACCACAACGCCGTCAGTATATAGCTTAACACCGAAAGGTGTGCCGCAGGGTATTACGTACCTTGTAGAGCTTTTGCTTACATTACTTACTGCGCTTACGGTACATATATCTCCGCTTATACTTATAAGCATTATGCCTGTAGCAAGCAATACTGCGGTCAATAACCTCAAAATCAGCTTCAATCAATCACCTCCAAAAAGTTATTGCACTTGTTATAATTCCTTAAAATCCGACAAATTATCATGGAAAATTAAAGTATATAAAATATTTTTACAATTTTATCTTATGTATGTTTAAATTTATCCGCAAATTTACGCAGTATTTCCGCTGCGTGTGATAAATAGATTCGTAGATATACAAATTATTGACAATGACAACAATTTTTAATATAATAATCAGTATAAATTTTCTATATAATTTTATGAGGGCTTTTATGGATACTATAAGATATACACCGTCTGCCGATTACGGTCTTAGCGAGGAACAGCTTAAAGAACGTACTGAACACGGACTAATTAATTACGACACTAATCCACCTACAAAATCAATAAAAAGAATTGTAAAGGATAATATCTTTACACTATTTAACGGTGTAAATTTAATACTTTTCATCGCAATCCTGATATCAGGCTCATATAAAAACGGGCTTTTTATGGGAGTTGTTCTGTCAAATACCGCAATAGGAATAATTCAGGAGATACGTGCAAAACAAACGATAGACAAGCTTTCTATTATATCTGAAAGCAAGGTAAAAGCCGTTCGCTCCGGCAAGCATAGCGAGATAGGCATACACGATATTGCACTCGATGACATCATAGAGCTTTCAATAGGTAATCAGGTACCGTCAGATTGCATTATCATAGACGGAAACTGTGAAGTAAACGAGGCGCTTATAACAGGTGAAAGCGACGGTATATTCAAATCGTGCGGCGATACCCTGCTTTCGGGCAGCTTTATAATCAGCGGTAAATGTACCGCACGTGTAGAGCATATAGGTAACGATAACTATGTTGCAACAATTTTTAACGGCGCAAAGTACATAAAAAAGGTTAAATCCGAAATAATGACTACACTTAAAAAAATCATTAAATTGGTTACTATAATTATATTCCCACTCGGTATTCTTTTATATTTAAAGCAATTATTCATTGCCGAAAACACATATCAAACGGCTATAGTCAATACCATTGCGGCTGTTCTGGGTATGATACCTGAGGGACTTATGCTGCTTAGCAGTACGGTGCTGGCCGTAGGTATAGTACGACTTGCAAAGCATAAGGTGCTTGTACAGGAATTGTACTGTATAGAGGCACTCGCAAGAGTAGATGTGCTTTGTTTAGATAAAACAGGTACAATAACACAGGGCTGTATGGAAGTAATGGACGTTATCCCCGTAGGTAAAGGTACGCTAGCCAAAGCGGAATATGCCCTTAATTGCTTAGTGAGTGCGCTTGATGACAATAATCCGACCTTTAACGCAATTAAAGAAAAATTTAATAAACCGACTACAGAAAAGCTAGTAAATGCGATTCCTTTTTCAAGTGAACGCAAATGGTCGGGCGCACAGTTCGAGGATTTAGGCACATATATTATGGGTGCGGCTGAATTTGTACTAAAAAGGCAATCAGATGAAATTAACCGAATAATTAAAAAGAATCCCGGTAAGCGTGTGCTTGTGCTTGCGCATTCCGACAATGATATCACCAATAAATCAACTCCTGATGATATAAGAGCAATAGCGGTTATAATAATAAGGGATAAGCTTCGTGACGATGCCGCCGAAACAATACGTTACTTTAACGAGCAGGGCGTTACTATTAAGATAATATCGGGTGACAATGTACATACCGTTTCTTCAATAGCAAAAGAGGCGGGTATTAAAAATTACGATAAATATATAGACGCAACCACACTTAAAACCTATGACGACATATTAGCCGCTGCTGATAAATATACTATATTCGGCAGAGTTACACCGTCACAAAAGAAAGACATAGTAACGGCGCTTAAGTCTAAGGGTCATACAGTGGCTATGACAGGCGACGGAGTAAACGATGTACCTGCACTTAAAGAGTCCGATTGCAGTATTGCCATTGCAGGCGGCAGCGATGCGGCAAGAAATGTATCTGAAATGGTACTGCTTGACTCCAAGTTCAGCTCAATGCCTAAGATAGTTGCTGAGGGCAGGCGTTGCATAAATAACATTCAGCGTTCAGCATCGTTATTCCTTGTTAAAACAATGTATTCGGCAGGTTTAGCTTTCTTATTTTTATTCTTAAATATGAAGTATCCGTTCCAACCTATACAGCTTACACTTACAAGCGTATTCACTATAGGATTACCGTCCTTTATACTCGCATTGGAACCAAACAAAGAACGTGTAAGCGGCAAATTCTTTGTTAATATAATGACTAACGCCATACCGGGTGCATTTACTATAATATTAAATGTAATATTGGTAGAGCTTGCCTCCGCTATATTCTCATTAAGCGTTATACAAACCTCTACCATAGCCGTCACCGTTACCGCATTTACCGGATTGTTGCAGTTATTTAGAATAAGCGTACCGTTCAATAAACTGAGGACGGTGTTATTCGCCCTTATGACCTCTTGCGTTGTTGTAGGCATTATCTTCTTTAAAGGGTTATTCTCATTATGTGCATATAATTTAAAAATGCTTTTTATATTCGGCGTATTGGCTCTTGAAGCTGTTATTATTTTCAGAGCCTGCGTACTGATAACAAGAGTATATAAAAAGAAACACGGTTTGCAGTAACAAAACCGTTAAAGGGGTATAATTTATGGATAAAAGCATTGCAAAAAATAAAATTGATGAGCTTGTAAAGGTCATCAATTATCATAACGACAGATATTATAATTCGGACGAGCCTGAGATAAGCGACTTTGAATATGACAGGCTATTGCGTGAGCTTGAGGATCTCGAATCGGAATTTCCGGAGCTTGCATATGATGACTCCCCTACAAAAAGAGTAGGCGGAGAGGCAAGTGAAAAGTTCTCATCGGTAACTCATGCCGTACCTATGGAGAGTCTGCACGATTCTTTCTCAAAGGATGAAATGAGAGATTTTGACAGGCGTGTACGTGCAGTTGTAGATAATCCCGTATATGACGTAGAGCCGAAGATAGACGGTCTTTCGGTATCGGCGGAATACCGAAACGGTATATTTGTACGTGGCTCTACCAGGGGCGACGGTACAGTAGGTGAAGATATTACCGAAAATCTGAAAACAATAAAGTCACTGCCTAAACGTCTTAATCGCATGATCCCATACCTTGAGGTTCGCGGTGAAGTGTATATGTCGGTAGAAAGCTTCCTACAGCTTACGGCAAAGCAGGAGGAAAACGAAGAAAAGACCTTTAAAAATCCACGTAACGCCGCCGCAGGCTCACTCAGGCAAAAGGATGCCAAAATAACGGCTCAAAGAAACCTGGATATACTTATATTTAACGTACAGCAAATCGAGGGTGAAACGCTTGAAACACATACCCAGTCGCTTGATTTCCTTACTGAGCTTGGCTTTCCCACTCCCCCATACTACAATAAATTCGATAATATAGAGGACGTTATAACCGAGATAGACAGGATAGGCAATACTAGGGGTGAGCTTGATTTTCAGATAGACGGCGCAGTTATAAAGGTAAATGACTTTGAACAGCGTGCCGCACTGGGCAGTACCGCTAAATTTCCGAAATGGGCAGAAGCGTATAAATATCCACCTGAAGAAAAAGAAACCGTACTGCTTGACATAGAGGTAAATGTAGGCAGAACAGGCGTATTGACGCCTACGGGAATTTTTAAACCCGTACTTCTTGCAGGCACTACGGTAAGCAGAGCTACGCTCCACAATGAAGACTTTATTGCCGAAAAGGATATCCGCATAGGCGATACGGTAATTATCCGTAAAGCAGGAGAAATCATCCCCGAAGTAGTCGCAGTAAAAAGTCATTGTGAAAATTCAGTACCGTATGTTTTGCCTAAAAAATGCCCCTCATGCGGAGAGGACGTAACACGCATCGGCGATGAGGTAGCAGTTCGCTGTACCAACACACAATGCCCCGCACAGTTGACACGCCACCTTATACACTTTGTTTCCCGTGATGCTATGGATATTGACGGACTTGGTCCCGCAGTTATAGAACAGCTTGTTGCAAACAATACAGTTAAATCACCGGTAGATTTATACAGACTTAAAGCAGAGGACATCTCATCACTTGAACGCATGGGTGATAAGTCGGCGGATAACCTTATAAACGCTATAAACAAAAGCAAGGGTAACGAGCTTTATAGACTGTTATATGCTCTTGGAATAAGACATATCGGTCAAAAAACCGCTAAAATATTATGCGATAAATTTTTAAGCATTGAGGGTCTTATAAGCGCAAAGCCCGATGATATAATACAGATTGACGGCATAGGCTCTACCGTAGCCGAAAGCATGACCGAGTACTTTTCGCTTGGTCAATCTATTGAGCTTATCAACTCACTTAGAGATTGCGGTGTACAGATGAAACCGGTAGTTAAAGAAAACAAAGGAAATGCGTTTGAGGGCAAGACCTTTGTTCTTACCGGTACATTGCCTACGCTTAAACGCTCCGAAGCAAGCAAGATAATCGAAGATAACGGAGGTAAGGTTTCATCATCGGTATCTAAAAAAACCGACTATGTATTAGCCGGTGAAGATGCCGGAAGTAAGCTTACTAAGGCACAAACGCTCGGTATTAAGATAATATCCGAAGAAGAATTTAGGGATTTATTAGATTTAGGATAATGTGTAAAGACAAACAGGACTGTATTGGGTTTTTGACCCGCACAGTCCTGTTTGTCTTTAAGAAGGAATATATGAAATATCTCATTAGCTAAATTATAAATTGATATTCAAGCAAAATCAGATAATTTTTTGTTAGTAACTTTTTTATACTTAGCTTTTATTTGCCACGCAATACATACCGTACTACCCTCTCCGGTATTCCCGTAAGCATTGCAACGTTTTCAGAGGTCATTTGCATATCACAGCAGTTATCAGCATCTAACTCATGCTCTTTAATTAACAAATAGCCTGCAAAATAATCGGCTTGATTTTCAAGCTTTTCAACACATAGGTTTGTGTTTGAGCGTAAATCTATAGAATTGGTATCTCCGTGCAATATAATATGTCCCAGCTCGTGTGCAAGTATAAATTTGCTTTTTTCATAAGAACAGCTATCATTAATAATTATAACATAATCCTGCATTATCTTGACAAAAAAGCCGTTTACACTCTCAGGCAGCTCCTGTTTAAGGACATTTATACCCATATACTCGCACAGCTCAAACGGATCGGTCGTATTATATTTCTTAACAATCTTTTCTACTGTATTCTGTATATCAAGCAAGCCGTGCGCCTCCTCACATCAATGCTTATGCTTATCAGAAACCACAACGGCGGCCGCTACACGTATAGCCGACACTATCTTCTGTTTATCCTCATCGCTCACAGGCTCACCGTTAAACATAAGCCCTTTATGAGATATAAGCATACTTGTAAATTCATTTATTACATCGTCAACCTCTTTATTCTCGCCGCTATCACCGTGAGTAAGCCCCAAAAGATAATCGGTAGTAGAATTAAAGAGTGTACATATCTGTGAGAGCAGCTTATTGTCCGGCTCTCTTCTGCCCTGCTCATACATACCTATGGCAGAGGCTGATATACCAAGCTTAGAGGCAAGCTCCACTTGCGTCATCTTATGGCCAAGCCTAAGCCCTTTAAGGCGTTTACCGAAGTTATTATCATCCATTATTTTCATTCCTTTGCGCCTTTGATAGCTTTATTATACAACACACTTTGTGTAATTTCAAGGCTTTTTTATGAAAAAATTTTTTAGTACCAATTTTTTCCCTTTATTTAAAAATCGAAAATTTGTTCTATTTTCCTATTGCAATTTGCTAACTTTAGTGCTAAAATTATACTTAACAGAGAAGTATATCGGAATTTTCCGACAATGATTTATTCCATTCAAAATCAGCTACAACTTCTTATATTTCTTCTTATTGCCGCACATATATCACTTAAAAATGTGTATTAACCATAATTATACTGTAAATTTAGCCATTAACTCCCTATGTAAATTATGTATTTAAGTCGAATTTTGGTATATACATTAGTATCAGCCCCGGATGTATATTAATACTTTTTAAATCGGTATTTGTGCGGCATTGTCTTATAAAATAATCACACATTTCGTGTAGCAGGAGGTATAATAATGAATTACAGAGAATGGTCAAATGATTACAAGGTTCAGGAGGAGCTTATAAAGGCTCACCTTGAAGGACTTAAAGCAGAGCTTAAAGACACTGTCGGCGACAGAAGACAGGTACTGAACAATCGAATAAGCACATTATATTCAATATACCTTGAGTGTAAACATATAAGAATGGTGCTTGAAGAAAGAGCGGAAAGGTGTGACGAAATTGCCGGGAAATACACTCTCATTCAATGATAGGATACACGCCCCTGTAGGATTATACGGTAGCTTTGATTACAGTGATAACAAGGCAGACATAACACGCATGAAAAAGCTGATGCGCACCGCAATAGCCGTGGAGCTGACAGAAAAGCAGAGGTACTGCATAACCGAATACTACTATAAACAGCGCAAAATGAAAGATATCGCATCAGAGCTTAACGTTGCACCCTCTACCGTTACACGCCATATTGAGCGTGGACTTAAAAAGCTTAGCCGTGTAGCGGCGTACTACAACTCAGGCGGTAATTATACAATGTAGCGCATAAGTAAGCCTTCATATATAAAGATATGCCCGCATTTATACTCAAAAAAGTATAGATGTGGGCATTATCCTTTATAATTAAAGTATATATGCTATGTTATGTTTATTATTCAATGATTGCTCTGTGATAAACCTTCTTACCCTTACGGATCTTTACTCCGTTTTTAAGAGCGTCTGCTGAAAGCACCATATCAATAGACGGTACCTTTTCACCATCTACAAAAACGCCGCCCTGTTGGATAAGTCTTCTTGCGTCGCCCTTGCTGGCTGTAAGCTTGCACATCATCATAAGGTCGATTATCTTAACGCCGTCAGCAGGTACATCTGCCTCGCTTAGCTTAGTTGTAGGCATATTGGCATCATCACCGCCGCCTGCAAACAATGAGTGTGAAACCTCTTTTGCCTTGTCTGCTTCCTCTTTGCCGTGTACAAGAGATGTAAGCTCATAGGCAAGCAGTTCTTTCTTCTCGTTAATGCGGCCGGCATCCCACTTCTCTATTTCTTCAATCTCATCTATAGGGATAAATGTAAGCATACGGATGCACTTCATAACATCTGCATCGTCTACATTTCTCCAGTACTGATAGAACTCAAACGGTGAGGTTTTGTTCGGGTCAAGCCAAACAGCACCCTTTGCCGTCTTGCCCATTTTCTTACCCTCGCTGTTCATAAGCAATGTTATGGTCATTGCATAAGCGTCGTCACCGGTCTTTTTGCGGATGAGGTTAGTACCTGCAAGCATATTGCTCCATTGGTCGTCACCGCCAAACTGCATATTACATCCGTAATGATTATGCAGATGAAGAAAATCGTATGATTGCATTATCATATAGTTGAACTCAAAGAAGCTGAGGCCTCTCTCCATTCTCTGCTTGTAGCACTCTGCACGAAGCATATTATTAACCGAGAAGCAGGCACCCACATCTCTCAGCAAGTCAACATACTTAAGGTCAAGTAACCAGTCGGCGTTATTAACTATGATAGCGGCATCATCGCCAAAGCTGATAAATCTCTCCATTTGCTTTTTAAAGCAATCGCAGTTATGCTGTATAGTTTCCGGGGTAAGCATAGCCCTCATATCTGTTCTGCCGGAGGGATCCCCTATCATACCTGTACCGCCGCCAAGCAATACTATAGGCTTATTGCCTGCCATTTGCAGACGCTTCATAAGGCATAAAGCCATAAAGTGTCCTACATGGAGCGAATCCGCAGTAGGGTCAAAGCCGATATAGAATTTTGCACCGCCGTTATTAATAAGCTCTCTGATCTCAGGCTCATCAGTTACCTGAGCCACTAAACCTCTTGCCTGTAGTTCTTCATAAATTTGCATTGTTTTTACCTCCAATATATTTTAATATTATTTTTCATTTACTCTTTGCTTTATTGTGCATGACTTTTGCGGTATATTCATCGCATTAAAACAAGGCTAAATTAAAATTTTAAATATAAAAAGCCCTCTGTAATCCGTACGGAAAACAGAGGGCGACTAAGCCGCTGTACCACCTCATATTTGGGTGCTTCTCGCAAAACACTTCTCATTGTGTGCAAATACACACTAACGCTGTAACGGGCGTACCCGTCTTACCCTACTTATCAACTGTTCGGGCAGCAGCTCCGGAATGTACTCAAGCGGTCGGAATGTATCCTCACATCAACCGGATACTTTCTGAAATTCTCGTTGT
>JBJEPE010000026.1:0-4177 GCA_051881075.1 Acutalibacteraceae bacterium | reverse complement strand
GCTCAACAGACGCAGCTTCAACCCTTACAGTTACCGGATATAACTATCCGTCAGGCACTCTTGTACAGGGCGCATCTTTCTCGATAAAGGGTACAGTATCATCTAACTATAAGATTAAAAGCCTTACAGTAGGTATTTATAACGCAAGCGGTGCTGCTGTTTCTACAAAGACGGTTAATCCAAATGCAAAGAGCTACTCAATCAAGAATGTTGACTCATATGTTAAGTTTGGCGCAGCAAAGGCAGGCACAAACTACTATAAGATTACAGCAACAGACGAGAAAGTAACAAAGACACTTGTTAATAAGTCATATACTGTAAAATCAAACGATCCGGAATCTACACTTAAGGCAACAAACTGTAACTATCCAACAACACTTGAAGAGGGTAAGTCATACTCAATTAAGGGTACAATTACCTCTAACTATAAGATAACAAGCGTAACAGTAGGTATATACAATGCAAGCGGTGCAGGCGTTTCTACAAAGACGGTTAATCCTAATGCAACAAGCTATTCAATAGCAAGCATAGACGCATACATTAAGTTCGGTGCAGCAAAGGCAGGCACAAACTACTATAAGATTACTGCATCAGATACAAAGAAGTCAGCAACACTTTTAAATCAGAAGTACACGGTAACAGCAAAACAAGCCGCAGCTTCTACACTTGCACTTTCTGGTCACACAGTACCTACAACACTTAATGTTGGTCAATCTTTCTCAATCAAGGGTTCGATTACATCGAATTATAAGATAACAAGCGTAACGGTAGGCATTTATAACGCCAACGGCGGCGCAGTTTCAACTAAGACTGTAGCTCCTAACAGCAAGAGCTTTAGTATAGCTACTATAGATGCATACATCAAGTTTGGTGATGCAAAAGCAGGCACAAACTACTATAAGATAGTAGCAACAGATGAAAAGATAACAAAGACATTGCTTAATCAGGCTTACACAGTTAAGTCTAATGACGTAGCGTCAACACTTGCTATCTCCGGTCATAATGTACCACCGGCAGAATTGGATCTTGGTAAATCATTTACAATTAAGGGTACTGTTTCTTCTAACTACAACATCACAAGCCTCACAGTAGGTATCTACAATGCAAACGGCGGTGAAGTGTCAGTTAAGACAGTATCTCCAAATGCAAAGAGCTATTCAATATCTAATGTAGACGCATACATAAAATTTGGTCAGGCTCAGCCTGGTACAAACTACTACAGAATTAAGGCAACAGACCAAAAGACAACAAAGACACTTGTAGACAGTGCCTATAATGTAAAAGGTTCTACGGCTTCTTCTTCACTTGCTATCTCCGGTCATAATGTACCTCCGGCAGAATTGGGACTTGGTAAGTCATTCTCAATCTACGGTACAGTTTCATCTAACTATAACATTACAAGTCTTACAGTAGGTATTTATACTGAAAGCGGTACTCCTGTATCTACTAAGACAATATCACCTAACGCAAAGAGCTATTCAATATCTAAGATAGACGCATACATCAAGTTTGGTGCAGCAGGTAAGGGTGTACACTACTATAAGATAGTAGCTACAGATTCTAAGCAAACAAAGACACTTGTTAATTCCAAGTATACGGTGGTAAATACCACTACATCAGTAAATGTTCAATTAACAGGCGATTATGCAACGGATATCGTTGCAGTTGCTAAGACACAGATAGGCAAGACAGGCAGACCTAACGACTATACAAGATGGTACGGTCCGGTTGGTGATCCTCTTACATATTCATACGCATGGTGCGCAGCATTTACATCATGGTGTGCAAATCAGGCAGGTATCCCTAAGTCAGTTATTCCGCCTGAGTGCTCATGCTCAAGAATGGTTACTGCATTTAAAAATCTTGGATCAGATATTATAAAAGACCCAAGCACATATGATCCGGTTAAGGGCGATATACTGTTCTTTGATAACGCAAATTCAGGCGGTTCATATGACCACGTTGGTATAGTTGTATCTTATGATAAGAGCACAGGTGCTATAACCACTATCGAAGGTAATACATCGTCAGCCAGTCAGGCAAACGGCGATACAGTTGCTCAAAAGACACGTTATAAGAATACATCCGGCTTTAAAGTAAGTGCATTTGCACATCCTAAGTATCCAACACCTACAACACCAAGCAGCTCATCAAGCCCTGTACAACCGGGCAACACTATAAGTGCGGCACAGGCAAAGAAAATAGCCGGCGATATTACTGCTGCATATGAAGGTGGTTACGAAGCAATCGCAGGAGATGGCGACGGTCAGGGTATATCTGTTGGTTTCTTCCAGTGGAATATAGGTACAGGTTCATTACAGCCTATGCTTAGTGATTTCCTCAATAACCATACTTCAGAGGCAAAGAGCGTATTTGGAGAGGATAAGTACAATGGCTTAAAGACAATGCTTGGTAAATCAAGCAGAGCAGATCAGCTATCTTGGGTTAGAAGCAACATAATCGTGTCCGGCGGAACCAAAGTTAAGGACGATTGGAAGGCTTGCCTGAAGAGTATGTGTAGAACAGACTCATTTAAGGCTATTGAGGTTGAGGCTGCTGAAAACTGGTTTAATCAAGGCAAGGTAATGTTTAACAGATATAAGCTTACTACCTTAAGATCATATTGCCTGTGTATTGACATTGCAGTACAAAACTGGGATGTAAAAGACTATATGGGCAGCACATCAGGTAAGACAGAGAAGCAAATCCAGCAAATGCTTGTTGAAGCGGCTGTTGCAAAGTCGAAACAGGCTTACAAAGATGACGTAAGATCACGTAAGGGTACAATCGTTAACGGTTCAGGCGTTGTTCATGAAACTAATTTTTATCTTGACAGAGATTATGGCTTGACAGATCAGGTAATTTCGTGGTAAAGTAAATATAGGCAGATAAATTGCCCTGCACACTTATCTTTACGGATTTGTGTGCAGGGAAATTATTTAGCATGAATAAATAAAGGTGGTTTATTAAATGAAAAAGTTTTTAGTACTGTTACTTGCGCTTAGTATGATGTCATTTGTAGGCTGTGCCGGATTTGGTGATGGCGGAAACGCAAGTGGAAATGGCGAAGGCAGTGATGTAAACACCAATGCAAGTGTCGATGCCGATTATGAAAAAAGACTAAAGGAATCCGAAGATTTTATCAAGGACTTTACCGAATATCTTAATACAACCGAATCATTTGCTCTAAGCGCCGAGCAGGTTGCAGATAAGTATGATAATGTGCGCTCAGCAGAAGTAGTTGACGGTTCAGGAAGCAATACATATAGAGTATACTGGGTATCCGGTGAGGCTACTTTATACGGCAATCTTGAAAAGGAATGGATTTTTGTTCAGTGGAAAGAGGGAGATACCGTACACGCAAAGGCTGCTGTTGAGCAAAGCGGTCAAAAGGCTGTTGCTGCAGTAGTAAGCGGTAACAAAATTGCGATACTCAGCTATGATAATATGTATGCTCAAAAGTACATAGCTGTTTCTATTTTTGAAGTTGAATCAAGTGATGTAAAGCCTATCAATATTAACAACTCTTTAAGTGCAGACGGTTTTACAATAAGCACAGAGAGTAATAATGCTTATATCAGCTCTGATATGCTCGTAGAGCTTACATATGAAGTTAATGCAGACGGGTTCATTATAAAAGATAATAACGATACCCTTAATCTGAAGTTTAACGGTAGTCTGTCTGTTGGAAGATCAGAATAACACTCTAAGATTATTAATATAAAAAGTCGCCTGTTTCTGAGTTTACTTAGAAACAGGTTTTTTATATTAAAAACGATCTGATTTTATAAAATCTATTCTATTTAAAGAAAATTTACTTTATATATAAATATTTGTTTATAACTCTTAAAGCATTCTGTATTTTATAAAGATTTATTGTTGCTTTTACACTAGAATGAATATTACGATAGAGCCTTTGATTGAACTATATAAAACTTTTTTCACACAAATTTCACATATAACACTTATAATTTAGTCATAAAGTAATTTTTTAGCTTTTTACAAGCCATAAATTAACACACTAATAGAGAATATATCCAAAAAAAATACAATTAATTGACAGAAATGAATAGAGATATTATAATATAAGTAAGAAAATCCGTAAACTATACCTTTTTTATGGTTTATCGTGAAGAAAAAACGGGAGGTAAAGAACATGAAAAGCAGAGCTATTTCA
>JBJEPE010000025.1:0-4246 GCA_051881075.1 Acutalibacteraceae bacterium | reverse complement strand
CTTAGGAGGCGGTCGCTCTATCCAACTGAGCTATAGCGACGTATGGCCATCTATGATTATAGCCCGACGAAAGTCGAACTGCAATCCCATATTCAATTTTTCTCCGGTGGCCGTTGTAACGTGACCTTAGGAGGGGTTTATTATATCCATTTAACTAAGGAGGCATTTATATTGATTTCAAATTGTAAACAGCGTGCTGTGCCTTGCGGATATGACCCCGCAAGACTAAGCTTCTGTTTGGTTGTATATACTCAATAATGAGTGAAAATGATGTGCTGAAATTATATGCCCGTTTTCATAAAACAGGCACCCATTCTTAGATATTATTTCTCTTCTATAAGCTTGTTAAGCTCCTCAATAAAGGTATGAATATCTTTAAACTGTCTGTAAACCGATGCAAAGCGAACATATGATACTTCGTCAACATTCTTTAAAAGCTCAAGTGCATAGTCGCCAATCTCTTTGGAAGATATCTCTCTATTCATGTTGCTTTGAAGCTTTGCTTCTATATCATCGACAATAGACTCAATAACATCTATTGAAATGGGTCTTTTTTCACAGGCTCTTAAAATTCCTGCTCTGAGTTTGTTTCTGTCAAATACTTGACGGGATTTGTCACGCTTAACAACAACAAGCGGTACGGTTTCAATTACCTCGTGCGTAGTAAAACGTCTGCCACAATTAATGCACTCTCTGCGACGGCGTATTCTTTCACCGTCATCAGCAGGGCGAGAATCTATAACTTTGCTTTCTTCATAATTACAATAAGGACATCTCATATTAAACCTCCGGACTTGTCGTGCCGCCCGACTGGAAGTAAATCGGCTATAACTGCTATTTTATTACAGCTACAAGTGTATATTATCATACCCGCACGAAATATTCAAGAGATTTTTTGGTATTTTCATTAAAAATTCATTATTTTATTTATAGATATAGTAAAAGCGCATATAAATATCTAATTATTACCCGTCTTTTTATTGCATAAAGTCAATTCAAAACTGTTGTTATGTGTGCATAGCTTGTACTTTGTATTTTTTAATGAGAAAAAATATTATTTTCGTATTTTTTGTATATAATCCAATATGCAAATTTGATGTAATTATGATATAATATAAAAATGAGTAAAAATATGCTTTATTATTATAATTAATTGATTTGCGGTTTATAATCAGGTATACTGTATTCAGTCTATTATATGACTAAAAATCAAGCTAAAATAAGCAGGGGTTAAAAATGGTAAAAATACTTATAGTTGAAGATGAAAAACCTATATCAACGCTGATAAAAATGAGCCTATCTAAAGCAGGATATATCTGTCGGTGCGCATATGACGGCATGACTGCAGCAGATATGATAGAAGCAGAGCCGTTTGATTTGATTTTACTTGATGTTATGCTGCCCGGAGTTGACGGATTTGAGCTTATGGAATATATACGTCCTCTTAAAATACCTACTATATTTATTACGGCAAAAAACTCCGTGAATGACCGTGTCAAAGGTCTTAAGCTCGGTGCTGAGGATTATATAGTCAAGCCGTTTGAGATAATTGAGCTTATTGCACGTGTTGAGGTAGTACTTAGAAGATATAATAAAATTAACAGTATTATTGAGATAAGCGGACTTACCATCAACACCGTATCAATGCAGGTAATGCGTGGCGATGAAGAAATCAGTCTTACTAATAAAGAATACGAAATACTGTTGCTTTTCGCACAAAATCCCAATACTGCGCTTTACCGTGAAACCATATACGACCGTGTATGGGGCGGAGAATATCAGTATGGCAGCAGAACCGTTGACCTCCATGTACAAAGAATGAGGAAAAAGGTCGGCTGGGATAATTGCCTTAAAACTATACATAAGGTGGGCTACAGACTAGAGGTGTAACCGTGAAATTAAGAACTAAAATTACATTGAGCGTAATTGTGCTTTTGGCTCTCACCTTCGGTATAGGCGGAAGTACACTTATATATATTTCCTTTAATGAAGCGCTTAATTCAGAAAAGGAAACCGCACTGCAAACATATAAAATGGTGCAGAAAACACTGTCGATAACCAATAATATTGATACGCAAAAGAATTATGACAATATAAGAAATGTAATTGCTCAGCTTGACGATGTGGGAAAATCCGTATTCAACGAAATATATCTTTTTGATAATAATACTGTTATTTATAAAGGTAAGGGCCTGCATAAGCTACCTGATAAAATACCTGATTATTGTGACAATGAACACTGCTATACCGAGATAGTTCATGATGATAACGAGCATTATTTTAAAATCTACGGAATAATAAAGCTAAATAACCAAGACGCATGCTTAGTGTGCTACTATAGCATCACTCCAATATACACAACCAGACAAAATCAGATATCAATTTATGAAAATGTGCTTATAGCCGTTACACTGATAGGCGCAATAGCGTTGTGGATAATAGTAACAATATTAACAAGACCTCTGTGTATTTTATCAAAAACATCACGTGAGCTGGCAGACGGCAATCTATCCAGTCGTGCTAATATTAAGTCACATGATGAAATACGCAGTCTGGCAGAAGACTTTAATTACATGGCAATAAGCCTTGAGAATAAAATCAATGAGCTGGAAGAAATGCTAAAGAATCAGGAAGAATTTATCGGTAGCTTTGCACATGAGCTAAAAACACCCATGACATCAATTATTGGCTACGCCGACCTTATGCGCCGAAATGAGCTTGACAGTGATGAACAGCAAGAGGCTATCGGATATATTTTCTCTGAGGGTAAGCGCCTTGAGAGCTTATCTTTTAAGCTGCTTGACCTGCTTGTAATAAAAAATCAAAAAAATGTTTTTGTGCCTGTATCGCCCAAAAAGCTTATAAAAGATATTGTTAATATTTATATGAACGTAATTAAAAAATCCGGCATAAACATAAGCTGTGACTGTGATGAGGGTATTTGCCTTGCTGAGCCGGATCTGATAAAATCATTGATAATAAACCTTACCGATAACGCTATAAAAGCAATAGATGGCAACGGTAACATCAAAATAAGCTCTACTATAACTGAGCATGGATGTAAAATCTGTGTTCATGACGACGGCAGAGGAATACCAAATGATAAAAAAGACAAAATCCTACAGGCGTTTTACAGAGTAGATAAGGCACGTTCCCGATCACAAGGCGGTGCAGGTTTAGGTCTTGCTCTGTGCAGTGAGATAGTCAATCTGCATAACGGCACAATAAGTTTTGAAAGTGAACCCGGAAAAGGTACTACCGTGACCGTAGAACTGAACGGAGGTGTATGTGATAATGCTGATGAAGATAATTAAGGCGTCCACGGCAGTCATATGTATTCTGCTAACAGTCACTGTCGCACTGCGAATGCCGAACACCCTTTTTACATATATAGACAGTAAAAGTCAGGGCACCATAGAAACGCAAGATATAGAACAGGCCGAGCTTGACTTTCTTACTGAAATGAGTCTTTTTGAAAAATTATCATTTAAAAATATAACGTCTGAAATATCTCTTACAAACGGTGCAATAAATAATAAGGCAAGCATAATAAACATATTTATAAACTTTACTATTTTTTATGTATGCCAATACAATCTAATGGAGGACAACATTAATTGTGTACCTTATCTGCGCTCAGATAATGTACACAACTATTCCTTTATCGTATGGAGTGTTGATTATATAAATGAATACGTAACGATCCATGCAGATATTGATGACGAAACCGGATGTGTACTTTCATATAGCTTTTATGCTAACTTTTGCGATGGTGAATACGTGTATTGCGGAAAAGATGCGGAGGGATATGAGGAGATATATAATTGGCAAGGATACCCTTATGTATCTGCATATGAGCTGGCAAAGTATTATGCAGACTACCTTTCAGATTTTATTGTAGATAATACTGAGGAACTAACTGATGATACATTTCCTTTTATTGATATTATTGATGATTCAACTGCAAATTATGATGAAATTATTGTAGACGGGCAAGAGATGGAAGCGGAAACCGACTATATCAGTAGTGTATTACTTATACCAAGAGATCACGAAGAAACACCTATCAAGATAGAAACATATGTAGGTTATATTTCATTTAACCGATGAAAATTCAATATGCAAATTGTATGCAGTTGCATTGCCACAGATATGCAGCCCACCTGTATAATAAATAAAAATCTACAGGTGGGCTATTGTTATGAATAAATATATAATTGACAAAAACCTCTTTATAAATAATATA
>JBJEPE010000024.1:0-72523 GCA_051881075.1 Acutalibacteraceae bacterium | reverse complement strand
GATTGTCTGTGGAAGTGGAATATATCACCGATATGCAAAAGGTTATGGAATACGGTGTTATGAGTATGCCGGCCATTGTAGTCAATGAAAAGGTTGTGTCTATGGGCAAGGTTTTGAAGACCGCCGATATAGAGAAGCTGCTGCGCAAGCTGGGATGATGATATGCTGAAGGTTGCTTTTATCTGTGTTCACAATTCCTGCCGCAGCCAGATAGCGGAGGCCTTAGGAAAGAAACTGGCATCCGATGTGTTTGAGAGCTATTCTGCAGGTACAGAAGTAAAACCCCGGATCAATCAGGATGCGGTTCGCCTGATGAAACAGATCCATGGCATCGATATGGAGAAAAGCCAGTACAGTAAGTTGATTTCTGATATTCCTCCCGTGGATATAGTTATCACCATGGGCTGTAATGTCCGATGTCCGTTTCTGCCTTGCTCGCATCGTGAAGATTGGGGTTTGGAAGAACCCACCGGAAAGAGCGACGAAGTATTTCTGGAAACCATTCGACTGATCGAGCAAAAGATACTTGAACTAAAAGCTAAGTTAAGCTGACAGAATAAGCCGATTCAGGTAATACCTGTTTCGGCTTACTAAAACACAATATACAGATAATATTCGATGTCACAAAGTAGGATGCGATTATGAAACGAGAGAGTAATACGAGTATCAGCTTTTTTCAAAGATACCTCACGGTCTGGGTCATCATCTGCATGGCGCTGGTATTCTTATCGGAAAGCTTATGTTGCATATAGTCGGTTTTATGAACTGCTTAGAATATGCAAAAGTATCTATTACAATGGTAATCCTCATTTGTATGATAAAATATCCAATGATGAAGGTTGATTTTCAAATCATTAAAAACATCGGGCAAAGTCTGATAGGATTATTTGTGACTTGGATAACAAACTGGCTTATCAAGCCTTTTACAATGTACGGTATGGTGGTTTTTGTGTTATATGATTTTAAGGATAAGAATAAACAAAGCGCACAGTTAAGCAATGACTTTGTCTGTGCGCTTATTATATGTTTTAAAATATTATGCCTTTTGTTCCAGTGTGCCTAAGCTTTGTGCTTTAAGGTAAGCGTTTATAAAGCCGTCAATATCTCCGTCCATTACGGCATTTATATTACCGGATTCAAATCCCGTGCGGTGATCCTTAACAAGCGTATATGGCATGAATACGTAAGAGCGTATCTGTGAACCCCATGCTATCTCCTTCTGAACGCCCTTGATATCCTCAATCTTATCCAGATGCTCACGCTCTTTGATTTCCATAAGCTTTGAAATAAGCATTTTCATAGCGACATCTCTGTTCTGATATTGGCTGCGCTCTACCTGACAGGAAACAACTATACCTGTAGGTATGTGGGTAAGTCTTACGGCAGATGAGGTTTTATTAACCTTTTGACCGCCTGCACCGCTTGAACGGTAAACATCCATTTTTATATCATCAGGATTAATCTGTACGTTTAGGTCATCGTCAATCTCAGGCATTACTTCAAGGGATGCAAACGATGTGTGGCGTCTGCCGGAAGCATCAAACGGCGATATTCTTACCAAACGGTGAACGCCGGCCTCGCTTTTTGTATATCCGTAGGCGTTAATACCCTCAACGAGTATTACCGCACTTTTAAGTCCGGCTTCATCGCCCTCAAGGTAGTCAAGTAATTTAACCTTAAAGTCATGTCTTTCAGCCCAGCGGCAGTACATTCTGTAAAGCATTTCAGCCCAGTCCTGCGCCTCTGTTCCGCCTGCACCTGCGTGAAAGGTCAAAATTGCGTTTTTAGCGTCGTATTCACCTGTAAGCAATGTTGATAAACGTTGCTTTTCTAAATCTTCAGAGATACTGTCAACCTCTTCTTTTGCTTCGTCAAATACGCTCAGGTCTTCTTCTTCATTGGCAAGCTCAATAAGCGCAAGTGTATCTTCATAGTGTGCCATAAGCTTGTTGTAGCCTTCAACCTTGCTTTTAAGTGCGCTTGTTCTTTGCAGTATTTTTTGAGAATTGTCCAGATCATCCCAAAATCCCGGCTCAGCGGCACGTAATTCAAGCTGAGCTATTTCGCTTTCCATTGCGGCAAGACCCAGGGCATCAGCCAAATCCTTAATATCGGGTAAAAGCCCCTCAAGCTGTAGGCGCAGTTCTTCAAATTGCAGCATATTATGTCATCCTTTCGGCGTTTATGTAATGTTATTATCGGTTTATACTGTCGTAAGGTTACAGTATATAATCAAATTACGGATAAATTTAAATTTATATTAAATATCCGCATAAAAACCCATTATATGTATATTATAATCTATTCAAGGCGAATTGTAAAGAGATAAACATTTATTTTTAAAAACCTTTTACAGATTAACAAAAAATTTATTTTATTAACTACATATATTTCCGCAAAATAATCAAATATGCTTGTAAAAACGGAAATCAGATGTTATAATATAAAAGAATAAGTGGATATATATGCTTAGGCAATTTTATATACGGAAGGTAAGAAAAATTATGAAATACGATAATGTAAAATGCGAGAAGTGTAATAAGACATTTCAAGAGGATGACGATATTGTAGTTTGTCCGGATTGCGGTGCACCGTATCATAGGGAGTGCTATCAGAGCGAGGGCAAGTGTGTTCATGCCGATACCCACGGTACGGATCAGCAATGGACAGCAAACAGAATAGACCTTGACGAGCTTGATAGGGACAGCAACGGTGAAGAAAATTCAACCTCACTTAAATGTAATGTGTGCGACTATCCGCTTAGAGATGATGCTCGCTTCTGTGACAGATGCGGTGCTCCCGTGGGCTCTACAAAAGAGAGCTATCAGCGTGACAGAGTAGCAGGCATGGTTGGAGCGCAGTATGAGCAGATAGATTTAGACGAAGAAATAGCTGACGGAGTAAAGCTTAAAGAGGCCGCAAATTATGTTAAGGTTAATAAGCCTTATTATGTGCTTGTTTTTTCAAGAATAAAGCGTTTTAAAATGAGCAGATTTAATTTCTGTGCATTCCTGTTTACGGGTGGATGGTTTATGTACCGTAAGCAGTATGTTAAGGGGATTATATTAGCTCTTGTGGTAGGCGCACTCATATTTTCATCAAACTTTATCTATACTATGTACTCACAGCAGTACGGTGAGGTTTTCTATAACCTTTTAAATGAAGGCGGTAACAGCTCACTAACGATGAATCAGTTGCTTGCAGCCGCTAAGTCTATGGGCGGACATGATTTTTCAATGCTTGTTTTGCCGTATGCCGTTGAAATAGTAAGATATATACTGATGTTCGTTGTAGGCGCAAAAGCTAATAAGATGTACATGAACGGATGTATCAAAGATATTAGAAAAATAAAAAGCCAAGATAAAACCGAGGCGGAAATCAGCCAAGAAATTGACGAAAAGGGTGGAGTAAATACCGGTATAGCATTGTGTATGCTGGCTTGTTATTTCTTGCTTACGTTTCTGCCGTCATTCTTAATGACATAAGATAAATAAGGAGAAAATGCGGTATGAAGATTACAAAAGCGGTTATACCTGCGGCAGGCTTGGGAACAAGAGTATTGCCGGCAACTAAGGCAGTTCCTAAGGAAATGTATCCTATAGTGGATAAGCCGGCCATTCAGTATATAGTAGAAGAAGCGGTTGCATCAGGTATTACGGATATACTTATTATTCTTAACAGAGGTAAGGGCGTTGTTGAAGATCACTTTGACCGTTGCCCTGAGCTGGAGAGAAACTTGCTGGAAAAGAAAAACTATGATCTTTATGATCAGATAACCAGAATTACCAACCTTGCCAATATTCACTTTATACGTCAGAAGGTAACCAGAGGATTGGGACACGCCGTAAGCTGTGCAAAAACATTCATCGGCAACGAACCGTTTGCCGTACTTTACGGCGACGATGTTATTATAGGAGATACCCCTGCGTGTAAAGAGCTTATCGATGCTTACGGAGAATGCGGAAAGGGCGTAGTAGGCGTTAAGCCCGTTGACCTTGCCGATATAGGTAAGTATTGCTCATTAAAGGTTGAAAATTTACACGATAAGGTATTTAAATGTACCGATATGGTGGAAAAGCCGACTCCGGATAAGGTATTCTCAAATTATGCGATTTTAGGCAGATGTATATTACCGCCTGAAATATTTGATATACTTGAGCATACACAGCCGGGTGCGGGTAATGAGATCCAGCTTACCGATGCTATGGCGGTCATTGCACGTGAGTACGGTATGACAGCGGTCGAATTTTCCGGTAAAAGATATGATATGGGTAATAAGTTCGGTCTGCTTCAGGCTATTGTTGAGGTTGGACTCAATCACTGTGATGTGAGCGAGCAATTCCGCAAATACATAAAGGAGATAGCCACTACTCTTTAATGGGATGTAGCGTGAATATTATTAAAAAATCACCCTACTATATACACGTATGTAAACCGTAAATGTGATAAAAAGATAAAATAGAGAATTTAATTTAAAGGAGAAAACAATGAAAGTATCTGAACTTAAATATGAAAGAGTTACACTTGAAGAGATAACCGAAGCAATGAACAGGATAACTCCTCAGGTAAAAAATGCAAAAACCGTAGAAGAGGTGCTTGAAGCAAGAGAGGAATATGTAAAGCTTGGCAAAAAGTTTGAAACTGCTTTCGCACTCTCATACATGAGGTATACTATTAATACTGTTGATGAGTTTTATGTAGCAGAAAAGGATTATTATGATGAGATATTGCCGCAAGTGCAAAATTTAATGCTTAGCTACTCAAACGCTCTGCTCGACAGTCCGTTCAGGCCTGAGCTTGAAAAAAGGCTTATTCCTGTAATTTTCAAAAAGCTTGAGATTGAACGTAAGGCTATGGATCCAATAATAGTAGAAGATATGATAGAAGAAAATAAGATCGTAAGCGAATACTCCAAGCTTATGGCCGGTATAATGGTAGAATTCAGAGGCGAAAAGCGTCCACGTGCGCTTCATACCAAATTCTTAAACGATGATGACAGAAATACCCGCCGTGAGGCATATGACGCAATGGGTGCGGCATTAGAGGAACACGCAGAAGAGCTTGACGATATATATGATCGCCTTGTTAAGGTGCGTGACAGAATGGCTAAAAAGATGGGTTATAAGAACTATGTTGAGCTTGGCTACTATAACATGGGCAGAATTTGTTATGATAAAGATATGGTAGAAAAGTTCCGCAATAACGTAGTAAATGATATCGTACCGGTTGTGTCACGTCTTAAGCTTGAGAATGCAAAGAAGCTTGGTATAGATAACTTTATGCTTTATGATGACGGTATAAGCATACCGGGCGGCAATCCTAAGCCGATAGGCGACAAAGATTACATATTCAATGCAACTAAAGAGATGTACCATGCAATGAGCGAAGAAACAGGCAAGTTCATTGACATGATGATGGAAAACGAAGCCTTTGACGTGGTTGCCAGAGAAAACAAATGGGGCGGCGGATATTGCATAGATTTCCCGGAATATAGTCAGCCTTTTATATTGGCAAACTTTAACGGAACATCGGACGATGTTGATGTAATGACTCACGAAGCAGGCCACGCTTTTGCGGCATATATGGCAGGCAGAAATAAGTTTACATTTGAGGCCGGTCTTGGAATGGAAACCGCTGAAACACATTCAATGAGCATGGAGTTCTTTGCATGGAAATATATTGATAAGTTCTTTGGTGAGAATACTGAAAAGTATAAGTTCATGCACGCATTTTCAGCTTTATCATTCTTACCGTACGGCTGTATGGTCGATGAATTTCAACATATAGTTTACGAGAACCCGGAAATGACCCCTGCAGAAAGAAAAGAAGCATGGAATAAGCTTGATGCTAAGTACAGACCTTATCTTTCCACTAAGGGAATGAGATTTTTAGAGCAGGGTACACGTTGGCAGTATCAGATGCACATATATGAGACACCGTTCTACTATATTGACTACTGTCTTGCACAGGTTCTTGCCTTTGAATTTTTACTTGAATCTCAAAAGGATTATGATGACGCTTTTGAAAGATATGTCGGATTCTTATCATGTGGCGGTGAAAAGTTCTTTACTGATTTGATAAAAGACGCAGGACTTAAATCACCATTTGATGACGGTGCATTAAGTGAGGTAGCCCGAGAAACCGAAAAGCTTCTTAAAAGCATAAAAATAGATTAATCCTGATCGAGAGAGTAAAATTTAATCAGATTTTCACTTTTACATCAACAATTAAGTAAAAAATTGATTTAAATTTAAAGATTTTTTTCAATTTTATAGTAATTTTGCCATATATGTTTAACAGATTTAAGGCATAAAGTTATATTTTTAACAAAATTTAAAAAAATCAATAAAATAACACAATAATTTATTAAAAACATTTTACAAATTTAAAAATTTGTTGTATAATAGTTATGTAATTACTGTTAATAGGTGGATTTTTAGATAAATTATCTAACTTATTTGTGGTTACAATTTGCGTATCGGCGGTTTTTAGATGCTATATCCGCAATGCGCAAAGAAATTATATTTTTTGCGAGAGGATGGTTTTATGGGTTATTGTATTAATTGCGGAAGTAAAGTAACGGAACAAATGAAATTTTGCATGAATTGTGGCACAAAAATTCAATTTCCGTCATTTGACGAAACCGCAAAACCCTCTGAGAACTCCGGTACCACAGTTGCAGGACAGCAGGTAAGTGAACCTGTACTTCCTGTACAAATGAATGAGGAAGCCGCTGTTGAGCAGATTAATTCCGAGGTCGCACCTGTGATATTACCTATTGAGGCAGTACCTGTTGAGTCAGCTCCGGTAGTTGAGGAAGCACCTGTTGTAACAGAAATAGCTGCCCCTGTAGTTGAGGAAGCACCAGTTGTAACAGAAGTAGCTGCCCCAGTAGTTGAGGAAGCACCTGTTGTAACAGAAGTAGCTGCCCCGGTAGTTGAGGAAGCGCCTGTTGTAGCAGAAGAGGTTGCCCCAGTAGTTGAGGAAGCGCCTGTTGTAGCAGAAGAGGTTGCCCCAGTAGTTGAGGAAGCGACTGTTGTAGCAGAAGAGGCTGCTCCGGTAGTTGAGGAAGCGCCTGTTGTGGCAGAAGAGGTTGCCCCTGTAGTTGAGGAAGCACCAGTTGTAGCAGAAGAGGCTGCTCCGGTAGTTGAGGAAGCGCCTGTTGTGGCAGAAGAGGTTGCCCCTGTAGTTGAGGAAGCACCAGTTGTAGCAGAAGAGGTTGCCCCTGTAGTTGAGGAAGCACCTGTTGTAGCGGAAGAGGCTGCTCCGGTAGTTGAGCAGACACCTGTTGTAGCGGAAGAGGCTGCTCCGGTAGTTGAGCAGACACCTGTTGTAGCGGAAGAGGCTGCTCCGGTAGTTGAGGAAGCACCTGTTGTAGCGGAAGAGGCTGCTCCGGTAGTTGAGGAAGCACCAGTTGTAGCAGAAGAGGCTGCTCCGGTAGTTGAGAAAGCACCAGTTGTAGCAGAAGAGGCTGCTCCGGTAGTTGAGGAAGCACCTGTTGTAGCGGAAGAGGCTGCTCCGGTAGTTAAAGAAGCACCTGTTGTAGCAGAAGAGGCTGCTCCGGTAGTTGAGGAAGCACCAGTTGTAGCAGAAGTGGCAACACCAGTAGTTGAAACAGTAGCTCCTGCAGCAGCGGTTGCAGCTCCGGTAATGGCTACTGCGGCGGTTGTTGAAGAAAGTAAGACTGGAGGAAATAAAGTGGAAGAAGCACCAGTTGTTCAGGAAATTAACCAAGAAGTTAAACCAGAAACAAATCCGGAAACAAGTGTTGCGGCAGAAACTCCTATGAGCCCTGAAAAAATGGCGGAAGAAATCCTCAGAAAGTATGATTTCAAGCCAAAGAAGAAGAGCAAGTATGCTACTATGTCCACTTGGGGCTATGTAGGTAGTATATTGCTTATGTTGATTCCGATAGTCGGTTGGATAATCACAATAGTATGGGCATGCGGCGGTTGCCGTAAGAACAATAAAAAGTCTCTTGCAAGAGCGTTCCTGATTATTACGCTCATCTTTGGCTTGTTATTTGGTGGCCTTTATTATATGTACAAGGACACAATTAACAAAATCGTTAATTTTAGGAATATAGTTAATTATATAGCGGATACCGTTAAGGGCGATTCGGAAGAAGGATTTTTTGATCGTCTGATAGGTAGCTTCGATAACTTACTCTCTGACAATGATGCGGATGATAACTCAGATAAAGAGGTTATCAAAAACTTTACAGGCGATTTAGAAAACGATTTTAACAGCAACCTTGAAGATATAACTTCACAGTTTGATGAAAAAGATATCGATAAAGCGAGCGATGCGCTTTCAGGCTTCTTCCAGTCATGGATAGATTTAGCATTGGATGAAGGCGATGCTGAAATCGGTGATGTTGGCTCAGACGAAGATATAATGAAGTTTGCCGATAAATTTATGAGCATACTTGACGAAGATTTAAACTTATTCGAGAAGTTCGGGTATTCCAAGTCTGATATAGATGATATCATGAATTCAGTCGAGGGCAAAATATTTGATAATGAGGCTATAAAAAACTTTACAGGCGATTTAGAAAAGGATTTTGACAGCAACCTTGATGATATAGTTTCCCAGTTTGATGAAAAAGATATCGAACAAGCAAGCGATGCACTTTCCGGCTTCTTTCAGTCATGGATAGATGTAGCCTTTGGTGACGGCGAAGCTGATATGAGCCAGTATGGTTCTGAAGAAGAAATCACACAGGCTGCCGATATATTTATGGGAATACTTGACGGAGATTTAAGCGTATTTGAACAGTTTGGATATACTGAGTCTGACATAGAGGATATCACAAATGCTGTTCAGGAAAAAATACTTGATGGTGATTACGTTTATTCAGGCGATGAAGAAATCAATTCAGCTATTGACTCATTACTTGATATCATTGAATAATCGTTAATAAATATAAATTTTTAATACGGAGGAGATTAGTATGAAATTTTGCGGAAATTGTGGTGCTCAAATGCAAGACAACGAAAGATTTTGTCCTCAATGCGGCAGAGATACTGCTGCGGCACAACAGCAACCACAACAGCAGGCACAACAGCCGTATCAACAGCAGGCTCAACAACCGTATCAACAGCCATATCAACAGGGTTATCAGCAGGGCTATCAACAACAGCCTTATGCTAACGGAGTGAACGGTCAACCTAACGCATTCCAAAAGTTCTTTAACACCCCTGATTCTACTGCGGCATTTAATCCTATGGATATTCAGCAGAATAAGTTTATGGCAATACTCTCATATTTTGGTTTATTCGCTTTAATACCTTATTTCGGAGCAAAGCAGTCACCGTATGCACAGTATCACGCAAAGCAGGGTATGAACTTAATGTTAGTTGATATCGGTGTTGGCATACTTGCATTTTTGTTAGGCTTAATTAAAGTGACCAAAGTATATGGGTGGATACCTCAACAGGTTACTCCTGGCTGGGTAGTGGCTATTCAAGCAATCTTATGGCTTATTGTCCTTGCTTTCGCCATTATAGGCATTGTAAATGCTGCAGAGGGTAAGGCAAAAGAGCTCCCGATAATCGGCAAGTATATAAAGATCTTTAAGTAATAAATATAGTTTTCAAAGTGGTCATAATTCGTAGGTGTTTTACTTGCGAATTATGACATATGTTAAAGACGGAGGATATTCATGAAACGTATAATTGCAATTTTATTATCTGTACTTATGGTTTTTGCTTTAACGGCTTGTAATGGCAGTGAGGACGATGCACAAGGATCTGATAATAATCCTATAGGTGATAACTCAGCTACAGGTACAGGTTTTAATACAAACGTAGATTCTTCTGCTGTCATAGTTGACGGTAATGATATTTCTACCGAGGTTACACCTGGCAATAACATTACCTGCACATATGAGGACGAAAAGTGCCAGACTACCGTTATGTTCATCTTTGAAGAGGGTGCTGTTATTGAGGCTAAGTATGATGTTACATATTATACCGAGGAAGATGCAAAGGACAGCTACAACTATATGATGTCTGCTGACGAAGTATATTATGACGTAACTATTGAGGATCTTAACGTTAAGTATTGTGACACATCACTCGTTGGTACAACAGTGGATAAAATCATTGAGATGTGCGAAGCATTAGGTGAGTGGACAAGAGATTAATTTGTTAAACGTCAGAATATAATATTTATAACTAATTTACCCGGATATGCTTTATTGCGTATTCGGGTTTATTTTATTCTCTGATAATTTTGAAATATGCGGATAAATATATCTTACCCAAAAGCAAGGTGTATATTTTGGAAGATAATTCAAATAATACAGCATATGTATGAATTTTAGAAAAGAGTGACGATGTTATGAAGCGTCTTTTGTTTTGGCTTGGCGGATTTATGGCAGGAATAGTTAATGGTTTGCTTGGAGCAGGCGGAGGTATGGTCATAGTTCCATTGCTTAAGACTAAGATAGATGATAAAAAGGCTCATGCCACCTCTGTGGCTATAATATGTTCCGTATGCCTTGTAAGTGCCGGTATGTACCTTATGGGGGATAAGGTAACACTTAGTGATGCCATACCGTATATGCCGTTTGGTGTTTTAGGGTCGCTTATAGGTACGTGGATACTCTCTAAAATCAAACCTGAATTAATGCGAAAGATATTTTCTGCCTTTATGATATGGGCAGGGTATAGGATGATGACAAAATGACTTGGTTTATGTATATTATCAGTGGACTGTTATCCGGCGCTATAGGTGCTATGGGCATAGGTGGGGGAGGAATACTTATTATCTATCTTACGCTTTTTGCACAGATAGATCAGACAAGAGCTCAGGGAATTAATCTGCTTTTCTTTATACCCATTGCTGTAACCGCTATATTTATCTATTCACGCAAGCATTTAATCGAATGGAGAATAGCCGTACCGTTTTCATTGCTTGGAGCAGGCGGAGCGATGTTAGGGTTTTGGATAGCCACTTTTACCGATAATTCATTGCTCGCCAAGATATTCGGAGCAATGCTTATTGTATTGGGTATTAAGGGCTTATTCATAGATAAAAGGAGCAATAGGACTAGAAGTCGCTGAAAATACCAGAATATACAGTATTATGACAAAATTCTATAATTGTATTGATTTTTTAAATAGCATATGATAAAATTAATTAATATAAATTTCTATTAACACGGAGGAAATGTAATGAACAATAATATATTATCACATATTTCAGGCAATGCCTCTTTAATGCAGAGCCGCAAAGACTTAATAAACGGTATTTATAACGGATACTATGTGTTGATAAATAACGCAAATCTGCCGGCTACAATACGCATAAATGTAAGCTTTGAGATAAGCGATAATGAGCAGATAGTTAATAACCTTGTACAAAGACTAAAAATGAACACAATGTTCGGTACACATAGCTTTGACGGTAAGGTGTTTACTATTACTCTTTCACGCAAAATAAATTCGGTTAAGTATGCAGATATGGTTCATGAGTTGTTGGATATATGTACGTCATGCTTCTATTCAAATTCTTTACCAACAGGATGTGCAATCTGCGGACAGCAAAATCCGACTACTGCATTAACTCAAGTAGAGAGTAGATATGAGAATATATGTGACGAATGTTACAGAAAGCTTGATGCAGTATATGCGGAGCGCAGACTGAATGATAACGCACGCAAAAGTAACGTTGTGCTAGGAATAACCGGTGCTATTTTGGGCGCTATTTTAGGCGGCGTACTGTGGGTCCTTGTCGGACAGTTGGGATATATTTCAGGTATTGTAGGATTTATCATAGCTGCCTTGGCATTTAAGGGATATGAGCTTTTGGGTGGCAAGATGACAAAGGTCGGCGTAGTTATTTCGGTTATTGCTGTAATTTTAACGGTATATCTTTCACAAAATATAGGTTTGGCGCTTGATATTAAGTCTGCATTCTCAGATTATTATAATGTTGATTATTCATTCTCTGCTTGCTATAAGCTTATACCTGATTTCTTAAGAGAAGATGTAGATATTAAGGCAAATTATGTAAGAGATTTGGTGGTAGGATACATATTTGTTGCTGCGGCATCATTTTCTATGATAAAGTCATCACTTGACAAGATCAAAGTTTCTCACGTAGTAAAGAGAGTATAAACAATACATAAGTTAAAAATGAAAGGCAAGTGATCATGATGAATGAAACTACAGAAATATCAAAAAATGAGATCTTACCCGAAGAAAGCGAAAATCAACAGCCTAAGCTATTGACTGATAGTATTGTAACTGCTCAGACCGTAACGGCTCTTGAGAAAAAACATAAAAATATACTTACTAGTATTATTATAATTTTACTTATATTGGTTATACTTATCTTATCCGTACTGCTGTGTGCCGAAAAATTCGGTTGGCATTTATCGCTTGGCGGTGACGATGCACTTGATAAATGGGAAATAACAGAGTATGATAACCCTAATGTGGACTCAGACGGCAGCGGAAAGATACTCCTTAAAGACAGTTATCTGGGAGAAATGTGGATAAGTGAACTTGAGGGTGTAGACAAAAATTGCTACAGTGATGAGAACTTTATTGAAAGTAACGGAATAAAAGAATATTACGTTGACGGTAAAAAATGCTCTGCTGCCGGAATAGATGTTTCTGAATTTCAGGGTAATATTGATTGGCACAAAGTAAAGCAAGCAGGCATAGATTTTGCTATGATAAGAATAGGTTTCAGAGGCTATGGAGAAGTTGGAAACATAGTAGTTGATGAGATGTGCCGTCAAAACCTTGCTGCGGCTGACGAGGCTGGTATCAAGCTTGGCGGTTATTTCTTCTCACAGGCCACTAGTGTTCAGGAGGCTGTTGATGAGGCTAATACCTTGCTAGAGATTATCAAGGATTACGATATTACATATCCTATTGCCTTCGACTGGGAGGTAATAGGAACTAACGAAGCCCGTACTGACAATGTTTCAGTAGAAACACTGAATCAATGTGCAAAAGCTTTTTGTGAAACCGTAAAGCAAGCAGGCTATACTCCGGCAATCTATATGTCAAAGAGGATAGCATATCTTAAATATGACTTAGAAGCGCTTAAGGATTATGATATCTGGCTTACTGAGGATGGCGGCAATGCAAGCTTTAACTATAGGTATGATATATGGCAATATTCATATACCGGCTCTATTGACGGTATTGAGGGCAATGTAGATTTAAACATAAGTATGAAGGCTTATTGAATTATTCTTAACATAATTAAGGCACTATTGACAGGATAGCCAATAGTGCCGTTTTAATGTGTATCTGTATAAATTGACGTGTATTACTCATACATAGACGTCTTAATTATCTGCTGTAAAGCTCTCATCATTGATTTTAATTTAAAACACTACCTTGCGATTAAGCTGTATTATAGTTTATATTTTATGTAATTATATCGGCGCAGAATATCAATATCAACAAAATAGGGGGGAACAGAACCGTATGATACAAAACATAAAAATAAAGAATTGTCTTATTGCATTGCTTGGCAGCTCTATACTCGCCTTTGGACTTTATAATATTCATTCGTTTTCAGGCGTGACAGAGGGCGGAGTACTCGGACTTACATTATTATTGTATCAACTGTTTGGGCTTTCGCCTGCTATATCAGGACTTATCCTTAACATTGTGTGCTATTTGCTCGGATATAAAACGCTGGGCGGTAAATTTATATTTTACAGTGCCGTAGCAGGAGGTGGATTTTCACTTTTTTATGCTATATTTGAGCAATTTCCTCCGATATATCCTAATATAGAGCAGTATCCGCTTGCGGCGGCAATTATAGGTGCTGTGTTTGTTGGCGTAGGTGTAGGACTGAGCGTACGTGCAGGCGGTGCGCCCGGTGGAGATGACGCTTTGGCAATGAGCTTATCAAAAATAATGAAAAAAGAAATACAATGGATATATCTTATAAGTGATCTTATTGTGCTTACTTTGTCGCTTAGTTATATTCCGCTGAAAAAGATAGTTTACTCACTATTAACCGTAGTCTTGTCAGGACAGATAATAGGGTATATACAAAAAATTGAATTTAAAAGAAAAACTAAATCATAATGATATTATAACAAATAAATCGGTATATCTTAACTGTGCGTAACGATATACCGATTTTTATGTATTTAAATTTGTTTCCACGGACGTGCTTTATCAAGCCAGCCTTTTTCTTTCCAGTAATTAACGTCGGCGTCGTTCCATCCGTTCTTTTGCATAAGGCGCATAACTCTGAATACTATTTTACTTTTAAGTGATGTTTTAACTTTACCGTGTTTTCTGTTGATTTTTTTAGCCAATGCAGTTGTTTTTTTCTCTGCCTTTTCTTTTTTACTGTCCTTGACCCTATCCCACGATGTTTCTGCTACTGCCATGCCTAGCTTATATGTTTTAGGAATGCCCCAGAATGATGTACTGTCAGCCATATCTTTCATGGTGCTCTTCATTCCTGAACCTGCGGCTGTAGATATACATACGGCTTGCTTTTTAAACATTTTTTCTTCAGGGCGGTGTACCATCCATCTGTACGCATAATGGTCGAGAAGTGCTTTCATTGAGCCTGTGGCGTGCAATACGTAAACAGGACTTGCGAAGATTATTACATCCGATTTATCTATTGCCTCGGTAATAGGCTTTAGCTTTTCATAATGTGGGCAGAGTGTTTCACTTTTGCACATACAGGTTACGCATCCCACGCAAAATTCATCAAAGTCACGGGGAAGCATAAATTCCGTAATATCTCCGCCTATTTTCTCTGCCAGCATTCGTGCTATATGGTATGTAGAACCTTTATGATTTTGACCGTGTATTATAGTTATATTCAATGTTCAAATCTCCTTTGGATTAATTAATAATGATATGTGTTCAGTTAAGTTATCTTTCATCAGATCCCAATAAACTATGTGTGAATATTGGTATTTAAAGCCGCATTTTTCTTGTACACGGCGTGATTTTTCATTTCCGTCAAAGTATCCGCACCATAGCTTTTTTAGCCTTAAATCCTCAAAGCCGTATCGGATAAGCTCGTTTACCGCCTCAGGTATTAGTCCCTGTCCCCAAAACGGTACGCCTAACCAGTAACCTATTTCGCCCTCATCATCGGGTATATTTAAGTTACTGTATTTGCCCATCATAATTCCTGCACTTCCTATAGGCTTGTTGTTTTCTTTCAAACATACTGCATATGTTTCAGGTTCAGAAAAAACGCTTCTTATAATTTCAAGGCTGTTTTCTACGCTTGTGTGCGGTGGCCAACCTGCGGCAGGTCCTACACGGTCATCTGATGCGTATTTATATAAGTCCTCTGCGTCAGAATCCTGCCACGGGCGAAGTATAAGTCGCTTTGTTGTTAATATCATTTGACCCCTTCTTTGAGTAAATATCTATGCTTTATCCTGATATAAAAATCTCATATTATAAAAATGGCGCAGATATCGACTTTTTATTAAATGCTAACCGTTATCTGCGCTGTAAATTAATTATTACTTTTGCTTTCTTTTAAGTAAGTTCATCATAACATATATAAGAACAAGTACGGCTACCGTAATGCACATTATAGCGAACATTGTACCTGTGCTTACCTTATTGTCAAAGAAGTAGATGTTGCAGTCGATAGAGTCCTTAATGCTGTCAACTACCTGTGCAGGGAAGCCCACATTGCCCATTTCATCAAATACACCGCGCATTATATGATTGCGTATAAGTGATGTACCGTATGTACCCGGTAAGAATGAGAGGACTGTTTGCAGTCCGGTTGAGAAATTAGATATAGGCATATATGCACCGCAAATAAAACCGTAGCCTGAGCTTACAATAGTGCCTACAGCGGACATTTGTCCTTGCGATGTAAGAAATACGTTGATAATTGATGAAAGTGCAGTACCGAACATAACAAGAAGAAATACGTCAAGCAGTATTAACAATACATCGGTAAATGTAAGGTACCAGCCCATTTTTGCAAGATATAAAAATCCTGCACCTGTGGCGATCAGGCAGATAATTAATGTAGAAAATACCGTAGATATGTAATAGCTGAGTGCAAGTGTTGATTTTTTCACCGGTGTCACAGTTATGTCACGGATAGCGCCTGTTACTTTATCCTGCACCATTATCAGGTTAGAGCAAAATGCAACCGTTATGCAGCTAACTGCAAGCAGAGAAGATAATAACTGACTGCCTACAAGCGCGTCAATTATGCTGTCAGATACCGTGAACATTTCCGGTAGGTTTGAAACAAAGCTGTCTTTATAAACATTTGAAAGAAATGTAGAATATAAAACAAGAAGAATAAGCGGTGTGATAAGTGAAGAAAACAACATACCCTTATCCTTGAAGAAAAGCTTGGTTGTACGCTTTATCATAGCGAAAAGTTCTTTCATTTCTCTGCACCTCCTGATAATTTTTTACCTGTAACATTTAAGAATACGTCGTCCATTTTACCCTTAGTTATCTCAAAATCAGCAAACAAGTCAGAATTTTCAATTATTAATTTTGTTGCGGCGGCAGTATTTGGTACGGCTACTCTGTAGGCATCTCTGATAGCTTCATAATTATATCCAAGTGCTTTTACCTTTTCTTCATCAACGTTATATAGTGTTATAAAGTCGCCTGTATATGTGTTTTTCAGTTCAAGCGGAGTACCCTCTGCGGCAATTTTGCCGCTGTCAAGGATTATAACGTAGTCTGCGTCAGCGGCTTCCTCCATATAGTGAGTAGTGAGAAAAACAGTCATTTTTTCTTTCTTACGTAGTTCTGAAACTACATTCCATAGAAGCTTTCTTGTCTGCGGATCAAGTCCTGTGGTAGGCTCATCTAAGATAAGAATTTTAGGATGGTGCAAAAGCGCACGTGCTATGTCTACCCTGCGGCGTTGTCCTCCTGAAAGCTTACCCACGGTTCTGTCCAAAAGATCCTCAAAGTCGAGAGCCTTGGCAAGCTCTGCAAGGCGAGCCTTGAACGCTTTACCAGTAATTCCGTAAAGGGCGGCTCTTGACTTCAAATTATCCTTAACGGATAATACCTGATCTAGCATCGAATTCTGAAAAACTACGCCCAGATTACGTGAGGTTTCTCTCATATTTTTATCAATGTCTTTTCCGCATATCTCAACGTTTCCGCTATCCTTTGCGAGTTGACCGCACATGATAGAGATTGTGGTACTTTTACCTGCGCCGTTTACTCCTAAGAATGCAAAAAGTTCACCCTCTTTTACGTGAAAGGAAAGGTTTTGTACCGCCTTAACTTCACCAAAGGATTTATTTAAGTTGCTAATACTTATAATGTGTTCCACATTATCACCTCATATTTAATTATTTTTTTATTTGTTTCGGTATATTTGCTATTGCCGATGCCATATGTGAGGCAAGCTCCGGATTATATGTACCGGCGGCCGTTTTATACATAATAACAAGTCCGATGCAGGCTTCGCTTAAAAGTCTGCCGGTTTGTGCCATATCAAAGCTGGCAACGTGCTTCATACCGAATACGGCTATACCGTTAGCGTGTATTATCATCTGGCTGATAAGCCTTAGCGCATCTTCCTGACTTATGTCAAATGTTTGCATAGATTCTTTGACGAGCATATCGATTATGTCGGTGAACCACGCCTGTATTGAGTCAACACTGTTTAGTGCTTCACCCTCACCTAAGAAAACAAGACGGTAAAGGTTAGGTTCATTAAAGGCTAACTGAACCCAGCGTATGCCGAATTCTTTAAACGCAGGTGTGTATTTTACACATTCACACAGATAGTCACTGCATCTTTTTTTAGCTAAATAGTAAACTTCTTTCTTAAGCTCTTCCATATTTTCAAACGCTGTAAATATAGGGCTGACTGTAGAGCCTAACTTTTTGCCTACATTGCGTGCTACAACAGAATCAAAGCCTTCCTGTCTTGCTATTTCAAATGCAGCGTTAATAATATCATCTCTGGTAAATTTAGTCTTTGGCGGCATACTCTTCCCCCCCTTTTAATAAATTGTGCGTTATATAACATAAGTTAGACATATACATTATACTCACAATGTGACAAATGTCAATAGTTTATGATAATTTTTGGTAATAAAAAATTGTATAATATCGTTTTACTCAATATACAAAAGTAATGGACTGTAAAAACTATAAGTTTTACAGTCCATTTAAAGACTTATTTGATTTTATATCTTATATTAATAGTTCTTTGCGTTTATCTCAAAGTATGACTGTGGATGAGCGCATACAGGGCAGATGTCAGGTGCCTTAGTACCTACTACTATATGACCGCAGTTACGGCATTCCCATACTTTAACTTCGCTCTTTTCAAATACGGCTGCTGTTTCAACATTGTTGAGAAGGGCACGGTAACGCTCTTCATGGTGCTTCTCGATAGCACCTACCATACGGAACTTAGCGGCAAGCTCCGGGAATCCTTCTTCTTCTGCTGTCTTTGCAAAGCCTTCGTACATATCTGTCCACTCAAAGTTTTCACCGTCAGCGGCTGCACTTAAGTTTTCTGCTGTATTGCCAAGACCTGAAAGCTCCTTAAACCACATCTTTGCGTGTTCTTTCTCGTTGTCTGCTGTTTTAAGGAACATAGCGGCAATTTGCTCGTAGCCTTCTTTTTTAGCTACAGAAGCAAAATATGTATATTTGTTTCTTGCCTGTGATTCACCTGCGAATGCTGCCTCAAGATTTTTTTCTGTCTGAGTACCTACATACTTGTTGCTAATAACCTCAAGCTTATCTCCACTCTGACGGCACTTAGGGCATACTGCCTGCTCACCGTCTTTAACGGTAAATACTTCGCCGCATACTTTACACTTATAAGTTTTCATAGTTTTTCTCTCCTTATTTAATATAAATTAAAATTTTTGTATATTAAAAAGAGCAGAATTAATGCTCTTTTTTATAAAATATAAGAATGATTGTTATTTTTATTATAGTACAGTTTTATTGAATTGTCAAGAGAAAAATGCAATTATCTGTAGTAAGAAAGATGTCTTACAGTAGATAAAAACTGATTTCAATAGCTCAAATTTCCATCTATATCAAGTTTTAGTATGTTTGTTTACTTATTTTTATATAATGATTGATAGGTGACAAATAAAAAAGAAAATAGACTCCAAAAGTGATATAATGTTTACTGGCAAAACAAACAAAATATCAAAGGAGCTATTTTCAATGAATATTTTAACATTAAATTCCCACTTTTGTCAACTGGTAGTAAAAAAAGTTACAAAATAGAAGTGACAGAATCAGGGTATAATCCCCTTAGAGTAGACAACTGAAAAAACAAAAAATTCGATGCTACACTAAGGGAATTATATATTTTTTACTTATTTGGGGATAAGCTTTGTTATTTTTATAATTATTCAGGGGAATTTTCTGCGGAGGCACTTTCTGCGCCTTCTTGTGTATTTGTGTAACTGATTTTATGACCGGTATAGGTGTTAATTACGGTTTCCGTAAATCTTTCTACCGTATCTTTACCTATAAAGAATGCCTTGCCGGTTTCAAGTATATTTGTGTGCAAATATCCGTCTTTGGTTAGCCACATAGACCTATTTGTATATCCTAATTCCGGCATATCAACAGCAATACTAATAATTTGTTCATCAAAATTCATAGTATCATAGTCAAGTACATTTTGAATATCTGTCTTATTCAGTAGAATATCCCACGCAGTTTTATCTTCAAAATCATCATAAATAACGGTTTCAGATACAGCGTTTTGTGTATATTCATAATATGCTGAGCCAAAGCTAAGTGTTTCGGTCAAATTAAGATCCGTGATAAATTGCCCTAAGTTTTCCGGTTTATAATAAGGATTTACAAAAGCTATATATCCATCGATATCATCAAGCTTTACATAAACGGCACATTTTTCAGATACTTTGTTTATAGCGAATACATCAGCCTCAATACTGTGGCGTTTATCATATTCGTCATATCCTGATACCTCATAAGTACCCAGCTTGTTACCTATATCAGCCGTATCGACATAAACCGTCAATGAGGAATACTCATTACTGTCAATTTTTAAGGCACTGTAACGTTCTGCGCTAGTCAACTCGTCCCAAGTTTTGATTTCGTGTACTTCTCCGTATATAATATCACCGTAACCGTTATACTTTATTGAAACAGTGCTTGCAGGGGTATCAACAGGTGATTGAGGCGATGAATTGTGTAAGCTTACTTGCTGCCATGTAATAATGCCGGCAAATATAGCCAGACATAGGCAGGCTGTTATACCCATTGCTTTGATGTAAATTCCTCTACGCCTTTTTAGCTCCATATTATATTCATCTCTCCGATGTAAAACATTGTTAAATACATCTGTATGTTCTCTCATAAAATAAAATCCTCCTTTTCAAGCTCGGCCTTAAGTGATTGCCTTGCCCTGCTGACAAGATGTTCTATACTATTAAGAGATTTTTTCATTATCTGAGCTACCTCTTTATTGCTCAATTCCTCAAAATATGTAAGCCAAAGAACTTGCCTGTATTCAAGCTTAAGCCTTTGCATTGCACGATGAATTATTATCTTGCGTTCTTCTAAGAGATAGCTTTGCTCTATCTCATCATCACCGTTTGCAATCATATCGGAAAACTCGTCAATCGGAACTATGTCACGCTTTGAGTTATGCCGCAGGCTATCAGCGGCAATATTTCTGCCGATGGAATACAGCCAAGTCTTAAAGGAAGATTTACCGTTGAATCGGGGCTTTTTTGTTGCTAATTTAACAAAGGTATCTTCGGCTAATTCTTCGGCAGTATTAAGATTTCTCACATAGGTATTCAGATAAAAAGTCAGTCCGTCATAGTACTCATCTATGATATCTGCAAGACCGGCATCATCACCATGAATGAAACGGCGGTAGCTACTTGCACCGTTATCCATTTTTTAGCTCCTTTCTGAAAGGCTTTGTCTTTATCATGGCCTTTCATTCTTTAGACGTTATTGGAATAAAAAATCTGCCGCTTAAATCAGAGTTTTTATAAAAAATATCAGATTAATATTAAAAGAGGGGCTGTATCATAAACACAACCCCTCTATTATATAGCCTATATTATAGTAAATATTATCTGTAAACAGCCTTTCTTACCTCTTTAGCAACAAACATTGCAAGCAGTATTTTAAGTACATCAGGTACGATATATGGAAATACACATAAGCATAATCCTGACCAAAGGGTTACATTGCTAACGTACATAAACCAAACCGTACCGAATGCGTAACATACAAACAGGCACAGTATAAGCATTGTCATACGTATAGCAAAGTGCTTTTTGAGTAATTTTTCTACCAGCTTATACAATGCCGCAGAAGCCAAAAAGCCGATGATATATCCGCCTGTAGGTCCTAGCAAATGTCCTATTCCGCCCTTAAATCCTGAGAAAACAGGCAATCCGACTGCACCAAGCATGATATAAATAAGTATTGAAATAAAGCCGTTTCTGCCGCCTAAAAATTCTAACGCAAAAAATACGGCGAATGTCTGCATTGTAAACGGTACGGTATAGGGGATAGTAAGCCAAGAGCATAATACTATACAGGCCGCTGTAACTGCTATACATGTAATGTCTACAATTCTAAGGCTGTTTTTTGATTTGATTTTTGATTTATTAGAGTAAGTCTGCAAGCTCATAAATTATCTTCTCCGTTTTCTCCCAGCCAAGGCATGGGTCTGTGATTGATTGGCCGTAAACATCACCGCCGGGTTTTTGACAGCCGTCTACAAGGTATGATTCTATCATAAGGCCTTTAACAAGTCTGCGTATATCCTCACTGTGGTGCATACTGTGTACTATTTCTTTTGCTATACGTGGTTGCTCGTCCCAACGTTTGCCGGAGTTGGAGTGGTTGGTATCTACTATAACAGACGGATTTTCAAGTCCGCTCTTATTGTACAATTCATTTACGAATTGCAGATCCTCATAGTGATAGTTAGGTACGGGATGTCCGTGCTTATTTGCATAACCTCTTAAGATTACGTGCGTAAGAGCGTTACCCTTGCTGTGAACCTCCCAGCCCGAATAAACAAATGTGTGCTGATGCTGTGCGGCTGTTATAGAGTTCATCATAACAGACAGATCGCCGCCTGTCGGGTTCTTCATACCTACAGGTATGTCTAGGCCGCTGGCTGTTAATCTGTGCAACTGATTTTCTACCGATCTTGCACCTACTGCAACATATGACAGACAGTCTGAAAGGTACTGATGATTTTCAGGATATAACATTTCATCTGCACATGAAAAGCCTAACTGACTTAGAGCCTCAATATGAAGCTTTCTGATAGATATAATGCCCTTTAAAAGGTCAGGAGAGCTGTTTGGATTAGGCTGATGCAGCATACCCTTATATCCGTCACCTGTAGTACGTGGCTTATTGGTGTAGATACGTGGCACGATTATTATCTTATCCTTAACCTCTTCCTGTACTTTGCGAAGATGTGCGATATAGTCAAGTACTGAGTCCTCTCTGTCAGCAGAGCATGGACCTATTACAAGCAAAAACTTATTGGATTCACCTTGAAATATCTTTCTGACTTCTTCATCATTTTCACGTTTTTTTTCGATCATTTCCTCAGAGAGCGGATACATTTCCTTAACCACTCTTGCTGTGGGCATTTCACGTTTAAATTCCATATTCATAGGGATTTATTCTCCTTTATCAAATAATTTTCTTTGGTATGTTGAAAGACGCATGATTTCACGAATCTCGTCCTTTTTTTCTTCTTCAATACATTGCTTCAACTTTTTGAACGCATCTTCAAATAATTCCATTTGCTTAAGTAATTCTTCTTTGTTAAGTAAGAATAGCTCGCTCCACATATTATCGTTTATCTTTGCAATTCTGGTGAGATCTCTGAATGAATCGCCGCTGTATTCCGCTAAGCTTGCAGTATTACGGCAGGTCATCAGGGATATTGCTATGCAGTGCGTTAATTGTGATAAAAACGCAATCATTTCATCGTGCTTTTCAGGTGAAAGCGTAGTTATATTTTTAAATCCGAGTATCGTTCCTATCTCTTTGCACACACAGATTGCATAGTCTGTATTTTTTGCTGTAGGAGTAACTATATAGTTTGCGTCCTTAAAAATCTCTTTCTTAGAGTTTTCTACGCCGCTTACCTCTCTGCCTGCCATAGGGTGTGCGCCTATGTATTCAAGGTCACTGCGAAGCATCTCCTGTATCTTATATACTATACATCCCTTAACACCTGTAACATCCGTTATAAGGGTGTTTTCACCTAAACAATACTGATACTGCTTTAGCCAATCTAAAAATGTAAGAGGATAGAGAGCAAAGATAACTATGTTAAACTGCTTTATATAGTCGGCGTCAACATTGCTTTTGCCGTGTGCTATCCAGCCACGCTCAATGGCGTAATCAATGGATTCTTCACGTGAATCTATTGCGCCTACCTCGAAGCCCTGAGATGAGAACGCCTGTGCATAACTGCCGCCGATAAGTCCTAAACCGATAATTCCTATTTTTGTTTTTTTATCAAGTGTCATAGCTTACCTCCAATCCAACCTCAGAGAGTGCCTCAAAAAAGCTTGGATAACTCTTGTTTATTGCTTCTGCGCCGCTTATATCTCCGCCTGTTATACTGCACAGTAGAGAAAGTGCCATAACAATGCGGTGGTCGTTGTGACTCTGCAGTATTTCGGTGGGTTTTCGGAGTTCTCCGGGAAGAACGGTAACTGTGTTCTCGTCAACCTCACATTTAATTCCGAATTTTGCAAGCTCCTGTGCCATTACGGTGGCTCGGTCGCTCTCTTTTATTCTCAGTCGCTTTGTCCCTGTGAATAATGCACCGTGACAGGCGGCGGCTGTAGCAAACAGCACAGGCCCTAAGTCCGGGCAATCAGATATATCTATAGTAGCGTTAGGTTCTCTTAACATATTAAGTGCGGCAACACAAAATTTGTCGCCCTGTATGCTGTCTTTGTTAAGTCCGGTTACAGTCACATCTCCGCCGATAGAATTAAGCGCATAAAGTGCGGAGGCATTTGACCAGTCACCCTCGACATTCACATCACGGCATTTATAGCTTTGATTACCTGCGATATAAAAGCAATTCGGCTCTTTTTCTATGATGTTTATACCGAAGCTTTTTATTGTATCTATCGTTATATCAATGTAAGGTCGGCTTTCAACGGGCGGTACGATTTTCAGTGTGCTGTCACCGCTTAATAGGGGCAACGCAAACATAAGACCGCTGACAAATTGACTGCTTATATTGCCCTGCAGTGTGTAATCCCCCGCTGTAAGCGCACCGCTTATTGTGATTTTATTTTTGTCTTTATTTAATTTAATTCCCTTTTCTTCAAAGAGCTTTTCATATATGCTTACGCCACGCTCAATAAGCCTTTCGGTGCCTGTAAATACAGCAACGCTTGGTTTAACCAAAGCTATTGGCAAGAAAAAGCGTAGTGTACTTCCGCTTTCTCGGCAATGAAAAACCGTACCGTCGGCATAACCGCACAGCCCCCCGTCAATAGTCAGGGTGTCATTGCTTAAAGTATGTTTTACACCTAAAGCGGATATGCAATCCATAGTCGCCAGCATATCCTGACTTTGTGATATACCGTGAACGGTACTTCTGCCATGAGCCAAAGCCGCACATATCATCAGACGATGTGCAAAGCTTTTTGACGGCGGTGCAGTTATAGTACCCTTTGCACGGCCGGGTTTTATGCTAACATTCATCTTATTTCACCCTGTTTATTAAAAAATCAATAGCAAGGTTATATCCTGCCAATCCCTGTCCTGTAATGGTATTAACGGCAACATCTCTTATGTAGCTTACCTGACGGAATGCCTCACGCTTGCTCACGTCGCTTATATGTACCTCTACGGTAGGTATGCCTGTGCCTTTTACTGCGTCTGCGATAGCTACGCTTGTATGAGTATAAGCGGCAGGATTAAATACAATACCGTCAATTTTATCAAAGTATGCTTTTTGTATGGCATCTACCAAGTCACCCTCATGATTTGACTGATAAAATTCAACCTCAACTCCGCACTTTTCGGCGTGTTCACGCACAAGCGTAACTAAATCATCATATGTTTGTCTGCCGTATATGTCAGGCTCACGAATACCCAGAAAATTAATATTCGGGCCGTTTAAAACTAAAAATTTCATCTTTTAAGCTCCTTTAATACCGCTTTAGCAACATCCAAAGGTTGCATATCTCCATCCACGCAAATATCTGCGGCATTCTTATAAATAGGATAACGTACCTCATAAAGCTTTGCAAGCCTGTTAATATCAGATGAAAGCGGACGATCCGGTGCGGCCTTCAGATTGTTTAACGACCTGTCTAAAAATACAAGAATGCCGTTTCTTTTTAATGCCAGAACATTTTCAGGGTCAAGTACGGCACCGCCGCCTGTTGCGATTATACGTCCGCTAAGTCTTGCCGCCTCTGTTATTACCTCTCGTTCAACCGCACGGAATGCAGGTTCACCGTTCTGTGTTATATAGTCGGATATAGTGCCTATCTTTTTGGTTATTACCCTGTCGGTATCATAAAATTTCTTTTGTGATATCTCGGCAAGCAGTTTACCGACAGTAGTTTTACCCGATGTTGGCATACCGATAAGAACTATATTTTCTTTCTGTTCCATAACCAAATTAAATGCTTTATCAATAAGACTTTGCTCAATGTCCTTATCTAGAAATAGGGCAGAAGCCCACACGGCCTGTGCCGCAAGCATATATAATCCGCCGCAGGCAGATATATTTCTGGCTTTACCGTCCAGAACTAAATTTGTCTGCAACGGATTGTAAACGGCGTCTACAATGCCCTCAAGCTGTTTAAAGTGTTCTATGTCTATAGGTTTGTTATTTTCGTTTGGATACATACCTACAGGAGTTGTGTTCACTATTACCTGTATGTCGGTATGCAGTTTTATTGCATCGTCATAGGTTACGGCATTTTCACCGATTCTGCGTGATACGTGTATTATATCTTTTGCGCCTAAGCTTTGCACAACTGCATGAGCGGTTTTTGACGTACCGCCTGTACCCAATATCATAATCTTTTTATCTTTTATATCTATGTTTGCGTATCTGATAAGCTCACGCATACCGGCAAAATCCGTGTTATATCCGTAAAGCCTACCGTTTTTGTTTACAATAGTGTTTACGGCTCCTATACTTTCAGCCATTTCAGATACTTCGTCAAGATACGGTATAACCGCCTGCTTATACGGAATAGTAACATTTATGCCGCAAAACTCTTTTTTTGTTAAAAAGTCGCCAAGCTCATCAGGCTTTAATTCCAGTAATTCATATTTATAATCTGCGATTTTCTCATGTATCTCACGTGAATAACTGTGACCGAGATGCTCGCCTATCAAACCGTACTGCATATTTCTGCCCCTTTCTTAAGAAAATCAGTACCGAATCTTTGTGCTAAAAGGTCGCAGATTACAATAGCCGTAATACTGTCTATAACAGGACAAATCCTGCGAATGATAGCAGGGTCATGTCTGCCTCGTATTGTAATATCGGAATTTTCCATTTTTCTGAAATCAACGGTTTTCTGTGGCTGTAATATTGACGGCGTTGGCTTAACGGCGCATTGAAAAAGTATAGGCATACCGTTGGTTATGCCGCCGTTTATACCGCCGTTATTGTTTGTTTCGGTTATAACGTTTTCGCCGTTCATTCTAAATGCGTCATTACACTCGCTTGCGTGAAGCTCTGCAAAGGAGAAGCCCTTGCCGAACTCGACACCCTTAATACCGCCTAAGCTGAACAGTGCGTGTGATAGCATACTTTCTACGCTGTCAAACCACGGCTCACCCAAGCCCGGTATAATTCCGCTAATTGCTGTCTGAGTTACGCCGCCTATGCTGTCACAGGCAGAGCGTGCGTTAAGTATCTCCTGTGATATCTGCTTTTCGCTCTCAGCATCAAGTACAGGAAAGCTGCCGGCATTAAGCTGTGCAATATCTTCTTTTATATTATTAAACTGACGGTCATAAGCCTTTCCGCATTGCAATATATGTGTACCTATTGTTATTCCAAGACTATTAAGCGCCGGAAGAAGAATACCGCCTACAGCCGTAAGTGCCGCAGTTATTCTGCCGGAAAAGTGTCCGCCGCCACGGTAATCCTCGTATCCGTGATACTTGCAGAATGCTGTATAATCGGCATGGGAGGGACGTGCTATTCCGTAGTTATAATCCGAGCTGTGTGTGTTTTCGTTAGGAATAATTATACATATGGGAGTGCCTGTTGTTTTGCCGTTAAATACGCCGCTGACAATTTGATAACGGTCTGCTTCTTTACGTGGTGTATCCATAGAAGAAACAGGCCTGCGACGTGTAAGCTGACGCTCTATTTCTTCATTATTAACGGCAATTCCCGGAGCTATGCCGTCAATCACCGCACCTACTGCGGGACCGTGACTTTCTCCGAATAATGTAACGGTTAAGCTTTGACCTAGTGTGTTTTTCATTGCATATTCTCCAAACAATTAGAAATTTCTTCAGGGAGCATATTCTGAAACCTGAACATACCTATTTCGTCTACAAAGACAGTAGTTATACAGGCATCTTTTTTCTTTTTATCATGCAGTATATAAGGCATTAACTGCTCTGCACTCTGTGTAATCTCCGTAGGCAGTTGATATTTCTTTAATATATTAATCAGCCGTGAGCGGACGGATGCGCTGCACATAGGCAGCATACCAAGCGCAACACTTTCACCGTGCAGTAATTTACCCTCACTGTCACTCTCTATGGCATGACCTATAGTATGACCGAAGTTAAGCACACGGCGAAGTCCCTTTTCGGTTGGATCCTCTTCAACAACGCTCTTTTTTATAAGCAAAGCCCTGCGTATTATTTCGGGTAAATTCGAGTGCAGGTCATCGGCTTTTTCAAGCATAGTAAATAGCTCTGCATCGTTTGTTGCCGCCATTTTTATTGCTTCGGCTAAACCGGCACGTAACTGACGCTCGTCCAATGTTTGCAGGGTAGAGGGATCTATAATAACTCTTTTAGGCTGATAGAATGAACCGAAAACATTTTTAACACCGTCAAAATCAACCGCAGTTTTTCCGCCGATGGATGAATCTACCTGTGAAAGCAATGTTGTGGGGATATTGTAAAAGTCTATTCCACGCATATAGCATGATGCGGCAAATCCGCTTAAATCACCTACAACGCCGCCGCCTACGGCAACTACGCAATCACCACGTGTAAATCCGGCATGAAGCATAGTAGAAAGTAAACGTGTAAACTCGTCCATGTTTTTGCTTGCTTCACCCTGATTTATACATACAGGTACAGGGTGAAGACATCCTGTGGCAACCTTTTCGCTGTATTCTTTAGGTACGCCGGAGTCGGTAACTATAAGTACCTTTCTGTTAAGGTCAATTAAGTCTTTGATATTTTCAAGTGCGCCGGAGCCAAGCACTATATCATAATCTCTTGTATTTGAATGAATAGGAATGGTAACCATATTATTACCTCACTGTTTGTTACTGGTGCAGAATGTACCTACAAGCTTAAGTCTTGCACATATTGCAGACAGCTCTCTGAGCATACTCTGACCGTTTTCGTTATTTATGTTGCCCTCAGCCTCTATATAGAAAAAGTAATTCCATTGCAGGTCTTTCATCGGACGGCTGCGCAGGCTTCTCATGTTAAAGCCGTGTGCACCTATGATATTAAGGGTTTGAGCCAATGCGCCTGCCTTGTTCTGAACGGTAAAAACCAGTATAAAGTTTTCGTCTTCTCTTACGCCCGTTGACTTAGGCTTGTTCTGTACACGTGATAGTGCCGCAAAGCGTGTGGTATTGTTCTGTACATCGTTTATACCGCTTTCTAAAATTTCAAGGTCGAATATCTGTGCTGTTTCCTCTGATGTTATTGCAGCTATTGTAAGGTCGCCGCTATCCAGTACATACTTTGCGGCAGCGGCAGTATTTGAATAATTCTTAGTTTGAAGATTATGCTTATTAATAAATCCGGCACACTGCTGTAAAGCTTGGGGATGACTTACTACCGTCTTAATAGTGTCCATAGTTGCGCCCTTGTTAGCTATAAGGTTATGTCTTATAGAAAGGTCTACTACTTGGTTTAAGTAGAGGTTGCCTGAGAAGATAAGATCCATAACCGTGCCAACCTCTCCGGCATAGCTGTTCTCTATAGGTAATACGGCACAGTCAAATTCTCCGTTCTCTACGGCGTGATAAGCGTCCGTAAAGCTGGGGCAGGGGATAAGCTCCGCCTCAGGAAACATCTTTTTAGCGGCAATATGTGCAAATGCACCCTCAACTCCGCTGTATGCCACTCTCATGCCGTTGATAATTTTTGACTGATATTTACAGGAGATTGATATAGTATCCTTTAAGAACTGAACATAGTAGGATTCAATATTTGCATCCTGTATATTTTTACGTGAACTCTCTATAAGAGCCGCTTCTCTGGCTGAGTCACGTATAGACAGCCCATGCTCCTTTTTATAGGCGGCTATAGTTTCACAGGCCTTCATACGCTCTTCAAAGAGATGTGCCATTTCGGCATCTATCTCGTTAATTTTTTTACGTGCAATTTCTAATTCATTCATCTATCAATACCCCTTTTCAGAATAATTACATATATATTTGGCTGTTATACAAGTTTGATTTTGTATTTGCATTTTATAAAAATAAAAAGCGGCATCCCGCAAAGGAAACCGCTTTTACTTACAAGTACGTACTATACCGGTGTAGCAAATTAATAGGACATCCGTTGCGGAACTTTAATAATACTGCTAAAGTAGTAAAAAAAGCAATACGCAAAATAATACACTGTATTCATAAAAATGAACATAGTGATAGCGCAACGAGTAGAGAAAAACCAAGACATGATTTTTGAAAATATATTGCATATAAATCCACTCATACTATCACCTCATTAACGTATTTTAACAAAGCTATTATAAGCTTTTTTCCGCATTATGTCAATAGCAAAGCCGATATTTTTGCCCTTTAAATTGCTAAAATATATAGAACCGTTTAATAAATTTTTTATAAATTTCTTCTAAACATCTTATCTGTGCTTACCAAGGAAGAATAATGCCAATACACCCGGTCCGGTATGAGATCCGATGACCGGACCGATATCGTCAATAACGGCAGCACAATTATTACCGTGAAGTTCAGCGATATATGATTCAAGTAATTTTGCATCTTCAAGGCAATCACCGTGAGTTATAAAGTAAACTCCGTTTTCCTTATCATCTGCAAGCTCCGTGTACTTATCAGCTATTGCCTTAATAGCTTGGTTACGTCCGCGTACCTTTTGCATATTTATTAAATGCCCCTCGTCATCTACATGCATTACAGGCTTTATGCTAAGTACGCCTCCGACAAAAGCTGATGTAGCACTGATTCTACCGCCACGCTTTAAGTATGCAAGATCGTCAACTGTAAACCAGTGACAAAGCCTAGGTAATATTTCCTCTACATACTTTGCGTTTTCGGTAATGTCTGCGCCTTCATCTCTTTTTTGTTTTGAAAAATATACAACAAGACCTTGACCGCCGGAAGCGCACAGTGTGTCTATAATTATAATTTTGCGTTCCGGATATTTTTCTTTTAATTCTTCTGCAGCAATCCTACCGGAGCTGACAGTATTGCTAAGCCCTGAAGAAAAGCCAAGATAAAGAATATCTTTTCCCTCTTGTAAATATGGCTCAAATGCAGCTAAAAAGTCCGAAAGGTTAGCCGCAGAGGTTTTAGAAACCTTACCTTCACGCATTTTTTGATAAAAGTCTGTAGGTGCCATATCTTTAGTTACATAATCACGGTCTTCACCATCAAAACGGAATTTAAGGTCAACGCATCCAACATTCCATTGTTCAAGCGTTTTTGCATTGATGTCACAGCCTGTATCTGTAAAGATAACATAATTTTTCATATAAAACTCTCCCTTTTTATACTCAAAAGTAAGATTAACGTTTTTAGAAACATAATCTTACAGATGATTATATCTCATCAAGTAGATTATGTCAAGTAAAAATCAATTAGTATATTGATTTTATAATATGTTGTGATATAATATAGATTATAATTCATCATTAAGGAGTAAATTATGGAGTATAGCAACGAGCTTATTGCAAGCAAGCTTCGGCATTGGGAAAAATATTTGAATAATTACAAGCTGCCTAAATGGGATGATATCCCTAATATGGGTCTTTATATGGAGCAAATTTTGGCGTTATTAAAGGATTATCTTGACTATTTGCCGCCGGAGCTTAAGGAGGAGCAATTTATAACCGCCGCTACTATAAATAATTATGTTCAAAAGAAGTATATGCCTGAACCTATCAAGAAAAAATACTATCGTATTCATATAGCGTATATGATAATGATATGCACACTCAAGCATAGCTTCAGCATCGCTATGTTACAAAAAATAATTCCGCTTGGTTTAAGTGAAGATGAGGTCAAGAACATTTACGATACTTATGCCTTGCGACATAAGCTGACCGCAAATTATTTTATAGAGCAGGTGCGTGTAGTTGCCGGCCCTATATTAAATCATAAAGCACCTTGTCCGGAAATTGCTGTAAACGACACAGGTGATCTTATTGTAGTATCTGCCGTAATCAGCGCATTATCTCGCCTTTTAGCAGAAAAGCTATTACTGCTTGAGGGAAAAACATTAGAGGATATAAACAATGTGAAAAAACATATTGATGATTGAGCTTAAAAACAAACTCAACAATTATAAAAACCCGATTTGCGTATACGCCAATCGGGTCAGTTATTTTGTTTTGACAAGTTTATACTATAATTTAATTATAAAACTGCGAAATATTCTTGTATAATCGATAATTTTCATGTATAATTTTAATCGGAACAAAAAAGATTTCTTCGATTTCTAATAATCTATTTTGTAAAATTCGATTGATAACTTTGTTTGGAGTGAGCGACATGATTTATTATGCAACTAAAGAAACGATGCAATGTTATAAACTTAAAACACCCGAGGAAATGACGTCGAAAAATGCTCTGATTGCCAGAGCTGTGTCAAAGAAAGAACGAGGCAGCCAAATATTTGAATGGGGTTGTAAACTGTTCTATGTTGACGGGCGAAAATGTCTTCAGGTTATGCACTACGAAACCAAACTGGTTATCTTCCTTATAGATATTAAAGTTAATGAAATTGAATTTGCTGCAAACGCAGTTGCTGAGTATATTATGTATATGTACTCATCAGACCCCGTTATGATAAAGGCACTTGAAAGATATTATGAGTCTTCGCCTATTGTCTGCTTTGATAAAATCACAAACCGAAGCATCGTTTCTAAAATGAACCATATTCAGTCCGATTGGGCTTTGGAAGGATATCGTTTTTATGATTACATCCGAGACGGTGTTTTTTATACGAAAGAACTTAACCGGGATGTTAATAATTATCCATTTTCTATGAAAGTGAATCAAAAAAAGCGGTGGTTTATACCGTACGATTTTTTTGCGCAGACAATAAAAGAGAAGTTTGCTCAATAATAACAGAAAGAAGAATAATGAGAGTATTTCAGTTGACCCATAGCCGTAACCTTTTAAGCACATTGATATATTGCTGTGTCATTACTACAAGTGCGGCATAACTTGACAGTGCTTCAGAACGGGTCTGATATCTGACATAGCTTGCGGCAAGCCGTAATGATTGGATGCTGCGAGATACTTATCTTGATTTTGAGGGCGACTCACATTCAAAGACAAGAAAAAGTTTTATGCGAATGCTAAAAGACATTAAAAACGGTAAAACGGATATTATTATTACAAGGGCGGTAACACGCTTAGGCAGAAATATGCAAATTATAAAAATGAAATGGCAAGGAGTTTAGTGTCAGAATAAAAAATCGGGTATAAAAACACACTTAAAAGCTGACTTTTTGATACAAAACGGTTTTTATTTGCTAAAGAACGACCAAACGGTGCATAAGTAGAGGTAAAAGCAGCAAAAAGTAATGCAAAGTTTACTCGATAAACCGGAATTTGACGAGGTACAATATATGAAAAAAAGTAATCGAGCTATGAAGTTGTATCTGATAATAATTGCTGTATTTTGCTATGGCTTAGGTATAGCAGAAATTATTTTTCAGACGGGTGTATTCTATGATATTCTGCAAATGGGCTTCACTTTGCTTCCTGCTGTAACTGCATTGGTTGTATGCGGTATAACAAAGGAGAAAAATCAAATTCGGTTATCCTTTAAGGTTTGGAAGAATTGGAAAATGTGGCTATTTTGCGCATTTGTTCCCGCTGTTGTAATAACTCTTGGTGCAGTACTATATTTTTCTGTTTTCAGCACTGAGTTCAGCGGTGTGTTTGAAATAAGTCAATTAGTTGGCGGCGATGAAAGCATAGTAATATCAAATCCATTCATATTTGCAATAGTATGTATTGTTATATCTGCAGTGTGTATTCCTATTCAATTATTGGAGCTTGGTGAAGAAGTAGGCTGGAGAGGATTTCTGTTATGGCATCAGGTAGATAAATATGGGGCAAAAAAAGCCGTATTGATAAATGGCGTAGAATGGGGATTGGCTCATATGCCGCTTATTTATCTCGGTTTCAATTACAATATTGACAATCCCGGTGCGCCGTGGTCTAATATGGCGTTGATGATGTTATTATGTATTGTTATGGGGATTACATTTTCATATGTCACATTGAAAACGGGTAATTGTATGTATGCAGCAATAATGCACGGAGTTGTTAATGTCATTGGTGAAATACCGGTATTTTGCTCGGTATCACTTAAAAGCGGACTATTGGGTCCAAATCCCACGGGATTAGTCTCAATGTCATTTTTAATAATTCTATCTGTAATTCTATTTGTAAGATTAAACAAGCTAAAAATTTCTTTAGACACAAAATAAATACTATAAACAGATTCCAACTTATCTAGTAAACTTTGCATTACTTTTACTTACTCTTACCTCAATTCTGTAACCTTTGGCTACTATTGGGCATAAAGAAACCTCTTTTGTCTACCACTGGCAAGAGAGGGGTTTCCTTCGTTTAAGGGGCAAAACAGCCCGAAATACAGCGAAAACGACTCAAAGCAGGGGTTGGCACGGTTAAGCAAACCGTGCCGGCTCCTGTTTTTTGCATTTTGGCGGTTGAAGGAGTACAGCACTTTTGGTTACTCTTTCAAGAAATAAGGGGTAATTCAGTCAATATAGAGTGTGGATTTGAAGCAAAAAAATCCCATCTTTGCTAAAAGAGTAACGAAAAAATGCAGGTTTTTCGTTTACTTTTGCACCACTATGTGTTATACTTATTAAGTATAATTATATCCGGTTTTGGGGATACAGCGGAGGTGTCGCTATGGCGAAAGATAATTGCCAGAAAATAAAGCTACTGAAACTGATGGAAATACTGCGTCAAGAGACTGATGAGCAGCATCCCCTCCGCGCTACGGAGATCTGCAGCAGGCTGATTAGTCTTGGAATCACTTGCAATCGCAGAACATTGACCAAAGATATTGCCTTGCTAAACGAACAAGGCTTCGAGGTCATGTCTACAATGATCAGTCATGAAAAAGGCTATTACATCGAAGATCGCAGCTTTAGTGTTCCGGAGCTCAAGATACTCATAGATGCAGTACAGGCGGCCAGTTTTATAACCGAGAAAAAGACTGCTGCGTTGATTGAAAAAATAGCGGCTCTTGGTGGTAGTCATTGTGCTGAAGTCCTCAAAAGCAACATGGTGTGTTTCAACACCAGAAAACACAGCAACGAATCCATATATTATATTGTTGATTATTTAGAGGATGCCATCGAACAGCAAAAAAAGGTTGTCTTTAGATATTACGATTTGGATGCCAACGGACAGCGAGTCTATCGCAGAGAAGGTCACCACTATGTTGTTGAACCAATCGGTTTGGTGTTCAACGAAGATAACTACTACCTCATGATTTATAGCGCACGCCATGACAATACAGCAAACTATCGTGTTGACAGAATGGACAGCGTTGAAATAATTGATGAGGCTATTTGTGAAAAGGCGATGGAGCTTCGTCAAAGTGTCGCAGGATACACCGAGCAAGCATTCAAAATGTATGGCGGCCAGTCGGTTCAGATTACGCTACAGTTCAGCAACAAACTAATAGGCGCAGTGTACGATAGATTTGGTGAAGGAACAAAAATGATCCCTATAGGTGATGACGAGTGCGCCGCCACAGTTATGGTGCAAATTAGCCCGACATTTTGGGGATGGTTGTTCCAGTTCGCAGGACAGATGAGGGTCTTATCCCCCGACACAATTATCGCCGATTATAAAAAACACGCAGCAGCACTTTTAGAGTAAGGAGAATTAATACTTTGAGAGAACTTTTTAGTCTGATATTTGACATCGCAACCGACCCTCTAGGATTGCCTATTCCTGCAATTTGGGAGTACATCATTCTGGACGTGGTCGGCATCGTCGCATTCAAAATCGCTTTTGAGGTTTCGCCCGGTGGATTCGGAGGATCCGCAATTCACTGGGGAATACGACTGATTGCGTTTATAGTAATCTGGGCAGTGCTGTATGGCGTGATCACCGTAGGCAAATTCATCATCGCACACTGGGTACTCATCGTCTGCGGATTGGCAACGGTGGCAGTTGTCGGGATTATTGCGGCAATCCTGTGGCAGCGCAGGAGCGGCCATACAACAACAAGATACAATCCATAAATTAAGGAGATAGAGACATGGCAGATATGAGTACAGCCAATATTGGCTTTGAAAAACAGATATGGGATGCTGCGTGTGTGTTGCGCGGAAACATCGATGCTTCCGAATATAAGTCCGTTGTTTTGGGCTTAATTTTCCTCAAATACATTTCCGATCGCTTCGATGAAAAGTATCAGCAGTTGTTGGAAGAAGGTGACGATTTTGAGGAAGATGTAGATGAATACATTTCCGAAGGCATTTTTTTCGTTCCAGAAAATGCTCGTTGGAGCGTCATTTCATCTAAATCACACACTCCCGAAATTGGCACCGTGATCGACGATGCCATGAGGTCGATTGAAAAAGAGAATAAGAGGCTGAAGGATATACTCCCCAAGAACTTTGCACGTCCTGAATTAGACAAGCGCCGTCTGGGTGATGTGGTTGACCTGTTCACCAATATCAAAATGGTGGACGCAGGCTCCAGCCGTGATATCCTCGGCAGAACATATGAATACTGCCTGTCGAAATTTGCCGAACAAGAAGGCAAACTGGCTGGTGAGTTCTACACCCCCTCCTGCGTAGTACGCACATTGGTCGAAGTATTACAGCCCTACAATGGCCGAGTGTACGATCCCTGCTGCGGCTCCGGCGGTATGTTCGTCCAGAGTGCGAAATTCATTGAAAACCACAGCGGTAACATCAACAACATTTCTGTGTTCGGACAAGACTCTAATCCCACCACATGGAAGATGGCACAGATGAATCTGGCTATCCGTGGTATCGAAGCTAACCTTGGCAGTTATAATGCGGATACCTTTTTCAATGATTGCCATCCGACTCTTCGCGCAGACTACATCATGGCAAATCCGCCATTTAACCTCTCCGGCTGGGGTGCGGATAAACTGAAGGACGATGTGCGCTGGCAGTATGGTATGCCTCCTGCAGGCAATGCCAACTTTGCATGGTTGCAGCACATGATTTACCATCTGGCACCAAACGGCAAAATCGGTATGGTGCTGGCAAACGGTGCGCTTTCCTCTCAGAGCGGCGGTGAAGGCGAAATTCGCAAAAACATCGTGAATGCGGATTTGGTGGAATGCATCGTTGCGATGCCGACACAGCTTTTCTATACAACACAGATTCCTGTATCCCTGTGGTTCCTTGCAAAGAACAAGAAGCAGCATGGAAAGACACTGTTTATTGATGCTCGTAAGCTCGGCACGATGGTTACCAGAAAGCTGCGTGAATTGACCGATGCAGATATCGCAATGATCGCAGACGCATATAAGGCATACTGCGATGGTACACTGGAGGATCAGAAGGGCTTCTGCGCCGTAGTGGATACAGAAGAAATTGCCAAGCAGGACTATATTCTCACTCCTGGACGCTATGTTGGTATTGAAGAACAGGAGGATGACGGTGAACCTTTTGATGAAAAGATGGCCAGACTGACCGGCGAACTTTCTGAATTGTTTGCACAGTCCCATTCGCTGGAAGAAGAAATCCGGCAGAAGTTGGAGGCGATTGGGTATGGTATCTGAATGGGTAACCGTTCGTGCTGCAGACTTTATCGAGTTTAACCCTCGACTGAGCATCAAGAAAGGCGCATTGGCAACAAAGGTTGCCATGGATAAGCTGCAGCCGTTCACAAAGAAAATACCGGCAACAGAGCAGGCAGAATTTGCTGGTGGCTCAAAGTTCTGTAATGGTGATACCATAATGGCAAGAATTACGCCTTGCCTTGAAAACGGAAAGACTGCATTTGTCGACATTCTGGCAGACGGAGAAGTTGCATTCGGATCAACTGAATTCATTGTGATGAGGGCAAGAGTAGGTGTGAGCGACCCACAGTTCATTTACTATCTGGCGACCAGTCCTGCATTCAGAAATATTGCCATCAAATCGATGGTAGGATCATCTGGGCGGCAGCGTGTACAGCAAGGCGTATTGGATGAACTGGAATTAACCGTTCCGCCGCTGGAAGAACAGCAGAAAATAGGTGCGTTGCTTGCTCTGATGGATGAGAAAATCGCACTTAACAATAAGATAAACGATAATTTACAGCAGCAAGCGCAGACACTTTTTGCGAAACAATTTTGCCTGCGGAGCGATGATCCTGTGCCACAGGGTTGGGCACTGACTGCTCTGGGCGATGTGGCCGTTATCTCCAACAAAAGCTTTAACCCGATAAAACAGCCCGCAACCATGTTGGAACATTACAGCATCCCCGCTTTTGACGAAACCCGTTATCCGGTGTTCGAATTATCAACCGAAATTAAGAGCAATAAGTTCATTGTAGATGCGGATTGCTTCATGATATCGAAGCTCAATCCTACAACGAAGCGCGTATGGCGTCCGTACTGCATGACACAGAATGCAGTTTGCTCCACCGAGTTCATCGTGTACAAGGTAAAGGATAAAAAACTAATCGATTTTCTGTACTCGCTGATCGACAGTAGTTCCTTCTCTAATTATATGTGCAGCCATGTTACGGGGTCTACAGGTAGCCGCCAGCGCACGATTCCATCGGACACGCTTCAATACAAGTTCTATCTGCCAACTGACAAAGAAATTGCAGCTTTCTCCACAGTTGTTTCTCCTATGTATGAGCAAATCCGTATCAATGCCATGGAAAACGCGCGACTGAAAGCACTTCGAGATTCTTTGCTACCGCGGCTTATGAGCGGTGAGGTCGATGTGTCCGACATCGACATTTAAGCCGCTAAATTATCGTTTACACGAATACCATAAACAAAATAAAAGGCAGGATAGCTGCCGAAGGAGGCATCACTATGCATTTCACAGAGGATATGTTTGAACAGGCTGTCATAGAGCTGTTTGAGAATATGGGTTATACCCACATCTTCGCCCCAAACATGGAGCGTGATTATTCCAGCCCTCTGCTGGATTCTGTCCTTATGGACAGTCTTGTGAAGCTGAATAAAGGATTGCCTCTGGATGCGATCACAGAAGCAATAAACAAGCTTCGCAATTTTGACACTGGCAGCCTGCTGCAGAAGAACATGCAGTTTATGGACTATCTGCAGAACGGCATACCTGTCCGATACTTTGTCAAGGGCGAGGAACGCACATCGATTGTGTATCTTATCGACTACAAGACCGTAACTAACAACAGCTTCTATGTAGTCAACCAGTTTACATACATCGAAAATGGCAACAACCGCCGCCCGGACATTATCCTGTTCATCAACGGTCTGCCGCTGGTGCTGATGGAGCTGAAAAGCCCCTCCAAGGATGAGGTCAATGCAGAAAACGCATATAACCAAATCCGCAACTACATGCAGGACATCCCCTCCATTTTCAATTACAACGCCATTTGCGTAATCAGTGACCTGACCACAAATAAGGCAGGCACCGTTACCTCCGGCCTCGACCGCTTTATGGAGTGGAAAACCAAAGACGGCAACTATGAGAATACCGCCTACGCCCAGTTCGACACCTTCTATGAGGGCATGTTTGACAAGGCGCGGTTGTTGGATATCATCAAGAACTTTATCTGCTTCTCCGTGGAGCAGGCAAAAGCGTTCAAGATATTGGCTGGTTACCACCAGTACTTTGCTGTTCGCAAGGCTGTAGAAAAAGCAAAGATCGCTACCAAGACCGATGGAAAGGGTGGCGTGTTCTGGCATACACAGGGCAGCGGCAAATCGTTGTCGATGGTGTTCTATGCCCATCTGCTACAGGAAGCACTGGACAGCCCTACTATTGTAGTCATGACAGACAGAATCGACCTCGATGATCAGTTGTACTCCCAGTTCTCCAAGTGTGCTGCCTTCTTACGCCAGACACCTGTACAGGCAGAAAGCAAGAAACATCTGAAAGAGCTATTGGACGGCAGAACTGCTAATGGAATCATCTTTACCACCATGTTTAAGTTCGAGGAACGCGAGGAACCGTTGTCCACTCGTCGCAACATTGTGGTTATGGCAGACGAAGCGCACCGTGGCCAGTATGGAATGGATGAGCGCATCGTCATGAGCGAAAATGAGAAGGGCGAAACCGAAGCCAGAATCGTAGTCGGCAATGCCCGCATCATCCGCGATGCACTTCCGAATGCAACATTCATCGGATTTACTGGTACTCCTGTATCCGCAAAAGACCGCAACACCCGCGAGGTGTTCGGTGACTATATAGACATCTACGATATGACGCAAGCTGTAGAAGACGGCGCGACGCGTCCCGTTTACTATGAGAGCCGCGTGATTCATTTGAAATTGGACGAAAACACGCTGGCGCTGATTGATTCCACCTATGATATTCTGGAGCAGCAGGCCAACGCAGAAACCATCGCAAAAAGCAAGAAGATGCTGGGGCAAATGGAGAGTGTCCTCGGCGCAGACTCCACGATTACTTCGCTGGTGGATGATATCGTCACTCACTATGAAAGTAACCGTGCCAACCTGCTCACTGGCAAGGCTATGATCGTAGCGTACTCCCGCCCGATTGCTATGAAGATCTATCGCCGGATTCTGGAAATTCGCCCCGGTTGGAAAGAAAAAGTCGGTGTCGTTATGACCGGCGGCAATAACGATCCCGAAGATTGGAAAGAGATCATAGGCACCAAGCACCACAAAGAAGAACTGGCTCGTAAGTTCAAGGATAACGATGATCCTATGAAGATCGCTATCGTTGTTGATATGTGGCTTACCGGCTTTGATGTTCCTTCTATGCATACCATGTATGTGTACAAGCCCATGCATGGATACAACCTTATGCAGGCGATCGCCCGCGTCAACCGAGTGTTCAAGGACAAAGAAGGCGGCCTGGTTGTTGACTATGTTGGCATTGCAGGCGCTTTGAAGGCGGCGATGAAGGAGTATACTGCCCGTGACCGTAGTAGATATGGCGACATGGATATAGCAAAGACCGCATATCCAAAGTTTCAAGAGAAACTACAGGTCTGTCGTGACCTGTTCCATGGTTTCGACTACAGTGCCTTTATCGGTGGCAGTCCTCTCACGATGGCAAAGTTGATCGCAGACGGCGCAAACTTTGTACTGGATCCAAAGGCGCATAATCGCAAGGATCTCTTCTTGAAAGAAGCCATGCTTACAAAGCAAGCAATGTCTCTCTGCTCCAGCATGACCACCGATAAAGAACGCCGGGAAGCAGCATATTTTGAAGCAGTGCGCTCCACCGTTATTAAACTGACATATGGCGGCAACGGTGGTAAGCCCCTGTCTCTCAAGGAAATCAACGCTCAGATCAATGAGTTGCTGAAAGCTAGTATTCAGAGCGAAGGCGTTATTAGCTTGTTTAATAGTCGCAATGTCGGTGAAAACTTCTCCCTCTTTGACCCTAATGTTCTTGAAGAAATATCGAAGATGAAACAAAAAAACATTGCGGTAGAAATTTTGAAAAAGCTGCTTGCTGAGCAGGTGTCCCTTTATAAGCGTACCAATGTGGTGCAGTCTGCTAAGTTCTCTGAGATGATCACCCGCATAATGAATGCGTACTATAATGGTCACATCAGCAACGATGAGGTCATCAAGGAACTGCTGGAAGCAGCAGAGTTGATCGCCAAGGCACACCAAGCCGGGGACGCGCTGGGACTGACGCAGGAGGAACTGGCCTTCTATGATGCTCTGACCAAACCGCAGGCCATCAAGGATTTCTACGAAAACGACACCCTTGTTGCCATGATCCGCGAACTAACGGAAATACTCCGTAAGAACCGCACCATCGACTGGCAAAAGAAAGAAACGGCCAGAGCGACTATGCGCAAGATGGTCAAGCGCCTGCTGAAAAAGTATAAGTATCCGCCGGAGCAGTACGAAGATGCCATCGACACCGTTATCAGCCAGTGCGAAATGTGGACGGATAACTATGAAAACTAAAGGTGCATAATTATGAGCAAGATTGTTTTATTGAACGCCTCGTGTGCTGATCAGACCGTGGACGCAGTGGTAAATGCAGCCAACAGCTGTTTGTTGGCTGGTGGGGGTATTTGCGGAGTGATTTTCCAAAAAGCAAGTATGTCCGATCTGACAGCAGTATGTTCCAAGTATAAAACACAGTTGGAAGATGTGGTGACAGAGTTCGATATCCAAGGACTGGAACTGGACTACTCCGTAGTTGCTTGGGATGCAGATTACCGCTTAGTGGACGGTGAATGGAACTATCACAATTTTGTTGGCAACCGCTGGAACAGCATCAGTTCCGAAGAACGGCGCTTATATTTGATGTTGAGAAATGACGTAACTGTTAAAAAATTTACTGGACTGCCATTTTTAGATCGTAGAAAAGCAACAACCACTGTGAGTATTTCATTTAATTATGCAAACGAAATTTCGGTCGCAGAAGCACTAGGCGGATATGTGCCGTGTGATATAGCATACGAAGATAAGATAGATGATGAGAATGTTTTGAATTTTCTTCTCCGCGAAGAAGCAACGGGCTTTAGAACAAGAATTGCTGGAGAACGTGTAAGAAATAAGGGTCTCAACTATTTGCGACGTCTAGATGCTTACTCAAGAATAAATGTTGATTTCACCGGAATTTCAATGATAAGTTCCTTTTTTGCCGATGAATTTATCTGAAAACTTATAGCAGAGCTAGGTTTTTTACGATTCGCGAAGCTTGTTGCTATGACAAATGTAAACCCAACCGTTGAATCAATTCTCAATCGGTCTGTTAGCCAACGAATGTCACAACTATATACAAGTGAGTAACTAAGACTCCAATTGTTACTTATTTGCTAACAATGCGCTATATTGCTGGATATTACCGGTGAATTCTGATAATGTGCGTCCCTGCCGAAGGAGGTGTCGACATGATGCGAAGTATCATAGAGGAACTATACTACGGCAACATCAGCCCGTCGAATCGTAACATCAGCAAGAGAGGGACGTATTCACACATATTGAATTTACTGACCCGAAATGAGGATGAGCTGGTGCAGACGCTGACGCATGTACAGTAGGAGACCTTTGAGAAGTTCAAGTACTGTGCGTCGGAGCTGGGCGATAAGAATGAGATGACGTCATTCATGCTCGAATTTAAGTTGGGAATGCGGTTAGCATTGGAGGCAATGTTTAGCATCGACGACATCACGAAACTCAAAATGACATAATTGCACAACGGCACCGCAACAGGAATATTGCGGTGCCGTTTTTGAAGCACTGGGGCTCTGTGGTATACTGCGGCGATTTTTCGGAACTTTTCCTTATATCCTCTCTTACGCGACTTTCTTAGAAATAGAACCAGTAAAGAGCAGTACCCCTGCTCTGCGGACTTACATACATTTTGATGTCATTTTTGTATTCCATAAAAAATCCCTCCTGTCAGATACATTGTACCTAACAGGAGGGGGAAATGCAAATTTGACAAATCGCTTAATTCTGTTTTACTTTGCAGAACGCTTCTTTTTGCTGTAAACGCCTGTAACAGTCATCAGACCGCCGCTGACAAAGAGAAGTGCAATCCACAATGCCATATGGCTGTTATATCCGGTCTGCGGAGACTTTGTATCGCCATTTACTGCCGCTTTCGCATTAACGGTAAATGTTGTGGCAGCAGTACCGCTTGTCGATACAATGCCGATTGTATGCTCACCGACTGAAAGTGTTGATACATAGTCAGCCTTTAATGTTACAACCGTACTGCCTTCTTTGACATCATAATTCTTTTCATCAAGGGTTTTACCATTAAGCTCAACTCGGATAAAATCGCTGAATGCCGCATTGGAACGGAAGGTAAGCTCTTTCTTTTCTCCCTCTGTTACGCTCTGTCCCAATCCCCCAATGATTTCAGGCGGAAGCTTTGCAATTACTGTGTCTTTCAGTTCAATACTATTCTTACCGTCCTTATCGGAGAAGTATTTGCCGCAATCCTTACAATGCAAATACTCTGTGTTTCCCGTTTCTGTAACGGTTGCGTACTTTGCAGAAATTTTCTCAAGATTATGATTTGTACTGTCAAGCTCGCCGTATTCTTTGCCGCAAACCACGCAGACTGCCTTGCTTGTGCAGGTTGCCGTTCCGCCCTTGCAGGTGTGTTCGCCAACCTTTGGTTGTTCGCTCTTTACAACAGCAACAACAGGATAGCCGCAAATCTTTTCCGGAATATCAACTTTGTCTTTACCGCCGGCTAAATTTATTTCGGTAATCGTAACCTCGCCGGTTGTCTCATCAAGGCTGTATTTTACCTGTGATGTGGTATTTGGAATTCCTGCTTGTGTATCATTTAAACTGTTGGGCAGGAATATGCTTTCAAGGCTTGTGCATCCAGCAAAAGCAGTATGCCCAATAGTTTTTACACCGCTTGGAATCGTTACGCTTGCAAGGCTTGTGCAATTTAGAAAAGCATTTGTTCCAATAGTCTTAACAGTTTTTCCATCGATTATAGACGGGATTTCAACCTCGGTTGCAGTGCCGCTATATTTGGTAATCGTTACCTCGTTATCGGATATAGTATATGTCAAACCTTCGGGTGTCGAATCTACAATAGACAACTCAATGGTGCTTTTTTTCTGAATATTATAATCAGCCAATGTTCTTGCGTTTTCCAGAACTTCCCCATTATACTTTAAAATTTGAGCCGTTTCAGAGTATCCGGTTTGGTCTTTGATTTTTCCCTTAACATTAGAAATGCTGTCGCCACTTTCCACTTCAAGCGTCAATGTGGATGCACCGGTTATGTTCAAATTCACATAGATAATCATAGCGTTTGCAGAAATCGGTACAAACATAAGTACCATACAAAGGCTAAGCACTATGCTTAAAATTCGTTTTTTCATTGAATATTCCTCCTAAGAGATTTTTTAAATTTAACTTATTCTGTAACAGTATCCGATGCTCCCTTGTGTAAAGGTTTTTTTCGGGTTGTACTTCGCAAGAAAGAGTTCCAGTGTTTCTTTCAGCGTTTCAATTTGTGACTTCAGATAGAACTCGTCCTCAAACAGTGCGTAATGTACGCAGGCTCTGATTAAAATAAAAATCAGCGGCGTCAGCTTTTCGTAGGGAATACCCAGCTTTGGCGCCAAGCTCTTTGCATATTCCGTATATCGTTTATCAACGCCCTCAAAGAATTTCTTGCCGTATTCTCTGTATTTCGGGTGGGTATACACCTGATACATCAGGCGGTATTTCTTTCCGTGCTTTTTTGCCGTCCAGTATGGTATCTCGTCAATAAACCGCCATAAGTCCTCCACATCTGTGGGGGCTTTCGCCATAAATTCATCTTCAACCTTGCTCATACAGTATTCGGTGGACTGGACGATAAGGTCGTCGAGATTGTCAAAATACAGATACAGGGTTGCAACACTGCAATCGCAGGCTTTTGCGATAGCTTTTATTCCGACAGAGGAAAATCCGTTCTCCGCATAGCAGTCGAAGCATTTTTCCATCATCTCGATTTGCTTTGCCCTGCGGGTTTCTTCGTTAGTAGTTCGCAATAGATTTCCCCCTTTCTACGTCAATAAAGTGAACGATCATTAACATTATACTGTTTTTGCTGTGCTATGTCAAGCGGGTACCGAAAAAATCATAGGTTTTTACAGGTTTTAAGAACCGCTACACTATCCTTTCTAACTCAAAATAGAAGAAGAAATAAAAAATCTGGCAGAGTCAACAGCCAAGCTGCATTGTATGAATAAATAAAATATGACGGGTAAGGTGTTATCCCTCCCCGCCATTATTTCATGGTTACAAGTGTTACGTTGCTTTAAGTGTAGATGATTTCTTTATTGATAATCTCCATTGCACATGCCCAAATATTATTCATTCTCCCCGTCCATTCCAAGGCGTTTTCTGCCTTTAACTGCTCTGTGATACTGTGCACCAGCTTCATATCCTCTATAAGCCGTTCAAAGCATTCCTGCGCCTGCCTGTCAATCTCGACAAGATAAGTGTTCAGCTTGCCCTCCATCAGCATTGTGGTGTAGGTGGCTTTCTGTGTTCTTTCAGATATGATTTGTGTCGCTGCCCCCAAATGCCAATAGGTTCGCATTCTTCTTCAGGAAGTGTTAGGCAAGGGATATAATAGTCGCCCTGCAATTTGTACCATAAGCCGTTGCTGTTGTCGTAAATGAAATTGTCCATATTAAAATCCTCCAGTATAATATATTCGCACATACATCACAGTTTCCCGATCGCCACAACCCGTTATATTTGATTGTGAGATTTTCCTTTCCTTGATTTTTCCCATATGAGGCAGTGAGGGTAAAATAAAATGTTGTTAAATCCTATAAAGGGATAAGGTGAGCGGACTGGAAAAATCCTTTATTTGCAAGGCTTTTTGAGGATTTTATTGATAATCTATAATGAGCAATAATCGCTCATAAAATTATGGTTTTCAAATTCCGATTTATTAAGTTCATTTTACCAAAAAACGCAGAAATGTCAAGCATGAAAAACCTCTCTTGTCTTGGTAGACAAAAGAGGTTTCTTTCGTGCCAAAGAGTAACCAAACGGAGCAGAATTGAGGTGAGAGTAAGTAAAAGCAATGCAAAGTTTGCTCGATAAATTGGAATTTTGGTGTGTGTTGCCAAATTGAATTTTATCCATGTAAATCCAAGAAACCCTCAACCATTGTTTCAAATAACTCTTCTGAAAAATCAAGTTTGATTAAATTGGTTCCTTGAACTGCAAAATAAGACGTCGTTTTGTCTGTAATTATTTTAAGCAATGCTTCTATTCCATGCCCCTCAATATCAAACAAATATCCAAATTCAACCTTAGTATATGTCAAATTCTCATAATCTTTATCTTTACTCAAAAGACTTAATGCTGTATTTGCGATATTTTCCTTTAATTCTTTGTTATTAATCTCATTTACCTCTTTGGGACTTTTTTCCCTCTTGAAAAAACTCATACATTATCCTCCTTATGTGCATCAAATTCCGATTTATCCAACTGTCTTTCCATATTCAAAATCTTTTATAGTAGGATCTTCTATCAAAAACAGGACACCAATCGTGATACCCATTGTATCATAATTGGTGTCCTGTTGTGGTGCCGGTGGCCGGACTCGAACCGGCACGGTATCGCTACCGGTGGATTTTGAGTCCACTACGTCTGCCAATTCCATCACACCGGCAAATTAAACTGCCGTTCCAAAGGAACAAAAAGATTATATCACTAAAAACAGTAAAAAGTCAAGGCTTTTTTCATATTTTTATAAAAAATACAAATAATCGAATGTTTATATTCCATATCGGTATTTATTATCTTGACAAATCGGGACATTATGTAATAATATTATTATATAATATAAAATTAACGTCATATCAAACGTTTTAGATTTTATCTGTAAATCAACTCAGAATTACATTTTTTATAACTTGATTTTTTGGAAAGCGAGAGGGATCGAGTATGTATAAAAAAATATCTAAGATTAAGTTATGCGCAACGCTATTTTTACTTACTATTGGTTCTGTTTTGATGCTTAGTTTAAGCATGAGCAGAGTATATGCCGCAGAACGGATAGAGCTTACTTTTGACGTTAGCGGCGGCAATACTGTGAAAATATCGTGGAATGTCATAGACGGTGCAGACAGTTACCTTGTCTACTGCGCTCTATCATCGGATGATACGCCTGAGCTTGTCATCACTACGTCTGTAACTCAGTTTACTCAAACAGATCTGCAATGCGGAGAAACACGCTATTATATGGTGGTAGCAAAATGCGGCGAAGATGAGCTTGCGTCAAGCACATTGCAGAATATTACATTATTGCCCGATATCCCTAGTATTATTTCCGCAACATCGTGTAGCTATAATGAAATCAATGTAACATGGAATAAGTCAGAGAATATCACGGACTACGTTTTGTACCGCTCTGATACAAACAATTATACCTCAATGCAAAAGATAGCTTCTCTTGACAGCGAAACAACAGAGTTTAGGGATAGTAACGTATTGCCGAATACGCAGTATTATTATGCTTTGCGTACTTATATAAAAACAGATAAAGCAGACGTATATAGCGAGTATTCAGAAATTTATAAGGCGGATAAGGCGTTAATTAATATTCCTGAGATAACAAGCGCAAAATGCACCGGATCACGTAGTATTAAGCTGATATGGAGTGATAACACTACACCGGACGGATATCTTGTTTATCGTTCAGATACTCCTACATCGGGGTGGAAAAGAATAGCTACGATAATAGGCGGCACGCTTAAAACCTATACGGATACGTCTGCCGTACCTAAAAATAAATATTACTATACAGTTAAATCTTATATAAAGATAGACGGAAAGAATTATTACAGTAAGTACATTACTACTGGCGTTGAGGGAATGTCTTATATTAGTACTCCTAAGATAAAGTCTGCCGCATCCGCAAGCACTACGTCTGTTAAAATCAAGTGGAGTAAGCTATCGTGCGTGGACGGATATTACATTTACCGTTCACTTAATAATAACGGTAACTGGTCAAGGATAGCTACAATTAATGATCCTACAGCAGTTTCTTACATAGACAGCAAAGCGCATTTTAATACGCAATATTACTACACTATAAAAGCCTATTTGCAGATCGACGGTAAAACTTATATGAGCGACTATGTGCGTACCGGTGTGGGGTGTAAGGTTGCATTGGTTATGCCAAAGATAACCTCTATCTCAGTTGTAGGTTGCACCTCGCTTAAATTAAAATGGGGCAAGTCAACGGGCGCACAGGGCTACTATGTTTTCCGCTCAACCAAAAGTACGGGTGGCTGGACTAGGATAGCCACTGTTAAGAGTGATGCCGCAACATCTTATACGGATAAAACAGCGACCTGCAACAAGCAGTATTATTACACAGTTCGTTCTTATTTGAATGTGAACGGCACACTATACAAAAGCTCTTATGTCACACCGGGTGCGGCAGGTAAGGCTGTACCTATGCAACCTGAATTTACGCTTAAATCCGTTGATTATAACAGGATAAAGATTTCTTGGAAAAAGATAGATAAAGCGGACGGTTACGTTATATTCAGGACTGTTAAATCCGACAGCACAGGCTGGGAGAGAGTGAAGAATATCACAGACGGTGATGTAACAAGTTATACGGATAAAAATTTAAAATGCGGCAAAAAGTATTATTATACTGTGCGTTCATATAAAAAGGTGGGTAGCAGTACGGTCTACAGCACATATGCAAAGGGCGGTAAGCCGTGCATACCTATGATACTTGAGCCCAAGGCAACAGCCGGACAGAATGTCAATAAATCTGTTGTCGTTACTTGGACTAAGGTGCAAGGTGCTGATACCTACACTGTGTATAGGCGTACAAAGGGCGGTAGCTGGTCTAAGATAAAAGCGCTAGGCAGCAGCAAATTTTACTATATTGATAATCCTCCGAGTACGTCAGTTATGTATGAATATACCGTCAGAGCATGGTGTGGCGATTATGGAAGCACATATACTGCGATAACTATGACAAAGTATCTGTCAACCTGTACATATGATATAGACTCTGTATTGGCAGAGGCTAAAAAAGATTTGGGCAAAAACGGCATACAAATGGGGTATAGAGAAGACTGGTGCTCGCATTATGTGAGCCGTCTGTTAAAGGGCGCAGGCATACGCATAGGCGATGAGCTTTGCCCAGATGATATAGTTGTAGATATGATAAATGCAAACTTGGGTACTTATTATTCATTCCGATCTCAGAATGTCACATCAATACAGAACAGACTTACATCAAAGGGTAAAAAGAACGTTATCTCAACAACAAGGGATAACTTCAAACCGCAAAAGGGCGATATCATTATTTTCCTGTGGAAAAAGGATCAGAATGTTTACAACTGGAGCCATGTGGGAATAGTTACCGATTATATCGGAAGTTACGTTTATTCTATAGAGGGCAACACCTACGATAACATAACATCCTTTGAAGATGACGACTATGATGTAAGAATAGTAGGCGATTGGAAAAGACCGTATAACAGCAGTAGCTCTGAGGTAGTCGGAATTTTAAGGATGAAATAAAGGCAGGCAGGGTTATATTCCCTGTCCGCCTTTTACTCTGTAAGAAGCCCTCTTAAGTTGTGCTTCTCTGCATATCGGAGTTGTTAGTGGCCTCTGAGTCATCTCTGAACAGCAATGAAATACACCAAACGGCACAAAGTCCTACTATAGTGTATATTATTCTGCTGATCATTGAGCCTTGACCTCCGAAGATCCAAGCCACGATATCAAATTGAAAAATTCCTATAGAACCCCAATTTATACCGCCGATTATTAATAACGTCAGTGCGAGTTTATCAAGCATGGTATATCCTCCTATACAAATTTATTACCCTGCGTTGATATCTTTACCGAATTAAGAAATAATATACATTACACTTACAAAAGTAAAAATCGCACCCAATATACATATTACGGCTCCTATTTTTTTAATTAACGAAGAGCTGTGCTTAATTCCGTATTTTTTCAGCATACTGTCAGTGCCGAATGGGAATATTATAAGTACTGCTCCAAGCAATGTTGCCGATGCAAACATTATTATGGTAGCGAACGATATACCGAATAAAAACATAAAGCCGCCTATAGCTACGCCAAGCATAAGCAGTATGCTAACAGCAGAAAAAATTTTACTGCTTTTAAGTCTGTAGCTGTAAAAAAGCTTTGCATCGCTTTCACACTTTTCATTACAGTATTGGTCAAAGTATGATATCTCTTTACCGCAAAATTCACATTTCTTCATTTTACACACCCCTTATGTAAATTTTAAGTTTGCCTTTAGTAAATATAAAGATATTATAATCTTAAAATTTGATTTTGTAAATAAAAAATACTGATATTTTATCTAAACGACTGAATTTATATGATTTCTGTGTATAAATGGATTTATTTTACCCAAACAATTTAAGTAATAAAAGTGGAATGAATTGTTGACAAATAAGCACCGTTGTGGTAAAATTATACTGCTTATTTGTATAAGGTTATATTTATGTAAAATTTGTTTAAAATTACCGATAACAACTGAATTATTACCTATATGCGTAATATATACAGATGATGTTCAGCTAGGATAATCATAATCAAGATAGGGGAATGTTTAAATTGATGAGCAAATTCGGTATGGCAGTAATCGAGCAAGGTTTCTTTATGACTGCCATAAAGGTGATAGACAAGGGAATAAAGAATTTGGCGATAAGGTGTATTCGCCGCTTTACTAAGGTACAGGATAATAAAATATTATTCCTTAACTTTACCGGAAATTACGATTGTAACCCCAAATGGATATGCGAGGAATTTATCAGAGAAAAAGCACCCGTTAAGCTTGTGTGGGGTATTAATAAGCGCACAAGGCTGGGACCGATGTTCTTCCCGAAAAATGTTAAAACCGTTGTAAGGGGTACATACGCTTTTTATAAGGAGATTGCCTCAGCGAAAGTAATAATAGATAACGGAATAAGTACCACTTATTTAAAATATCCTAAAAAGAGAAATCAATATCTTATAGAAACATGGCACGGCTCTCTTGGTATTAAGAAGTTTGGACGTTCTGCAAATAACGATAAATCATGGCTTAGAAAGGCTGCACGTGAGGGTAAAATGACTGATTTCATTATATCCAACAGTACCTATGAGGACGCTATCTACCGTGAGGATTTCTGGAAGAAAACTAAGATATGGCAGTTCGGTCATGCCAGAAATGATATATTATTTTGTAAGGATAAGAAGAAAATTGATTCATTGCAGAAGAAGATCCGTAAAGAATACGATATTCCCGCCGATGCAAAGCTCTGTATGTATGCTCCTACATTCCGTGATGACGGCGACCTGTCACCGTATTTGATTGATTATTCTGCATTGTCATCTGCGCTTAAAGAGCGTTTCGGCGGTGAATGGGTAATCCTCACAAGATTCCATGCAAGAACTAAAAAGCTGGTTAAGTACTATACTTTACCTGAAAATGTAGTAAATGTCAGCGGATATGTTGATATTCAGGAGCTTATGCTCTGCATTGATGTAGGTATTACCGATTATTCAAGCTGGATTTGCGAATATATGCTCAGACGTAAGCCGGGCTTTATGTTTGCAACAGATGTAAACGATTTCTCAAAGCATGAGAGATCGCTTTTCTTCCCACTCTCAGAGCTTCCGTTCCCGGCGGCATCTGATGTTGATACACTTATAAAGAACATCAAGAACTTTGACGAAGAAAAGTTTGTTGATGATTGTAATAAATTCCTTGAAGATAAGGGCAGCATAGACGACGGTCATGCCGCAGAGAGAATTGTAAAGGAAATAAGAAAACTAATTAATTGCTGAGAAAGCTAAGGCGACACCGCACAACTTGTTGTGCGGCGTAGTTTTAAGCGGATATCAGACTATTATCAGATAATAATATAATAACGGAGGTAATTTTTTATGGTAGTAGCATTATTAACAGCCGCAGGCACAGGCTCCAGAATGGGACAGGATATCCCTAAACAATTCCTTCATGTTGATAATAAACCTCTTATTGTTTACACAATGGAAGCATTCCAAAAGCATCCAAGCATAGACGCTATAGTATGCGTAACACTTCCTTCTTGGATAGATGTTGTTAAGGCATATGCTATGCAGTACGGCATAACTAAGCTTCGTTGTATAGTTCCGGGTGGTGCAACAGGTCAGGAATCTATTCATAACGGAATTATGGCAATCAAGGATGAGGCCGATTTTGGTGAAGATACGGTCGTTATGATTCACGACGGTAACCGCTGTCTTATTTCTGCCGAGATAATATCAAACAGTCTTGCAACATACCATGAGCACGGCAGTGCGGTTGCGGCCATTCCTTGTGTTGAAGCTGTATTTTTAAGTGAGGATGACGGTAAATCATCTACCGTTTCTATACCCAGAGAACAGCTTTACCGTACACAGACACCGCATACCTATTCACTCAGCAAGCTTTTATGGGCGCATGAAGAGGCGGCAAAGAGGAATATATCAAACACGGCGGCTTCATGTACACTTATGCAGGCTTTGGGTGAGACTATCTATTTCTCAGCGGGTTCCGAAGAAAACCTTAAGCTTACAACAAAGGATGATTTGGCAATATTTAAGGCTTTACTGAATACACAGAAAGAGAGCTGGCTTAAATAATGAAATATTGTGAAGAATATAGTGCAGATATTGAACGTGTAATTCCTCACATTGTAGGTTGCAGTGATATTTACGGCAGCTCGGTGCTTATTACCGGCGGAACGGGACTTATCTGTTCATCTGTGGTTGACGTGCTACATCACTTGAATAAAACACGTAACGCAGATATTAAGATAATGCTTGCCGGCAGAAGCAAAGAGAGAACGGCACAACGATTTGCACATATGACAGAGGGCGAGGATTATACCTTTGTTCAGTATGATGCTACGGTTCAGACGGATATGAACGTTAAGGCTGATTATATAATACACGGAGCAAGTAACGCTAATCCGGCGGCTTATGTACGTGAGCCTGTGGAAACCATGCTTGCAAATATAGTCGGACTTAATAATCTGCTTAGTCTAGCGGTCAAGTCGAACGTTAAACGTCTGCTGTATGTTTCTTCAAGTGAAGTTTACGGACTTAAAGAGAATACAAAGCCGTACTTTGAAAATGACTACGGCTTTTTGAATATACTTGACCAGCGAGCAAGCTATCCAAGCTCTAAGCGCGCGGCAGAAACCCTATGTGTAGCGTATGGATTGGAGCATGGACTTGATACAGTAATAGTTAGGCCGGGACATATTTACGGCCCTAATATAACAAGAGCAGATAACCGTGCGACCGCACAGTTTACACGTAACGCCGTCAACCATGAAGATATAGTTATGAAGAGTGCAGGCAATCAGTTAAGATCTTATTGCTATTCTCTTGACTGTGCTACAGCAATATTGTCGGTTTTACTAAAAGGCGAAAAGGGCAACGCATATAATATATCTAACTCAGCGTCAATAATAACTATAAGCGATATTGCAAAAGAGATTGCTAAGGCGGCAGGGCAGAAAGTTATATACGAAAACCCAAGCGATTTAGAGGCTAAAGGCTATAATCTTATGTCAAATTCTTCTTTAGACGCTTCCAAGCTTGAATCACTCGGATGGTCGGCTGAGTTTTCGCCGCAAGAGGGCGCAGAACGTTGCGTAAAGCTTTATAGCTGATATAAATTAAATCATTATCAATTAAATTACACCGTCGGGGTACCGGCGGTGTTTTGTGTATAAAAATTGAAAAAAACATTAAAAAATTTACTTTAAAATGCAAATAAAAGCATATCTATTGACATTTCGTTGTTTTTATTGTAGAATAACAGTGTCTTCGAGCCTCTTTTCCTACGGGAATACTATGGAATTGAGGCCGTGCCTGATGTTGGCTCAGGGTAATACCGGAAACAGTGTTGCCTTCCTTATTGAAAAGAAGACGGATTGTTTTGCTGCATGGATACTTTGTCTATGCGGTTTATTTTCCGTTCTTCTTTTATGAAGCGGGATTTTTATGTTTATGTAGTATTTAATTCATAATAAAGCCGTTGTTTACATATTTTAGGAGATTTTTTGCAATCAGAGTCAATCAAAAATCAGACTAAGGGCCGCTATTGGAAACGATGCGACCTTCCTTTTTGAAAAGAAGGCGGATTGCATATTTAACTATATTGTGTGATGATTAAGTATAGTTTTGTTGTCCGCTTTTAAGAAGACGGACATTTTTTATTTTAGGAGGCAAAACCATGAAAAAAATCATCGCACTTATTTTATCGTTATGTTTGGCGCTCGGTATGCTTGCCGGCTGTACCGATACCAAACCTGAGGCAGAGGATGAAAAAATTACTCTTACTGTATTCGCCGCTGCTTCTATGAAAGAAACATTGACAGAAATCGGAGATCTTTACAAGGCTGTTGACCCTAACGTGGAGCTTGTATTCAGCTTTGCATCATCAGGCACTCTTATGGATCAAATAGTTGAGGGCGCAGAATGTGATGTATTTATCTCGGCATCACCTAAGCAAATGAATCAGCTTGATTCCTCAAAAGATGCAGAAGGCGGAAATACCGACGGTTTGGATTATGTTCTTCAAGGTACACGTATTGACCTTTTAGAGAACAAGGTTACTTTATCCGTACCGGATGATAATCCTGCTGAAATTAACTCATTTGATGACCTTATTAACGGATTAAAGGCCGGTACAGTCAAGCTTGCTATGGGTAACTCTGATGTACCTGTAGGTCAATATACTCAAAAGATACTTGCTTATTATGAGTTGAGTGAAGATGAGCTTGTCAGCTCAGGATGTATTACCTATGGTGCAGATGTAAAGGAAGTTACCACACAGGTTAAAGAAGCTACCGTTGATTGTGGCATAATCTATGCAACAGACGCTTTTTCGGCACAGCTTACTGTAGTAGATACAGCTACAACAGAAATGTGTGGTCAGGTAATTTATCCTGCGGCAGTACTTAATATCACTAAGAATGAGGCTGCGGCAAAGGCTTTCTTAGAGTACCTTAAGGGTGATGAAGCAAGTGATGTATTTGAGTCTGTAGGCTTTAGCCCGCTTTCTTAATTTATTAAAGACAGAATCAGTCGGATAATTCTATTTGCCGACTGGTTCTGTATGTATTTTTACAGGAAAAGGTTTGATAAATGATGGATTGGTTTCCTCTGTATAATTCTTTAAGAATTGCAGGTATAAGTACCGTTATTATATTTTTTGTCGGTATTTTTGCCGCATATTATATTGCTAAAGCACCAAGGATTATCAAGGGTATTCTTGATGTTATATTTACCATGCCGCTGGTGCTTCCTCCTACTGTTGTAGGATATTTACTCCTCAGAATACTGGGACCTAAACGTATAATCGGATCATGGGTGCTTTCGGTATTCGGATTTAAATTGACTATGACTTGGTGGTCTGCTATTTTTGCTACGGTTGTAGTAATTTTTCCACTTATGTACAGAACGGCAAGGGGTGCATTTGAAGCCTTTGACGAAACGTTGGCTTATTCTGGCAAAACTCTTGGATTAAGCAATACATATATTTTTTGGCGAATACGTATGCCTGCTTGCAAGCAAGGTATTTTAGCCGGAACCGTATTGGCATTTGCACGTGCATTAGGTGAATACGGTGCAACAAGCATGATTGCAGGGTATACCCCTGGAAGAACGGCGACTATATCCACGACTGTGTATCAGCTATGGAGAACCAATGAGGATGAACTGGCGTTTAAGTGGGTAATGATAAATATGGCAATTTCTGCACTTGTGCTGTTGGTTGTCAATATGCTTGAAAAAAAGAAATCTACCGAAAGGAATGTGTAGACCTATGTCTCTTTTAATCGATATAGAAAAGAAGCTCGGTAGTTTTTGTCTTAAAGTTAATTTTGAAGCGGATAATGAGGTCTTGGCGTTGCTTGGTGCATCAGGCTGCGGCAAGAGTATGACGCTTAAATGTATAGCAGGTATAGAAAAACCTGACAAAGGAAAAATTATTTTAGACGGCAAAACGTTGTTTGACTCTGAAAAGCGCATTGACCTTTCCCCGCAAAAACGTCGTGTGGGTTACCTTTTTCAGCAGTATGCGTTGTTCCCTAATATGACAGTGGAACAAAATATTGCCTGCGGTGTAAGAAATAAAAAAAATAGGGCTAAGGCTGTAAATGAAATTATAGAAATAATGCGTTTAAACGGAATGGAGAAAAAGCACCCTAGTCAGCTTTCAGGCGGTCAACAGCAACGAGTTGCTTTGGCACGCATTTTAGTAAATGAGCCTGAGGTGCTGCTGCTGGACGAACCGTTCTCTGCACTTGACAGCTATTTGAGGTTTAATCTTGAAAGGGAAATACGAGATGTAATCGCTAGGTTCGGTAAAACGGTAATTCTCGTATCGCATGACCGTGAAGAAGCATTCCGTCTGTCCTCTAAAATTGCTATAATGAATAACGGCACGGTTGATGCCATAGGCGAAAGACACGGTGTGTTCTCTCAACCTTCAACGGTTAATGGAGCTATATTGACAGGATACAGAAATATCTTCAGTGTTAAAAAAATTGACAATGCCCATGTTTTTGCTGAAAATTTAGGTGTAAATCTATGTGTAAAAGAATGTTCGGATACCATATCTTATATTGGTATAAGGGCTAACGATATAAAAATCAACGGAGAAGAAAATAGTATTCTTTGTGATGTTATTGAAGAAATTGAAAGTCCGTTTTCCATGACATTAATGTTACGTCCTACAGAACAAATAAAGTCAGATGTTATATGTGTTGAAATATCAAAGACAGAGTGGATGAAAATAAAATGTAAAAGGCTTAGCATATCCTTGCCGTCGGATAATATAATTCTTCTGAAAGAATGATATTTATGAAATACGACTTTATCTATACGTAAGTAAGAGAAGTTGCACTGGATAAGACTGTATCGGTTACTAATGAGCAGATATCATTTAACGGTAGCTTTGAATGTGTTTTGGCCTAGAATGTAACTGCCGCAAGCGATATACAGCCAACTGTTTTATGAATGTGATGCAGTTATATTGTCTATTATCCCTGACGGCAGTGAAAACGTCATGTCAGGAACAAAATAGAAAGGAATTTTATTATGAAAAAGATAGAAGTAGAAAAGGCAGTCGGAATGACGCTATGTCACGATATTACGGCTATGCGTGACGGATTTAAGGGCGCCGCTTTTAAGCGTGGTCACGTTATTACTGAGGAAGATGTTCCTAAGCTTCTCGATTTGGGAAAGCGTACGGTTTTTATATGGGAAGAAAACGCAGGAGAAATACACGAAGATGATTGCGCACGCAGAATGGCGGCAATGGCGCAGGTCAATGGTGCGCATTACACCGAACCGTCTGAGGGTAAGGTTCTGCTGATTGCAGATGAAAGAGGTATGTTCCGTGTAAACACTGATTTATTAAGAAAGATAAACTCTATCGGTGATATTACAATATCGACCATTCCGGATCATTTCCCGGTAGAAGCAGGCATGAGGCTTGCATCTATGCGTATAGTTCCTCTTGTAACTGAAGAAGAGCAGATCATAAGTGCGGAGAATTTGTGTAAGGAAAGCAAGCTGCTGGAGCTTTACCCATATAAGGACAAAAAAGTCGGAGTTATAATTACAGGCTCGGAAATTTACAGCGGTAGAATAAAGGATAAATTTGAACCTGTTGTTCGCAGAAAGCTATCGAATTATCCATGCGAAATATTAGGAGTGACTATCTGTGACGATGATCTTGATATGATAACGTCAACTGCCGAAGGCTATATAAAAGCAGGTGCGGACTTCTTAATATTCACAGGCGGAATGTCGGTTGACCCCGATGATTTGACCCCAACGGCTATACGTAGATTGGGCGCATCTATAGTTACGCACGGTGTTCCGTCACAGCCCGGCAATATGACCTTGGTAGCATACCTGAACGATATAGCTATTCTCGGTGTTCCCGGTGCGGCAATAAGTATGCCGACAACCATGTTTGATGTATTGTTACCTCAGATATTTACGGGTATTAAACTTACAAAAGACGACCTTATAAATTTGGGTGACGGCGGTTTGTGTCAGATATGCAGCAGCTGTCATTTTCCTAACTGTACATTCGGAAGGTACTGATAATGAAGGATAATTTTAATAGGGACATTACATATATGAGATTGTCCGTAACTGAGCTTTGCAATCTCAGATGTCGCTATTGTATGCCTGAGGATGGAATTTGTAAGAAGCGGCACGAGGATATGCTAACAGAAGACGAGATGATAAATGCTGTGGAGGCAGCGGCACACTTGGGAATATCCAAAGTCCGCATTACAGGCGGAGAACCGCTTGTTAAGAAGAATATACTCTCTATATGTAAAAGAATTGCGGATGTAAAAGGTATAGATGAAGTGTGTGTTACAACTAACGGCATTTTATTGTCTGAGCTTGCAAGGCCGCTACGTGATGCAGGTGTAAAGCGCATTAATATAAGCATTGATACGCTTGACCCACACAAATATGCTTACATAACAAGGCAAGGCACATTAAATGACGCTATGCGTGGTATTTATGCTGCATTGGAGGCAGGCTTTGAAAAGGTAAAAATAAATACCGTACTTATCGGCGGATTTAATGATGACGAAGTATGTAAGCTTTCTGAATTGACACTTAAATTCCCCATAGATGTGCGTTTCATTGAGCTTATGCCCATGTATGACAGCGGCGATTTTAAGGATAATGCCTTTATAAGCTGTGACAGTATATTTAGTTTATTACCTGATGTTATGCCTGTTCCGCATGACAGCGGTGTTGCCAGACTTTACCATATGCCGAATGCAATGGGAAATATAGGTCTGATAAGTCCTATAAGCGCACATTTTTGCGGAGAATGTAACCGAATACGGCTGACTGCGGACGGTAAGTTGAAACCGTGCTTACATTCTTCTGATGAGTATTCCGTTAAAGGGCTTAACAAAGAGCAAATGATAGAACAGATATATACTGCTATTATGAATAAACCGAAGTGGCACGAGGAGCTTTCATATATATCACGCAGCAGAGCAAAAAGGAACATGAACCAAATTGGAGGATAATAGATGAGAGGTATTCCCATAATAGGATTTGCAGGCTTTTCCGGATCAGGAAAAACTACGCTTATAGAAAAAATAATACCTATTCTGAAGACTTACGGTCTACGTGTTGCGGTTATTAAGCATGATGTGCATGGACTGAAATTTGACCTTAACGGTAAAGACTCCAGGCGCTTTTATGATGCGGGTGCAGATTGTTGCTTTGCCTGCAATCCGGAGCAGACGGCAGTCTTTGTGCATAATGAGCTTACGCTTGAACAAATGATATGCTCCTTAAAAAATATCGATATTGTAATTGTTGAGGGATATAAAAAAAGCTCATTTACGCAGCTTGGTATTTGCCGTAAAGCCACCGGAAAGGGATTTACCGCAGATGTCTCACGTTTTGCCGCATTGATTACGGATATAGATGATATACAGGCGGATGTACCGGTTTTTACTTTAGATGATATAGAGGGGGTCGCTGAATTTATGATAAAGAATATGGATGATTTTACGCATTTTAACGATCAGGGTCGTGCCAAAATGGTGAATGTAGGCGATAAGGAAATCACAAGCCGCTGTGCTGTGGCCGGTGCTACTGTGCTTGTAAGCAAAGAAACCTTTGAGCTTATCCGCTGCGGCGGTATGAAGAAAGGCGATGTTCTTACTGTTGCACAGATAGCAGGAGTGATGGGTGCAAAAAGAACGCCTGACATTATACCTATGTGTCATCCGATATTATTAAGCGGAATAGATTTGGAGCTTTCTCTAAATGAAGAAAAGTATTCTGTAGAAATAAAAGCTACCGTATCGTGCGACGGCAGAACGGGTGTCGAGATGGAGGCGCTTACTGCGGCGTCTGTGGCTGCACTGACAGTTTACGATATGTGTAAGGCAGTTCAGAAAGACATAGAAATTACGAATTTACGCCTATTGTCAAAGAAGGGCGGAATACACGGCGATTATATAAGGGAGGACGAAAAATGAGCTATACGGCAGCGGTTATAACAGTAAGCGACAAGGGCTTTAGAGGTGAGAGAATTGACACAAGCGGCCCTGCAATTTGCGATATGCTTAAAACAGCGGGATATGATGTAAAGTACACAAAAATTGTTCCTGATGAATCGGAAATGATAAAATCCGAGCTGATAAAATGTGCTGACGAGATGAACATTTCTTTGGTTTTAACCACAGGCGGTACGGGCTTTTCACCAAAAGATATCACCCCCGAAGCCACACTTGCGGTTATAGACAGAGAAACCGGAGGAATACCCGAGGCGATGCGTGCCGAAAGTATGAGAATAACCCCAAGAGGGTGCCTTTCACGCAGCGTAGCCGGAATACGTGGCAGAACGCTGATAGTAAACTTACCCGGAAGCGAAAAAGCCGCAAAAGAGAATTTAAATGCAGTACTGCCTGCAATAGGCCACGGCCTGCAGATGCTCAATTCAAACGGCTCTGCTGAATGTGCGGTAACCGCTTCACGCAAGAAAAACCCACCGTCTGTTGACTTATGGATAAAAGAAGCTAAGTTGGACATCAATGCGGCAAAAATCGGAATGTATCTGATACACAACGGTGTTGTAAGGCAAACTCCCAGAGCTCAGGTAAGAGATAATGATACATCATTAAATTCCGTTAAAGGGATGAATTTTTCTTATGATGAAGAAAAAGTTGCAGCGGCAGTACAAGAAACCTATAAGATGAAAGGAATCTACTATATACGTACATGGCTTAACAGCGGTAAGCTGGATATCGGTGATGATATCATGCTCGTTATGATTGGCGGAGATATCAGACCCAATGTTATAGATGCGTTGCAATTTTTGGTAGGTAAAATTAAGTTAGATTGCGTTTCTGAGGCAGAGCTTATAGATGAGCATATTAGTGCCGATTAAAGAGAACTTGCAGTTACATTTTTCTGCATTTTATAAAGTTAAAACGAGTTTTTATTGCTCCCTAATTAAAAGCTCATCAAGCTTTTTTGCTTGGTGGGCTTTTATATGTTTTGAAAATATAAGTAGATTTTATAAAAAACTATTTACAGATTGAGCATTTTATATTATAATACGTAATAAATAACTTAAGTTATTTATTAATTAATATAATTTGCGCAGTAATTAATTCATAATAAACTCAGGAGGAACAGAATGTACAGGCTGTTTATAGTAGAGGATGATATAGGCATAGCGACTGCGATTAAAGAGCTTGCAGGAACATGGAATTTTGATGTACGTATATGTGAGGACTTCCGCACAGTTACCGGGGAAATTACAGAGTTTTCTCCGCATATAGTCCTGCTTGATATAGGATTGCCGTTTTTTAACGGATATCATTGGTGCAGCGAGATACGCAGACTTTCAAATGTACCGATAATCTTTATTTCCTCTGCGTCTGATAATATGAATATCGTAATGGCAATGAATATGGGCGCAGATGACTTTATTGCCAAGCCCTTTGACGGTAACGTACTTATGGCAAAGGTGCAGGCTTTACTGCGGCGTACATATGACTTTGCCTCGTCTGCACCTGTTTTATCTCATAGAGGTGTATTTTTAAATACAGGGAACGGAACTCTTATTTATGACGATAAGAATATAGATTTAACCAAAAACGAATACCGTATAATACTTTGCTTAATGGAAAATAAAGGCAAGGTAGTCAGCAGAGAAAGACTAATGGAGCGTTTATGGAAAACAGATTCGTTTATTGATGAAAATACCTTGACGGTTAATGTAAACAGATTACGCAAGAAGCTTGAATCGGCAGGTATTGATAACTTTATAACAACGAAATTCGGTGTAGGCTATATAGTGGAGTGACGTATGAGATTGTTTTTAAGCTATTTAAAATCAAAACGTAAAATAATAATTATATTTTTACTTTTTTCAGCAATATTTATCACTACGTTTGCGCTATATCATTTGCCGCTTATGGCGGTGATTTATCCTAGCTTTCTTTGTTTTATATTGAGCGTCTTGTTTTTGACTGTTGATTTTATAAAGATTAAGAAAACACATAAGAAATTAAATGATATTAAAAAAATGACGGCAGAGATGATAACCGATTTACCTAAATCAGAAAAGATAATTGAAAGTGATTACCAAGATGTTGTCAGAAACTTGATTGCAAATTTATCTCAGCTTAGAACGGAAGATTATGCGAAATATCAGAATATGGTAGAATACTATACCGTATGGGCGCACCAGATAAAAACGCCTATTGCATCTATGAAGCTTACCCTACAGAATGAAGATACTGCGTTATCTCGCAGACTTACCTCTGAACTTTTTAAGATAGAACAATATGTAGAAATGGTGCTTGCATTCCTCAGGCTTGACGCAAGCAGTAGCGACTATGTATTCAAAAAGCATCGGCTTGATGATATTATCCGTCCTGTAATTAAACGGTTTTCTTCGGAATTTATATTAAGAAAGCTTAAGCTTGAATATGAGCCGATATTTGATACCGTTATTACCGATGAAAAATGGTTGTCGCTTGTTATTGAACAGGTATTGTCAAACGCACTTAAATATACTAAACAGGGCGGAATACGTATATATATGCAAAAGCCGAATACCCTTGTAATATCTGACAGCGGCATTGGCATTTCGCAGAGCGACCTACCGCGTATATTTGAAAAGGGCTATACGGGATTTAACGGACGTACCGATAAGACAGCCAGCGGCATTGGACTTTACCTCTGCCGCAGAATTTGCGATAATCTTGGTATTAAGATAAGTGCAAGCTCAGAGGACGGTAAGGGTACTGATATCAGCATTGATTTTTTACAACATAGCAGTATAAAAGAATAATTCTTACATGAATGTAAGTTTTCGGTCTGAAATTGTAAGCCTATTCTATGGAGTTGAACTTACCGTTTTATTATAATGGTGACAGAAAGAAATGGAGGAAAATAATATGTCTATTCTTGAAGTCACAAATCTTAAAAAAATTTATTTTACACGCTTTGGCGGAAATAAGGTCGAAGCATTAAGGAATGTAAACTTTAGTGTTGAGGCCGGAGAGTTTATTGCCATAATGGGTGAATCAGGCTCAGGTAAAACCACGTTGCTTAATATTCTTGCATCGCTGGATAAGCCCACATCCGGCAGAATCTTACTTGACGGTAAGGATATCTTAAAGATAAAGGAATCAGCGCTTGCGGAATTTAGAAGGGATAACCTCGGCTTTGTTTTTCAGGAATTTAATTTACTTGATACACTTTCTATTGAGGATAATATATATCTGCCACTGGTATTGGCAGGTAAATCTTATGCTGAAATGCAAAAAACTCTTGACCCCATAGCGGAGAGATTAGAGCTTAAATCTCTGCTCAAAAAATATCCTTATGAGGTTTCCGGAGGTCAAAAGCAAAGAGCAGCCGTAGCACGTGCCCTGATAACGTCACCTAGGATTATCTTTGCGGATGAGCCTACCGGTGCACTTGACTCTAAGTCGTCGGATGAACTTTTGAATTTATTTAGAGGAATTAATCAACAAGGTCAGACCTTGCTGATGGTAACGCATTCCATTAAGGCGGCAAGCTTTGCGTCACGTGTTCTTTTTATCAAGGACGGCGAGGTGTTTCACCAAATATACCGTGGTATGGACTCTGACGAACAGCTTTATCAAAAAATTTCAGATACACTTACAATGCTGGCAACAGGCGGTGACAGAAGATGAGGTTCAGCCTGTTTTCAAAGCTTGCATGGAACGGAATAAAGAAAAATAAAAAAACGTATATCCCATACATACTTAGCTGTGTGGGAATGGTGATGATGCTTTATATAATTTACTTTTTAAGCGTTTCTCCGTTACTTGAAAATATGAGAGGCGGTAATAGCTTATATATGGTGTTATCACTCGGTAAATACGTAATTGCGGTTTTTTCGTTTTTATTCTTGTTTTATACCAACTCATTTTTGATTAGGAACAGATATAAAGAATTTGGTCTTTATAATGTATTGGGTGTAGATAAAAAGGGCATAAGCAGAATAATAATGTATGAATCATTTATAGTATCTGTAATAGGTCTGGTCGGTGGCTTATCATTAGGCATAGTGTTATCAAAGCTTGCCGAGCTTGGACTTATGAATGTTATAAAAGAGGAAGTTGACTACAGCTTCAGAATATCAGGTGAAGCCTTAAAAAATACCGCATTAATATTTGTATTTATATTCTTCTTGCTTTTATTAAAGTCGCTCTGGCAGGTGCATCGTTCCAAACCGCTTGAGCTTATGCGTAAAGGAAATGTAGGTGAAAAAACACCTAAAGGAAATAAAGTAATTGCATTAATAGGTATGATTTTACTTGGTACGGCTTATTATCTTGCATTATCTATAAAAACTCCTCTTAAAGCGTTTATGCTTTTCTTTGTTGCTGTTATATTAGTAATAATTGCAACCTATATGCTGTTTATATCCGGTTCTGTAGTTCTGTGCAGATTATTACAGAAAAAGAAAAGCTATTATTATAAGAAAAATCATTTTGTGTCGGTATCTTCTATGGCATACCGCATGAAGCGTAACGGTGCGGGGCTTGCTTCTATTTGTATTTTATCAACTATGGTGCTTGTTATGATATCTTCATCATCCAGTCTGTATTTCGGCAAGAACGAATCTATTGATTCAGTCTTTTTCAGAGATAATCAGATAAGTGTAAGGATATGGGATATTAATGATGCAACCGACGAGAATATATCTCAAATACGTGCCGAATATGAAAAAGTATTTAACAAATACGGCGTTACACCTAATAATGTATATGAGTACAAATATGCCTATATCGAAGGCTTACTGACAGATACGGTGCTTAACTCTGCGGCAGAAGTAGACGGATTTACCGTAAACTATGATAATATACGCACGGTTTACTTTGTGTGTGTAGATGATTACAATAGGCTAATGGGAACAGATTATTCGCTTGAAAAGGGACAGTCACTTATATATACATCTGACTGTAAGTACAATGCAAGTACGATAAGTATAGCTGACACTAGGTTTAACATTGTAGGTCATCTGGACAGCTTTATAAGCATGATGGACAGTAATACCATTATACCGTCTATAATGCTCGTTATCCCCGATTATGAAACGCTTGTACCTCTCTGTGACAAGATAATAAAGCCGGAGGACAGTATAAAAGAACTTGCTGTTCATTACTACTACGGCTATGATATTGATGTAAATGACCAACAAGCAGGAGAGATATTTTATGAACAAACGAAATCTCTGCAAGATATTGACGCTGTATTCTCCAACGGTGAATTAAGCTATATTTCAAATTGCCGTGCCGATGAAAAATCGGACTTTGTCGCTTCTTACGGTGGATTGTTCTTTATTGGTATAATACTGTCAATTATTTTCATCTTTGCTGCCGCAATGATAATATACTACAAGCAGATATCGGAGGGATATGAGGACAGAGCAAGGTTTGATATAATGCAAAAAGTAGGCATGACAAAGCGAGATATAAAGAAGAGTATTAACTCTCAGATACTAACAGTATTTTTTGCTCCGCTTTTATGTGCAGGTGTACATCTTGCATTTGCGTTTCCAATGGTATGGAAGATATTAAAAATATTTGAGATTTCTAACCTGTCTTTTGTTATATTTACTACGGTTGTTGCTTTTTTAGGATTCGCATTATTTTACATTATTCTCTACAAAATGACTGCTCGCACATATTTCTCTATTGTCGCAGCAGGTGAGAATAACAAAGATAATTAGATAATATAGAGTGCAACTTGCTGATATTATATCAAATTATAGGCGTAGATTGACCATATTATTGACTTTGGTGCAATTTTGATGCAAAATTGTTGTAATATGTTGTAATATTATATTTAAGGGTGATATAAAATATGAACAAGAAAAATATAATCATTAAAATTTCAACAATGTTATTATTATGTTGTTTTCTGTTATGCGGATGTATTGATATTAATAAAAATCCAAATCCAAATACAAATGGCAACAGCAGCAGTAATACAGAACCTACAGAACCGCCAAAGCCAATAAATATGCTGGAAAGCTATGCGGAGGACTCTGCTCCTATAATAGTAGATATCGGTGACGGAAAGGTTATGCTTGTTAATCAAAACTTTACTAAGGAGGATAACGAGTTTACAGACTCAGTTATTCAGATAGTAGATATTGTAAATGATACCGTTTGCAGTAAGCGTGTTTTTGATAAGCAGCTTGAGCCTGCAAATGATAGTATGCAAAACGGTATTTGGCTGTTGAATAGAGAAGATGACTTACTATATAAGCTTGATGATGAGCTTAATATAGTAAAAGAAATTTCATTGCCGGATATAAGTGGTGTATTCTCAAAGGATTTTAAGAAGTATTACTATTTAGATGCGAAACTATTATACGTTTTTGATATAGAAACAGAAGAGAAAACGTACATTGAGCTGCCGTATAGCTTAAGGCTTAGCGTAATCTACGGGTTTGATTCAGAAACCAATTGCTTGCATGGTACAGCTACGGCCTGCAATGAAGAATATACACTGGTAATAAATGTTGAGGATAAAAAAATCCGCTTGTTTACAAACGAGATTAATTATATAATGTGCAACGGTTCAACCTATTACGGTAATGTATATGATGAAGAAGCAGGAGGCTTTTTGTATTATAGCGGTAATCTTAACAGTGATAATTTGATGTATTTCCTACGAGATAATAACGATAAGTTTGATTATAATGCTATCGGCTCATCAAAGTATTTGATAGGATTAATGGCAAGGTGGAACGGCGGTACAGGCGAATGTACTGCCGCAAATACCCGCATATGTAGGTTTACCGATACGGCTGTAGAGTATTGTGATTTGGACAGTATGGGCTTTGAGGACGGATTAAGAGGTACTGTTTATTTATCTGAGGGTAATTACTTAGTAGGAAGCTCTATAATAGACAGCGATAATAAACTTATTGTTATAGATACAGATCTGCTCGACTTCGGCAATACTATGCCTGTGAATAATAAAAAACTGAATAAGCTTATTGATAACGAGGCTTGGGAAGAAAATGAAAAAATGCTTGTTATCCCTGAGGTTAGCGATGAGTTGAGCGAGGCTCGTAAATATGCCGACGAAATAGAAAAGAAATACGGTGTAACAATTTTATTGTCTAATCAATGCGAGGTTCCTACCAGAATTACAAATTATTTTGGCTTTGAGTTTGTAACAACAGATAAACAGGAATTTTATGATTCTGAAAGAGAAAGAATAACGGAGGCTCTTAACGTGCTTGATATTGCACTTTCGCAGTATCCGAAGGACTTTTTCAAACACTTCCAAAATGATTTGGATATGGGAGGTATGCGCTATATGCTTGTCGGTAAAATTACCGGAGATGAATTTGATATAGCGGGTTTTGCCACCTCCGGTGACGAATGGTATGATGCTGTTATTGATATTAGCTTAATCAGCGAATCAACATATCATCACGAAACATGGCACGACATTGAAAACTTATGTATAGATTGCGGAGTTAAGTACTTTGAACCGGAAAGCTGGAATAAACTGAATCCGAAGGACTTTGAGTATTCATTGGGCTACTATACGGAGAATAAAGAACACGACTATGAATTATTCGATTCTTCTACAGAAACCGAGTTCTATTTTATAGATGATTACGCTATGACTGATGCAAGAGAAGACAGAGCACGTCTTTTTGAGTATGTCATGACCGGTGGCTTTGATGATATAGTTCTTGCTTCCTCCAAGGCTGCTGCAAAGTTTCAGGTAATGACTGATGCTATGCGTGAGTGCTGGGGTGACTCCGCTTGGGAGTCTGCACAATGGGAAGAATCGCTAAAAGCTGCGACTGATTAACACACAAATACAATATAGTAAATCATTGAATCATAAAAGAAGTTTTTGCATATTCGTATATTACAATGGAAAGCATAGATTTCAGCCAAAAAGAGAATTAGTAAATCCTAAAAAGGTTCTGAGTTTAGGAAAATTGTCGTATAGAAGTGTGTGAAAATCGCCGAGCAAGCTAACTATCGGATAGATGGGAGCAGATGCTCGGCGCAATTGTTTAATTAGATTCCCTTTCCCTGATTTTGTTGAAATTCTGATGTAAATCTATTGTAATCTTATAGTAAAAGGAGAGATAAATTATGCAAAGAAAAAGTATGTTAATTAAAATTTCAACATTGTTATTGGCGTGTTGTCTTTTACTGTGCGGATGTACTCCTACAGGCATAACCGATAACAGCAGTAGCATCGAGCCTACAGAACCGCCAAAGCCAATAAATATGCTGACAAGCTATGTAGGTGATGATGCTCCGATAATAACAGATATCGGTGACGGGAAGGTATTGCTTATCAAGCACAATTTCACTAATGAAGATAACGAGTATAAAGACACAGTTGTTCAAATTGTTGATATTATAAATGATACCGTTTGTAGCGAGCGTGTTTTTGATAATCAGCTTGAGCCTGCGATGAATAGCCTGCAAAACGGTATATGGTTAGTGCACGGCAAGGACGATTTACTGTATAAGCTTGATGATAAACTGAATACAGTAAAAGAAATTTCATTGCCGAGTAGGGGCGGCGTGTTCTCAGAGAATTTTAAGAAATATTACTATACACAAGCCAGACTTTTATACGTTTTTGATGTAGAAACAGAAGAAAGTACGTACATCGAGTTACCGTATGAATTGAGGCTGGGTTTGATTTACGGGTTTGACTCGGAAACAAACTATTTGTATGGCGATTTTGATGCCTGCAATGAAGGTTATACAGCTGTAATGAATATTAAAGATAAAAGCTTCCGATTGTTCACAAATGAAATTAATTATTATAGAGGTAACGGCTCAACTTATTACAGTAGTAAATATGATGAAGAGGCAGAAAGCTTTGTGTATTATAAGGGTACTATTGACAGCGATACTTTGATGTGCTTTAAACCTAATAAAGATGATATGTTTAGTTACAATGAGATTGGCTCATCGGGGTATTTGGTAGGATTAAAAACAGAGCAAAATGCAGGTACAGATAAAGGCGCCAAGGATTATACCCGTATATGCAGGTTTACAGATACAGCTATAGAGTATTGTGATTTGGATATTATGGGATTTGAGGACGGACTGAAGAACGCTACATATATATCCGGTAGTAATTACTTGGTTGGTAGCTCTACGACCGACAGTGAGCATAAGCTTGTAGTTGTAGATGTAAATCAACTTAACTTCGACAATATCATGTCTGTGACTGATGTGAAGTTGAAAAAGTTGGTTGATAGCGATATCTGGGAAGAAAACGAGAAAATGTATATTATACCGGAGGTTAGTTCTGAGTTACGTGAGGCTCGTGAATATGCCGATGAAATAGAAAAGAAATATAGCGTTACTGTTTTATTGTCAAATCAATGTCTAGTTCCTACTAAAATAGAAAGCTATTGCGGTGATAAGTTTGTAACAACAGATAAACAGGACTTTTTTGATTCTGAAAAAGAAAGAATAATGGAAGCTCTTACCGTTCTTGACGAGGCATTGTCACAGTATCCAAAAGATTTTTTTAAACACTTCAAAAATGATTGGGGTATGGGCGGTATGCGCTATATGCTTGTCGGTAATATAAACAGTATAAGCATAGACGTAGCCGGATATGCGGAAAATAACGGAGTATGGTATAATTCCGTTATTGATATTAGCTTTATCGGCAAATCAATATATCATCACGAAACATGGCACAATATAGAATTTTTATGCACTAACTACGGACAAAAGTGCTTTGAACCGGAAAACTGGGATAAACTGAATCCGAAAGGCTTTGAATATTGTGTGGATTACTATACGGAAAATAAAGAACACGACTATGATTTGTACGATCCTTCTACAGTAACCGAGTTTTATTTTATAGATAGTTATGCTATGACTAACGCATGGGAAGACAGAGCACGTCTTTTTGAGTATGTTATGACCCCCGGTGTAATTAATGTACCGGTTCTTTCATCCTCCAAGGCTGTTGCAAAGTTCAAGGTAATGACTGACGCTATGTGTGAGTGCTGGGGTGAAGCTGCTTGGGAGACTTCACAATGGGAAGGGGCTCTAAATGACTGCGGACAATAAAATATAGCAAAAATAATTTATCACACTACAAGCGAGTACTTTGTTTGTAGTGTGATTTTTTGTGTTAAAACACAAATATATAGTTTTAAAATTAAATATTTATTTTTAACTTGCCGTAAAGTGAAATTAAATTTTCACTTTACGGCATGGTTTTTTGTAAAAGCTCATTTTATAATAAATATAGATGAAATTTACAGATTTTAGAGTTATTTATACCTCTGTTTTTCTTAGATAAGGGTGATATAAATGAGTGAATTAATTGAAACCGGTGAGCTGTTTGAGGTTAATTGCGGTGATAATTTTTCTGTTGTTATTAATGATGAGAGCAACTTTTTTTCAACTGAATATAAGGTTTTACAAAGTAAGGACGATTGCCCGGTACTAAAATGTATGAGGATGAAGCTTAACGGAAAAGTGCAGTTATTATACTTTACAGATGGGTTAAAGCCTTTTAATCAATTACGTTCAACTTTAAATTTTGAAAAAACGGTTACTGTGTTTACCAACATACTTTCGGCAATTATTAAAATTCAGGAGAACGGTTTTTTGTCATGTAGAAACATAAATGTTGATTTAGACAAAATTTATGTTGATGTTAGCACTTTAAGAGTAAGACTGATGTATTTGCCGCTTGTAAATAAATATTTTAATGACGATTCCGTTTTTGTAAATATAGTAAGAACTAATTTTCTTAACTATGTAAGTAATCTGACATCGTTGCAGAATTTTGATAGAGTACAGTTAATTTCAGTATTTTCAAGCGACTCTTTTTCACTGGAAGATATGTACCGTAAATTATTGGCGATAAACCGAGGAGAAAGCGGCGGATTAAAAAATGAATGTACAATGTCAGAGAACTTGATGACCGTATTAAGGCTAGTGGCAGTAGGTTCTGCATATCCGTTTACTTTAAGCGTAAAAAGAAGCGGATATAAGCTTGGCAAAAAAGCAGAAGCCGTAGACGGTGTTATAGATTTCAATAGAGCAATAAGCAGAGTACATTGTAGACTTGATTTTATTGACGGTAATTGGACTGTAACAGATCTGAATAGCGTGAACGGTACCTTTATAAATAAAGAAAGATTGCAGCCTGATAAATCATATTTGATAAGTAATGGAGATGTGCTAAGACTGGCAAACAGTGATTTCAAAGTTCAGATAGGATGATGCAGATGAACAGACCCAGAATTATTATGGCAGACAGCGACTACAGCTATTTAATGCCGCTGCAAAGCAAGATAGCAAGTGAATATTTGGATAAGATCGACCTAGAGATAATAACGGATAAATTGTATCTTAAAGAAATGTTTTCAAACTCTATAAGTGCAGATATTCTAATAATCTCTCAGTCATGGTTTGATGATTCTATACGAATACAGGATATAAAGAATATATTTGTGCTTACCGAGTTATTGGAAAATTCCAACGGAGACGGTAACATTCACTATATTTACAAATATACAAGCATAAAAGAGATATTCATTGAAATAACCGGAAAATGCGGTTTATCAGACAGTCATGAGATGTCCGGCGCAAAAAAGACACAGCTAATCGTTATTTCTTCTGCAAATGGCGGAATAGGTAAGACTACGGTGTCAATGGGAATAAGTGCTGCACTTGCTAAACGGCATAAAAGAGTGCTGTATATAAACGCCTCGTCACTGCAAACATTTCATCATATGTTAAGCGATGTCGAAACTATTAACGACAATAAATTTTATATTGCGTTAAACGGTGATGAAATTAGTATAGATACTATAATCGGAGCTATAAGCAGAGAAGATTTTGATTATTTACCGCCGTTTAAAAGGTCATTACTGATGCTTGGCCTTGATTTTTCTGTATTTGAAAAGATTGTGTCTATTCTTAAGGCCTCTGTCATTTACGATTACATTATTGTTGACCTTGAGAGCAGATATGATGATACGGTTATAAATTTACTGACAATGGCAGATAAAGTTATAGTACTTACTATGCAAAGCTATAAATCCGTTTTTTCAACAAATACATTACTTGATAACATACATGGTATAAGCTCAGATAAGTATATTTTTATATGCAATAAATTTGATAAGGAAAGAAAAAATATATTAACCTCAACAGATTTTACGGCAAGGTTTCCTGTCAGTGATTATATAAGAGATTACCCGGATTGTGATTGCATGAGTATAAATGAGCTTTCTGACGACAACGACATAAAAAAGATTGCATTTTTGATTTTATAATAGGTGATGAGTTATGAATAAGGATACTGCAATTTTGATTTTTAACAGACCCAAGTTTAATTTT
>JBJEPE010000023.1:0-20474 GCA_051881075.1 Acutalibacteraceae bacterium | reverse complement strand
TCTGTAGTCTGGCACAGTGCGGTGCGGATGATCTTATAACCTGTAAGAATGTATCTGCCGTTATAAATAAAGAAAATTTATGTGATACTATATTTGTAAATCAGATTGACAATAAGGAGCTGGAGTATATCCCGAAAGAGATAGAAGCTCTTACCCAAAGGCCGGTTTACTATGGGTCTTTGATGTATAAAAAATTTATTTAGCATAGAAGGGTGATACCATGTTGGTACTCATTAAGGGCGCAGGAGATATTGCCAGCGGTATAGCAATACGCCTGTTTCGCTCAAAGATAAAAGTAATAATGACGGATCTGCCCAAGCCTACCGCAATACGCAGGACAGTTTGCTTTTCACAGGCGATAGTGAACGGTAGGGCGCAGGTAGAGGACGTTGTATCTGTTTATGCAGAAAATGCACAGGAGGCTTTAAGGCTTGCAAACAGCGGAGTTATCCCTGTTTTGGCAGATGAATGTGCGGAATGTGTTAAAGAAATACACCCCGATGTTGTTATAGATGCCATATTGGCTAAGAGGAACATAAGCACTAAGATAACCGATGCGCCTGTTGTTATAGGTATAGGCCCCGGGTTTACCGTAGATAAAGACTGCCATGCCATTATCGAAACTCAAAGAGGTCATTACCTAGGTAGGGTGATACTCAGCGGTTCTGCCGCAGAGAATACCGGTGTGCCGGGCAATATAGGCGGATATACTACCGAAAGAATAATAAGAGCGGTAAAGGACGGTATTTTTACCCAAAATGCAGAGATAGGCGATATAGTTGAGGCAGGACAAACGGTAGCATTTGTTGACGGTGAACCTGTCAAATGTAGTATAGGCGGCGTGTTAAGGGGAATATTGCCAAGCGGTACACCAGTGTTTATGGGTATGAAAAGCGGAGATGTTGACCCAAGAGGTAAAAAGGAGTACTGCTACAGCGTGTCGGATAAGGCGTTAAGCGTCGGCGGCGGTGCGCTTGAAGCGTGTTTGAGATTATATAAAGGGGAATAAGAATAACCATGAAAGACGAAATTAAGCTTACTAAGCTGTCAAAGTGTGCGGGATGCGGGGCAAAGGTAGGCGCAGGCACACTGGCACAGTTACTTGAGGGTATAAATGTAAACACAGACGAAAACCTGCTTGTAGGATTTGATAAAAGTGATGATGCCGCTGTTTATAAGGTATCGGACGATCTTGCACTTGTGCAAACGCTTGACTTTTTTCCTGCAATAGCGGATGACCCTTACACATTCGGACAGATTGCGGCGACTAATGCGCTGTCTGACATATACGCAATGGGCGGAGAAGCAAAGCTTGCGCTTAATATAATGTGTGTGCCTAAGAAGATGCCCAAAGAGGTAGTTCACCAAATATTAAAGGGCGGATATGATAAGGTATTCGAGGCAGGCGCACTTATTGCAGGCGGTCACAGTATATTTGACGATGAGCCTAAGTATGGGCTTTCCGTAACGGGATTTGTACATCCGGATAAGATACTTACCAACAGCAACGCCAAAACGGGCGATGTACTTATTCTTACAAAACCGCTCGGCATAGGCGTTATCACTACGGCGGCAAGAGCCGGACTTGTAGGTGAAGAAACAATGAATTACGCTTATTCACTTATGACTACGCTTAATAAGTATGCAAGGGATATAATGATACAGTATGACGTACACTCATGTACGGATGTAACGGGCTTTGGACTTATGGGACATCTGTATGAAATGGCACAGGGTTCTGATAAACATATAACGGTAAACGTTGACGGTATAACATTTATTGACGGTGTAGACGAATTTGCCAAGATGGGAATACTTCCTGAGGGAATGTACCGCAATCGTACCTACGCCGAAAGTAATGTAGATGTGGGCGATATACCTGTATATTTACAGGATCTTTTGTTTGACCCACAGACCTCCGGCGGTTTGCTTATGTCTGTAGCAAAAGAAGATGCGGATGCTTTGTTTAAAGCGCTAAAGGATAATGTACCGTGTGCGCAGATAGTAGGTACTGTAGAGGATTACAACGGCGGCAAAAGAATAAGTTTAAAATAATATAACGGAGGAATTGCAATGTTTATAGATGCAATAGGCAAGGCCTGTCCTATGCCTGTAATTTTAGCTAAAAAAGGAATAGATAAAGGTGAAAGTAATCTTACAGTTGTTGTTGACAATGAAATGGCGGTTGAAAACTTAAAGCGCCTTGCGGCAGAAAACAAATATGCCGTATGTGTTAATGAGCTTGACGGCAATTATCACGTAAGTATGGTATTGGATAGTGCAGTTGCGCTCAGTCGTAAGCAAGAGTCAGCGTCATCTGCCCCTGCTGTACAGTCATGCTGTACCGGCACAGTGGGATATGCTGTATTTATCGGTAAGGATTATGTTGGCGCAGGTGATGAGGTGCTGGGCAAAAATCTGATGAAAATGGCTTTGTACACACTTTCACAAAGTGAAGATGTACCGGAAACACTTATCTTTATGAATAGCGGTGTAAATCTTCCCACAAGTGAAGAAACACAGATAATAGAAAGCATAAAGGCGCTTGCCGTTAAAGGTTGTCAGGTGCTTGTATGCGGTACTTGTCTGGATTTTTACGGTCTAAAGGATAATCTAAAAGTCGGTAAAATAAGTAATATGTATGAGATAATGAGCAAAATGCAAATTGCATATAAGGTCATCACACTATGAGTAAATTGCTTTTTGTCTTTGAGTCTACACATACTGCGATATCATCTCAAACCGCACTTAAAGAATTTAACATAACCGTAATGCCTACACCGCAGGAGATAACATCGGGTTGCGGCATATCGGTAATGCTTAGCGATGAGAGAATAGCACAGGCGATAATCATGCTTGAACGTATAGGAATAACGTCAGGTGATTACAAGCTGTACAGGGTCAGCGAAAACACAGATGAAAAGTACACACAGGTAAATTATGATGAACGGTAACATTTATTTTGACAATGCGGCAACATCATTCCCGAAGGCCCCCGGTCTGGGAGAGGCTGTTGCCGGGTTTATAGACGGTTATGCAGTCAATGTCAACAGGGGGGCTTATGCCAAAGCTTATAAAACAGCCGGAATAGTGTATGAGGCACGTACACTTATTGCGGACTTTTTTGACTGCGATGATATACCCGAAAGATACGCACGGCGTGTTATATTTACACCGGGTATAACATACTCGATAAATTACTTTTTGCGTGGATTTTTGAAACAGGGAGATAATGTTATAATCAGCCATTTAGAGCATCATGCCGTTACACGTGTGCTTAATGATTTAGCAGATAAAGGCATTGATTTTAAGGTGGTGCCTGTACAAAAAGACGGCAGTGTAAGCATATCAGACTTTGAAAATCTTATTGATGAAAAAACAAGGGCTGTCTTGGTTACTCATGCATCCAATATTTGCGGTGCCGTTTTACCTATAGCGCAAATAGGAGAATTATGCAGAGAAAAGAACATAATCTTTGCTGTAGATACCGCCCAGACTGCCGGAAGTATAAAAATATCTATGCGTAAGTGTAATATAGACTTTCTCGCATTTACGGGACATAAGGGAATGCTAGGACCGCAGGGCATAGGCGGATTTATCATATCCGAAAGGCTTGACGGTAAGCTCAGCCCTACAATAACGGGTGGTACAGGCAGTAGCTCTAAGAGTTATACAGTGCCTGACTTTTTACCCGATAAATTTGAGAGCGGCACTCTTAATCTACCCGGTATAGCGGGACTTGTACATTCCATTAAATATATAAACAGCGTAGGAATAAGCACAATAGGCGATAAAGAAGCACGGCTTACTAAAAGATTTATAAGCGGTGTAAAAGATTTAACCAATGTAAAAGTTATAGGCTACTGTGAGGATGTGCCGCACTGTGCGGTAGTATCGCTTGACTTTATCGGCCGTGATAATGCAGAGATAGCATTTTTACTGGATAATAAGTATAGTATAATGACACGCACGGGGCTTCATTGTGCGCCTCTTGCACATGAGGCATTCGGCACGCTTAATAGAGGTACGGTGCGGTTTTCGTTCGGTTACTTTAATACCGAGCCGGAGGTAGATGCCGCAATATGTGCAATAAAGGAAATTATAAAGTGATATATTCAAAATAAAAATCGCTTACATAAGTACCGTAAAGTACCTGTGTAAGCGATAATTTTATTTATGGGGTTTAAATGATGTTATTATAATGTCTCAATAGTGATAGTCTTTATAGTAACGTCTTTCTTAGGTGCATAAGTAGAGGAATCAACCTCAACTGCGGCAATCTTATCCACAACGTCCATGCCCTCATATACCTGACCGAATACGGTATGACCCTTATCAACCAGATTGTATGCGCCGTCAAGGTATGGGTTTCCGCCATTGTCTGCATACAGCTTCTTGATCTCATCTGTTACTTTGTCATAGTCATAAAGGTAAGTGCCGTAGGTATCAACAAATGTATCTACCATACCGTAATCATAGTATGCCTGTAAACCTTCAAGGTAGCTGTCTCTCATAAGCTTAAATGCGTCAAGGCCCTGACCCTCGGTAGACTCGTCAAATGCCTTTGCATCTATTTGGTTGATGAAGAACTGACTGCCGTTAGTATCTCTGCCGCTGTTTGCCATAGAAACAGCTCCTCTAATATTAAAGAGCTTTGTACTGAACTCATCTACAAAGGCATCGTCCCATATGCTCTTGCCGCCTGTGCCGTCACCGTTAGGATCACCTGTCTGAATCATAAAGTCCTCAATAACTCTGTGGAATTTAAGTCCGTTGTAGTATCCGTCCTTAGAGAGTGTTATAAAGTTCTCAACAGCCTTAGGAGCGGCCTCAGGGAAAAGTCTCATCTTAATAGTGCCCATAGATGTTTCGATAATAGCTACGGTGTCACCGCTTTTAGGAGCCTCAAGCTGATATCCTACTGCGTGTTCGTTATCCTCGTATATCTCAGGTTTTATAGAAAGCTCTGAAACAACGGTTTCTACTAAATGTTCGTCCACAACTATCTCAGATGATGTAGAATCGTCGCTTTCTGTGTCGGATGAATTTGAACTTGATGATGCGTCTGTCGGTGTAGCTGAGCTGGAACCGTCTTTATCGCCGTCACTGCTGTTGCATCCGGTCAATAAAATTGAGCATACAAGTGCTAATACACAAATAATCTTTAAAACATTCTTCTTCAATTTAATTTCCCCTTATCAATTTAATTTACGGATGACTGTATCCGTATTACTTTTTAAATACAAACTAAGTATAATATAAAAAAATAATTTTTACAAGTAACTTTCGCAAATTTAATTTATTATTTACATCATTAACATATTATTTTAATCTGCCTTATAATGTAATGACTTAAATTAACTTTCACAAGCGGAAATTTGTCATAAATTATCCTGTAATGCAGATAAACTTAAGAAAAAATTTTTCGTGAATTCCCACACTAAATTCCACTGTGGAATTTACTTTGGAAATTCACTCTTTATAAAAACATATTGATACTTTTTGTCTAAATGCTTGACAAACCGAAAATTTTATTGTATAATATAAAAGCTGTTTAAGTTTGATGTAAAAATTAACCTTATACATTACAATTAAATAGTATCGAGGTGTAACTCAGTTTGGTAGAGTGCTTGGTTTGGGACCAAGATGCCGCAGGTTCAAGTCCTGTCACCTCGACCATATCGAGTGTTCATAACGGATTTGAGTTATGAACACTCGATTTTTTGTATTTGTTAGTTTCTTCGATATGTATGGATTATCACGATATTTTTCATCCTTGCTTTCTTTTTCAAACATAGTGAATTCATATATTTTTCCATACGTGTTCTTCACAGTATAGATAATTATTGAAGCTGCCATATCCTGCATCAGCAATAGGATATTTGGGATAAAATCCGTGTATCTTTTTGAACTTTTCCATGAGTGGAATAAAGCAGTCCATATCCGATGCATATTGTTTTACATCAACTACTGTAATATATTCATCACATATTCCAATTTGAATGTTGTATCCGGACAGTAATTGGTCATTACCTATATAGTCTTTTTTTATTCTGAAAAAGGTCGCGTCATTATCCGTTTTAGAATAACTGTTTCTGTTATCACCACATACTCTATTGCATATTCTGTTCAAATTTCAAATTCAACGTCATAATATACGAGAGAATTATTGATTCCCTCAAGCAATGCGGAAATCTTGTTAAATGTATTTTGTCTATGCTTAATACTACTTTTCTTCCATACCAGCTGTACTTGTTTGCGTTTGCTCTTATCTTCGTTCCGTCTATGTAGATATGTGACAAATCAACATTTTCCTTTTTAAAGATATATGAATTGTTTACGACAACAATATTATCTATACAGTCAACTAGATAATCCTTCATAAAGTTATCTATTGTCATATGACTTTGTGCAGGGTTATCCTGTAAAATCCATATAAATCTAATATCGTTATTACAGAGCTTTTCTATTTCTATTGTTGATACATAGCCATTTTCCATGAATGCAAACAGTATTCTTTTAAGCAAGATTTTTGAATTATATCTTTTGCGATCTATCCTGCTTTCCTTAACGACAAGATGTTTATTTAGGTCAATATGATCAAAAAACTCACAGAATTTATATACCGAATCGGAAATTTTTATCTTTTTTGAAATTTCTAGTGGTAATTTTAATTGATATGGTGTATTATATACACGTGGGTTATTTTGTTTTTTCATCAATTCTATTATACCACAAAAATGGCTGCAAGCATATCCTTTCGGATTTCTTGCAGCCCCTTTTAATTAATATAGATTATTCAGTCTGTGATGATTCATCGTAAGGTGGATAATATCTGTAGCATGAAAGTCTCATATATTTATTTTTATCATCAGGATCAGATGTAACATAGGCCATTGCCGAAAAGTACATATCCTCGTTGTTGTATGTATATATCATCTCATATAATAAGTTAATATCACTTTCCATGGTTATTGTACTGTTAAAGTCCTTAACAATCTCACCCTTAACACCATGTACGCAGGTGTATATATCTATATTTTTTGACTTTAATAAATCAAAAGCCTGCTGAACTAATTGCTTGGCAATATCTGTAGATTTGTCAGTAATATACTCTACATGAATAGTACTATCTGTAGAATAATTCTGAAACAGTGTAACGTTTTTAGGCTCGGTAAGTCCTTCTATTCCGTATAAGTCGAGGCACAGCTTCTCCCAATACGTTTTTTCTTTCTCAACCTCGCTAACAACATCTTCATAAACGTCTTCATCTTGAGCCGGTGCATCGGTTTCCGTAACTGCGGATACATTTGAGGTTGCAGGCTTGTATGGCTCTTTTGCAGGCGTATCACGTGGGGTATATTTTATCTCGTTGGAACATCCAAAAAGGACAAAAGTCAGTAATAATGCGGTGCAAGTTAATATGATTTTTTTCATTTTATTAAAACATCCCTTTCATTTAATTTGCCCGTTTTTATACATACAGATTAAATCACTCCGATACGTCTAAAAACACCGTGCAAATAGTTCTATAATTTGATTTTACCATACAGAAACGCCGTTGTAAATAGCTTTTTGTCAAATTTTAATAATATTTGTAATAATACCCGATGGTGTGATATCGATAATACCGTAGCTACCTGAGTACCCGCTTAGTGAGCCCGGATTCATTATATACAGTCCGTCTCTGTATTCGCATACAGCTCTGTGAGTATGCCCGAAAAGGACTATGTCAGCACCCATTGCTCTTGCCTCGCTTACAAGCATTTCATACGAATGTTTAACATAAAATGTATGGCCGTGACAGGCGAATATCCGCTTGCCGCCAATACTTTCAAAGACCGATATAGGCGCACAAGATCCAAAATCACAATTACCCCTGACATTAATTATTCGCTTATCAGTATATAACATTCTTAGGTCTTCAACCTGAGATTCACCGTCACCCAAGTGAATTATTATCTTTATATCATCATGTTCTTTTACTACCTTGTACATCGAGTGAAAATCACCGTGAGTATCGGAAAAAACAAGTATTCTCATACAAAACCTCTCTTAATGCGGTCTATATCATTACTTACCGCATTGCCCTAATCATAATTATACGTATTATAACATATAAATTATCAAAAATCTATTATCAAATGAAAATTTAACTCATAACTTATAATTAGGTGGTGATAAAATGTATAACAAAAACCAACAAAACAGTACAGGCTCAAATAATGTAAGGGCAAACCAAGAAAAGGCAGTACAGGGCAAGCCCACAGAGGCAAATACAAGCGAGATGCTTAAAAACGCAGGAATAAATACAGAAAATATCTCAGAACAAAAAACACAGGCACTTTTTGATAAGCTTTCACCTGAACAAAAGCAAAAGCTAACCAATATCTTAAATGATAAAGAGGCCACAAAGCGGCTATTAGCTACACCCCAAGCACAGGCACTCTTAAAGTCACTTTCGGGAAAGGCTAATCCTAAAAAATAAGGAGTGAGGATAGTTGGACGATATTGCAGGCAAGCTCTCGCAGTTGCTCACAGACCCCGAAATAATGAATATGGTAAAGGGCATTTCGCTCAGCTTGCCTGCAAGCGATAAGCAGGAGGAAGCTCAAAGCAATAAGGCAAGCGATACCTCAGATAATATTGACTTTGATTTTATGGATAAAATCATTAAAATAATGCCTATTATAAGTTCACTTTCAAATGATGATGAAACCACAAGACTGTTAAAAGCATTGCGGCCATTTTTAAGTCACGATAAACAAAAAAGGCTTGACAGCGCAATAACACTGGTCAGGCTAATGCGGATACTACCCCTAATAAAGGAAATAGGGCTGTTCTAAAAAATATAACAGTAAGGCGGTTTGATAAGCAATGAACAGAGTACAAAATCAAAATGATGACCTACGCAAAATGCAGCAGGAGGCTATGCGCCGTGTACAGGAAATGCAGAATAAATCTCAGGGATATATGCGTGCGCAGAGCGGCTACAACAGCATATACAATGTGTCGAATGAGCAGGAAATAGCCCAGCACAACGAACACGAATTTGAAAAGCCAAAGGATAAACCACGCCAGAGTAAGCAGGCACAGCGTACGAAAATGCCGCCGCCAATGGGACATATTCCGCCTGCTCCACCAATACACACCGCAGAGGCAGAAGATATTGACGACTGCGGCGAGTCTGATTGCCCATGTGAACAGGAGCCTGTATGCGATGCCGTACAGGCTATTAAATGCTGTGACAAAGACTCATCTAATAGTAGGTGTGACCGTCAAGAAAATAATGACAATAGCTCAGATATAATACTGATAATTGCGATTATCCTTATTCTTAACGGCAATAAAAATAATTATGCCCTTATGCTGGCGCTCCTCTCTCTGCTTATATAAGGGTAAATCGACACACGAATAAGCAACAATATTTATATATTACTTGATAAAAGTAAAAAAGTATGTTAAAATTAAAAAAATTGTAAAAATCGGAGATGTGAAAATGTATAGTGATATAATGGATACGATTTCATTTGTCGGCGGCTATGACCCCGAGGTTGCGCAGGCAATGAACAGCGAGCTTGAACGTCAGCGCAGAAACTTAGAGCTTATAGCGTCAGAGAACTTAGTATCTCCTGCTGTTATGGCGGCAATGGGCTCAGTACTGACTAACAAATATGCAGAGGGATACCCCGGCAAGCGTTACTACGGCGGATGCCAATGCGTAGACGTAGTAGAAGAAATAGCCAGAAAAAGAGCCTGTGAGCTTTTCGGAGCTGAGCACGCAAATGTACAGCCACACTCAGGCGCACAAGCCAACATGGCGGTTTACTTTGCGGTACTTAATCCCGGCGATACCGTAATGGGCATGAATTTAAGCGAGGGCGGACACCTTACACACGGCTCTCCGGTAAATCTTTCGGGCAAATATTATAACTTTGTATCTTACGGCGTAGACAGCGAAACACACCGCATAGATTACGATAAGGTAAGAGAAATGGCACTTGAATGTAAACCAAAGCTAATAGTTTGCGGTGCAAGCGCTTATCCAAGAATTATTGATTTTAAGAAATTCAGAGAAATAGCCGATGAGTGCGGCGCATATCTTATGGTAGACATGGCACACATTGCAGGACTTGTAGCCGCAGGCGTACATCCAAACCCTGTAGAATACGCACAATTTGTAACTACTACCACTCACAAGACATTAAGAGGTCCTCGCGGCGGTATGATATTATGTAAAGAGGAATTTGCCAAGGCAATAGACAAGGCTGTATTCCCCGGTATGCAGGGCGGCCCGCTTATGCACATTATAGCCGCTAAAGCTGTATGCTTTGCAGAGGCACTTAAACCGGAATTTAAGGTTTACGGTGAGAATATCGTTAAAAACTGTAAGGCGCTTGCTAAGGGACTTATCGACCGTGGCAACAAGTTGGTATCAGGCGGTACGGATAACCATGTAATGTTGCTTGACCTTTCTGACTCTGAGCTTACAGGTAAAGAGCTTGAGCACCGTTTGGACGAGGTATATATTACAGTAAATAAGAACACCGTACCTAATGAAAAACGCAGTCCGTTTGTAACAAGCGGCATAAGAATTGGCACCGCCGCCGTAACAACCAGAGGACTAGACGAAGCCGATATGGACAAAATAGCCGAATACATCACATTGGCAATAAACGATTTTGAAAACAGCGCCGACTATATAAGAGCAGGTGTAAGCGAGATTTGCGCCAGACACCCACTGTATAAATAAAATATTGATAACTAAGCCACGCTCCTAACATTAACATTATATTAAGAGCGTGGCTTGTGGTATTATCATGTTGTCGTATTAGTTCCCTAATTGTTCTTGGTATGATATAATGTCATATAAGTCACAAGCAACATCTATTCTGTTGTAGTTCCCTAATTGTTCTTGGTATGATATAATACGGTTGTTCAACTTGTACTTTATTTTGTGGTTGTAGTTCCCTAATTGTTCTTGGTATGATATAATCGTACTGCTGAGCTATTAAGTCATTCATAAGTTGTAGTTCCCTAATTGTTCTTGGTATGATATAATCCATATAATCGTCATAATCGATTATTCTATGTTGTAGTTCCCTAATTGTTCTTGGTATGATATAATGCTAAGGCTGTTGCATATCCTTGATTTTTTGTTGTAGTTCCCTAATTGTTCTTGGTATGATATAATTCCTGTTTCACGATTGTTCTATTATGCTGTGTTGTAGTTCCCTAATTGTTCTTGGTATGATATAATTAAATGATGTTGTCAATCGCATTATTTTTTGTTGTAGTTCCCTAATTGTTCTTGGTATGATATAATTTGAATTGAATTCACAAATGCAAATCCCTAGTTGTAGTTCCCTAATTGTTCTTGGTATGATATAATTCTATAATAATGTGATGGAAGATTACGAGTGTTGTAGTTCCCTAATTGTTCTTGGTATGATATAATAAGTCACGTGAATTAAATTCGTTTTGGACTGTTGTAGTTCCCTAATTGTTCTTGGTATGATATAATACACATTATTAAATGGTTTTTGCGTAAATAGTTGTAGTTCCCTAATTGTTCTTGGTATGATATAATAGATTTCTCATGGCGTATTTACAGCACCACGTTGTAGTTCCCTAATTGTTCTTGGTATGATATAATTGAAATAAGTGTTCTAATGCAGCGTTTATTGTTGTAGTTCCCTAATTGTTCTTGGTATGATATAATAAAGACAATTTGCATTTGACTTGTGCAGCTGTTGTAGTTCCCTAATTGTTCTTGGTATGATATAATCAAGCGATGTTAATAGGTTTTAGTGAGGGAGTTGTAGTTCCCTAATTGTTCTTGGTATGATATAATGACTTCTTGGAGCAATACTTTCTAGTTCGGGTTGTAGTTCCCTAATTGTTCTTGGTATGATATAATCGCTATTGTGTTCGGCTTAACGCCTATACGGTTGTAGTTCCCTAATTGTTCTTGGTATGATATAATGAATTATTTTTATCGCCATTATGATAATCAGTTGTAGTTCCCTAATTGTTCTTGGTATGATATAATATTCAGCCCTTGCCACAGATAAAGGTTTTTGTTGTAGTTCCCTAATTGTTCTTGGTATGATATAATTAAAAACTAGCTTATGTTTATAAGCAAGAGGTTGTAGTTCCCTAATTGTTCTTGGTATGATATAATTCGTATCCCAAAAAGGCTATTATCCCGAAAGTTGTAGTTCCCTAATTGTTCTTGGTATGATATAATCAACTTCAGTACATATTATGAAAAGCTGAGGTTGTAGTTCCCTAATTGTTCTTGGTATGATATAATAATACCATTAATGACAATAGCCAATAAAGCGTTGTAGTTCCCTAATTGTTCTTGGTATGATATAATAGGGAAGCTTAAATCCCCATAAACACTGGGTTTATGGGGATTTTGGCGTGTAAAAAATCAAATTAAAAAATTGATTTCGGAGATATTTTTGCAAATTTTTATAGAATAGTAAGCTGGTTGAATACCTCCTGTTCTTCATCTATAACACGTTTACCTAAGATTATCTCCACCTTTTCAAACTGCTTTTCTGTTATAACAAGCAGTCGCACAGCACCGTTATCCGGCTTATTCATATGCAGTCGGTTACGGTGCTTTTCTACATCATCATAACCGTTACACACTCTGCAATACACAGAGTACTGCACCATAAAGTACCCGTCTTTAAGCAGAAAATTGCGAAATCGGGTAGCGTTGCGGCGTTGTGTTTTAGTTTTTACGGGTAAATCAAAAAATACCATCATTCTCATAAATCTACTCATACTCATGCTGTTCTAAGGTCATTACCTCAGGTAATGCCAAATCCTTACGCTTACCGTTAAAATATCCGGTAAGGCTTTGTACTGTTAATTCTATAGCCCTTGCACAGGCGTATAGTTTATCCTCTATTATTACATCTGCACTAAGCAGATTAACAAGACGAGCCTTGATATATGTATCTATCTCCTCTATATCCTCTGCGTACAGCTTAACAAACATATCTACCACAGGACGATAGGCTTCTATAATATCATCAGCGAGATTAAAGCTGTTTAAAGTGCTTTTATGAAAAATTCCGAGCGACGGCTCATATCCGTATATTATCAGGTATTTTTCAATAGTACTTCTCATAATGGCATAGCCGTAGTTAAGACAGGCGTTTATGGTATTATCCTGAGAGCGTGTAAAATCACGCCCAAACATAAGCTTAAAGTACTGTGCCGCTGCCACAGCCTCCATGTTATTACTGTCACCCGATGTAACCTTATGCTTTAGCTCATCTATAGTCTGCCAGCCGTCTACTCCGCACAGTCGCATTGCCTCAGCCTGATTATGTATCTTCTGCTTTATTATTTGCCGCCAAAGCTGCTTTTTTGCAGGCTGAGTTATGTCTATCTGCCTTTGCAGCATAGCCATGTGCCTGCTGTGTACGCTTATAGGCAAAAATACACCGCACGGATGATGTGACCTATCCGGCACATAGAAAGTTATGCCGTACTCTGACAGCTTCATAAGTAAATATGCGGAAAGATTTATTTGCAGATTATCAATAGCTATGCACTCTATATCCTCAAGCGGGATTTTTCTCTGTTCGCCGGTATCTACTACAAGCTGTTCATTCTTTACCGATAATCTGGCAGGATTAGTAAGGAACAAAACCCGATAGCCCATTACTTATTAAACCCCATTCGTTTTTCCTTATTTACCTTAGAAATATTGCCGAGTACATCCACCTGATATTTTTCTATTGACAATAAGCTTTTAACACCTATACTCCTTGCCTTATAAGAATTATCGTGATTTATCATTGTTATTGCAGCTGTTGCTATATCAGTACCCTTATAATACGCAAACGATTCCTGCAACATGATTTGCGGCTCACGTGTACTCTCTTTATTTACAATATTATATTTAACACCCTTCTTTGACTTAACCTTTATAAGGTCATTGCGATATAATGAAAACAGGAAGTTATCGTCCTTCATTTCTTTCCATTGCTCATACGGCTTATTTGCTACTACCGCCTTATTCGGCAGAGTGTCCTTTACGGTATCTGCTATATATATCGGCACTAGGTAATAGCCCTCTCCCTCTACATAGAAAACGTCTGTTCTTACCATAGAATCATTATCGGCAATGGCGGTGTTTTTAAGTACGTCAACATACATAGTGGTCTTTTCCATTATCTTAACCTTTTTAACAAGCGGCCCTTGAGTGCCGTCACTCTTAGGCTTATAGAATTTATCTTCAAACGCCTTTTTACCGTCACCGTTAAAGGCTATCAGTCTATCCCTCAGTGCATTATACAGCAATGTGTCGCTACTCTTATTATAGTAATCCTTTATTTCACCGTCTTTATCTAATGAAAGGCTTGTAAGCGAAACTTTCTTGATTGCGTACTTAATATTATCCGCATCTGTGTATAGCTTTTTAATGGTTTCTAAGTGTGCCGGACCGCTTACCTTGTGCTGTGGCATACGAGATACAAATATCGGTTTAAGCGGCTCGTCTGTTGCATAGTTAGGCAAAGGCTTATCGTGCAATCTTGCGGCTGGGTCTGTAGTGCATAGCATTTCAAGCTCATCCCTAAACCAGCTGTACGGCGTTGGGAAAAGATCCTTAACCTCGCCTGTTTCCGGTTTTATGTTCTTCAGCTCTCTGCGCTTAGAGTACTCGGAAATACGCTTTATCATGGCGTCATCTATGCAAGCGATAACTACAGCGTCTACCGCATGGTGAATATCGCCGTCCTCACGTATCTTCTGAATACCCCAGCGTTTGCGCACATAATCGGTAGCGGCACCGTTTACCGCCTTAATTGTATGCTTACTTCCTGATACATTCGGCTCAAGCTCAAGATGCTTTTTTAGAAAATTAAGTATAAATGATGCGATATACTGGGTATCGGCAAGATTTCTTTTCTTAAACTCATTTATATCTTCATCTTTTATTTGCTCTTTGAGCAGGTTTTTCTTTTTTTGCCGCCTTAGCATAGAGTTATCAACCCAAGTGTAGAATTTATCCTGTCTTTCTCCTGTTAGGTACTGCATAGGCAGGCGGTTGCCCTTCTGACGGTTTTCCTCAGCGAATACAAGCACCTTATTGTTATATGTATCGTCAAAGCTTATACTGTACGGTATTATGTGGTCAATGTCGGTATAGCCTACCTCAAACAGTCTTTCTGCCATAATAGGACGCTGTGAATACGGACATATACCGCTCTGCTCTTTCCACAGCTTAAGTCTTACCAGGTCTTGTCCTGTAGGATTTAACAGCTTGTAGGTTTCCCGTAATTCTTTCATTAGTGCTTCATTGTTTAAGCGGTTTTTATCCTGTTGCTTCTTTATGTCCTGTCTGTCGTTAAACGACTTTGAAAGCTCTCTGGCAAGCTCAATATTTACAAATTCGGGACTGTTGCCTACATCTCTGATTATTGCGTTTATTACCTTAAAGGTCTGGGATATCGCACGCTTTACTACCGGATTTGTAAGGTCTGCAAGCTCCGGGTATTTCTCCGGGTATTTATTATAATCGAATTTCAAGAATTTTTCTGTGCTTTTTTCATCCGCCTTAAAGTTATATCCCGCACTTTCGCAAGCCTCGTTGTACAGCATACCCTGCTCTAGGTATGGGATGATTTTATCAAGCACCTTTATACATAGGTTGCCTGTTTTCTTAAAGCTTTTGGTCGGTACTTTGCAGGCTGTAGATATCTCTTCCTCGGTAAAGCCTTCTTCACGAAGTTTTTCACTTACTTTTTCATCGTTTTTATATACGGTAAGTATATATGCAAGAGTGTTTTTCTTATCTGTACTCCAATTGTCAAAATCTGTGCCAAACGCCTTTTTAAGTGTATGGTATGCCTCTAGATATGTAAACTTAGTTTTCTTTTCAACCTCACTAATGTCCTTTTCTCCGTAAGAAATATTGAATACTTCTTCGTCGCTCAGCTTTAATGCCTTGCGCAAGGAATCATAGCTTATTGAGTTCTTATTGAATGCAAGCTCCTTAATGATCCTACGTTCATCATCTGTAAGAGGTCGTTTTCCGTCCGCACCGATAATTTTAATTGCATTAATTTTTTGCAAAAGATTAGAGTATTCAAAGGAATATGCCGCTTTAACAGATCTGAGCTCACCCTTTTCAAATTCAAATGTACACTTACCCAACATTTTTTCTATTAGATTACCGCCGTACGGACTATCACCGCCCGGACCTTCATCAAAATATCTTTGTGAAAGATAAATTTTGAGATAATCCTTTTCGAGTTCCTCGCTTGCGTAGCTGTTGCCTAAGCTGCGCTGCTGAGCAAATACCGTCTTTATTTCATCCTCATAATCCTTTCTTGCAAAGGTTTTTGAGTAGTCGTCTGATTTATTGCGCTTATATTCGCTGAATTTCTCATCCTTATAGAGCATCTCGCCTATAGTGCGGTAGCCTTTTTCCTGCATTAGCCGGCTGTTTTCATTAACTGCTGTAAGAAGCTTGCCATCATCCGACTTATTATCCTGAGTATCGGCCTTACGGTTAGATTTAAAGCCCCTACGCTGGCTAAGGTGAATAAGCAGTCTAACAAATTCTTCTTTTGTTAGCTTTTGATCTAACGCTCTGCACCTGACCTCGTAAATATCACTTAACGGCTCCTCCGTATGGTATATACCGTCAATCTCGTCATACGACATAATGCCGTAGCGGTTGATAAGCTTTCTTATTCTTTCCTTTCTGAAGCGTTTTCTGCGCAGGCGACGGCGCATACCTCTGTTCTCACGTCTGGGGGTCGCCAGCGATGAGCCATCCTCGTTTTCTGCCTTTTCAAAAACACGTGAACCAAGCCTGTATATTCTGCACGGTTTGTCACTTTCATCCAACATTAATACTGCGTAACCGACAGAAGCTATACCGATGTCTAAGCCAATAGAATACCTCATATTTCTTTCCTCCTTATATATAAAAAGATAACGCCCCGTCAAAAGACGGAGCGTCAGCGCTTTGCGGTACTACATAAGTAGACCTTATCGTAGTAACCAAATTGTTCTTGGTATGATACAATTTGATTATATTATACACGATTGTATGAATTTGTCAAGCATTATTTTCCGCCTTTGTTAAAAATATATCATCTATACTACAAAAAGTCAACATAAAAACATCAAGATATATTTTTAGGGACAATTATCAGACTTTATTTATAAAATATGCTGAAAAAACTGTTATTAGTTGAATTGGTTCATGGTAAAATGAAATAGGACATATAGAAAGAGCCATAGCAGATGTGGTATAATTGAAGTTACCATACAACAAAAACCACTGAGGACTGCTATGACACAAGAATATTATACCACAACCCAAAGGAAATTCCAACACCTAACGAGAGAAAAAATGGTACAAATAGAAATTTTGTTGCGGCAAGGATTGCCGAAAGTGTAGATAACAAAAGCTGTTGGGATTTCACGTTCCACACTGTACAATGAGCTGAAACGCAAAAAGGTAGAGCAAATAGATACCAATTTAAAAAAGTATCAAAAATACTTTTGGGATGCAGGACAACGCACATATGAGCAAAACAGAATAAACAGAATAAACAGCCTACCACCTATGAAATTAATCAAAGCCTATGAATTTGTGCGTTATGCAGAGAAGCAGATACTTGAAAACAAAATGTCCCCAGATGCAATCTGCGGAGAAGCAAAGTTGAGTGGGAGATTTAAATAACTTATATGTACAAAAACGCTGTACAACTATATTGATAAACGACTGTTAAAAGTCAGAAACATTGATTTACTGCTGAAAGTACAAAGAAAAGTAAGTACAACCAAAAGCAAACAGAACAACCGGATTTTCGGAACAAGCATAGAAGAAAGACCGGACGAAATAAACAATCGCACCTCATTCGGATATTGGGGGATAGACACCATAGTTGGTAAAAAGGAGTCGTCATCGGTATTACTTTCAATTGATGAAAGACTGACACGAAAACGTCATATTGTGAAAATACCGTCACGAAGCAGCGAAGCTGTTCGGATTGGTCTGCAAAAGTTTACTACGCTCATCCATACTCCTCTTATGAAAGAGGCACTAATGAAAAAAATAACTCACTTGTTCTCCGTTTCTTCCCTAAGGGCAAATCTTTTGATGATATTACTGATAAACAGGTCGCTTTTGTTGAACATTGGATCAATAATTTGCCTCGTAAAATGTTCAATTATCACACTTCTGATTTTATTTTTCAAATGTTCTATTTGATATTGCAAATTTGAAAAAAATTTTTGTTCTAAAAATATTCATAAATTTATTGACATCTTAAGTATTTTGATGTATCATGTTTCTATAAAGACACTATATTTAACTTTTGTTAAGACTATGTGTTGCTTTATCAGGTCTTAAATATCAGCGGAGTGATTGAATTGCCATTTCATACAAATGAAAACGAGCGTACCGATGTACAGCTTATAGAAGAAATGCGTTCGGGTGACCAAAGCGCATTTGAGGTAATTTTGCAAAGGTATTCACCGCTTATTAAGTCCTATGCGTATAAATATAATATATTTTCAGCCGATAATGACGATTATATTCAAGAGGGTTTTATTGCTCTTATGTCTGCTGTAAACAGCTACAGTACTGATAAGAACATTCCGTTTTCAACCTATGCTGCGCAGTGCGTGAAAAACAGATTTATAGATGTGAACAGGCATTATTCAAGTAATAAGGGCAGAACGCTGAACGATTATGCCGAGCTTGAGGAAATATCAGAGGTTGATATATTTGATACTGACGCTGCAAACCCTGAGCGTATATTCTTTGAGAGGGAAAGGGCCGATAACCTGTACAGAGCTGTGCGCAGTACGTTTTCTCCGCTTGAATATCAGGTGTTTGTTGAGCGTTTAAACGGTAAACAATACAGCGAGATAGCACAAAAGTGCAATGTATCTGTTAAAGCCGTTGATAATGCAGTGCAGAGAATACGCAAAAAACTGATGAAGGTATGCGACAACAACGCATAATGCAAGGTTTAACAACATATGTCATTGCCTGAAAGAGGAAAATGCGGTGCAATTCCGCACAATGGCAAATTATTTATAAAAACCAAAGCGAGGTAAATCAAATGTACGAAGACAAAATACTCATCTGCAAAGAATGTGGCGCTGAATTCACTTTCACCGCCGGCGAACAAGAATTTTTCGCATCTAAGGGTTTCGTAAACGAGCCACAAAGATGCAAGGCTTGCCGTGATGCACGTAAAAATGCTGCAAGACCGGAGCGTGAGATGTTCACAGCTACCTGTGCTGCTTGCGGAAAAGAAGCAAAGGTTCCATTTAAGCCACGTGAAGACCGTGATGTATATTGCAGCGAGTGTTTTGCAAAGATGAAGGAGCAGCAGGCATAAGCAAATGACTTTTTGCAGGCACGCTGCGTATAATGTATCTGATAACTTCATTTATCGTATTTGTGCCATATGCTTTATCGCTTGTCGATAGACAAAACCGAATCTATGCGAAGCAATCCCCCACTAAAGAGATTTAGTGGGGGATTTTAATGTATATCATATTGTTATTTTATTTGGGTGTTTTTCAAAAGTGGATTTCCGCATAGTAATAAGTATAAGAAAATTCCCCTAAGAATTAGTCATGCGGTAATTGATACCGTTAGATGACTGCTTCTTAGGGGAATGTCTGTGTGAATAGCGTTGTAGTTATATATAGATAATTTAAAAATACAACAGATTCACAACAGATAAAAAAGAGAGAGAGTTATTTTTTATGCGTAATTATTTAAGGTTAATTTCATCAACTTTCCAAGCACCTTCTTCAAGTACAACCTTGATTTCAAGTGTAGCTACTCCGCCATAGTTATCATAAGTTCTTTCAGCTACATAGCTGTTTTCAGTTATGTCGGAAACAGTTGCTTCGCCTGTATAGTAAAAACCGCATCCTTTGCCTTCCAATGCTACGTAAAGCTTGCCGTCTTTTTCAACATAAGATGTGCTGTTACCGTTGTATAAAGATGAATAACGTGAAACATTAGCTGTGATAGTGCTTTTTGTGAAGTTTACTAAATCTTGCAATGATGCAAAGTCTTCATCGGTTACAAGTGCATATTGATTATCATCAACCGTAATAGATTGTTCGCTGTCTGATTCTATAGCACAGGCTGCCAAGCGGTCAAGCTTATCAACATCATCAAATAGCTTATTTGCAATGCCAATAGCCTCAGTTTCTGAAAAAGTTCCCGTGTTTTCCGATTCGCTGATTTCAGGCTCGCTGCTTAAGGGTTCACTGCTGTCAACTGTGGATGAAATGATGCTTGATGAACTGTTGTCCTGTGTCGGGTCATTTGTCTTTTTGCTTTCGCAACCGCAAAGTGCAAGTGTTAATGTTGCAATCAATAAAAATGTTATAATTCTTTTCATTTTTCTTCTCCATTCTCATTTTTTTGTTTTTTCTCTGAGAGTACCTCT
>JBJEPE010000022.1:0-21123 GCA_051881075.1 Acutalibacteraceae bacterium | reverse complement strand
GAGACTCAGACGGTTAAGCTCCTTGTTAAGGACGATAACAAACTCGGCAGCTTGAAGGTTGTTATAAATAACGGCGAGAAAGAGCTTACATGGACTCAGGAAGAACTTGAAAAGCTTGACGGTGAGATTACATTCACACTGGATAACAGCACAGAAACCCAGAGTATCCAAGTAATATGCGTTGATGCCGCAACTAACGAAACAACAGTTGAAGTTGTTGACATACTTATCACAACCAGTGCCTTTGTTCAGATGTATAACAACAGCTTGTTATTCTACATCCTTGCAGGTGTTCTCGGTCTGATAATCCTCACAATAATCATTATTATAATTGTTAAGCGCAAGAAAGATGATGACGAAGAAGAGGTAATCGACGTTGAGTCACTTCTCAAAAGTGATAAAGATAAATAAGTAAAAATCAACAACTCTAGCATATCTTATATAAGATATAATGACTGAAAGTTAAAATTTATCCCCCACATTTGTAACCTATGTTACGAAAGTGGGGGATATTTGCATTGCATTTATGCTAAGGCTTAACTATAATATAATCAGTATAAAAAAAGAGGGGATGTATAGAGCATGACACAAAAGGAATTAATGCTGTCTGAACAGTTGTATTGTGCCGATGATGATGAATTAAGGGCAGATTATGAAAGAGCACAGGATATAACCTACCTTTACAATCAAACGACAATACATCAAAAAGAGGAAAGGGCAAAGCTACTAAAGGAGCTTTTCGGAAATATAGGTAAAAACGCAGTTATTCAACCTCCGTTCAGGTGTGATTACGGCAGCAATATCCGTATAGGCGATAACTTTTATGCCAATTACGACTGTATGATAGTGGATGTATGTGAGGTAACAATAGGCGATAACGTGCTATTTGGGCCACGTGTGTGCGTCTTTACGGCTGGTCATCCCATAAATGCCGCAGTGCGCAACAGCGGGCTTGAGTTTGGTAAAAAGATAAAGATAGGCAATAACGTTTGGATAGGCGGCAACACCGTAATAAATCCGGGTGTTACCATTGGGGACAATGCGGTTATAGGTTCGGGTTCAGTAGTAACTAAAGATATACCGTCAAACGTTGTTGCTGTGGGCAATCCCTGTAAAGTGATAAAGGAAATAAAACCTGAAGATAAATAAAAAACCGGTACTGTAAAAACTGATAGTTTTTACAGTACCGGTTTAATAGATAGGAAAAATGCGTAGTTTAGAAAAATAAATGTATTATCTCCTGCGGGGGTATTAATATTAAAGCTGTAGCACCTGCTATGGTAAGCAAACTCAGTATAAGCATTAAAATACCTGCCGCTCTATCTTGTTTTATTTTAATGACCTTAAAGCTGCATATAATGGAGATAATACCGATAATAATTGACGGTGCAACTACCTCCTGCGCTGATATAATCAAGTCAAGGTTACGTATAAGTATAGGCGCAGCGGTGGTTAAAACACCTACTATCGAAAGTATAAGCCCGATATAATATGCTTTGCAATGCCTTTTGATAGCCGAGATTTTACCTCCGTTACTTACAAAATGATGCTTACGCTCAGGCGGAAAGCTCTCAAGCTCGGCTCTGATCTTCTCGCCTATATAGTCGGGATTTATGCCGTATGATGTCCATAATGTTATTATAGATATGCCTGCCTCCTCGCATATCTTCTGTACACGCTCGTCCCTTACACGCCGTGAATATTCGTTATGTGTAGAGTCGTTGATCTCAATAACTACCCTAGGCCTGTATTCGCAATCGGTTATCAGAAAATCAACATTTCGGAACAGCTCATTCTGATATTTTGCACCGTCTGTCCTGTGTATAAAGGTGGCTAAATTTGATTGCGGTATTATCAGGTAGTCATCAGGGATAACGGACTCTATGCAGTCAAGATAAGCAAGCTCACTGTCAGTGAGAAGAGAATTTTTTAATTCATATAAATAATTGTCGTTTCGGCTCAAGGTATCACCTACATCTTATTATTATTTCCACCTAAAATTATAGCAGAAAATCACCGATCAATCAATATTAAACGCCCACAAGCATATGCCTGTGAGCGTTAAGTTTAATATATTCAGTTTAATAAAACGTACCGATAAATAGTTCGGTTACGCAAACTGCGGCGCAAGCTACCGTTGCCGAGAAGAACAGGTTAGAGGTTGTCCATGCCGTAATTAATGCGGCAACCAGCGCAACCGCACCGGAGGCAGGGTTTTCAGAAACCGTTAAAATAGCCGGCACTGTCATTACTGATAGTGTAACATATGGCAGATAATACAAAACGGATTTAATAAACGGGCTTTTTATCTGCTTGCGAATAAGAGTAATAGGTAAAACACGCAACAGATAACTTACACCTGCCATAACAAGTATATATATCCATACAGAGCGGTTCATTGTGACAACTCCTCCTTATCAGTATTAACAGGATGAACAATAGCGGCGGCAACCGATATCAGTACAGTAAGAATTATTATACGCAAGCTTTCTGAAAGATTGGATATTATGGGTAATATCGCACAAATTCCGCTAAGCGCAAAGCTTGCAAAGATTACAACCAAAACAGCCTTATTCTTTTTGCATGGCGGTATTATAATTGCTATAAACATTCCGTAAATTGCCGCACTTAATGATTTAACGGCAAGCACAGGCAATATGTTTCCGGCTATAATTCCAAGCGCCGTGCCTATTGCCCAACACGGTATGGTGGTTATGTATGCACCGTATATGTATTTGGGTACCAGCGGTGCAGGAGATGCAATAGAAAGTCCGAATATCTCATCGGTTAAGTCAAAGCCCAAAAGTAATCTGTGGCGCAGCGGTAATTCAGGAGCAAGTCGCTGGCTTAATACACAGCTCATCAGCAGGTATCTTGCGTTGGCTATAAGTATAAGCAAGGCTATTTCTAAGTAGGGTGCGTTTGCCTTTATAGCGGCTATGCCGGCATATTCGCCGGCAGAGGCATTATTCAGCAGGCTCATCACAAAGCCCTGTATAGCCGTTATTCCTGCATTGTGTGCGGTAATTCCAAGTGAGAACGATACTGCAAAGTAACCCAAGCCGATAGGGATTCCATCCTTCATGCCGCGCAGTACCAAGCTTGGTGATTTTTCTTTATTCTTCATTATTATTCCTCCCTAAATTATTCTAGCAAACATATTTACATTTGTAAAATAGATTGTTATAATAGTTATATCGGTAAAAACGATTGTGGGGGATATTTATGTTATCTAAGTACGGAATATTATGTGAGGTAGCCTCACGTGGCAGCTTTACTGCTGTAGCCGAGCTGTACGGCTATGCGCAAAGCTCTGTAAGTCAGGCTGTTAAATCGGTAGAGGATGAGTTGGGAGTGTGTCTTATTGACCGCAAACGTCACGGCATAGCATGGACAGACAGCGGTAGGGAGTACGAACCTTACATACGTGCTATCTATGCCGCGGAGCAGGCCTTAGAGCAAAAACAACGTGAAATGGCAGGACTGGAAAATGCTACTATACGCATAGGCAGCTTTACAAGTGTAAGCCGAGATATCCTGCCGCATCTGATGATGGAATTTAAGAAAAAATATCCCGATGTAAGCTTTGAACTGCGTCAGGGTGATTATAACAATATACATGACTGGTTACAGAGCGGAATTGTAGACATAGGATTTTTGGCTATGGAGGTAGCAGGACAGCTTGTTTCTGATTTTTTGTATGAAGATGAAATGCTGGCAGTCCTACCGCAGGATCATCCGTTGAGTGATTACGGTGAGATATCGCTTGAGCAGTTGGCGGCAGAGCGGTTTATTTTACTTGATGAGGGACAGTACAGCACTACGCTTAATGCCTTTGCAAATAAGGGAATATCGCTTCGTGCAGAATACAGGGTGTATGACGATTACTCCATTTTATCTATGATTAAAAGCAAGCTCGGTGTATCGTTACTTTTTAGTAATGTTGTGTCGGGATATGAGGATGATGTTGCGATACGTCCTCTTACACAGTCTATTACAAGAAAAATCTGTCTTGCCTGCCGTGACCCCAAAACATTGTCTTACGCTGCCCGTAAGTTCAGGGCTTTCACGGTAAACCATCTAAAAAGCCAATAAACGGAGTAAAAAAAGATCCGCAAAAACTGCGGATCTCAGTAAATTTAATTCTGTTTTTGTTTCGATGCCTTAATGGAGCGGGTGATGGAAATAATACCGACAATGTTACTTCCTACAGTTAATATATCAAAGGTCATTGCCGCATAGTTCATGATATACAGGTCATACAGTCCCCACATAATTTGACTGAATATGATAGCCGTCTTAAAAACACGTTCGTTTTTGGTGTTAAGAAAGGCAATAAAAATGAATGCCGCCGCAAACGGCAACCAACCGATTATTCCTACCTTATTGAAAAGTATGACGAATACTGCCTCTATGCAGATGAACAACGCCTTCCAGGCAAGGGTAAATTTAATATGTAAACCAAGCAGATTTCTCAAAATACCTATCACGTTAGATATTGCACCTGTTATACCGCCAAGTATAAAGTTGCCTGTACCCATAAATCCAAGCTGAACACACTGAGTATATAGAATGTGCTTTTTTTCCTTAATAAATCCTGTAGATATCATTATCATAGCACCAATAAATGATATCACATTTCCGAGTATGACAGGATTCAATACAATTCCCCCTTAACAAAATTACTGCGCTGTGTGACATATTGTACGCAACACACAGCTTTGAAATTATATCATTTAACACGGTGTATGTCAACATATGCGCTATACTGTAAAATGATGTAAACAGCTCTGTAGCGCAATATGCAGGAATAATAAAATCACACATAGATATACTACTCTATAGCATTATATACATATATTTTATAAATGTAAAAGCTGCTTTCATGTGCTTTTAATGATATAAAAATTTTGTATATCTCGTCCTATTTGTTGACATACAATGCGATAGTTGTTATAATATAATAAACCTACAATGCTTCTTATAAGCAATGCGATTTACTTGAAAACTATATGTTTAGAACGGAGTGTTAATATGGATAATAAGGCCTTATACAAATTGAGCTACGGAGTATTTTTACTTTCTACGGTTTCACAAGGCAGAGCAAACGGATGTATTACAAATACCTGTATTCAGGTGGCAAACTCACCAACAAGAGTAGCGATATCTGTAATTAATACCAACTATACGTGTGACCTTATAAAGAGCAGCGGAGTATTTTCACTAAGTGTTTTAGATGAAAAGTGTACCTTTGATACTATTAAGCGTTTTGGATTTAAGTCCGGCAGAGATGCTGATAAGTTTGAGGGTATGACCCTGCCTGTTGATATAAATAATATTCCTTATCTTAATGTGCAGACCTGTGCGGTAATAAGCTGTAAAGTTACCGAGGAAATAGACCTTGGCAGTCATACGCTTTTTATTGCAGAGGTACAGGATGCGAAGCTGTTAAATGATAATGCACCGCTCACCTATGCAGATTATCAAAGCAAAGTAAAGCCCAAGCCTGAAAGGGCTAAGCAGGATAAGAAGATAGTGGGATGGAGATGCAAGATATGCGGATATGTATATGAGGGTAGTGATATTCCCGAAGATTTCGTATGTCCTTTGTGTGGCCACAGTAGGGAAGACTTTGAGCCAATTTATGAGGAATAAAAGGTTATAAATTAAAATAATATAAAAAGGTGGTAATTACTATGGAACAAAAATTTTATGTATGCAAGCATTGCGGTAACATGGTTGCATTTGTTAAGGATGCAGGTGTGCCGATAATGTGTTGCGGAGAGAAAATGTCAGAGGTTATCCCAGGTACAACAGATGCCGCTGTAGAAAAGCATATACCTGTTTATGAGGTTAAGGACGGCAAGGTATTTGTCAGTGTGGGTGAGGTAGAGCATCCAATGGCTGATGTTCATTATATAGAGTGGATATCAGTACAAACCGATAAGGGCAATCAGAGAAAATGCTTGGCACCGGGACAAAAGCCTGAGGCTGTTTTTGCAATCTGTGAGGATGAAACAGTTGAAGCCGTGTATGCCTACTGCAACCTTCACGGTCTGTGGAAGAAATAATAAATAATAGTAACACATAAAAAGGAGATGCTACCGTTATGATAGCATCTCTTATATTTTATCCTATTATATGTATTATTAATATCCGAGTGTTTCTTTAATTTACTTTTCGATAAGCTGTATATACTGTGCAGTCAAAAAGAAATTTTGCAGGTCTTTTTCATCTAATCCCCTTGTTAAAAACAAATCATCGTAAACAGATGACATACGGCTTATTTCTTCACACTCCACTTGAAAAAATCCTGAATATAAGTCAATTCCGACATAAATATCATCATTAACAACATACGTGACAATATGTGAAATGTCCTTGGGTATATCGCCGTCCTGTTCCGTTTTATTAAGGTATATTGCTTCCTTTAGGCTATCTATATCTTCCCGTTTAGGCGAGTATTTTTCCCTGAAATAAGAGTCCAGTTGCTTGCCGCTTATTCTGTTTGGTTTAAGAAAAGCACCCTTTTCTCTGAAAACTCTTTTCCACTCTTCTATTTGCTTTTTTGTTGGCGCTGAAGTCAGCATATGGGCATCTCCCCGGTTGTAATTATCATATGAATTATGTCAAGTTTACGTATTTATTTAATAATATATTTCAGCAAATATGCTAATCACAGTGCAGTTATCCAAAAACAAACCGCTGTAATGAGTGAAAGCGGGGTCATAACATATTTTTCCTTTTTGCTTTTTGATAAGAAATTTATAACGGTATTAAGAGAAAGATATACAGACATAATAATACAAATTACTTTTGTGACATTATAGGAAAACCAAAGCGGTATATATCCGCCCATTTGCAAAATTATGATTACAAAAAACATCTGTAAAATAAGTTGTGCTACGAGCATAGCTTTTAATTTTTTAGGAAAAACCTTGTGATGTCCTCCCATCGTCAACTCACCTAAGGGTAATCCGCAGATTATAAGGATTGTTATAATAATTACTACCGAAAAGGTGCAGGCACCTATTATTGATGACATATGTTTCCTCCGATTTAATATGATTTTAGATTTTAAGGTCGCATATTAATCAATCCTTGATTAAAGCATACATCTTCATATCTATTACGGCTCCGTTTTTCTCTGCGTTGCTTTTTAATAATCCCTCAAATTGAAAGCCTGCCTTTTCAAGTACGCGGCATGAGCCGATATTGTATGAGAACGGCTCTGCAAAAATCCTGATAATATCCGTATTATCAAAGATATACTTGCAAATCTGTTTTACGGCGCTTGTCATTATTCCCCTGCCCCAATACGGCTCACCTATATAGTAGCCTAATTCAGCGGTACGGTAGTGGATATTATCACATCGGAACACACCTATACTGCCTATTACCTTATCATCAAGGGTTATTGCAAATGCAAAGGTTTTGTCCTTATCCGCAGCAAGCATTGCCGTAATATATGCTTCCGCATCCTTCTCTGTATATGGATAGGGCAGACCGTCCCGAAGATTGTTTAATACTTTAATATTGTTTAAATTTTCGGCTAAAGCGGTTTTATCTTCGATCTTCCACTCTCTTATAGTACAATTCATAATAACACTTCCTGTCAATAGACTTAGATTACATGTAGCTTAATTATATCAGATTTTCGTATTTATTCAAGAGCAATGTACTGCATTTTTATATCTCAAATAACAGTCCAAGCAATACTGTATTTAAAGCGGAAATAAAAAACCACCTCGAAAATCGAAGAGTGGAATGTAAGTATAATTTGTTCTTTGTTTGCTCAGTTTATTTAATATTGCTTGCTGTTTCCTTGTTTCTTGTGCTATCATATTCATAATAAGTACTTTTTTCTTGGTTAATGTGTTTAGCGTTTTCATTATAGCATATTTTGAAGCTAATTCTCTTTCTTTTTGGCTCATATCATTTTAACACATACAAAAATCCACGCAAGTCATGGTTTATCATACTTGACTTTATAAAAAATTGTGTTATACTTAAATTACTTATAATTTATTGCCTGAGTCGGCAATAAGTACATAAAAAAATAAGGAGGACGTTATAACATGAAAAAGGGTTTAAAAATCGGCTTGGTTGCCGCAGCCGCCGCTGCTTGTTTAGCACCTTACAAGTTTAAGAAAGAGGAAAACGGAGATTTCTCTTACACATCTTTGTTACTTGGCATTAACAAGAAGAAAATGGAAGATGATAAAATTGAATATTCATTTAGCTTCTTTAATGCTCCTAAGGCTTGCGAAATCAAGAATTGCATTAAGAGCTGCCCTCTCACTAAGTGCTTAGAAAAGAAGCTGTCTCAGGAACCGACTTGCGAGTGCGAAGATACCTGCGAGTGCGAAGAAGCTTGCGAGTGTGAAGAAACTTGCGAGTGTGAAGAAACTTGCGAGTGCGAAGATGCTGTTGAAGATACAGTTGAAGAGATCGTTGAAGAAGCAGAAGACGTAGCCGAAGAAGCAACCGAGGAAGTAGCAGAAGATGCAACTGAAGAAGTAATCGAAGCAGCAGAAGATGTTATCGAAGAAGCTACCGAGGAAGAAGTAGAAGAATAATCTACAATTATTAATCAAAATATAACACCCCTTATCGGCATATAGGCTAAGTGTCAGCCACGCCGCAGGGGTGTTTTTGTTTACGTCATTCAATTTCACTGTTACTGTAATCTAAAATATTGGTGCTGTTTTCCCATAAATCAATTAATTTATTAACATCTGATTGACAAATACGTCTATCAGAATTACACTTATCATTTAATTTCAAATAGAATGCCCCGCAACAATTTTGAATTTTTTCAGTCATAAAAAAGAATTCACCTTTTTGTAGTTGAGTACTAATGGCATTCAGTATTGTCTCAGTATCTAAATATTTTTTATAATTCTCATTGATTTCATAGATAGCATCACCACCAGACCAAATAGCAACTTCACCTTCTAAAAAGCTTAAAATGTTCCTATCTTCTTTAAATGAATTAGAAAGATACGTTTTAATATAGTTAGGATCCAAACATTCTAATAGGTAAAATACTATTCTCCATCTATCTATAGAGAATAAATTTTCTTTTTTTAATACATATTTCACCTTATTACAGTATTCTTTTTCTAATATTTCAAGTTCATCTATAGTTATCACCTTATAATAATCTCTTTGTTTTTCATTGTCTGATAATCTTCCATATCCTGATTCTATGTCTTTTATAATTTTAGATAAAATCATTAAAGTGTTTAAATCCGCAGAATTTAAAATATTTAATATATACTGTAATCTATCATTTGCTTCTAACTTTCGGACTAAGTCTATAATTAATAAATCTGAGTAACTATAAGCACTGGTTGATACAAAATACTTTGACGATTCTATTAATGAGTCAAGAATACACAACGTTCTTTCTATGGAAATATCAGAAATCATTGCATGAATTTCTTTTAAAAATTCATAAGAGTTTCCTTTTTTGTCTTGTTTAAGCATAAACGTTATAAGCTCATTTTTATTAGCAAATTGAACGTTATGTATTATTTCTGATTTTCTCAAAGTTATATCATTTAAATCAAGGTGAAAATATCTATTAAATTTACTAGGATGTCCAATGTTATTGTTTTTTCTTAGTAAATCTAAATCTAAGTCATTATATATTTTTCCAACTGTATCACCAAAATGAGGAAATAGATAAGCCAAAAACACCATTGCCGTATCAATAATATTGTTTTCTGATTGAATTGTTGTATCCTCTATTAGTAAAGAATTAAATTGTGATTTATAGTATTCATACCACTCTTTTGGTGTTTTATTTTTTATTATTATTGTGAAATCTCTCTCGCCAGTAAGAATTGATTTATTCTCCTTAATCCAATCATATATGGCAGGCAAGAATATTTCGGCAACTGAAATCGAAACAACATCTACAAAATCCACCTCATTTTCTAACGCTGCAACTTTAAATCGTACTAAATTACAAAGTCGATTAACATCTCGTAAATTTTTTATAAATGGCGAAATACAAGGTTCAAATATTCTCTGCAAACGCTCTTCTGAAAAATGAATATTATTACGTTCTGAGACTATATTATTAAGGCGATTTAATAAAACTTGATGAAGTTCTTTTTTTCGAATATTAGGTATTTCAATCGGCATTTGTATAACTTTTTCTAAATAGTCTTCGCCTTTTCCTTCTTGAACTTTTTCTAATGCTTTTACAACAATTTTTTTATCAAAAGCAAGAAGATATATTGTATTAGGAAATTTCGCTACAGATGTAATTAGCTGAAAAACTTGTCTTATTTGTAGATTGCTTAATCTATCAATATCATCGATAACTATTAAGATTTTACTCGACTGCTTTTCCAAAAGAGATATAATATATTCTTTCTGTTTTAAAATGTCTTTTTCTGCTAAGTTACGCTTTTCCAACAAGGAGAGTATTTTTTGTAGTATCGATATAACGTTATTATTAATATCAAAAGCTTTTGAATATACTTGCAATGCTTTACCAATATTAGATAAACAATTATCTTTTTTACTTCTAAATTCGTTTGATAAACGAATAAAAAACTGAGACAGTAATTGTTCTTCGTTTGAAAAATTCCAAGGATCAAAATGCACAATTATTAGTTTATCTTTTTCCGTTTGTGAAGATTCAATTTCACTTAACATCATATTGACGAGAGATGTTTTTCCGCTTCCCCATTCTCCAAAAAGTCCTATTGAAAAGGTATCCTTATTATTTAAATTTAGGAGAGATTTTGCAAGTAGCTTGGCAAAACTACCCCTATTTAGTAAATCTTGATTAATAGATAATATGGGTATATCTGCATAAAACATTTTCATTCCTCCTAAAATAAATTCAACTAGGTTATTACTTAACTTTTTGTTGTATTCGCAATAAATTCAAACCTGTTCTTGTGCAAATGTCATTCAATTTCACTGTTACCGTAATCTAAAATATTAGTGCTGTTTTCCCACAGACTATCAAAATAATATTCAAATATTCTATAAAGCGAAAAATCATTTGATAACGGATTAGTATTTTTTTCTACTATTATGTGAGGAATTTCACTCTCGTTTTCTTTGAATATATCCTTTTCTATTCTTTTAGAAACCGCCATGTATTCATCATTTACAATCAACATACCGTAAGGCAATATTTCTTTATATAATCTTATCTCAAATACATTCTTATAATCTTTAGCAAATTCAAGGTAATCATTATAAAACTCAAGGTCTTTATTATTCTCTAAATATGTTGTCCAACCTTCATTGTCAGGCGATAAAATAAGGAATTTGATTTTGGGTTCGTTGGTTTTAGGTTTTTCAGATATGTTATCTAAAAAGCTTTTAAACTCCGGCCTTGTACATTCTGTGCCGTCAATCCACTTTTTTGCTATCATACCTATAAATTTAACACTTGTAATATGGCTGTTTTTAATATTCGTTCCGGTAACAAGCTCTTTTTTGTTGAATATCTTATACTTTTTACCGTCAACCTTAACCTCAAAATCATTTTTATTTTTGTTTAATACAAAATCCTTTATACCAAGCTTTTTCATGTTTTCTTTCAGCTTTGCATTTCTTAAAATCAAGAAAACCACTACTGCTACAAGAATCATCAAAATAATAATGAATACTGTAGGTATATTGATATTAAAGAATTTTTCTCCTAATTCTTTTCCAAAAACACCTGCCGCACCGGATACAAATGCAATAATTATTGATTTTAAAACATCCTTACCCACTTTATCCCCTCCGTCAAATAAATATAACAATTACGATAAATTATCCCTTTATTTTATATTATCATTAATTTAATAAAAGGTCAAGATTTTACACACTGCTACAAAATGCAGCAAAAAATCTTGACCTTTTGTTTTTAATTTATTAAGACAGTAGGCTGTTACGCATCAATATACAGGTTACTTCCGTTTTTGCCTGCTTCAACTATTATCTTAGCCTCTATCATGCTTTTAAGCTCGCTGACGTGTGAGATAATGCCCACAAGTCTGCCCATGTCCTTAATGCTGTTGAGCGCACGCATTGCAGTATCAAGGGTTTCTTTATCAAGCGAGCCGAAGCCCTCATCAATAAAAATAGAGTCAAGATGAACTCCGCCTGCATGGGCCTGCACTACGTCTGCCAATCCAAAGGCCAGTGATAAAGACGCAAGGAAAAGCTCGCCGCCTGACAGTGTATATATGGCTCTGTATTTGCCGTAAAATGCGTCATATATTTCTATATCGAGCCCACCCATTGCATTGCCACGGGTCTTGTCGGTAACTCTGCTAAGGATATATCTGTTGCCGCTTAGTGTAGCGAAATATCCGTTTGCCTGCATGATTATGCTATCAAGCATTATGCTTAAAACAAAAATCTTTATCGGTACTTTAAGAGGATTTCTGCCGGAAAAAAGGTCGGATAAATGCGCCGATGTGCGGTAGTTTTTATCCGCCTGCAAATATTTATCTTCAAGTAAATCCAGCTTTTCTTTTGCCTTGAGAGATGCCTCCTGTGCGCTTTTAAGAGCCGCAGTCTTTGTCAGCATATCTTCGTACATAGCTTTGTACTCGGTATATTTATCCTTAAGCTCTTCCAGCTTGTCAAGCGCCTCTGCAGGTATTCCCTCGGCAAGCTCCTTATACCGGTCGGTAAGACGTGATATGTTGCCTTGATTTTCTTCATACATAGCGGTAACAACGGCATACTGCTTTTTCTCTTCATTATACTTAAATTCGATATCGTTCAACTGCTTTGTAAGCCTGTTGTTTTTATCCGTCAGGTTATTAAGCGTCATCGTGATATCATGTGCCGAGGTACCGTCCTCCGGCATTTTCTCTGAAAGCTCCTGTATTGCGCTTAATATGCGTTCACGCTCTATATCCTTATCAATTACAGCCTGCGTCGCCTGCTTCGCTCTAACCTCATTGGCAGATACTGACTTCTTTATGCGTTCAAGGTCGGTTTTAGTATTATCAAGCCTTATTTTAAGCTTGTTAAGCTCATCAAGTTCATTGTTAAGAGCAGATATATCGTCAACAATCGTTTTGTAATAAATATTATATGTGTTGCATAGCGCCTGTAAATCTGTCATTTCACGCTCTATGCTGTCCTTTTCCGCAATGGCTGTAGTATATTCTTTAAGCAGAAATGCCGCTTTGTTGCCCTCCTCTTCGATAAGCTCTATTATCTTTTCAAGCTTTTCCTCAAGCTCGGCACTCTCTTCGCTCAATTTATCGGCAGGCGCAGGGTGTACGGTAGAGCCACAAACAGGACAAGGCATATTCTCCTGTAAAATGCCCGCAAGCGTAACGGACATATCTTTCATTTTTTCTCTTTCGATACGTCTTTTTTCGTTCTGCAATGCCTCTAAACCAATGGTTTGATTATCGTACAGCTTCTTTTTGGATTCTACGTCACTTAAAGCACTTTCAAAGCGTTGCTTGGCTTTTTCAAGCTTTTCGTACGTTTCATTAATGCCTTGAAGTGTATGCAGCTTTTGCATAAGCGCAGGTATGCCATCAATCTTATGCTGCATTTCCGCTATATTCTTCTCGGTATTCGCAAGAAGCGTCTTAGAGTCCTCCAATATCTTTTCGGCGGTTTTTTGGCTTTTTTCTGCCGCAAGCTTATCTTCATCAAAGTTATTTATTCTTTCTTTTAGCTCTTCCAGCTTTTCGCAATCCTGAAGCTTGGCTTTAAGTAAGGTTATCTTCTCGTTAAGCCTGGCTATTTCATCACGCAATATTTTGCCGCCGTTATACTGAACCTCAAGATGCCTGAAATTAATATCATAATTTTTCTTTTTGTCAGATAGCTCCACTTCCTTGCGCTTTTCTACCGCAAGCTGGCTGTTTACGGCATCTATCTGTGTTATCCTGTTTATCAGCAGGGTAAGCTTATCCATTTTTTCGGCATATTCTGCCACTTGTTTTTGCTGAGCAGTAAGCAATTCTCCGTTTTGCTCTACCTTACCGTTAAGCTCATCAAGTGAGGCTACATTCTCGCTCTCCAATACCGTTTTGCGTGCCACGGTAAGTCTGTCTAAGTCATCGGAATAACGTGATGTTTCTTTCTTTAATCTTTCGGTTATAGCCGCCCACTTTTCAGTTGAAAAAAGCTTTTCAAATATAGCCGCCTTTTCCTTAGAGCTTGACAGAAGAAGCTTTCTAAATTCTCCCTGCGGCAGTACTATTACCTTTGAGAATTGCTCACAGTCAAGTCCGAGTATGTTATATGCACACTCGCTGACTCTGCTTTCAACCCCTGACTGTATCAGTTGCCATGCTCCGCTTTCATCCAGCTTATAGCAGGCGTGTTCGTCCTTGGGCTTTTGCTCCGTTTTATCTCTTGAAAGGTACATTTTTCTGCTACGGCAGAACTTATAAACAGTGCCGGCGCTAGAAAATTCAAATTCCAGAGTAGTAGGTACACTGTCGTCAATGCCTATGCTTCTCATCTGGTCCCAACTACGCATACCGCCTGTTGCTCTACAGTAGAGCGCAAAGCACATACCGTCCAGTATGGTTGTCTTACCGCCGCCTGTAGAGCCTGTTATCAGGAACAGCCGATTATCTCCAAGCTCGGTAAAGTCTATAACGTTCTTTTCTACATATGAGCCGAAGCCCTGCATGGTAAGCTTTAAAGGTTTCATACCGCACCTCCTGCTTCGCTCTCGCTTAAACGCAGGTTAAACAGCTCTGTTTCTTCCTCTGTAGGCTCTACGCCGCATATCTGTGATAAAAACTGAGTAAATATCTCCATGTCGGTACTCTTAGTTGTAATGGTACTTTCTGTTCTCTGTGCGCCGCTGCCTGTTATATATTCACACGAAAGACTGAGTATATTAGGGAAGTATTCTCTTAACCTGTCAACGGGCATATACACAGGGTACTTATCCGTAAGATTGATGTGTATATAGTCATTGCTCGGCTTTTCTTTGCCCAGCTCAACAAGCTCATCAAATTTACCGCTCACGGTATATACGTCCTTAGCAGTTACTACGGGGATGTTCTCAATATTTACTCCGTCCTTAGTAAGTGTAACTATAGACACCGCCTTTTTCTGATGCTCTTCATCAAATGAATATTTAAGCGGAGAACCGGAATACCTGACCTTTTCGCTTACATTCTGCGGTGCGTGTAAATGTCCGAGTGCGGTATAATCAAAGCAATCAAAAAGTTTTTTATCTACCTGTGCGCTGTCGCCTACATACAGGGGACTTTCTGAATCTGATGTACTGCTGCCTGTAACAAAGCAATGCGCTACCAATATATTTATATATTTATCATCTATTGACGGAGTTATCTTTTCTATTACTTTTGAATATGCGGTATTATATGTATCCGTATCTTCGCCCAAATACTCCTCTGCCTGCCGCTGAGTGAAGAATGGCAGAGTGTATATATGCGCCTTCTCATCGCCGCAGGTAAGCTCTATAGGTGCTTCTACGGAGCTAATATCGGATGAAATATAGATGCCGCCGCTACGCAGTAGCTTTGCTCCGATTGCTATTCTCTCTTTACTGTCGTGATTACCGGTTATGACAACAAGAGGAATACCAAGCTGCGCCATACTGTCAATAAATCCGTCAAAAAGGCTTATCGCCTCTACGGGAGCTATTCCCCTGTCAAAAATATCCCCCGATATTATTACAACATCGGGAGATTCCTTCTTAACAAGCGGAAGCAAAAAATTATTTATAAAATAAGCCTGATCCTCTATCAGCGGCTGTTTAAAAAGCGACTTGCCCAAGTGCCAGTCAGAGGTGTGAATTATTTTCAAGTTGATTTCCTCCAAACTAATATTATATTATCTTCTCTTCTTTGATGGCTCTACCGGCACTACGCTGTTAAATATCGCATAATGCTTAGAGGTTATCTTTCTGTCTATATGCAGTGAACCGAAAAACCACTTCTTAAACTCAATATTTTTGGCAAGTTCGTCAAAGAATGCCGCAACAGAGTTTATCTCGCTCTTGTGGTCTATCATATTCTTTACACTTGCCGACGGTTCATGCGTTATAACATAGTCAACCTTCAGCCCGTGACGTTTAATATTTTCAAAGGCATCACGCATCTCATTAAGCGAGGGCATCTCTCTTTTCCACCATTTTCCTGCCTGAATACGAAGCTCTTTCTCGGGGGATTCCCCTCCGCCAAAGCCGAATACGGTCTTGCCGTCTATCTCATAAATCTGACCGCGTATCATATAATAGATATTGTTTGCTATTTTGCGGGCCTTGCCGCCCATATAGTCTACTATAGGATAGGTATCTATCATATCAAAGTTTTCGTGTGTTCCGTCTACGAACATGATATTATATCTTCTCTTAGACAAGTATTTCAGGTTTTTTCTTTCCTCTTCAGAGTCATCCCATAAAAATCCGAAATCCCCACATACAATAAGAGTATCGTTTTTCTTTAGTTTTCTTACAGCGGCACTTTCAAAGCATGAAAGCTCGCCGTGAGTATCACCGGTAACGTAAATCAAGTCCATCCCTCCACTAATTGTACGTTATTCAATAAGATTTATACAAGATTATTATAACGTTTTTGTAACTTGTGATAGTAAAAAATTTACAAAAAAATAAGTTGCTATTCTTATAAAAGTAGTGTAAAATAGATTTAGAATATATAATAACATAAAAAAGGTGATTTTTCTATGAAAAAAGGAATATTTTTTAGAATTTCAGTATTTTGTATAATATTTTGCCTGTTTTTTTCGTGCATTTCGGAAGTTTCTTCAAGTGCTTTAACTTTTAATATAGATTTTGACACAACCAGCAAAGCAATATACCTTGTAAATCTTGACACAGGTATAGTTGCCTATGAACAAAATGCTCAGGAAAAACGTTCTCCTGCATCTACAACCAAGATAATGACATACATTGTCGCAAGCGAAATGTTCGGCGATGTTGAAACCTCTGTCGTTACGATTGATGAGGGTGTGTTGGATTTACTCGAAGGTACAGGGAGCTCGCTTGCGGGACTTGAAGCAAACGAAAAATTAACGGTTTTACAGCTTTTGCATTGTCTAATGATACCGTCAGGTAATGATGCCGCCTTGATACTTGCATATCACTTGGGAGAGGGTAATATTGATAAATTTGTTGAAATGATGAACGAAAAGGCTGAAGAGCTGGGCTGTGTAAATACTCATTTTTCAAATCCGCACGGACTTTATGCGATAGACCACTATACCACGGTCGAGGATATGTATAAGATAGCAAAGTATGCCCTTCAAACACCTCATTTCACCGAAATTTGCGGTATGACAACATCATACATTTTAGGCGAGGACAGGCCTCTTATAACTACAAACAGTCTGTTAGACCCCGCAAGAGGCGGAGATTACTACTATCCTTACTGCCGTGGAATAAAGACCGGTTGGTGCGGAGATGAGTCCGGATACTGTCTGGTATCGTATGCTATAAAGAATGGCTACACATACCTATGCGTTGCATACGGTGCGCCGTCATCCGATAAGGACGGTAACGAGATAGAAGAAAACGGTGCCATGATAGACTCAAAAAATCTGTACGAATGGGCATTTAATACACTTGAGCTTAAATCCGTAATTGACGAACAAAAGCCGATATGTGAGATAAATATCAATAACGCATGGAATAAGGATACCATACTGCTCGTTCCGGAAAACGGATATACCACGCTTTTGCCGGCTAATGTTGAAAGTTCAAGTATAGATATCAAAACAAACATACCGGATAGCGTAGATACCCCAATACGTGCCGGCGATGTAATAGGTACCGCGACTATAAGCTACGCTAACCAAGAGCTTACCACCGTAAACTTAGTAGCAACTGAGTCAGTTGAACGCAGCTCGGTACTGTATTATTTGCAGGTGGGTAAAAATGTATTAAGCTCAAAGTGGTTTGTACTCTCTATAACTATAGTTGCAGTTTTGTTCGTTATATACGTTATAATGGTTATTGTTTATAACAGTAAAAAGCAAAAACAACGCACCGTTAAGAAGTACCGCAATCTGTAATAAAGTATTATTAAAACGAGTTATGTTATCAGTTTATAAAAATAAAAACCGGGTAGCCAAAATGCCAATGCCTGATAAGGAAATAATTTAGAGAATACATCTGATGTACTGAATTATCCGGCATTGGAAAAGGTAGCCGAAATATAAATACCGAGAAAAACCGTAGAATGTTTTTCTCGGTGTTTTTTATGTTTTAAGAGGTGCAGTCGACTATGTGTCTTTCTTTTAGTTTTTCTCCACCACCGGAGGTATAAAGTTCTCAATGGCATTACGCAGCTTTGGGTGATGGATAACAAAATGGATTACCGGGGCTCTGCCTTTTGACACCATAGCCCACTTGCCCTCATGAATGGAAATCTGTAAATTACGGAAAGCCTGTGATGCAGTCTTTTTCAGCGTGTAATTAGGGTGATTTGCGGCAAAGCGCTCTGTGCTTTTTAAATGAGCACAATATTCTTCGTAGGTGTAGGGAATATTCTTTTCACAGAAAGCACCCGAAAGGTCGATTGTTAAAGGATGGGCTGCAAATTCCTCCTTTGTGATGTCAAACACTTCATCCTCTATAGATTCTGTTTCAAGTATATTTTCCGCCCATTGCCGGCTTATGGCGGCGGTTTCCAAAATACTTTGCATTTCCTCGCCGGTAAACCCGTGTCGTTCAAGAACAGACTTCAAAAGGGGTTCCTCCATTGTGTAAAGCGGCAATGTTGAAAGAATACTTCTGCGTTTCCCGGATTCTTTAGAGTCCGAAAGCAAAAAAGCCTGCAGTTCGTTGCGATTCTCACTTCGATAAATATCCATCAGCGGATAGGCATTGTTTAAAAGCTCCTGCGCTCGTTTTGCATAGTATTCTACCTCTTTTTTGGATTTGGTCAAATAGTATTTTCCGTCCGATTGATAACCTGCGATAGCTTCGCCGGAAAGGGCAGCGGCACCCGATACCTTCAGAAAGTGCAAAAAAACATTGTTCTGCGATTTTTTAAGGTAATAAGGCGATATTTGTCCGGTCATATACATTGGAATCCAGCTTTCAAGCCCTAGCATCATATCTTCAAAGGAACGGTCTAAATTATGAATCTGATTGAGGTGCAAGCCTTTTTTCAGCATCATCGCCATACCGTACATCCACTTTTTCGGAAATTCGGAGTCTTTCGCCATTTCCTCCATCGGCATATCGCTGTACATTGTCACAGGCTCCATGGATTTGGAAAGAACTGTGGCTTTCAGAAAATCCAGCTCGCTTGCCATCATATCATTAAGTCCGAAATATGTTTTTGATGTAGGCATCTGAAACGGTACGGACGGCACCTTCAGCTCATCAAAATGAATCGCTTTGATATAGTCGTTCAAATCGAATTCATCCAACTTGAGCAGGAAATCCGAAATGGGGTTATTCTCAGTATTTTTTCCACTGAGAAGCCACTCTGTCAGCTTATCGAACCGTGTCGAACTGTCGCTAAGATCGTTTTCGGAACAGCCAAGCAATTTTGCCAATACCGCCTGATCCTGCGTAGAGTCCAACTCTCTTACAACGTACCCGGCAACATCCGCAGCAAATTTTTTAGGATCTGCCGGTTTGCGTGTACCGTTACGAAAACGAAATACGGTTGAAGCATCATAATTGATATGGCGGCACAGCTTGTTAATGCTGATATTCAGCGTTGAAACAAGCGTATCAAAGTTTTTCAGAAGCTGCTCCGTGTCAGCAGACAGAAAATCCTCTGCTTCCAAAAAACATTTACGCACGGAAGCTTCCGTAATATCTGAACATTTCTTTTGCTTGGCAATCTGAGCTATCGCAGCGCATAGTTTTTCAAAGGCTTCGGAATTTACATCAGGAAGCCTTTCTCCCGAACGGTAGCGGCTGAGTGTGGCAGCGGATATGCCTGAGTTCTCACTCACATCCTTTGCCTTGCATCCCAGCTTATCAATATATTCATTTAGCATTACGTAAAATCTCATGCAGAACCTCCTCACAGTGAAACGCTTTTCTTATATTATACAGTATAGATGTGCAAAAATAAAGATTAAATGCGAAAAAAGTTTCCGTTTTTGTCAAATGCCATTTCCGGAAACTTAATTGTTTTGTCATTATCGGCATATTATAATGTAAATAGTCCATAAAGGATCTACCTAAAAAATAATCAGGAAAAATACTTAACAGGAGGTTTTTCAAATGAATAAAAACATAAAAAATCATCATGCAAGGCAAATCATAAGCATATTAATTGTGCTATGTATGATAATGGCATTTGCACCTGTAACGGTGTTTGCGGAGGACACGGTCTATAATCACACCTATCACACAAAGGTCAAGCTGACTGCGAATGTTACCCTTCAGGACAGCGATGGGAATACCGTAAATACCTATAACGTGAGTGAAGAGGGAGATTTTGTTGAAGGAAATGTTTCAGACGATGCAGTACAGGCTGAAATTACTCGATTAGAAGCTGTTGTTAAATCTCAGCTTCCTTCCGGTGCAGTCAAATCAAATCGCACAACGAATACTACATTTGACCATTTTGATGACAGTTATTTGATACTTGAAACTGACAAAGAAGGTAATACCACATCAACTTTGGATGTCCACGAATATCAGATTTATGAGATTACCGATGAATGGACGGTAAAGCCTGCCACGCAAAAGGAAATCAAGCTGATCGAAATCAACAACGCAACCTTGATCTTTAAGGACGGCGATAAACCCGTATTTACCGGTACAACACCCGACGGTGCTCCGTATGTCCTTGATTTTGAAGGCTGGTTCGGTGAGGACGGTAAATTCATTTCAAGCTCCGAGTATTGGAATAGTGCTTATGTTGAGCGAGGCTGGTGCGACGGATTGATTTCTTCCTTTAAGGAGAATACAGAATATACCTATGGGCTTTATGTGAAGCTGACGGATGAAGCGGCTGCACGAGGTTATGTTTTCGGTCCGAACACGAAGCTGAAAATCAACGGGAAAGATGCTGAATATGTTCATCCCGATGAAACCTCTATCGCATTGCAGATTATGAGCAAACTGACCATGACACCGGGCAAGACTGTCGAGCAAAAGGAAATCCCGGTTGTTGAAATCAACAACGCAACCTTGACTTTTAAGGA
>JBJEPE010000021.1:0-21209 GCA_051881075.1 Acutalibacteraceae bacterium | reverse complement strand
TGTCGTGAGGCATTAAGCTTGGCAGTACTAATAGGTCGAGGGCTTGACCATGTAAGTGGTTCAGATGAAGTTTTAGCTGTAAATTCTTTATTCAGTTTTCAGGGTGTTTATGCTCCATACCATTTGGTGTGGAGCTTTTCTTTTGCGAAAAAATATTGATTATTACAGCATGATATGCTAATATATTACTATATTCTCTGATTTTTGCGATAGGTATTAGTATGAGTTATCAATTAATGTAAATAGTTTTATAAAGCAAGAGATTTAAACTTCTTCTTAGTATACTATAAGAGAAAATTTTGTTTAATTATGGGTATGGTGCTTCTGTATGTTCCTGAGTATCTACGTACATAGATTTGGTTGAAAGTTTATAGACGAGCTAATAGAACACAATAGAACGTTTTATAAGGAGATATAATAATGAAAAAAGATAGAATTGTTTATTTGGATTATCTGCGACTTTTTGCAATAATTGCTGTTATTATTTTGCATGTGGCCGCCCTAAACTGGAGTAACTTGAACGGTAGAAGTTTAGAATGGAATGTCTTTAATTTTTATGATGGTGTTGTAAGATGGGGAGTTCCTATATTCGTCATGATTAGCGGTGCGCTTTTTCTTGAAAAGGAAATTGAGACTAAAAAATTATATTCTAAATACATATTGCGACTGGTCATTGCTTATTTTGTTTGGTCTGCCTTTTATGCTGTCGGCATATCATTTGGTAAGCTTTTATTAGATTCAAGATATCAAATATCATATAAAATCTTAATAGCTGATTTGATTGAGGGTGCTTACCATATGTGGTTCATCCCGATGATTATTGGCATTTATATGTGTGTTCCCATAATTAAGCAAATTGTTAAATCAAAAGAAGTTACTAAGTATTTTCTTATTCTTTCATTTGTGTTTGCTTTTATAATTCCTCAGGTTAAAGATTTATCTAATGATTTTATCGGAGGTCTGTTTTCAGCGGGTGTAAATTCACTTTCTAATTTTGTTTTAAATATGAAAATGAATCTCGTTTTAGGATATACTTTCTACTTTATTTTAGGATATGTGCTAAACAATATTGAATTTACAAAGAAGCAAAGAAAAATAGTATATTTTTTAGGTGCTGTTGGCTTTCTCTCTACGGTTTTGTTAAATGCAATAGTTGCATGGAAAACAAATTTACCATGCAAAACATATTACAGTAATTTTAGTGTGAATGTTTTATTTGAAGCTGTTGCAGTCCATACATGGTTTAAATATAGAGATTATAAGCATATTAAGTTGAATAGCATTTTTTCAAAGCTGTCTAAATACAGTTTTGGTGCTTACCTTGTTCATGTTTTTGTAATGAGTTTATTGGATATAATCGGAGTAGATACTCTGGCATTTTTACCTTTTATTTCTGTACCGGTTATCTCTGCTATTGTTGTTATTATTTCCTTTGCCATTTCTTTTTTAATAAATCAAATACCTATAATTAATAAGTGGATTGTATAACAATAATAGATTAATAAAACGATTATTTAGGTTAAAGTTGACGGCTTAGTATTCGTTTGAAAAGTCATTACAAATTATGTAATTGTCGGTCGCCTTATTTTATCGCAGGCTAAATTTCCTGTGCAGATATTCAGTCTTTTATCCATATATAGCAGTTCAATTTCAAATAAAACCATTGTGGTGAGTATATCATTACAGCGGTTTTTTGCAAAATATTGACTATTGCAACACAATATGCTAATATATTTATATATTTATATTATAGGTGATCTTGTGGGTTATCAATTAATTAGCATAGATAGTTTTATTAAACATGAAATAATGGCAGCTTCTTCGGGAACTCATAAGAGAAAATTCTGCTTTGTAATAGGGGCAGGTGCTTCTAGTTCCTCCGGAATACCTACTGGAATGAAATTGGTTGATCAATGGGAAGATGAGTTAAAGGAACGTAATGAGTCCTATTATAACGAATGGAAAGCTTCTCTTAAAATAAATGACGAGAACAAATACAGTCATTACAGCGATTATTATGAGGAGCGTTTTAGACGCAATCCTGAGGACGGCTATAATTTTTTAGAAAAAATAATGATGGATAAGAAGCCCAGCGTAGGTTATGTTCTTTTATCCTATATACTTTGTAAGACAAGTAATAATGTTGTTATCACAACTAATTTTGATAGGCTTGTAGAGGAATCTGTCAATTATTACGAGCATATTATGCCGCTTGTAATACCGCATGAGGCCTTGGCACATCTTGTTACTAAAGATATTCAGCGGCCGACTATTCTAAAGGTGCACCGTGATTTGCTTATTAAGCCTATTAATAAGCATGGCCGTGATAATAAACCGTCCGTTGATAAGCTTGATGAAAAGTGGGAGTCTGCACTTTCTCTTGTTTTTGAGAATTATTGTCCTATTTTTATCGGCTATGCCGGTAATGATAATAGCCTTATGGATTTTTTGATTGAGAAAGCGGAAAATTTTAGAACAAATAAATTTTGCTGCCCCTATTGGGTACTATATAATTCCGATACTCCGGAGGGTAAAGTCAAGGAATTTTTAGATTCATCTGACGGATATATAATTAACGGTGACGGATTTGACGAGCTGATGTATCGTATTGGCTCTGTTTTTGACTACGGTAAGCCTACAAAGGATGATTTTTTAGCCGATGCTGAAGCTCGCTATAAGACGTTAAGTAATGCAATAGACGAAATGAAAAAGGCAATCAACAGTCAAATTGACGAGATGAAAAATAAAGTTATTATAAATAATGTTATATTCGATACCCTTACAGGCGAAACTATAATCAGCAATCAAGATAATGTTATAATTGATAACTTCACTACAGGCGAAACTATAATCAGCAATCAAGATATTGTTACAAAGCCTACTGCACCTGCTGTACAAGATGATAGACTAAAAAGCCTAAAGGCTGCTAACGATAGGATAGAAACACAGTCTGAATATGTTGAAGCTTTGGAACTAATAAAAAATAAGGATTATGATGCTGCGTGTAAAAAGCTTTCTATACTTATTCGATTAGAACCAAATAACGCAGAGTATCATTATGGATATGCTTATGCTTTAGCGTGCAAAAGGTTATATAATGACGCTGTTTGCGAGTATAGTGAGGCTATACGCTTAAAGCCGGATAAAGCATTATACTATAATAACTTAGCCTGCGCATATCGAGACATGGGACCTAAATTCTATGATGAGGCTATGTGGGAGTATATAAAAGCTATGCGTTTAGATCCGGAAGAGCCGTGTTATATAAGTAATTATGCTTATATACTTCATTTGCAGGGGGAGTATGAAAGTGCTTGTATCCATCATAAAAAGGCGATAGATTTATGTCCAAATGAATTTCTTTTTCACTATAGATATGCGCTTACATTATTTGAACTTGGGGATTATGATAAAGTTATATCAGAATGTGAGTTTGCATTAAGTCTTAAAAAGTTAATTAAGTTTGAATACGACTACGACAGAAAAATATGCGAGTGTAAAAAATTAATGGAACAGGCAAAAACAAGGCTTATTGAAATAAAAAATAAATAAAACAAAAACCGCTGTGGTGAGTGAATCATCACAGCGGTTTTATACTTGCTTCAATGCTTAACGGCGTTTAATTACCCCAATAACGCCGATTTAATTGAATAATGAAAGAGCGATGTTACATATATTGTTATGTAAGATTGTTAATGGCATTAAGGCAAGTGGGACAGATGGCCTGATTTCTGTAAGGAATAAGGCTATCTGTGTTGTTACAAAATGCGCAGGTCGGCTGATATTTTCTGAGGATTATCTCATTATCAGTAGTGAAAATCTCCAGCGTCATTCTTTCTCTCAGATTAAATTGCTTTCTGATTTGATTAGGAATTACTAATCTACCCACACTGTCGAGTGGTGATGTAAAACCTGCTTTCTTCATTTTCATAATATACACCCTTTCTACAAAGTTAGAGAAAATGTTTTACTTTGTTACATATAATGATACCAAGAAATGCCAATGTTGTCAACAGTCCGACACGATTTTTTTAAAATTTTATTTCAGGTGATATTTTATGCTTAACTACATTTGGGGAGCAATGATGATTATAAGCGTAGTATGCGGAGCAATAAACGGGAAGCTGGCTGATGTTTCGCAGGCGGCACTCGACGGAGCGGCGCAGGCAGTAGAGCTTCTGATAACTATGCTTGGAATGATGTGTTTTTGGAGTGGACTTATGAATATATCCGATGCAGGCGGAGCAACTAAACTGCTGTCTAAAGCGCTTTCTCCGATTTTATCACGGTTATTTCCTAATTACAATGAGGGTGATTCTACATTGCAAGCCATTTGCGCCAATATAACGGCTAACTTTTTAGGACTTGGTAATTCAGCAACTCCGCTTGGTTTACGTGCAATGAAAGAGATGCAAAAGCACAATAAGAATAAATCAATCGCAGATAATTCAATGATACGTTTTGTTGTGCTTAATACGGCATCGATCCAGCTTGTGCCTACGTTTGTTTCGGTCATAAGAAAAAGCTACGGTGCACAGTCACCTCTCGATATACTGCCGTGTGTGCTTGTAAGCTCGGCTGTTGGCGTTGCAGTCGGATTGTCAGCTTGCTTTATGTTTGAAAGGGGCAGTAAGCATGGATAAGATAGGTGATTACATAATACCCATATTGATATTCATTATAGTGGCTTTTGGCTTTATCCGCAAGGTTCCTATATTTGATACATTTGTAAAGGGCGCTAAGGACGGTTTAGTTGCTACGTACAGTATAAGTGCATCTTTGATAGGACTTGTTACAGCAGTTACAATGCTTAAAAGCTCAGGAGCTTTGGATATGATAATTACTTTTCTTTCACCACTTGCAAACCTAATAAAAATACCTGAGCAGTTAATTCCTCTTATGTTGTTAAAGCCTGTTTCGGGGAGCGGGTCTACTGCATTATTAACACAGATTTTAAGCGATAATGGGGTAAACAGCTTTTGCGGTAGGGCTGCGGCTGTCATTGCAGGCTCTACGGAAACTACTTTTTATGCCATAGCGGTATATTACGGCAGTGTGGGAGTAAAAAATATACGTCACACATTGGCGGCGGCAATTCTTGCAGATATCGCAAGTATGATAACGGCTATAATTACAGTAAGACTATTTTTCGGATAAATTTAATAAAATAAAAGAAAAAGGTCTTTATTATTGCTTTAAAATATGGTAAAATTAATTAAATATATGCTGTTTTTATAACACAGATAGGTTGATAAAAATGAACGTTAAAAAGAATGATATAATAGAGATAGAAATTACGGGAATGACCGCTGAAGGTAGCGGGGTTGGACGGTATAACGGTATGGCTGTATTTGTTACCGCATCCGCATTGGGCGATAAGCTTACGGTAAAGCTGATAAAGGTGTCTAAAAATTATGCCATAGGTAAAATAGAGAGTATAATTGAGCCATCAACAGACAGGCAAAGTGCAGATTGTCCGATATTTCCAAAGTGCGGAGGTTGTGCATACAGGCACGTTAAGTATTCTGCGGAGCTTAAATATAAGCGTCAGCGTGTGGTAGACGCAATAGAGCGAATAGGCGGCTTTAAAGGTGCAGTTGTGGATGAAATTATCGGAGCTGATATACCTGATAATTACCGCAACAAGGCGCAAATTCCGGTGGGGACTGACAGGGACGGCAATACTGTTATGGGATTTTACGCAGTAAATAGTCATAGAATCATCCCATACGATAGCTGTTTGCTACAACCGCAGATATTTAATGATGTTACAGACGTAATTAAAAAGTGGATAGATAAGTACAAGCCTATCCCATATAATGAGCTTACATCAAGCGGTAAGCTACGCCATATCTATATACGTTACGGCGAAAAAACGGGAGAGCTTATGGTGTGCTTAGTAGTAAACGGTAAGAGCATTAACGCAGAGGACAAGCTTGTAGATATGCTAAAGTGTGCAATACCTAACCTTAAAAGCGTTGTAATAAATACGAACACTGATAACACGAATGTAATCTTAGGCAAAAGGTGCAAGACAATTTACGGAAATGATTATATATCGGACGAGCTTTGCGGGATTAAATTCAATATATCTCCGCTTTCGTTCTATCAAGTAAACAGAACGCAGGCCGAAAAGTTGTATTCGTTGGCTAAGAATTATGCTGATTTGATGCCTGACGATGTTTTACTGGATATATACTGCGGCACAGGCACCATAGGGCTTTCTATGGCGGATAGGTGCAAGGAATTATACGGCATAGAGATAATCCCTGAAGCTATTGAAAACGCCAAGCAGAACGCACGCAATAACGGGATTACAAATGCGAGTTTTATTTGTGCAGATGCCTTTGACGGTGCTAAGCAGATAACAGATAGGGGTATAAAACCGAGTGTAATAGTAATTGACCCACCGCGTAAGGGTTGCAGCGCAGACTTAATAAGCCTTATTGTTAAACTATCGCCTAATAGAGTTGTTTATGTTTCGTGCGATCCTGCTACATTAGCGAGGGATATGCGAGTATTTGCAGATAGCGGATATACGCCTGAAAAAATAACACCCGTTGATATGTTCCCACGCACAAGCCATGTGGAATGCGTGGTGTTGATGTCTCGTGTATAGGAATAGACTACAGAACTATTGTTAGAATACAGATTTTTTTGAAGGTTATTGAATTTAGGCAACAGTAATGAATATATAAATGGAGGTGAATTGATTGAGGTATCCACGATTGAAAAATGCTTTGTTATGCAGAATCCTTGTTTATGTGGTTGTCATTGGCGGTTTTATTGCCCCTATTGTCGTTGTGGCTAATATAGGTATTATTCCTAATGTAGTAAAAGGTTTTGCCGCAATATTATTGGTAGTAGGGCTTCTTATATATTTCATTAAAAACTTTATGGTACTGTATGCAATGGACATAATATTGGCTTCGTTGCATTGTCAAAATACAGCAAGAAAACAGTTTGCATTGCCTACGTCCTTTTCGGTACAAAAGCTTGACCGTCGCATTTCTCGTTTTGGCAAAAAATGTGATTCAATAGCGTACTTTCCTTGTGCCAAGACTCTTCAATATAAGAGCAAATATCCGCTAACGATTTATTCAAGTGGTATTGAAAAAGTAATTGCAACATATGATGTTGATTTTCTTGACAAAAGCCAGTATAATCTGGTATTAAATTCTGCTATGGCAAATTCAACAGCACTAAAAGGGAAAAAGAAACAGCGATTTCTTGACAAAGAGCATAAAAAATCTCCATTAAACCGCGTTACCGTCATAATTATATATGCGAAACAAGTTGAGGAAAATTTCAGAAATGATTTATTCAATGTTGTTTGTAAAAATTCCGGAGATGGATTTGATACTGCGGTACTACCATGTGTCGTAGATTTAGAAAAACAAATATGCACGTTTGACAGTGAGCGAATCCCTTATATTGGCTTTCAATATCCGGTAAAGAATCGTGGAATAAAAATTATACGGAAATATTTGTTTAACAACAAGTTTACCTTTTCCGATTCACCGAATACTCTTGATCCAATCAAAGACATTGATCCGGAGCAAAGTTTGTGGAGTTTTTGGAGAGAAATGAAAAATGATTTGATTTTGGAAGACAAGAAATTGAAGAAGCGCTTTGAAAAAATGAATCATCGAGAGATTGTGGTTGAAGATGGATATTTGTATTTGAAATGGCAAGATCATGGCATTTGGCTTTCAATTGAATTTAATGAAGAATTACGAATAGCCGAAATTGATGCTATTCGTTCATGGGCATATCCAAAATCCAATACAATTGCAAAAAATACTGTAAAAGAAATGATGAACTTAATCAATACATATTTTGCTGGGCGGGGATACACTACAAAATACATCTCGTTGGAGTGATGTCTTTTCGGTTTAGTGAACTAATAACAACAAAACTGCTAACAATTTGGAAGAGTTGCCTCAGTTCAACTATTCCTTCTGTAATTGGCAATCAGGTAGATATGTTCCCGATAACTGTTATGTGCAGTAGCTTTGCTTGTCAAGGAGCAATAGCGATGCAGAGAAGCAATTAGCGCTGACCCCATATGTTGGCCGTCCAAGAAGTGTGGCTGGGGGCGAACGTTGATTGGAGACAGCTAATTACCGGACGGTCGTATTGCTGTTGCAAAATACTATGTTATGCGGGTTAGAAGGTAAGATGTATGAAAAGAGTTATGCTAAAAGAACTAAAGATAGAATCCAGAAATGATGTTATAAGTTTTTTGAAAAAACTATGGAATTTAGAGAAAACTAATTGCCCTATATGTGATAGTGAACTTGAATTGTTGCACAAAAAGGCTAAAAAGAATGTTTGTGACTGGCAATGTAAGCAATGTGGTAAAATATTTAAAACTATCTATTTGCTGGATGAGCTAAACGAACAAATGCCGGATTGAACGATTTTATTTTTGATACTGCAAAAGCAAGGGAGGAATCTTATTTGAAAAAGAAAAAAGATGAAATAACCATCCGTTCCAGCGCAGCAGAATACCTAACCTACATTGCTTCTATTGGCGACCAGCAGAACAGTATTGAAATGCGCTATGAGGATGAGAATATATGGTTGACTCAGAAGATGATGGCGACATTATATGATGTGGATGTTCGCACAATCAACGAGCATATCAAGAAGATTTACAAGGATTCAGAACTTGAAGAAGATTCAACTATCCGGAATTTCCGGATAGTTCAAACCGAAGGTTCACGTCAGGTAACTCGTGATACGAAGCATTACAATCTTCAAATGATTATCGCAGTTGGCTTTAAAGTGAATAACGAGCGAGCTATTCAGTTTCGTAAATGGGCCAATAGTATCGTAAAGGATTACACCATCAAAGGCTGGGCTATGGATGACGAGCGTTTGAAGAATGGTGGTTCCGTGCTTACAACAGAATATTTCGACCGGTTGCTGGAGCAGATTCGAGAAATCCGTCTGTCTGAGCGTAGATTTTATCAGAAGATAACGGACATCTATGCCACAGCTTTTGATTATGACCGTACAGCAAAAACAACGAAGCAGTTTTTTGCCAAGGTACAGAACAAGATGCATTATGCGGTTCACGGACATACAGCAGCAGAACTGATTTATGAGCGTGCAGATGCAGGCAAACCGCATATGGGACTTACCACATGGGAAGCGGCGCCGGAAGGTAAAATTATAAAAAGCGATGTCAGCATCGCTAAGAATTATCTTACCGAGCAGGAAATGCGTTCATTAGAACGTATTGTATCTGCATATCTGGATTTGGCAGAAGACCGTGCGGAACGTCATATTCCAATGACTATGGAGGACTGGTCGAAGCGTCTTGACTTATTCCTGATGGCAGATGATAGAGAGGTTCTTCAGGATGCCGGGAAAATCACAGCGGAGATTGCCAAGGCAAAGGCCGAGACTGAATTTGAGAAATACCGTGTAATTCAGGACAGGCTGTTTATGTCTGATTTTGATAAATACCTACTGGAACTTGAGAAAAGTGCAAAGAAATAAAGCCTTGATTTTGATGCGAAAATACACAAAAAACGGATGTGCTTTTACAGATTTCAGGAGAGTGGACTTGTTCCCGAATTGATATGATAAGTTTCCGAGAATGGGCAGGCTATCTGACATCAATCAGGAGGTATCGTTCCATGTCGAAACGGTAGTCTGTTGTCTTAGGCCTGAATTGAGATTATAGAAATATTATCAGTTGAATTAATAAAAATTGTAGAGGTAAATTAAATGAGATATTCTTTCAAAAGTTTAATAAAAAATGAGGGCAGCAAATATTATATTGAAATCCCTTTCAATGTATGGGAAGAAACAGGTCTGAAAGGAAACATACCGGTTAAAGTATCTGTAAACGGAATAGATTTTGAATGTAAGTTACTTCCTAAAGGAAAGGGGTATTATTGGATTTTGATTAAGAAGGCTATTGCTTTAAATTTGGAAAATGAAGTTGAGGTATCTTTTGAACCGATTGCATCATTATCAAGAATAAATCATGATAGTCCATATTCCAGGGAGAATCCGATTCGGAAAATTGATTCTATTAAAGAGATCGGCATAACAACCGGATTTTGCGGCCATTGCTGTGTTGCAATGCTTGCCGGTGTTGCTTTAGCTGAAGTACAGTCTGTTATGGGAAAAACCTCAGCGTCTTGGTCAAAAATTCAAGAAACACTTGATTATTATGGAATAACATATGGGGATAAAATGGTATATCCAAAAGGGAAAAAATGTGTTCTGCCAAGGTGTTGCATTGCTTATATTAATGGTGTATTTAAGTTGTGGTTTGACGGTAGATATTATGGTTCAGAAATTAATGAAGAAGATAGAATTGTAAGCTACCTAGAAATATTAACATCGTAAAAATCCGTTTATTGAGCCGATAGATTCAAAAACTGCATGATTTTGAATAGATATTGGCTTTAAAAGGTATTATTCTTTTTCAATGTTATTATATTGTCGCTTTATCCCAATAGTGATAAAGCAGGCAAAAAGTTGCTGTTATCATTTATTTACACATAAGGGAAAATACTAAATATTTTGCCATAGGTTGTACCATGTTAAGACTTTTTATTTGATGTTAAAGAAATTAGAGATGGATACTACTGAATCGTTGACAAAGGAATAGTTAATTCATAACCTGCAATTTGCGCTTTTTTGAGTAAATTATTTTAAAAATAGACTGTGTATTACCACATTTTTGTATTTTCCCTACAGCAGTCTAGGATAATATGTTACCAACAACCTGTGTCAGCAATTCCATTGTCACGCCCTATGTTGAAACGGTGGTTTTGATGTCAAGAATAAATAATAGCCAGAAAGTGGAATATTTCCGGGATTTTTCGGAGGTTGGGACAATAAGCCTGACAGTTTAAAAAAGCTAAGTTATTTTATATGGAAACATATCTACTGTAAAAATATGTTTTGGGTTGTGACTTCGAATTAGATGTTACGATTTGAGGTAGTGATATAGATGTCAGTTATTTTCATAATAAAATTGAAATGGAGTTGAATAAATGATGTTCAAAGAGGATATCCAATCTTTATCCGGCAAAGAATTTGAAAGAATTTGTGGTGAGCTAATGTCTGCGATGGGATTTCAAGTAGAATACACCAAGGCCTCTGGTGATGGAGGTGTTGACCTTGTTGCACGAAACCATTCTCCACTGATAAAAGGCAGATATATAATTCAATGCAAAAGATACACTGGTACTGTCGGAGAACCTATTATACGTGATCTGTACGGTGTAGTTGCATCTCAACACGCAGTAAAGGGAATACTAATTACTACAGGTAATTTTTCAACGCCTGCACAAACGTTTGCGCATAATCTCCCAATTGAGCTAATAAATGGATATGAACTTAAAAATCTTCTTTCGGAATACGGAATAGTATCTGCTGCAAGTCATATTGAAGTGAAAAGTGATTCTATTAAAACCATACTAGAAGCAATCTGGGAAGATGAGAGCTATATTAAGCTAAAACAAAATTGTCTTGCTGATGGTTGTTCAACAAGTTCTGTAGCTAAGTTGGCAAATTTTCTCTATAGGAAGGCAATAGACGTAATCAGTGCTTATCATTGTCCAATGTTCACAATTCAAAGTAGAATTGCCTTATTAGAGGAAGCAAAAAAGCAATTACTACTATTAGACGAAAGACTTGATAATAAAACCATCACCAAAAACGATCGTGTTAAGTTGTATGTGTGTAAGCTTATGCTGGCACAAGTTTATTTTCTATCTGGTCAATGCAATGATGCTGAGCGGTGCTATCATTTTTTACTTGAACAGAATGAAATAGCGTACTCCTTGAAACGGGATAATGGCTTGATAGATTTGTTTTGGGAAATAGCTTTTGATATGTGTTCTTTTTATTCGTGTATTGGGAAAAAGGACCTTGCATCAAAATGGTTGACACATCCAATAATTAGTGAATTGTTTTGCGTAAAAAGAACAGTTTATTTGCAGAATTATGATTATGGTAAATTAAATGAGGAATATTTTAATGTACTTATGAAAGATTTTGAAAGTGTTATAGATTACCCGAAATTTCATCCGGTAATTGATTTATCTTATTCTGTACCAGATAGGGATACTTTATTTGATAGTTCAAACATATACGATCCAATTCTAAAACAATATGATTATCGGATGCTTTGTGGAATAATCGAAGAAGCAAGTGATGATTATTTCTTTTATGTTGACTACACTACAAATGAAAAGCCTTCTCTATGGAATTTTTCTCGTGGGATTCTTCATGATAAAGGTGAACAGAATGCTAGCCAAGTAAGAGTGCTAGTTCTATAGGACTTAAAGCCTTTTGTAGAATTACTTCTGCGTAAATTTGAGATGATGTCGTTATTTATATTTCCAGTTTGTACAGGTATAGTAGACATGGGATAGAGATTGTTATTTTGCTTTGAACAATAAAACTTTTAGGGAAGAACTTGCGGTAAAAATCAAAGTTGGCCAATTAATTGGCACCATCGAGTATGATTACCCTACTTTTCATTTAAAGTATATTGTTTTTTGTGTGTTGTGGTAGATGGAGAAATTATTCTCAAAAAATCGAGCATGCAAAAGATAAAATACCAGCTCCAAAAGAATTAAAAGCATCTTTACATACTTCTTTTGTAAAATAATAGATGTGTTTTCGAAAACAGAAAAACTACAAATCCATATTTAAACACTATTTTTATTGACTATGACAATAAATTATTGACCGAATAACATTCAATTCATAACCTACAATTTGCGCTCTTAAGTAAAATATTTTTTAAAAATAGACTGTGTATTACCATATTTTAAATTATTTTTCAAGACTTGTTTTTTATTTAAAAAAGGTGTATTAAAAAATAAAGAAAAATAATAAGGAGATTTTTTATGTGTAAATCAATATGCGGAATACAATGTGAAAACTGTTCTATGAAAAAAATGTGCAAAGGATGTATAGAAACAAAAGGTTGTCCTTTTGGCAAACAATGCTTTATTGCAAGTTGTATCAATATCGGCGGAAAAGAAAAGTTTTTGGAATTTAAACAAACACTTATAAAGGAGTTTAATGATTTAAAAATACCCGGAATGCCGACTGTGAAAGATCTGAATGCCCTTGTAGGCAGCTTTGTGAATTTGGAATACACATTTCCGGGCGGTCAAACAACAAAGCTTTTGGATGATGAAAGCATATATCTTGGAAACCAACTTGAATGTGAATTTGATTCAGATAGCTGTTTTGGTATTGTTGCAGGCATGGACTTTCTGCTTGTATGTACATATGGCGAGGACGGAGAGCTTCCGGAGCTTATAACATATAAAAAAAGATGACCCACGGATTGCAATTTGTTCACGATAACAGCAAGGAATAATTTACTTATTCACACGGTAGATATCTAATCAATCGTCTAAGACTGTTTATAGACGGCAGTATTTATATCAGGAACTTTACAGAAAATATATTAAGGAGGAAGCATAATGTATTACGAAAATGATATTAGTTGGTGCAGACCTTATCTCAGCGTTGATGAATCTGTTTTGTGGTATGGAAAACCGGTCAAGGGAAAACTGTTGACTAAGGAAGATATTGTAATGATACCATTCAGCATAATGTGGTGTAGCTTTGCGATTTTTTGGGCAGTAGGTGTTTTAACAATCGACTCTCCGCTGTTTTTCAAGATATGGGGAATCCTATTTTCGCTGATAGGATTATATATTGCAATCGGAAGATTCTTTTATAAGAGCTATATACTTAAAAGAACGTCATATGTAATTACAAATCAGAGATTAATTCGCTTGCGTAACAAAAGAGTTGATATGTTGTCAGGCAGTGAAAAATCTGATATGATTATAACGATGAACAAGGATGGCTCAGGAACGATCAGCTTTAGGAATACATCGTTTTTCTTAAGAAGACATTTCTTCTTAAATGCAGAGTTTGAATTAACAAACATTGATGATGTAAATCGTGTACAGCAGATCCTCCTGCGTATGGATAAGTGAGCAATATCTGTATTGAAATAATACATATAATAGAAATAAAAAAAGCGCAGCAACGAATTTCAATCCGCTTGCTCAATTTTCCGACATTAGCGATTTGCCGATTGGTTTGCGGTAACGGACAAGGGTGAACTGACATAAATACTGTTTCATCATATTATGCGTAGACGGCAGTATTGATGTTATGTAAATAACAAATCATAAATTGTCTTTAAAATTTTAGGATGGATGAATTATGAGAACTAAAAAGAAAGCGATAGCTTATGCGGTTTTGGCGGCAGTATTCTATGCAATAAATACGCCATGTTCAAAAATTTTGCTTAAATATGTTCCTGCGACATTTATGGCTGGTTTTTTATATCTTGGAGCCGGTTTGGGTATCGGAATCCTATACATTTTTAAGCATAAGAAAGAAACTGCGTCAGAACGATTGTCAAAAAGCGATGCTCCTTATGCTATTGGCATGATTTTGCTTGATATTTTAGCGCCTATATTTTTGATGATCGGTATAAAGTATGCTACGGCGTCAAATGCCGCATTGCTTGGCAATTTTGAGATTGTTGCAACCGCATTAATTGCATTGATGATTTTCAAAGAAAGCGTATCTAAATGGTTGTGGGTTGCAATATGTGCTATTGTAATAGCCAGTGCGTGTCTGTCTGTTGAACAAAGTGACGGGTTTAATTTCTCGTATGGTTCAATATTTGTCTTATTGGCGGCATCTTGCTGGGGTCTTGAGAACAACTGCACAAGAAAAATATCAGAGAAAAGTACATATGAAATTGTTACATTAAAGGGGCTTTGCTCAGGTGGCGGCTCGATTATTATTGCATACGTTTTGAGGGAACAGTTGCCGGATATAAAATATATTCTGCTTACAATGCTGCTTGGCTTTGTTGCTTATGGATTAAGTATATTTACCTATATTCGTGCACAGCGAACCTTAGGGGCCGCAAAAACCAGCGCTTATTATGCTATTGCTCCATTTATCGGTTCGTTTTTGGCATTCTTGCTTCTTGGAGAAAAGATGAAAATCAATTATCTTATAGGACTTGTTTTTATGATTATAGGGTCGGTAATTGTGGTAATGGATACGCTTGTAAAGCATCATGTACATGAACATACACACACGATTACATATAAGCGTGACGGCGTAATTCATGTTCATACAATAGTCCATTCGCACGGTCATAATCATTATCGGTCAGAAGATAATCATACTCATCATCACAGTAAGAAAAGACTTAAAATGGAACAATCCAAGAATATGAAAATGTCAGGATAAACATATAAATTAAGATTTGGAATTTTATTTTGAAAATTAACATTCATAATCGTAGCATAATGCTACTTTATAGTTCATCATTAAATGCTTAGTACCGCTACTAAGCTACATAAAAACAAGCGTGAAAAGACCTTATAGCATAAAGAATTTACATAACAGTAATCTGATAAATTCAAAGCTATATTTTAAACACTAACGTGAAGGAGATTAAAAATGATAATTAAGAATTGGAATCAAAAATCACCGTTATATAAATTTTTAACCGTTATTGGTTGTATAATTTCTGTTACAATAGTAATTTTGGCGTTTATGCAGCTTTTTAATGTATGGGATAAGGCGATTAATGTTTTTGAACCACTTTTAGGCGTGTTAATGATAATTCAAGCAATAGAAAATTGGAAAACAAACAGAAAAACGGCCTATATATCTTTGTTTGCGGCATTTTATATTTTTGCGGTAGCGGCATATATATTGTTTTAAAAAATTGAGTTTACTATTTAATAAGGATTTATCGGGGTGATTAATAGTGAACATATTGATGATAGCTATATTGTGCATAATAGTATTAATTTGGTTAATAGGGATTTTTACACTTATCTTTAGACCTGAACCGGATGAATATGGAAAGGTTATATTATCCAGATTCCTCTTGATAGTTGGTGTGATATGTATGTCAGTTTTTTTAATTCCTATATTTATTTTTACCTTTATTGAGAAAAGCGTTTTACTATCATTGGCTTTTTTGGCTTTTTCCGTATTGGGTGCAGTACTGGTGATAGCATATCTCAACTGTCGCATATGGTATGATGATGACGGATTTACACATAAGAATTTTTGGGGCGTAAAAAGGCGATATAAATATACCGATATTACCGCTATAAATGAACACTTTGATGACACTTACTTATATGTTGGTAAGCGTCGTATCGTAATCGATTGGTTGTCATTAGGAAATCGGGATTTAATTATTCTTGCAAATAAAAAATACAAAGAAAGTTACGGCAAGCCAATTCCTAAAACTAAAAAATTGAAGTATGATATTTTTAACGGTCATATATCAGATCCCGGAGGGATTCTGGTTGCCTTTGTTTTGGGATATTTAGTAATTATCATTTTGGCAATTCTTATTGTATCAATCATTTGGGACAATCCTTTTTCTAATTTTGAAACTGTACAGGCATCGTTCAGCTCATGCTACAGAGATGATGAAGATATCAATTTAATGTCTGTTGACGGTGATAAGTATATAATCCGTTTTGTACCAGAGGAATATGATACCAAAAAGATAGAAGCAATATGTGATGGTTATACAGTACTGGATGTGCAGGTTAAGAGGTATACCTCTAAAGACAAGTCACCTTATTATCTTGTAAAATCGATTTACAAAAATAAGATTGAAATAATTTCTAAGAATGAAATAAGTGAATTTCAAAAGAATAGGAACTTCGTTTTTATATGGTTCCCTATAGGTTTCTTTATATTGTGGAGCGGCTGTACGGTAGTATCCATTATTGTTGGAAGAAATCCTAAAAAATACGCAAAATACGTTAAACTATTCTTTAAACCCGGGTACATTATATGGTGATATATTGTGTTTTTACGTAAAAATATTTATTATATCTGCCAAATTAGAGAAACAGAATAAAGTGTTAATTATCAGATTATTGACAAAGGCTATAATTTACAACTGCGGTCTTGCTGTCAGAAAGCGAATTAAGGATGAATAAAATGAAAATCGGAAAATTTGAAATACAAATAAATGATGAAAAAATAACACAAATTGCAGAGCAAATCTTAAATGAAAAGACTTTGAATGTTCAGCAGGTATGCGAACAATACGGTGAGAACAAAGAAGATGTAAGAAAATATGATGTTTATATAATTGATACTGCCTCAGGAAGCAGAATTTTAAAGCGTACGGGAGCAAGAGAAATTATTAACTATGAGAGATACCTTAAGAATAAATACTTACCTGTACCGCAATATTATGGTGGTTTTAAAGATAAAGAAGAAAATTGGCTCTTGATAGAAAATATTATCGGACATGATTTAAGAGATATGACCGATGAATTAGCTGTTCTGTCTGCGAAAAGCCTTAGTGAAATTCAGAATACATATTGGGTTAATGATATTTCCCTTGCTAAAGATAACGATAGATTTGATGCTTATTGGGAACGAATCAATAAGAGATTTAAATATATAGAGAAAGAGCCGATAATAGGCAAAGCATATTCTGTTTTTTTAAAGCGTCAGTTGTCATGCCCCGTAACACTGTCAAACGGTGATTTTTTAGAATTTAATGCCATTTGCCGTGAGGGTAAAGTATTCATTATAGATTGGGGGTTTGGCGGCATTATGCCATATTCTTTGGATATCGCACGTTTTATTGCCCACGCTACAGAAGATAAGGCAACATTCCCGTTTTATATGACTAAAAAGCAAAAGGAACTGTTTATAAACGGCGTTTACGATAAATTAAATACTAAGCCTGAATATAAAGAATACTTGTATGACATAAAGCTTGCTGTTTTAAATGAATATGTAGAATTTATAGAGGCCGATGAAGATGAAGACGGATGGTATTATGAACACGCCCTACGGTTAGCAAGTAGTATTTTAGCTGAGTAAGGGTACTTAAAAACAAACATAATTACGCAAATATGCGATTTTAAGTAGAGGTACACATAAAATGAAAAAATTGATTATATACGCAAGTGAATACGGTACTACAAAGTGTTATGCCGATAAATTATCAGAAATAACAGGGATAAAGTCGCTGAATTATTCTGAAATTAAAGATTTGTCCGGCTATGATGCGGTAATTTATTTTGGTGCGTTATATGCAGGCGGTGTAAAAGGCCTTAAAAGTACGGTAAAGCTATTGCCGCAAACTACGAAAATCATTATTGCTACAGTTGGGTTGGCGGATGTAAACGACAGCGAAAATATCAAAAATATTTTCAGTGCCATTGAGCATCAAATTCCAAAGAATATTTTAGACAGAGCAACTATCTTTCATTTGCGTGGCGGAATAGATTACAGTAAACTGAGCTTTAAACATAAGACTATGATGACACTTTTGTATAATAAGGCAAAAAGATTACCGGAAGAGAAAAAAACAGCGGAAGTAAGGGCAATGATAGAAACATTCAATAAAAAAGTGGATTTTATAGAATTTGACTCATTAAAGCCGATTATGGAAGCGATTTAATAAATAACTCATTAGATTTTATATAAAGCATTTTTATAATAGAAAGAGGATAACGAATGATTAAAAATATTATCTTTGATATAGGCAACGTATTGGCAGATTACAGATTAAAGGAGTTTTTGCTGGACAAGGGCTTTGATGCGCCAATGATAAAAAGAATAGTCAAGGCATCGGTAGCAAGCCCGTATTGGTTTGAATTTGAATGCGGTAAAATAACAGAGAAAGAAGCTTTTGACGCATTTATTTCACTTGACCCTGAGATAGCAAACGAAATTCATGCGGCATATGACAATATTCAGGGAATGCTGGTAAAGCGTGATATAGCAATCCCGTGGATACAGGCAATTAAGAAAGCGGGGTATAATGTTTACTATTTATCCAATTTTTCAGAGAAGGCAAATAACGAATGTCAGGATGCGCTTGATTTTCTTGGATATATGGACGGTGGCATAATGTCATTCAGAGAGCTTGTCGGCAAGCCTGACGCAGAAATATATAACAGATTGGCTCAACGGTTTAACCTTATACCGGAGGAATGTGTATTTATTGACGATTCTGAAGAAAACGTATCAGCCGCTAAAAGGCTTGGATTTGAGGGAATAGTATATAAAACTTATGATGAAACAATGGCTGAATTAATTAAGCTTGGTGTGAATATCATCTGACGGCGTACATGATAGTAAAATATCTTCAAGAAAAGTGCATAGCGCAGGATGCAGGCTTTGCGGTAGAACTGATAAATCAATTACTTTCATAACGTGCCGCATTTTTAACATAAAAGTATGCGTACATAACAATGAAAAATAAAGAACATTTTTAATAAATTTGAAAAGATTTTATATAGCTGTATACTATACGGGAGGAAATTAGAAATATGAATAATTTTGTTTATGAAACACCTACAAAGGTGTATTTCGGTAAGGGCGAGGAGGAAAAGGTAGGCAAAATAATAGCTAACTATGCTCCTAAAAAAGTACTTATTCATTATGGTGGAAAATCAGCTAAGGCAAGCGGCTTATTGGATAGAGTGAAAAAGTGCCTTGATGCGGAAAATATCAGCTACGTAGAGCTTGGCGGAGTAGTCGCAAATCCGGAGCTTAAGCTTGTAAGAGAGGGTATCGCGCTCTGTCTTAAAGAAGGTGTAGATTTCATCCTTGCCGTTGGCGGTGGGTCTGTTATGGATTCTGCAAAAGATATTGCAAACGGTGCGGCAAATCCGGATATTGACGTATGGGATTTTTCGCTTGGTAAGGCAGTACCTCAAAAGACATTGCGTAAGGGTGCAATTTTAACACTTTCTGCCGCAGGCTCAGAGATGTCAAACTCATGCGTGATAACTAATTCGGAAACATCAGAAAAAAGAGGATACGGTTGTAGCTGTAACCGTATGGAATTTGCAATAGAAAATCCGGAGCTTACCTTTACAGTAAGTCAATATCAGACGGCCTGCGGAGCTGTTGATATTGCCATGCACACAATAGAACGCTATTTCTGCCCCGGCTCTGATACCTATTTGACCGATGCTATTGCAGAGGCTGTTATAAAAAGTGTGATGAAGGCAGGGCTTGACTGTTATAACAACCCTAATGACTATGAGGCAAGGGCTAATATGATGTGGGCTTCTTCGCTTGCGCACAATGGGCTTACTCAGTGCGGACGTGAATTTATGCTGGTAGTTCATCAGTTTGAGCATGAAGTGTCCGGGATGTACCCACAGATTGCACATGGAGCAGGACTGGCCGCATTATGGTGCAGTTGGGCAAGATATGTGTATAAGTCAAATATTTCAAGGTGGCTTCAGTATGCACATAATGTCTGGAATTTGGATATAGACTTTGAACACCCCGAAAAAACCGTTAATAAAGCCATAGATATGCAGGAGGATTACTACAGGTCTATAGGTATGCCGACAAATCTTAAAATGCTCGGAGTAAAGAAATCGGATATCGGTAAAATGGCACTTGATTGCTCACGCAATAAGACACGGAAGCTTATCGGTTATATGCCGCTTGGTTACGATGAGATTTTGGATATATTCAATATGGCCTACGGCGATGACTGATAAATATAAAAATCATATTTAATAGTCCTGCAATGTCGAAGGGAGAGTTTTATCAATAGCTATGAGAATACACCACTTAAAAAAGCGAAGTAGGTTTATAACTACATATATAATAGCCGGTGGATTTTTGACCGTTATTATTATAGGAACGCTTATTCTTCATTTACCGTTTGCGTCCGCTACTGGAGTACCCGTACCGTGGCTTGATTCATTGTTTACCGCAACAACGTCAGTATGTGTAACGGGACTTGTTACAGTTACAACGGCGTCAACATGGTCGTTCTGGGGTCAGCTTGTCATATTGTTTCTTATACAAATAGGCGGACTTGGCGTTATTTCTTTTACCGTACTTTTTTTAAAAACAATGAAAAAGCGAATAGGTATGAGAGAACGCTTACTTATTCGTGACGCGTATAATCTTAACACATACAACGGCCTTGTAGACATGGTAAGAAGAATTGTAAAAGGCACATTTTTAGTAGAGGGTATAGGCGCTGTATTATACAGCTTTGTATTTGTACCTGAGTTTGGACCATGGGGTATATGGAAAAGTATATTTAACTCCGTTTCCGCATTCTGTAATGCAGGAATGGACGTACTGGGCGAAAGTAGTCTGATTCCATACAGAGGTAATCTATGCGTCAACCTTAT
>JBJEPE010000020.1:0-4760 GCA_051881075.1 Acutalibacteraceae bacterium | reverse complement strand
TACTTTTGGTTTCCAAAAGACGCATGAGCAAGAACTCTTGATTTTACTGCTGTTAGTTAAATAATAATACATAATAATTCCGCTGTGAACACCGAAAGATTTTTCTTATCGGTTTACACAGTGGCAAGGAGAACCCTACATGAAGAGAAAATCAAGCGATTTAATAAATGTTTTATTGGTACTGATGCTTCTTGTAGGGCTGTCTTTGTTGCTGTATCCATCTGTCAGCGACTATTGGAACACCTTTCATCAGTCCAGAGCCATCGCTGAGTATGCAGAACAAGTAGTCTGCCTAGATAAAAGTCAATATCAGAAGATATGCTCTAATAAACCTAGCAATATTGCAATCACCATTTCGGCATTTGTGTAATTGTCATTTATCCTTTTATAATATAAATTTTATTCATTTTTCAAAAAATTATTCGTAATATATACATTTTTTATAACCGCTTAGCAGATGTCAGCGTAATAACAGTTTTATTAATTTCTTAAAAAATGACACATTCCTAAAAATTATTTACACATATTTTAAGGTGTTATTTATAAAAAACTAATATTTTAATTATCAAACACATTATTGTATTGCGTTGATTTTATTAGTTTTTATATAATAAATTTGTTTTTTAGATTGCTTTTTACATAATAATCAACAAAATTAGTAAATTCTTATAAAAATTATTCTTTTTTTAAAAAAATCACTAGACTTTTCAGTATATTTAATGTAGAATAAAAGTAGTTGTTATTGTTAAATTGAACTTTTATGCTTACATACAGTAAAATATAATTATAAATAATTTTTAAAATTAAGGATTTGCAGTAATATTTTTAAAAAATAATATTACAATAATTTTCAAATATACATACAGTTGCAATTTAGTAAACAAAAATCAAACATACAACAATATCAGAGGAAAATATACTGAAAAATATCTTTAATAATCATTAATATTTTTTGCATAGGAGTCAAACGATAGAAAATAAATAAGAGAAATCGAAATTAATCATTGTGGTAACTAAAGTGTATCTATATAGCACTCGTTCTGATTTAATCCGGATGTTGCTGCTGTTGCCGTACCGGTAGCTACCATTTAGATGCCTATACTACAAATTTACGGTACATCTATGGTTTCCACTCTAAGAGAGGGCGACATAGTTGTATCTTTAAACGGTAGCGATTTCAAGCAAAGCGATACGGTATGTTTTTATCTTGGAAATAAGTTACCGGTAAAACATTTTATTGCAGGTCCCGGTGAATTGGTAGATATTGATAAGGACGGAAATGTTACCGTAGACGGCAAACTACCGGATAAACACTATCTTACCGAAAAGGCCTTGGGCGATACGAATATTGAACTGCCCTATCAGATACCTGAGAGCCGTATTTTTGTGTTGGGCGATCACCGTTCTACTTCGGTAGACTTGCGCAATACGATAGTCGGCTGTGTGGCAGATGAACAAATTGTAGGCAAAATCGTACTAATAGTTTGGCCATTGTCAGACTTTGAAGTTTTTAAATAAAGGATTTGTGATAGATTTATGAATAATGATGTTATTCAACAAGTAGATGAATACACCAAAAAGCACAAACGGAAAAAGCGTTGGAAAAACATAGTGACCTGTCTTGCGGCTATCGTAGTATTTTGTACCACATATGCACTTATTCTTCCTGCTATAACCATGGACGATACAACAACGCACGTTCATAGCGATGAATGTTATGAAACTCGGCTGATTTGCGGTTTTGATACCGAAAGCGACGAAACCTCTCCCCCTGTTCATGTTCACAGCGATGAGTGCTACGAAAGTGTGCTGATATGCGGCAAAGTTGAGGGTGAAATAAATGATAATATACCTTCCCCGCTTGCAGAAGGTGAGTCAAGGGCTAATTTGGCTCCTTTTCTTACAGACGAAACAACTTTCAATTCAGCTAAGTATAATGAAACCACAAAGCAGAATGAAATAAGCTTCCATATGGACTTTGATATAACCAGGCAAGATATTGTAGCTGCGAACTATTTATATTATTACAATCTACCTGCCGGAATTATTATCCCGGAAAGCTTGCTTAATAATTCATACATCGGATATGCCAGCGACGGCTCAGAGGGTTTTGACTATCAATATACAATAAATAACGATAATGGAAATTATTCCATTTTAATTGATTTTAGATCAGATTATGTAGCGGATCATGCACAGTTTACAGGTTATCTCAACTTTAGTGCATTCGCAGGAGATAATGCCTGGAAAGACAATACTGGGTATGAATTTAAGTTCAACGATACCGTAACTGTGACCGTTCCGCCGGATGCAATCAGTCACCCTGATAACGAGACGCTCCACTATGACATTAACGTTAATAAGAGTGCCTCTGCTTACGACTATGACAACAATAAGATTACCTACACCGTTACGGTTTATTCCGCCAAGGGCACACCGAATCCCATTGATTTTATGGATACGCTGACTGCTGACGGTCTCAATATAAAAAATGTTACTTTAGGCAAAGTAGAGAAAATTCCTGCAGATGAATGGGGAACTACCCCATGGGGTATCACGGCAGATGACGTTACCTCAACTGTATCCGGTTCCTTCAGTTATAACGAAGGCAAAATCACAATGAGTCTACCGGCACTGAAACAGGAAACCATTGACGGCTATATCTACGGTCAAAAATATACCGTTACATACGATGTGTTTCTGGAAGAACCGCCGATAGGTGAAATTAAAACGGTTGATAATACGGTCAAGGTCACCGGTACAGACGGTTCCAAGGGCGAGACGGTTTCTGACGAGAGCAACACCACTACCACCATAGATAAATCTATGAAGCTTGAAAAATCCGGCACGTATGACAATGAAACCGGCAAGATCAAATGGAAAATCAAGATTAACCAGTACCATAACAACATTGCCGGCTATGTGCTGACAGATAGTATGCTGTCAGAAGCCATCGATCTGACGGTTGGAATAGAATCGGACGACAACGTTCAAACCGAATCCGACGGTAACTACACCATTTTACGTAACGATGATAATAAGATAGTATCTATTACTTTTAATGCCGTGGGCGATACCGGAGAAAACACCGGGTATTACTTTATCAATTATACTACCGAAGCTACACCCGGTTGGGACACACAGAATATTACAAACTCAGCAGCCTTGGCTTTGCCGGGTGAAGATCCGCTTACATCTAATGCCACCGTATATATTTTCTCAGAGGGGCACGTGGCGAAACATGTAAAAAATGGGACTGCTCCGGACGCAAACGGGAATATCGAAATTACATGGAGAACCGAGGTAACGGTGCCCTCCGGCGGTCTACCCTCAGGAACGGTAATTGAGGATACAACAAGGGACGGTCAATGGATGACATGGACGCAGATACAGCAATGGGCATCTGTTATATTTGCAGGACAAAGCAGTAGCGACTATACAGAAGGCACCAATTACTTGTGGCCGCAGAGTGAAACCCCTAACATAACATTTTACACGGATGATCAGCAGACTTATTCCTATGAGGATATTGCAGCAAGTACTGACCTACAGGATAAAAAGTTTGTCCAATATAGCATCACTTTACCAAATGACATACCTGCCGATCCCTACGGAGGACAAAAAATATACTTTGAGTACAACAGTTATGCAGATGTATCATCCGTAACTGATACGTCATACTACTATAACCAAGTCACTGTTACTCCTCCGGACAGCACCTCAAAGAATGGGAATGCCACCTATACTTATAAAAAGAGCGGTGTCTGGAAGACGGACGGTAACGGTCACAGTGGCACAAGCAATATAACTACCTCAGACGGCAATCTTACATGGAAGGTAAAAATTCGTACCAATACTGAATGCAGTACCGTTACGGTCATTGATACCTTACCGGAGAATGTAACGCTAACTCAAATAAGATTTTATAATACCACGGTATTGACGCCTGAAAATGATATAATTTCCGGTACTCACTATTCTGAATTTAAAATAAATGGTAATGTCAGCGGACAAGATATCACACTTAACATTACTAAATATGATGATGAACAGATGATTTCTGCCGATACTGAAATTGAAATAGTTTATTGCTGTAAGATCAGTCAGGAAAAACTTGATAGCATGGGCAGTACTGCTGAATCATTTACCAACAACGTTACGGTAAACGAGGACGGTGGACTACTCGGTTCTGCCCCACAGACGCAAGAAGTCACCTACAAGACAGAAACTTCTACTACCAAGGTAGTTGATAAAACCGGCGGCTGGGATAATGACTCCCGTATGTTAAAATACTCTATCAAGTTGAACCCGGACGGTAACGATCTTCTGCCCGACAGCGATACCTTGACCCTCATCGACAAAATGATACACTATGTAGGAGCACAAAATACACTTTTTGAAGCGACGCTGTTGCCAAGTAGCGTGCAGCTATATCAGGCAGTAAAAAACAGTGACGGAACATTGAGTAAAGGTAATAAAATTACTGATTGGACATGGAGAACCGAAATAACAGAAAGCGACTCAATTTGTAATCATACCATTATTGCAGAGATACCTGATGAAACTCCAATGATTTTTGAATATGCCTACGGTGTGTGGACACCGGAAGACTCCACCTTTGACGATGATCATGGTACCTATTGGGGACTTTCAAACACTGCGGAGCTACAGGGTGTTCAGGGAAATTCTTCAGATGGAAGCCGATTTGACGTAAAATGGGAACAATCTCAAACCAGCGGCGGCATTATAACCGACAAAGA
>JBJEPE010000019.1:0-21337 GCA_051881075.1 Acutalibacteraceae bacterium | reverse complement strand
GCTCAACAGACGCAGCTTCAACCCTTACAGTTACCGGATATAACTATCCGTCAGGTACTCTTACACAGGGCTCATCTTTCTCAATAAAGGGTACAGTATCATCTAACTATACGATCAAGAGCGTAACAGTAGGCGTTTACAATGCAAGCGGCTCAATAGTTTCTGCAAAGACGGTTACCCCTAACGCAAAAAGCTATAATATAGCGTATGTAAATTCATATATAAAGTTTAATTATGCAAAAGCGGGTACAAACTATTATAAGATTACTGCAACTGATGAAAAGATTACTAAAACGTTGCTTAACCGTGCATATACTGTAAAAGCACCGGTTGTTGACCCAGCCTCTACATTAAGCTTATCAAACGCTAACACACCCGGTACGCTTATGTACGGTGAGTCTTTCTCTATTAAGGGTACAGTTACTTCTAACTACACTATAACAAACGTAACCGTATCACTTTATAATGAAAAAAATAAGGTAATTTCTACTAAGTCTGTTAATCCTAATGCTAAGAGCTATTCATTATCAAATATAAGTAAAGAAATAAAGTTTAATAAGTCAAGTACCGGTAAGAATTACTACAAGGTTTATGCAACAGACAGTAAGGGTACAAAACAACTCCTTAACCAGCCATATACGGTAAAGGGTGTAGCATACACAATTTATTACAATGCAACAAAGTGGCACTTTGAAATCAGAGAACAGAAGAACGGTGCACACTTAACATATGAAGAGGTAACCGCACCTAATTCGGGTTGGGCATTATTACCGCCTGAGCAATCTATATACCATGATAACGGTGTTGGTAAGCCTGAGTTAAAATTTATCCATCCTGACGGTAGAGAAGCAGTATTTGACGGCGATACATTAAAGCCGATAACAGAAGCGGAATTTATTGCAACTTATAATTATTCTCCGCTGTATCAGGTACCGGAGAGTGGCGCAACTGTTGTTGATTACGCTAAATTGGCCGGTTCTGCAATCGGACATTTCTTCGCTGATATGCTTCCTTATTATGCAACAGGAAAAAGCAATACCAGAGAGCAGCTTGAAAACAGTAAATTCTGGATATTTAAATAATGGTAATTTAAGTGAAAAAGTTTATAAGAGCAATAACTACTATATTACTCATAGTTATCCTATTAGGGATGACTGCTTGCCATACAAAGCAAAGCTTAAAAGAATTCAATATCAAAAATATTAGTGGCTTTGAGAATGAGGACTATTTTACATCCAGTCAATTTGATTTTGCCAGAGTTGAAGATGTTGTAATAATACCTGAGATCAAAGAAATTAACTACGACGAATATATTATATATGTAACTTCTTATTCAAAGACAGAAAAAGAGGTTACCGTTAAAAATGTATGTATCAAAGAGAATGAAAAAACTCTTTTGGAACATCAGTTGAATAAAAAAGTTTCATTTAACAAAAATGCTCAGAATATATTTACAGGCGTAGTTGACGGAGAAACATTTAATAAGGATGATATTGCAATAACGGATGGCAAGAGCTTTAATTTAATTGTTCAGGTTGAAGTGCAAAAAGACGATATAAGCGTTGTAACTGACATAACATATGAAGTAAATGTTAAGACGTATAAGTCTTTTGTTATGCAGTAATAAGATGTATATAAAGATTGAGAAAAAATCCATCAGATAACTTTGTATAATACGTCTATGTTTTAAAGACACTGTAAAATCGACCTGAGTGATAGTTTTAAAGATTTAATATTCATATCAATAACTGATAATAAACGCTGAAATTAACTTGTAGTTAGTTTCAGCGTTGTTTTTTGCCTATTCCCTACCGTGTAGTATAAGGTTACAGTTACCCGTATTATTATCAAAGAGGTGTTCTAATAAATACAGAAGTTTTATTTTGTATTCTATAAAATCAGTCAACGTTCTTTTATAAAGAAATAAACAATTTGTACATGATAAAAAATAAACAAGAACTTCCCATGTAATTCTTTTTATACGATTGGCCGCTGTATTGAGTAAGCTTATGTGGGCTATAAAACCGTATAAAATTACAGCCGGCCTTTCTTTCAAAAATAAGCCCCACAATATTACACTATTTAACTTACAGTTAGTGTAATTAAATAAAAGTATAAAATTCAAAATTGGATTTTTTGTTAAAATGCTGAGAAATACACGTCTATATATAAAAACTACTTATTACACAAAATAAAATTCACAATAAATACACATTTTTATGGGCAAAAAGATAAACGGTAATGGTAAATTTAAGAAAAAAATAACAGGCCTTTGTCATATATTCCAAAAAAATTTTAAAGAATTGACAAGAAAATTTGACAAATGCTATAATATAACCATAAACTAATAAACCTAGAGGAGGTTATCGTAATGACAAATCAAAAATTACGCATTAGATTTTTCTCGATAGCATTAGCTCTCGTACTTCTCTTAGCAGGTTTGCCTTTTGCAGCTCCGGCTGTTAAGACATCTGCCGCTAGTAACAGAGAAATAGTAGTAAATTATCACAGAACGATGGGTACTATCTCTTGGACACCTTCCAAGAACATAACATACTGGAGCAATAGCTCTAAGTTCTTCTATGCAGGTACTACATATAAGGGTATGCCTTATACTCAGTACAACAGACAGAATCTTGCTACGTTCAAGAGCTATCTTAACAGTAATAACCAGTATATAGGCGCAGTTACACAAAGTGCTTATGTAGGCAACGACTGTTCATCATCAGTTATGTATGCCTGGAAGCAGGTAAGTAAGAGCATCAGCTTCAGCTACACCGGTAATATGTTCCCGGGCAGCGGCACAGGCGTGCTTACAGTAGGACCATATAACGGACGTTTATCAAACAGCAACACAAAGACTATTACATCAGGTAACGGTACAGCTACTATGTATTCGTCATACGCAAAGCTTCAACCCGGTGATGCAATAGTTGCCAGAGTAAGCGGTGTTGTAGGTCATACAAGACTTGTAAGCGGTGTTAAGGTTGTTAAAAACAGCGACGGTTCTATAAACGGTAACAGCAGTTATGTTACCTGTATAGAGCAGGGCGGTTTCTCAAGCTCACGTCACAACACAACATGGAGCGTTGATATTAACTATACATTCGCAAACCTTTATTCAACATATTATATTCCGATCACTTGCCAAGAGCTTGCAAATGAATCAGCATATCAGCCAACAGGTCCTTCACAGCTTAAGATAGAGGGATACAATGTTCCTTCTACACTTAAGAAGGGTCAGTCCTTTAGCATCTACGGTACAGTATCATCTAACTATAACATTAAGAGCGTTACAGTAGGTATTTACAATGCAAGCGGCGCAGCAGTCAGCGAGAGAAAGACAAACTGCGGCAGTACATATTTCAGCATAGGTTCAGTTGATAACTATATTAAGTTCGGTAATGCCAAGGAAGGCACAAACTACTATAAGGTAGTAGCTACCGACGAGAAAACAACAAAGACACTCGTAAATCAGGCCTACACGGTTGGCTCAACAGGTCAGGCCGCATCTACCCTTTCTATTTCAGGCTATAACTATCCTACAAGTCTTGCTCCCGGAAAGTCATACTCTATTAAGGGTACAATATCATCTAACTATAACATTAAGAGTGTTACGGTAGGTATCTACAACGCAAACGGTGGCTCAGTATCAACAAAGACAGTTTCACCTAATGCGAAGAGCTATAATATAGCTAACGTAGATAAATATATTATCTTTGGTAATGCTAAGTCAGGCGACAATTACTACAAGATTAAGGCAACAGATGAAAAAGTAACAAAGACCTTGCTCGATAAGAAATACACAGTAACAGGCGGCTCAACACCGGCATCTACCCTTTCTATTTCGGGCTATAATTACCCGACATCACTTGTACAGGGTAAGTCATATTCAATAACCGGTACAGTATCATCAAACTACAAGATCACAAGTCTTACAGTAGGCATTTACAACGCAAGCGGCGCAGGCATATCAACTAAGACAGTTGCTCCTAACGCCAAGAGCTATTCAATCAAGAATGTTGACGCATATGTTAAGTTTAACCTCGCACCTGCCGGCACTAACTACTATAAGATCATGGCAACAGACGAAAAGGTAACTAAGACGCTTGTTAATAGAGCATATACGGTAACATCAAATTCACCTGCATCAACCCTTACAATTACAGGTCACAATACTCCGCCTTCACTTAAGCAGGGTCAGTCCTTCAGCATTAGGGGTACAGTTACATCTAACTACTCTATAACAAAGGTTACAGTAGGTATATACAATGCAAACGGTGCAGCTCTCTCCACTAAATCAGTTACACCTAATGCAAAGAGCTATAACATAGCTAACATAGACGCATATGTTAAGTTCGGTGTAGCACCTGTAGGCACTAACTACTACAAGATCACAGCATCAGATACAAAGACAAGCAAGACACTTGTAAACCACGCTTATAAGGTAACATCTACAGCAGCAGCTTCAACACTTTCAATTTCCGGTCATAACTATCCTACATCACTCAACGTTGGTCAGGCCTTCTCAATCAAGGGAACAGTTAAGTCCAATTACAAGATAACAAACGTTACAGTAGGTATCTATAATGCAAGCGGTGCAGCTATCTCAACCAAAAGCGTTAATCCAAACAGCACAAGCTTTAATATTGCTACTGTTGATGCTTACATAGTATTCAATAAGGCACAGGCAGGTACTAATTACTATAGGGTAACAGCAACTGACCAACAGGTTACTAAGACGTTGTTAAATCAGGCTTACACAGTTAAGTCAAACGCCCCTGCATCTACACTTTCACTCAGCGGTGCTAATACTCCGGGTACACTTAAAGCAGGTCAGTCCTTCTCAATAAAGGGTACAGTTTCTTCTAACTATAATATTACCAGCCTCACGGTAGGTATCTATAATGCAAGCGGTGCAGCAGTTTCTACTAAGACGGTTGCTCCTAACGCAAAGAGCTACTCAATAGCTAACGTTGACAAGTACATCATATTCGGTAAGGCAGGCGCAGGTACAAACTACTACAGAATAGTAGCATCAGATACAAAGCAATCTAACAAGACATTGCTTAACCATGCTTACACAGTGCAGGCAGCCGCAGCAGCATCAACATTGTCACTCAGCGGTGCTAATACTCCGGGTACACTTAATGTAGGTCAATCCTTCTCAATCAGGGGAACAGTTTCTTCAAACTACACTATTACAAACGTAACAGTAGGTATCTATAATTCAAACGGCGCAGCAGTATCTACTAAATCAGTTAATCCGGCAGCTAAGAGCTACTCCATAGCAAACCTTGACCGTTACATAGTATTCGGTAGAGCAAGCGCAGGTACAAACTACTATAGAATTTCTGCAACAGATGCAATGGGTACAAAGAAGTTACTTGATCACTCATATACGGTATCAAGTGGCTCAAGTGGCGGCTCAATCAGACTTTCAGTACCAAACTACAAGCAATTCGGTCAAAGCTGGAGCAGCTATTGGCTCGGCGGTTCAAATGGCGGAACAATCGGTTCTATCGGTTGTACAACTACAAGTATAGCAATGTGCGAATCATACAGAACAGGCACAACAATCTATCCTGATGCAATGGCTAAGAAGATGAGTTACACAAGCGGTGGCGCAGTTGCAGTATGGCCAAGCCCATACTATTCAACAGCTCCATCAAACTACCTGTCAGAGATATACAACAGACTTAAGGCAGGCAAGCCTACTATAATAGCAGGTAAAAAGTCAAACGGCGGTCAGCACTGGATAGTAGTTGTTGGTTATAACGGCGGTAATGTAAATTCATCATCAAGCTACATAATCAATGACCCGGGTTCATCTTACAGATCAACTCTTAACGAATTTTTCGCAGTATATCCGTCATACTATAAGCTCCTTATATATTAATAGTAAATCACGTTAGAATTTAACTGATACGATAAAATAGTAATTAAACACAGTTGAGGCTGTCGCTTATACGGTTTAAGAACCGTGAGGCGGCAGCCTCATATTAATTACGGCTCTTTGTCAATAATGAGAGTACACCCGAAAAAAGAATAGAAAAGGAATTATAAGAACAAGCTATAACAAATCAAGCTGTCGCTTGTTGTAATTGATGAGAAAAAATATGTAAAATACGATTACGAAAGCAGCTGTGCCCATCAGATATGCAATATCCCACTTGAAAAATGAAAATAGTATAAACCTTGCAGATATCGACTGATGTACCGTTAGTGCGACAGCTCCGTCATTTGACAGTGAATAATTTTACAACAAAATTGAATATGACCTCATATGACCATAGAAGATACCAAAATACTCTGATTATAGATGAATACTGAGTTTTGGCAAAAACTTTACAAGGAATTTTGTGCAGTACTTGACATAGCGGTTTATTTTGTCTATAATTAATAGGATAATAATTATTCCTTACAAAGGGGGAAATACACTTGCAAAAGCAGGTTTTATTAACAGACGAAGGTTTAAAAAAGCTGGAGGCAGAGCTTGATGAATTAAAAACAGTCAAGCGTAAAGAAATAGCAGAGAAAATTAAGGTAGCCCTCTCTTTCGGTGACTTATCTGAAAACAGTGAGTACGATGAGGCCAAGAACGATCAGGCAATGGTTGAAGCCAGAATTGCTACAATAGAGGCAATGCTGAAAAACGTAAAAATCATTGATGAAAGTGAATTAAGCTCAGAGCACGTTCATATAGGTTCAAAGGTTAAAGTTTATGACAGCACCTATGATGAAACATTGATATATCAAATAGTAGGTTCCAACGAAGCTGACCCGATCAACGGCAGAATATCTGACGAATCACCTGTAGGCAGAGGCCTTATAGGTCACAGTGCCGGCGAAACAATAGACGTTGAAACACCGGGCGGTATAGAAAAGTACGAGATACTGGAAATTATAAAGTAAGAAGGGAGTACCCCATTTATATGGGGGCATTAACATGAGTGAAAACACCACACCTACCGGCGCACCTGAGCAGGCACAGCAGGATTTGAGCGAGATTTTGCAAGTGCGCAGAAACAAGCTTAAGAATTTGCAGGAAAGCGGCAAAGACCCCTTTCAGATAACTACCTGTGACAGAGATACGCTTTCTAGTGAAATAATAGAGAATTTTGAAGAATATGAGAATAAGACGGTTTGTATCGCAGGCCGTATGATGAGCTGGAGAGATATGGGCAAGGCCTCTTTTGTTGATATACACGACAGAACGGGCCGTATGCAGGTATATATCCGCATTAATGACGTTGGCGAAGAAAAGTACAGGGGTATGTCTAACTGGGATATAGGCGATATTATATCAGTTAAGGGCTTTGTATTCCGCACACGCCGTGGAGAGATCTCCGTTCATGCGCAGGAGATAGAGCTTCTATCTAAGTCGCTGTGGCCGATGCCTGAGAAGTATCATGGATTAAAGGATACAGATACAAGATACCGCCAGAGATATCTTGACCTTATAGTTAATCCTGAGGTTAAGGACGCATTTATCAAGCGTAGTACGATTATAAAGACTATTCGTTCTATTTTGGACGATAAGGGATATATTGAGGTGGAAACGCCAATCCTCAATACCATTGCGGGTGGTGCGTCAGCCAGACCGTTTATAACTCACCACAATACACTTAATCTTGATATGTACCTTAGAATTGCACCTGAGCTTTACCTTAAAAGGCTTATTGTAGGCGGCATGGAAAAGGTTTACGAGATAGGCAGACTATTCCGTAATGAGGGCATGGATGTTAAGCACAATCCTGAGTTTACCACTATTGAGCTGTACGAGGCATATACGGACTATAACGGAATGATGGAGATAACAGAAAAGCTTATCAACGAATGCGCTAAAGCTGTGTGCGGTACAGACCAAATAACATATCAGGGCGAGGAAATAGACCTCTCTCTCCCATTTAAGCGAATGACAATGAACGATGCCGTTAAGCAGTATGCCGGTGTAGATTTCTCAGAATTTACAGGCGATACAGAGAAGGCACGTGAGGTTGCAAAGCAGCTTGGTTTAGAGCCAAAGGCAACAGATACATGGGGAGATATACTCAACCTTGCCTTTGAAGAAAAGGTTGAAGAAAACCTTGTACAGCCTACATTTATCATGGACTACCCTGTAGAGGTATCACCTCTTACCAAGCGTAAGAAGGATAATCCTGCACTTGTAGAGAGATTTGAGCTTTTTGTTACTCGCAGAGAGCTTGCAAACGCATACTCAGAGCTTAACGATCCTATAGATCAGCGTGAAAGATTTGTTCGTCAGATGCAGCTAAGAGATGCAGGCGATGAAGAGGCAAATATGCTTGATGAAGACTTTGTTACCGCACTTGAGTACGGCATGGCGCCTACAGGCGGTATGGGCATGGGCATAGACAGACTTGTAATGCTTCTTACAGACAGCGCATCTATAAGGGATGTAATTATCTTCCCGACGATGAAGCCTTTGAAAGATGTAAATACAGAAAATAATGTAAGATCTAAGACAGAGGAAACCGCTATAGATGATGTAAAAGTCGAGCCTGAGAAAATAGATTTTTCCAACGTAAAAATCGAACCGCTGTTTGAGGAATATGTCGATTTTGAGACCTTCAGCAAGTCCGATTTCCGTGCAGTAAAAATTTTAGCTTGTGAAGCTGTACCGAAGTCCAAGAAGCTTTTGAAATTTACATTAGATGACGGTGTTCGTAAAGACCGTGTAATTTTAAGCGGTATTCACGAGTATTACGAGCCGGACGAGCTGATTGGAAAGACAGCCATCGCTATCGTAAATCTGCCGCCTAGAAAGATGATGGGCATTGATTCTGAGGGTATGCTGATTTCTGCCGTACATGAAGAAAACGGCAGAGAAGGACTAAATCTTCTGATGGTGGATGACCGCATTCCCGCAGGTGCAAAGCTGTATTGATTCCTCTTCAAAATGGGGATGAAACATACATCTTACATCAAACAATGCAGAAAATTATCAAGAGACGAAAAAATTGCATAATTTACGAATGAATGGGCAGTCTCATAACGGGATTGCCCATTTATAATGGGGTTTGGCTACAGTTTGAAGCAATGTTTTTGCAAATATTTGTATCAGGACTTGAAAAATCCATAATTTTCTGATATTATTAAATATGAGAAATTAATATTTATATTTGCCCACTCATATATTTTTACTGCTAGGAGAAGATATATGAGTGGTGATAATGTATGGAAAGGATACAGGTGTATTTAATGGCTCCTCAATTTTCAAAAAAAGAAATGCAAGAAATGGAAAATTTAATTGATGGATTCCTTAGGACAATGAAAATAGAAAATGTCATACCTATTGATATTTTTAAAGTAGCAACTGACTTGGGATTTGATGTTCGTGGAGCTGAGTTTGAAGAGCAACTCGAAGGACTTATTGCTGTTAATGAGCATATAGACAAAGTTGATGGTTTTAATTCAAATAAAATTATAGCATATAATTGCTTCAAAGATATTAATACCAAGAAATTCATTGTTGCACATGAGTTGGCACATTATATTACTGAAAAAACAAATGCATATGATAAAAAAATAGTTGTTGCGGCAAGAGATCATAAAGCTAGTTATTCTGAAGACATGACAGAACAGCGCATGGATTATATTGCTGCGAGTTTACTAATTCCCAAAAGAGACTTGTGTCAATTTTTGAAAAATAATGCTAATGTAAACGTTTCACAAGTAGCACGGCGATATAAGGTTTCAGAAGAACTGGCACAAAGACGTATAGAAGAGGTACAAGCATGAACAGTGACAATCCGCTGTATAGAAAAGTGCTGTTGGAGTTGCTAACCTCTAAATTTGACAGCAAGCCAACAAAAAATGAAGAATATGCAGAACAACTTATGAATGTTCATGTAGAGTTTGTAAAACGAAATGGAAAACTTACCGATTTATTAGACGATTATATACAACAACGTCGGGATAGAGTGAAAATAAATAATTTTCTTAAAAAATTCATATTCTGGTTTTTTATTGCATTACTTGGCATTTTGACAATATCGGTTGCTATATTTATGATATGCAATAGAAACAGGGATAGTATTTCATCTATGGTATCTTTACTTTCTGTTTCAGTTACATATTTGGCAAGTTTAATTGCTGTCTTTGAGATTATGTCAAAATACTTATTCCCAATAGACGAAGAAAAAGATACTATTAGTATGATTCAAGCAGTAATCAATAATGACGTTCAAGTAGAAGAATTGATGTCAAAAGCTATTGATAAAAATCATAGTGAAGTTATCGAAAGATTAAAAATGTTGAAACAGTTACGTGATGACGAAGTTCTAACAGATAACGAGTTCAATGAAATTAAAAAGGATCTTATCGAACAGATTAAAAAATAAGTAATTCTTTTATGACATTTGCCTGTGACAATTTAAGAAAATAAAGAATAATCCCGACCATGAAACCGCTGGATAAATAAGCTGGGACATTCCAATATACTCTAGGATATATTAGGCTGTTTGATAAACATAAGCCGACTATATCGGAGTTAGAAAATACGGAATTAAAGGGGATAAAAACAATGCTAAAAATATTGGTTAGAATTGGCGCATGGATTTTAGGCGAAAGTTTTTCTGATAAAGACATGAGAGCAGATATGTATCTTCCGATTTGGATACTGTCCTTTGGAGTTATACTTATTGTTGCAGGGATCGTAGTGGGCATTTATGCTGTTTTCCATTTTTCTGTGGCAGCAGTTATCGGCGTAGTTTGCTGCCTTGGGTTGGGTGTAGCGGCATTGATGTGTTGGAAGAACCAGACAATCAAAATACTGTCGAATGATTCATTTGAATATTCTACTTTTTTAGGAAATAAGAAGATCTATTATTTTAATCAAATTACATCACTAAGAATGAATAATGATTCAATGACACTGTTTGTCGGAGGCGACAAGGTTCATATTGAATCCTGTGCGATTTTGTCTGAAAGGTTTGTTCAAAGAGTGGACGAAGTTCTTGAGCAAGTGTACTCTGATACTGATAGTCAACAATGAAAGCTTAGATAAATATAAACCACAATATTTTCCGCTATCTTAACTTTGCGGAACTTATCGAAGCTTCAAAACAATGATTGATGGGTGAAATCAGAAGTTAGCGAGCGTGACCAAACTCACAAAATGTAGTCAAGAGATATACCCACGATGAAACCTTTGGATAAATAAGCTAAGATAACCTAACATATCTCCAGATATGTTAGGTTATTTAATAAGTTCAAACAAAAAGTTAATACAATTTAATTCAAAAAGGCGTGATAAAATATGTTGAAGCTCAGAAGAGGCTGTAAAGTGCCATTCCCGGAAAAACTTTCGGAAGGGTATGAATACAAAGACCATTACTTTACGGCAAATGTAAATGCAGATAAAATTAAAATGTTGATAGAGCATTTTATAGTGATTCATAATGAGCCTATTTTCTTTATTTTAGAGTTGCCTTCCAAGCAGGATGATGAAATTGAAATTCGTCCCGGCGTTGCAGAAACATTACATAAGGATGTGTACTACATTGATGGTTGCACGCAGGATGAAGCATTGGCCCTTTTAAACAGAATAGCCGACTTGATGATTAACGACGGTTTGTGTTCTTTCGGTTTTGGATGTCATCAATCACACGATGAAATTATGGTCGGAAAATATAATGTTATTTCTATTTATACACAAGATGCAAAGATTTATAATGGCTTTTTTGAAAAATATGAGATTAGTTTTACAGAAAATCTGATTACCGCTTGGAACACCTTTACACAAGATGCCCCCGGAGAGTCGTTTAGGGTAGATACAGACGGCAAAAGCATTTATGATATACCGGATATGTTTAAGGATTGGGGCATCTATCTTGCTGAAAAGAGATAGAAATAAATTAATCTAAGCTAAGCAATAACTTAAACCGTAAAATTATTCCGTCTGAACTTAGCATAACTTATCGTAACGGCTTAAAGCGTGGATAAGTATTGCAAGCGGAAATTATCGGCTACAAGCAGAATATATCCGACTTGTAAGCGGTAAATCCCCACGATGAAACTGGATTGATTAAATATGCTTAAGAAAATAACTGAAATTCAATATCTATAAACGAAACAAGACCACCTATCTTAAAGTTAGGTGGCCTTGTTCTTTGTAAAATAAACCGGAATTTATTACTGGATTTAATGGTAAGCTGTATTATTGTTTTCGTTTGAAATATCATGAAAATACAGAGAAGGTCATTACAACAATACCGAGTAGTACAAGAACGGTACCTGTTGCCCGGTTAAGTGTTTTGGGCTCTGCTTTATTGGCAAATACAGCGGCAATTCTTGCCCATATAAGTGTAAAAATCACGCACAGGATAAACACCGTCCAATCCGGTGTTCCACCTATGATAAAGTGTGAAACTGCACCCGTAAGCGCTGTAAATGTCATAATAAAAACGCTGGTACCAACAGCGGTTTTTAGCTCATATCCCAGTACGGATGTCAATATCAAAAGTATCATCATACCGCCGCCTGCACCTACAAAGCCACATATAAAACCTATCAATATGCCGGAAATCAAGGATTGAATAGTGCGCCTTTTCGGTGAGATAGACTGCATTGCTTCCTTAGTTGTCATTACAGGCTTTACAATAAATTTTATGCCAAGTAAAAAGGTCATAAATACAGAAAAATTACCCATTGTTCCGGACGGTACAAGGCTTGATACATAGCTGCCTATAACGGTGCAAACCAATACGCTGGCCATCATAATCAAGCCGTTTTGTATGTCAAGATTTTTGTTTTTTCCGTAGGTATAAGCCGAAATTGCACTTGCTAATACATCTGATGACAGAGCAATACCTACAGCTATGTACGGCTCAATGTGCAAAAAAGTTACCAGCATAGGGGTTATTACAGCTGCGGCACTCATTCCGGCAAAACCTGTGCCCAGCCCTGCACCCATTCCTGCAAAAAAAGTAACAAGTATAGTAATTAAAAGATCCATGGTTACATACCGTCCTTTGATAAATAAGTAATATTGTTTCTGATTTTTTTCAAGATATCGGCAAAGATCATACGTTCATCCTCAGTAATGCCTTGAAATAATTCCTCAAAAAAGGTTTGCTGGAACCTACGCCCTCTCTGTACTATCGGTAGGGCAAGCTCTGTACAGGTAAGAATGGTTTTTCGCCTATCCTCCCTATCAGGACAACGCTCTAAAAAACCTTCTTTAACCAGTTTGTCCACATTTACAGATACCAAATTCGCTTTTAGTCCTCTTATGGCTACAATGTCCCTAGCTGAATTGTATGTAGGATTGTTTGCCAAAAACATCAGAATATCAAAAGCAGTCTGTGGCATCCGAATTTCTTGACACAAAGGTTTGCACGCTTTAGCGTATGCCTCAAGCAGTGCATGAGAAAAGTCCATATTGACAAATTGAACCATATAAACTCCTCCTAATAATTTAAATTTAAGTATTTCAAACTTGAATAGTTCAAATTTGAACTATTATATCATGACAATAAGAGATTGTCAACCAAGCTTAAAATATAGACATTTATATATTATATTCAATATTGAGCTTACAAGAATGTAGGGCATAATTGGTCAAAATCCGTTAAAATGGAGCTTCTAAGAACCAAAAACGGATAAAGCCAAAAATGCCCTACAAATATTTTATTAAACTTTTAGGATTGCACTATTCATATATGTAAAACGTAGATCAAATAAATAATTTTTATTTTTTCACTTAAAGAGTATGATCCTACTTATCCTCATAGTCCTGATTTGCCTAATTGTGTTAAGGCGGTTTGTCACAGCTTTATTATTCCGGTGTTTTTTTATCAACTCTTTTATTAAGCAACGTACAAATAAACGCCGATAATACACCTGAGCAAACGATTATAGCAATATCTACAGGTGCAAGCACCAAATACGGAATACCGTTAAACAGCACCCCTGTACCAAAGCGATACAAATTACCGCTAAGCAAAATCATCTCTCCTATATACATTGCCAAAGTTACTGCAGATGATACTATAGCCGGTAATATTACCGATAGCTTTTTGCTTTTGCCAAGCGTAAACGATCCTGTAAAAATACCAACGGTAACGCCCAGCAGAATAAAGAAAACCGACATAAGGACAGCCGAAACAGCCGGCACGGTTATCTCTCCTGTACGGTAAAAAGAAGTAAAGCAAGCCCATATACACATTCCAAGGAACATAATACTTGCAACGGTCTGTACGGTTAACGACTTAACCCGTGTTTTATCATGTGTACGTATCACCCTTGCAAAGCCGTAAAAGCAGTTAAGCACAGATACTATAAGTACTATGGAGATCATATAGAAATGAAGCTTAAAAGCAGAACTGTAACCGCCAAGAAGAATATCTACGGCCTCCCATGTTCTTGTTTCATATGTATCCGGAGGAATATAGCACAGCGACATCTGCCAACTCTCAAGCGGGATAAGCTCCTGAGTCTGCACCAGTATTTTTGTTTCCATTAATCGCTCAAATACAAAAAACATTGCCGTAGAGAATACCGATGCCGTTATAAAGTCAAATTTTTTAAATAGCTTTGTAATAAGCGGAATAAGCAATACACCAAGTATAATTGATATAGCTATGGGAGTATATGGAATTATATATTTAGGATATTCTGCTTCTGTTACAGCACCGTTTATCAGCATAGTACGAACTGTACATACTCCCATATAAATAGGATAAAACGAGGCTGCAATAACACCTATACAAGATAATAAATAGAACATAAGCAGGCGTTTATTTTTCATTATGACCTCATCTCCTTAATCAAAGTAGTCAATATATACGGTATGATGTGCCGTATTCACTCCTTCTATCCAAATGCCCAGCATTTCAGACATTATTTGCTCACGTGTGACCGATGCATCGTCAACAAGCATATATTCATCATAATTCTTATATTTATGCGTCGATCCGTTTTTGCCTGTATAGTGTTTTAGATATTTATAGCTTTCTTTTTGTTCTATATCCTTTTCTGAGCTAAGACGACAGGTAAAGTTGAATATGTTTCCGTCATATTCAACTAAGTATAAGTAAAGCATAGGGTAATTATCCTTTTCTTGCCTATACAGCGAGTAGCTTACCATATCCTTATCAAGCGTATAGTAGTGACCGCAGATAACAGATGACGGCTTGCCCTGCTCTACACATTGATAAAATGAATTCCAGACATCCTTTCCGTAGGTGCATTTTCCATCTTCAAAAACGACTACCTGATTTTGCTTGCAAACCGCCAATGCTTCGTCGGCCGTATATAATATTTCAAAAATTTCGGTTGGTGCAAACTGATAATCATCTATCATAGGGGCAGGTGTATCGGGTGTTTGCACAGCGATTTTTGTTTCATCTTGCGGTTGTTCTTGCTCTGTTTGTTGCTTACATGAAGCACTAAAAACAGCAAGCAAAACGGTTAATAATAAAGAAATAGCCTTTTTCATGTTTATGATTCCTTTCATCCTGCGTTTGTCAATAGTTCAAAAATTATTGTAATTACCAATAATGAAAAACCCAGTACCGATATCCACGTCATCTTCTTAAATGACAATATATTTTCAATCCTTGTCCGTATTTTAGCTCCGCCAAAGGAAGAGGCAAATACACTTTTATTATCCTTAATATCTATTAAACACAAAGCATATTCCTTTGCTTGCTCTTTACTGCACTTTGTCAGTACGCACTCATCACAGGCAAGCTCCATATCCGCCAAAAACAGCTTTAAGAACAGCCACGCAAGCGGATTAAACCAGTGCATTGCCGTTATCATAAAAGCAATCATTCGCCAAAGGTTGTCTTTTCTGCGTATGTGCGTATTTTCGTGCATCAAGATATACTTTATGTCCTTATCCTTATATTGCATAGGAAGGACTATTCTGGGCTTAAATATACCATATACGGCAGGCGACTGGAGCTTATCTGAAAAGTAGACATTATCCTTATAGTGATTTGAATCCTTTATTTCGTGCATTGTTGTACAGTATATCACCCATAGTGTAATCGTTATTGCCAATGCTACGGTTATCCATATAAATGATGACACATCAAACACCTTATCCAGTACATTAGTTTTGTATGTAATGGGAAAATAGCTGTCTGCCGCCATTACGCCGTTTAACATAGATATTTCTATGTTGCTTACAGTCTTATATACTGTTACCGTGCGGGTAGCAAAGCGTGATATAAATGCCATAACGCTGTACCGACTGTTTATTCCGATAGGTATAAGCATACGGAAAAACGGTACTATCCACAGTAAAACCGTCACTCTTCGTGGTATTCTTTTTATAGCCCTGATAAGAAGTATGATAAGACCCGTAATTACAGCGGTAATGCTCATATTGAATACCCAATAAAATACCTCTGCAAGCATGACAATCACCTATTTTCTATTAAATCACGCAATTCTTCAAGCTCACTCTCAGATAGCTGCTCATCCTCCAGCAATGCGGAAAACAAGGCTCGGCGTGACCCACCGAATACTTTTTGCAAAAGTGACTTTGCCTCCTGCTTTTGTATTTGCTCCTGAGATACAAGCGCCGTACACATGAAACCGGGATCGTCACGGCGTATAAAGCCCTTCGCTTCAAGCTTTTTGAGAACTGTATATGTAGTGTTTTTATTCCAGCCGATATAGTCTGCCGCTATCAGGCTTATCTCCTTAGCAGGCAGCGATCCCCTTGCCCATATTATTTCCATGATCTTAGCCTCGCTGTCAAACAGTTTGTTTTGCATATTGCACCTCCTAGACTATTTCTATAGTCTATACTATCACAATAGTCTGAACTTGTCAAGTAAATTTTTGGCTTTTACTAATAAATGCTTACCGTATCCGCAAGACGCTCAATCATTGGTTGAAAAAACCTCAACGTATCGGTTATTCTAAAAAACAAAAACGGTGAAAAATAAAATCCTTGTGTAAGCAAAAAATATATTACAAGAGGTACTTGCACAGTACCTTTCCGTCGGTTTTCAGGCTGTAATCAAATAGGAATACTGAGGTTCCCATAGTTAAGAAAATTGTGAGCTAATCGATCCATGTGATATATTGCTTACAAAACAATTTTAAACCAAGAAACAGAAAAATGTCGAACTAAAGCATTTAAAGCTTGCAGCAAAAATTTTTTATAAGTAAATATCGCCCAATTTTGAGCAGACTGTAAACTTTTTATAACATTTGACAGAGATTGATTGAATTTGCTCAAAAGGTTGTGTATAATATAATTGTTCAAAAACAAACTGTTCGTTAGAAAACTTTATTTAGGGATGAGAAATTATGGACGATATTATTGACAACTTATATGTAAACAGAGAATTGTATGCGGCGCTCTTTAATCCCATTTGTTCAAAATACAACCTCACCATGACAGAAATGCTTGTATTGCTTTTTTTGGCGAACAATACCTGTTATGATACGGCGTCGGACATTGTGGAAAAGCTTAAAATAACCAAGTCCCATGTATCCGCATCGGTTCGGGATCTTTCAGAAAGAGGATATCTGCACGGAAAATATGAGGGTGATAACCGCCGCACAATACATCTGCATTTATGTGATAATTCTTCAGAAATCGTAAAAGAGGGCAAACGGGTACAGGAGCAATTTTTGACGGTTATTTCTCGGGGCTTTACCGAAGAAGAGAAAAAAACATTCAGAGATTACATCAAGAGAATGAATGACAATGCAAATGAGTATTTGAAAGAAAAGTTTAATTCAAAAGGAGGAGAACGACAGCATGCACGAATTTAAGAATCTTATCGAACTGACCCACGAGCTTACTTATCATAGGTATATGCTGAATCAAGGACAGGCGCAAAATCTATTTAAGGATGTTTCAATTCCGGAGTACATTGCGCTGCACAGGATATCAAATTCCATTAATGAGAAAAACAACGATACCGGCAGAACTTATCTAAAGGATATCGCAGATGAATTACGCCTTACTATTCCCAAGGCATCAAAAATGGTTGGAAATCTAAGAGATAAAGGACTGGTGTCTTGGTCACACGACGGAGACGGTAGCGATGGCACCTACATCACTATTACTGATTCCGGTATTAGACTAATGGAAAAACAACAAAGCTTTCTTAAAGAGTATTACGGGAGAGTTATCGAAAAATTCGGTAACGATAATATGGCAACCTTATTGCAGCTTATGATAGAGCTTGAAAAAATAATGGATTCAGAACTAAACAGCGAAGGAGATGACTTGAGTGATATATGAAAGTATAAACAGCTATGCCACAGAGAAAGAAAGTATTTGCAGAAAAAACGATAATATCGCTCCCAGGCTGTATGACGAATACGGTGTAAACAAAGGACTTCGTGATGAAAACGGAAAAGGCGTTCTTGCAGGGCTTACCAATATATCGAAGATAGTTTCTTCAAAAGTGATTGACGGAAAGAAAACTCCCTGCGACGGTGAGCTGTGGTATCGTGGATATCGGGTTGAAAAACTGATTGATGATCTCGGAGCTGATGAAATGGGCTTCGAGAAAATTTCTTATCTTTTGCTTATGGGAGAGCTTCCGAATGCGGAGGAACAGCGCAAGTTTGCCCGGCTTGTCGGAGAGTGCCGTACGCTTCCGACAAATTTTACAAGGGATGTTATAATGAAGGCTCCCAGCAATGATATTATGAATTCAATGACGCGCAGTATTTTAACACTGGCGTCTTACGACAAAACGGCTAAAGATACCTCTGTCAGCAACTCCTTGCGACAGTGTATCCAGCTTATCAGTGAATTTCCTTTGTTGGCGGTATACGGATATCACGCATATAACTATTATGAAAACATGGACAGTATGTTTATCCACCGTCCCGATCCTGATTTATCTACAGCAGAAAATCTGCTTATGATGCTTCGTCCTGATCAAACCTACACAACAACGGAAGCTAAGGTTCTGGATACTGCTTTGATTCTCCATATGGAGCACGGCGGAGGTAATAACTCGACTTTTACTACCCGTGTTGTCACTTCTTCCGGTTCGGACACCTACTCTACTATAGCGGCAGCAATGTCGTCACTGAAGGGCCCCAAGCACGGAGGCGCAAACATTAAAGTAATGGAAATGATGGCTGATATCCGTGCGAATGTAAAAGACTATGCGGATAAAGATGAAGTTGAAGCCTATCTGACTAAGATAGTTGATAAAGAAGCCTTTGACAAAAAAGGACTTATTTACGGCATGGGTCATGCGGTATATTCGCTTTCCGATCCCAGAGAACGTGTTTTCAAGAGTTATGTACAGCAGCTTGCCGCAGAAAAAGGCAGAAAGAACGATTTACAGTTATACGAAAATATCGAAGAGCTTGCCCCGCAAATCATTGCCCGTAAGCGGCGCATTTTTAAGGGTGTAAGCCCCAATGTGGATTTTTACAGCGGATTTGTTTATGATATGCTCGGTATACCTCAAGAACTTTATACGGCAATGTTCGCTATTGCCCGTATTGTAGGCTGGAGTGCACACCGTATGGAGGAATTGATATGTATGGATAAGATTATTCGTCCGGCATATATGAGCGTTATGGAAGAAAAGTAAGAGTATTTATGCAGCATTACATTGGTCTTTTAAGACCGATTGTGTATAACAGGATTTATTTTGCCATATCAGCAAGCCGTTCAATCATTGGTTGAAAAATTCTCAACAGCTCGGTTATTGTAAAGAATTAAAATTCTCCTTATAATAAAATTACAGAGGGCGCCGTCTGATTTTATTATAAGGAGATAATTTTATGGAAATTAAAATCGGTGAAAAAATAAAATCCTTGCGTAAGCAAAAAAATATATCACAAGAGGTACTTGCACAGTACCTTGCCGTCAGCTTTCAGGCTGTAAGCAAATGGGAAAACGGAATAGCCATGCCCGATATCACCCTTATACCTGCTATAGCCTCTTTCTTTGGAGTTTCTACAGATGAGCTTTTTGACTTTAATTTGTTTGAAATAGAACAGAGTGTAATGAAAATCTGCCGTGAAGCATATGAGCTGAGAAAAAAGGGAGATATGTATAGTGCAGAGCAGTTATTAAGGAATGGACTGAAAAGCTATCCGGGTAACGATATTATCCTGAATAATCTACTTTACACCATGCGTTCACCGGACAGAAACGCTGAGGTAGTTTCACTGTGCAAGACGCTTATTGAAAGCACCAAGTATGATGATATTAAGTACGACGCACTTCGTATATTGGCAGAAACATATAAGGCTATGGGCGAGTATGAGCTTACTAAATCGACCATAGCAGAAATACCGGAAATATACTTTTCAAAGCTGGAGCTTGACGCAACCTTACTTGACGGGGATGATATGTACGAGGCCGCACATAGGCAAAAGGATCTGTCTGCTAATTGCTGTATAGATATGCTCATGCGTCTTGTTGATTATTATAATGAAAAGCAGGAGATAGAAAAGGCTAAAACTCAGCTACGCATTGCTAAGGGAGTTATTGAGGCATTTAAGCATGACATTAAGCCAGAATTTTTCAGTTCTACATTATACGAGGATAAACAGGAGCTTCTCACATCTATTAATACTAGGTTAGAAGAATAAAGTTCATAATCTTTGTACGCAAGTATAAAAGATATAAGCGTTTTTACGTATTAGATACTTATAAATACGTTTAATAATTAATCGACTTTAATACTGTGACATAATTAAAAATCGCCTGCATTTACTTTAATTATAAAAGCAGGCAAACATTTGATGTCCTTTAGGACGTGAAAATAAACCCTCAGTTTAACTGGGGGAAGATAAAAAGCTTTAGCAAAAGAAAATCTCCATGTAAAATAGAAATGTGTTTGGCGACGCATTACTAAAATACAAGGAGGAAATTGATAATGGAAAACAAAAAGGAATAAAGACAACAGCACACTCAACATATAGATGTCAGTATCATATAGTGTTTGCAACATTACGCAGAAGCGGCGTAAAACATCTACCAAAAAGGACTTGCGAAGATGAAGGACAAGCTAAAAAAGAAAGGTATACTTCATTCGTAAAAACAAAAAGCTCCGTTGGAATAGCAGAAAACGCCGCAATTCCAACGGTGGCAAATGATAAGAAGGGCTTAATCAGACAGAGAACTGTAACTTTTATAGTCGCATAATATAATTGTAAGTGAAATAACGGCGGTAGGGAGAATCCCCACCGCCGTTATTCTTTAATATAATCCGAATAATCTTAAAATCTTCTGCCAGAAGGTCAGCTCCTCTTTGACAACCGGAGCGACGGTTTCTGCGTCATCGATCTCCACGGCTTCCGTCTGAATCACAAACTGAACAGCCTCCACATTTGTATTTTTCTCGCTGACAAAGGA